>NZ_JBIBWD010000015.1:0-78349 GCF_043080985.1 Streptomyces sp. NPDC014894
CGTCACCGCCGCCGCCGCACTCGACGCCTACTGGGCCGACGGCCAGATGGAGAAACAGACCCTCGCCCGCGGCGAACAGGTCGAGAACGCCCTGCGCGCCCTGACCGGCGAGCACGGGGAGGCCCGGTTCCGGGGCCGCGGTCTGGTCTGGGGCGTCGAGTTCGCCGACCGGGGCCGGGCGTCGGCGATCTGCGCCCGCGCCTTCGAACTGGGGCTGCTGCTGGAGACCTCGGGCCCCCTGGACGAGGTCGTCAAGATCCTGCCGCCGCTGACCGTCACCGCCGAGGAGGTGAGCGAGGGGATGAGCGTGCTGTCCCGTTCCATCCGTGAAACCGCGTAATCCGCCCGATCACCGCCGAACAGGAAGGCACCGCCCCGCCATGCTCATCCGATCCTTCAAGGACATCGAGAACACCGACCGCCATGTGAGGGCGGCCTCGGGCACCTGGGAGAGCAAACGCATCGTGCTCGCGAAGGAGGGCGTCGGCTTCTCGCTGCACGAGACGACCGTCTACGCGGGCACCGAGACGACGATGTGGTACGCGCATCACATCGAGGCCGTGCTCTGTGTGGAGGGCGAGTCCGAGCTGACCGACGAGGAGACCGGCGAGACGCACACGATCACGCCGGGCACGATGTATCTCCTCGACGGACACGAGCGGCACACCCTGCGGCCGAAAACGGACTCGCGCTACATCTGCGTGTTCAACCCGCCCGTCACGGGCCGTGAGGACCATGACGAGAACGGCGTCTATCCACTGCTCACCGACGGCGGGACGGGCCGGGCATGACGGCCTCGGCCGCCGAGGCGCACTCGGCCCCCCGTAAGAAGGCCGTCTTCCGCACCCCGCGCCCCGAGGACGGCTTCGCCGTCTGGGAGCTGGTGAGGAACACCCCCGGTCTGGACGGCAACAGCCCCTACTTCTACGTCCTGTGGTTCCGGGACTTCGCCGACTGCTCGCTGCTGGCCACCGTGGACGACGAGATCGTCGGCTTCCTCATCGGCTACCGGCGTCCCGAGCGGCCGGACACGTACTTCGTCTGGCAGACCGCGGTCAATCCGCGGCACGGCGTTCCGTTCCTCGGCGTACGGCTCTTCGA
This sequence comes from Streptomyces sp. NPDC014894, assembly GCF_043080985.1. Taxonomy (NCBI): domain Bacteria; kingdom Bacillati; phylum Actinomycetota; class Actinomycetes; order Kitasatosporales; family Streptomycetaceae; genus Streptomyces; species Streptomyces sp. NPDC014894. The sequence continues at coordinate 1,102 of NZ_JBIBWD010000015.1, forward strand.
GGCGGCGGCCGACCGGCAGCGGGACCTCGGCGCCCGGTATGTCGAGGCAACCGTCTCCGCCGACAACAAGGCCATCCTCATGGTGCTGCGGCAGTACGCGCGCAAGCGGTCGGCGGAGACGACCGACGCGGTGCTGTTCCCGGCCGGTCTGCTGGGCGAGGGCCATCACGACGAGGTCCTCCACCGGATCGGCCCGCTCTCCGGCGCTCCGTCCGCGCCGGTACGGGCGGGCTGAGCCCCCGGCCCGCGCGGGGCGGCCCCGGCCGGGGCCGCCCCGCTCCGTCGTCGCGCGGCCGGGTCGGGCAGCCGTCGCACGGCCTCACGCACCGGCCGTCCGGGGCCTGCCCGGGGCGCGGAACGTCGTGCGATAGGCGCTGGGCGAGGTGCCCATGGCCGTGTGGAAGTGCTGGCGCAGATTGGCGGCCGTGCCCAGCCCGGTCCGGGCCGCGATCTGCTCCATGGTCAGATCCGACTCCTCCAGCAGCTCCCGCACCCGCTCCACCCGTTGCTGGACGAGCCAGTTCATCGGCGTCATCCCGACCTCGTCGCGGAAGCGGCGGTTGAAGTTCCGTACGCTCATCGCCTCCCTGGCCGCCAGCCGCCCCAGGGTGATGGGCTCCTGGAGATGCCGCAGCGCCCAGGCGCGGGCGGCCGAGGTGCTGGACGCGGCGGGGTCCGGCACGGGCCGCCGGATGTACTGGACCTGGCCGCCCTCGCGGTGCGGCGGCACGACGGTGCGGCGGGCGACGTCGCTCGCCACGGCCGTGCCGTGGTCGCGCCGGATCATATGCAGACACAGATCGATCCCGGAGGCGCAGCCCGCCGAGGTCAGCACGTCCCCGGAGTCGGTGTACAGGACGTCCGGGTCCAGTTCGACCCGCGGGAACAGCCGGGAGAAGGCGTCGGTGTACCGCCAGTGGGTGGTCGCGGGACGCCCGTCCAGGAGTCCGGCGGAGGCGAGCACGAAGGCGCCGGTGCAGATGGAGGCCATCCGGGTGCCGGGGCGTACGGACGCGAAGGCCGCGGCGAGCGGGGCAGGCAGGGCCGGGTCGTCCTGGACGTAGTCCTCGTGCGACGACAGGACGATGACGGTGTCCGCCTCGGCCAGCGCCTCGGGGCCGTGCGGGACATTGACGGTGAAGTCCCCGTCCGTGCGCACCTCACCGGCCCGCAGCGCGCAGGTGGCCACCTCGTACAACGGCTCCCCCTCCGCCGAGCCGCCCGCTCTGGCCTGGCCGAACAGCTGGTGGGCGATGCCCAGTTCGATGGGGAGCAGGACTTGGCGGGCGAGGACGGCGACGCGGTGCCGGCCGGGGTGGGAGAAGACAGGCATGGCCACATTCTTGCGCATGTGGTCCATCCAGCCACTCGTGGGAGCGTGACTCCTCGCCCAGGCTGGGGAGATGCCTCAGCCGACTCGCACCCCGCCCACCGCCGCGCCGCGCCGGTCCGGGCCCCGTCTCCACCGCTCCTGGGTGATCGCCGCCGCCGCGGGCGCGGCCATCGTCACGGCCGGCTCCTTCACCACCGTCCCCGGACTGCTGGTGAATCCGCTGCACGAGAGCTTCGCGTGGGACCGGGGTCAGATCGCTCTCGCGGCCTCGGTGAACATGGTGCTCTTCGGGCTGACGGCGCCCTTCGCGGCGGCCCTGATGGACAAGGTCGGCATCCGCCGGGTGGTCGCGGGCGCGCTCCTGTTCCTCACCGCGGGCGCTCTGCTCACCAGCGTCATGACCCGGCCCTGGCAGCTGGTCGCGTACTGGGGGGTGCTGATCGGGCTCGGCAGCGGCTGTCTGACCATGACCTTCGCCGCCAGCATCACCAACAGCTGGTTCGTCGAGCGGCGCGGTCTGGTCACCGGGGCGCTCAGCTCCTCCAGCCATCTGGGCCAGCTGCTCTTCCTGCCGCTCCTGGCCTGGGCCGTGGACCACTACGGCTGGGAGCCGCCGGTGGTGACGCTCGCGTTCGTGGCGCTGGCGGTGGCCGCCCTGACGCTTCTGCTGCTGCGCGACCACCCGGCGGACGTGGGCGTGAAGCCGTACGGGGCGGCCGAGTTCACGCCCAAGCCCGAGGTCACGTCCGGCGCGGCACGGCGGACCCTGGCCGTGCTCTTCCGCGCCGCGCGCACCGGACCGTTCTGGCTTCTCGCGGGCGTGTTCGTCATCTGCGGGGCCTCCACCAACGGCATCATGTGGAGCAATTGGGCCCCCGCCGCCCACGACCACGGCATGCGGACCACGGCCGCGGCGTCGATGCTGTCCCTGATCGGCGTCTTCTCCGCCCTGGGCGCGGTCTTCTCCGGCTGGCTCACCGACCGCTTCGATCCCCGCCGGCTGCTGACCGGCTACTTCGCGGTCCGCGCGCTCACCCTGCTGGCGCTGCCGATGGTGTTCACCTCCGAGGTCACCCCCTTCATGATCGTCTTCGTCGTCGTCTACGGCCTGGTCGACGTCGCCACCGTGCCCCCGGTCATCGCGCTCAGCAGCCGTGTCTACGGCGACGACGGCCCCATCGTCTTCGGCTGGGTCAACACCGCCCACCAACTGGGCGCGGGAGCCTCGGCCTTCCTGGGCGCGACCGCGCGGGATCTCTTCGGCACCTACGACGTGGTGTGGACCGCGCTGAGCGCGGTCTGCCTCGTCGCGGCCCTGATGGCCCTGGTCGTCCGCGTCCCGCCGGGCCGCCCCGGGCTCCCCGGGCTCTCGGGCGCGGAGCCCGGGGAGCCGGCCGACCGTGCGGTGGAGCGGTCGGCGCGATAGGCCCTTCGCTCCGGCCCATGAGCCGCTCACCGGGCCGCGTCCGGTGGGCCCGGGCTGCTCGCGAGGCGGGAGTCTTGACGGTCTTCTGATGGACAACGGACCGCTCTTGACGGGGGTTTGACGACGGCGGCGGCCTGCTGTCAGGAGGCCGTCAAATCCTCGGCGACGCGCCCGCGCGGCCGTGCCGCCGGGCCTAGATTCCCCTTCGGCCGTTCCGGGTCGCGCACGTCAGCGGCATGACGGCGGAGGGCGATCCCGTCCGGCCGGGTACGCGACGGCACTTCCCCCGTCGCGTCCGCGTGCGGCCCTGCCGTCGCCGCTCCCCCGGCGGCGGCACGGCCGGCACGGCTCCCATGCCCTCCGTCCCGGCGCGCCCGGGACGCACAGGGCCGGTCTTCCATCAGAAGGTCTCCGCGATGTCCTCAGCCACGCACCGGCAGGTCCCGACCGCTTCCCGGGACCGCGCGCCCTCGCCCGCGCCCGTCCCGGCGGACGGAGACGGAGGAGGCCGGCGGCCGCCGGGCCGGCGCAGAGGGGCGAGCGGTCTCTTCGACCCCGTACAGCTGCTCAGGTCGTTCCCCGACGCGCTGCGCAAACTGCATCCGCGGGCGCTGGCGAGGAATCCCGTGCTGTTCGTCGTCGCCGCCGGATCGCTGCTCACCACCTTGTCCGCGCTGGTCCACCCGTCCGTCTTCACCTGGGTGATCAGCGTCTGGCTCTGGCTGACGGTGATCTTCGCCAATCTCGCGGAGGCCGTCGCGGAGGGCCGGGGGAAGGCCCAGGCGGAGTCCCTGCGCCGGGCGCGTACGGACACCCTCGCCGTACGGCTGCGCGACAACTGGCGGATCGGCACCCATGTGCCGTCCGCCGAGACGGAGACCGTGCCCGCGGCCGAACTCCAGCCGTTCGACTTCGTGGTGGTCGGGGCAGGGGCGACGATCCCCGCGGACGGCGAGGTCGTGGACGGCGTCGCGGCGGTGGACGAGTCGGCCGTGACGGGCGAGTCCGCGCCCGTCGTCCGGGAGTCGGGCGGCGACCGGTCCGGCGTCACCGGCGGGACCACCGTGCTCTCCGACCGCGTCGTCGTCCGCGTCACCTCCCGGCCCGGTCACTCCTTCATGGACCGGATGATCGCCCTGGTCGAGGGCGCCTCCCGGCGGAAGACCCCGAACGAGCTGGCGCTGAACATCCTGCTCGCCGCCCTGACCACCGTCTTCGTCCTCGTGGTCCTCGCCCTCCAGCCCATGGCGGCCTACGCGGACGCCGCGCCGTCCATGACGGTCCTCGTCGCCCTGCTGGTGACCCTGATCCCCACGACCATCGGCGCGCTGCTCTCGGCGATCGGCATCGCGGGCATGGACCGGCTCGTCCAGCGCAATGTCCTCGCCATGTCGGGCCGGGCCGTCGAGGCGGCGGGCGACATCAGCACCCTGCTGCTCGACAAGACCGGCACGATCACCCTCGGCGACCGCGAGGCGGCCGACTTCGTGGCGCTGCCCGGGGTGGACGAGCGGTCCCTCGCCCGGGCGGCCCAGCTCTCCTCGCTGGCGGACGAGACGCCCGAGGGACGGTCGGTCGTCGTCCTCGCCAAACGGAAGCACGGGCTGCGGGAGCCCGCCGAGGGGGAGCTGAGCCGGGCCAGGTTCGTGTCGTTCAGCGCGCGGACCCGGATGAGCGGGGTCGATCTGTGGTGGGACGACAGGACCGCGCGCCATGTCCGCAAGGGCGCGGCGGCGGAGGTGATCGGCTGGGTGCGGACGCGGGGCGGCACGGTCCCGGCCGAGGCGCGGTGGTTCGCCGACGCGATCGCCGCGTCCGGCGGCACTCCGCTGCTGGTCGCCGTGGACGACTGGGACGGGCCTCGCGTCCTCGGCGCGGTCCATCTGAAGGACGTGGTGAAGGACGGCATCGGGGAGCGGTTCGCGGAGCTGCGCCGGATGGGCATCCGCACGGTCATGATCACCGGCGACAATCCGCTGACCGCGCGGGCCATCGCGGCGGAGGCCGGGGTCGACGACTTCCTCGCGGAGGCGACTCCCGAGGACAAACTCGCCCTCGTCAAACGGGAGCAGGAGGGCGGCAGGCTCGTCGCGATGACCGGCGACGGCACCAACGACGCGCCCGCGCTGGCCCAGGCGGACGTCGGCGTGGCCATGAACACCGGCACCTCGGCCGCCAAAGAGGCCGGCAACATGGTCGACCTCGACTCCAATCCCACCAAGCTCATCGAGATCGTGGAGATCGGCAAACAGCTCCTCATCACCCGGGGCGCGCTCACCACCTTCTCCATCACGAACGACGTCGCCAAGTACTTCGCGATCATCCCCGCGATGTTCACCGGGGCCCACCCCGGTCTGGAGGCGCTCAACGTCATGGGGCTGCACAGCCCCACGTCCGCGATCACCTCGGCGATCATCTTCAACGCCCTGATCATCGTGGCGCTGATCCCGCTCGCCCTGCGGGGCGTGCGCTACACCCCGGCCTCGGCGCACGATCTGCTGATCCGCAATCTGACGATCTACGGCCTCGGCGGGCTCGTGCTGCCCTTCGTCGGCATCAAACTGATCGATCTGGCCGTCTCCTCGATTCCCGGCCTGGGCTGACCGGCGTCCCGGGGCGGCGCGTACGGGGCCGACGCGTGCGGGAGCGGGCTCGTACGGGAACGGGCTCGTGCGGGAACGGGCTCGTGCGGGAACGGGCTCGTGCGGGAACGGGCTCGTGCGGGAGCCGACGTGCGGGGCGGTCCATGTGCAAGGGAGCCGCCCGTAGCGCCGCCAGCGGCCTCAGGCCCTGGACAGCGACGTTAGTGCCAATTAACTTAGCTTACGTCGGGCGATGTCACGCACTCTCACCTCCAGCGGCTCCGCACTGGTGGTGAAGGGTGACTGGCGCTCCCGGCCGCCGCCATCCGATCCGACGCCATCGAGACGAACAGCCGAGACACGTTCACTTTCCATGGCGCAGGAAGCCCCTCCGACCGCGAAGGCCGCCGATGCTGAACACGTTTCCCTCCGACGGGCTCGACCTCGGCCTGGTCGACTTCCTGAGCCTCGAAGGGACCGGGCGCGACGTCTTCCGCGGCTGGTGCCACGAGGGTCTGCCGCTGCGGGCCTTCGGCGGACAGGTCGCGGCCCAGGCCCTGATCGCGGCGGGCCGGACGGTCCCCGAGGGGCGGACCGTGCACTCGCTGCACGGGTACTTCCTGCGCGCCGGGAGCACGGCGCTGCCGGTCGTCTACCGGGTGGAACGGCTGCGCGACGGCGGGTCCTTCGTGACGCGCCAGGTGTCGGCGGAGCAGGACGGGGAGGTCGTCTTCACCCTCTCCGCCTCCTTCAAGTCCGCCGAGCGGAGCTATGACCGCCAGCCGGTCATGCCCGCGGCGCCCGACCCGGCCGCGCTGCCCGATCTGTACGAGGTCTGGGCGGCGCACGACCGGGAGGACCTCGAACAGCAGATGTACCGGCACGCGCTGGAGGTCCGCCGGGCGCCGGATCCGGCCGAGCCCTCCTCCCCCGGCGCGACGGAGCAGAAGCTGTGGATCCGCGCCTCCGGGAAGCTGCCGGACGATCCGCTGATCCACGCCGGCTCGCTCACCTACGCCTCGGACCTCTTCCTCGCGCCGACGGCCGCCCTCGCGGTCGAACCTCCCCGGCCGCTGCGCGGACGGCCCTCCGCGGTCTATCTGACCTCCCTCGACCACGCGGTCTGGTTCCACCGCCCGTTCCGCGCGGACGAGTGGCTGTTGTTCTCCCAGCGCAGCCCGTCGTCGTCGGACGGCCGCGGGCTGGCCTTCGCCGACGTGTGGAGCCGGGACGGCCGGCTCGTCGCGCACGTGGTCCAGGAAACGGTCCTGCGCCCCCTGCGCGAACCCCGACGCTGACGGCCGCCGGTCCGGTCCGCCGAACGGCGCGACCGGTCTACCAGTAGTGCCGCCGTCCTCCGACGGCGTGCCCCAGGGCTCCCAGAGCCCACAGCACGACCCCGATCGCGATAAGGACGATACCGATCGTCCACAGCACGTTGAGGCTGGTCACCAGGCCGATGACCAGAAGAATGACTCCGAGGATGATCATGACGCCTCCGATTCGCGGAACGGCCTCCTCGCTCCAGTGTCGTCCCGCCGCGCCCACCGCACCACGCGGCGGGCTTCCGGACCGGTGGTGTCAGGGGCGGGTATCCGGGTACGCGACGCTCTGTCACCCGTTCGAAACGACGATGGGGAGCGCATATGTCGAAGATCGAGGAATCCGTCGAGGTCGCCGTGCCCGTGAGCACGGCCTACAACCAGTGGACGCAGTTCGAGGAGTTCCCGCGCTTCATGGACGCGGTGGAGCGGATCGAACAGCGCACCCCCACCCTGACGCACTGGGTCACGAAGGTGGACGGGGTGAGCCGCGAGTTCGACGCGAAGATCACCGAGCAGCTGCCCGACGAGCGGATCGCCTGGACCACGGTCGAGGGCGAGGTCCGCCAGGCCGGCGTGGTCACCTTCCACCGCCTGGACGACACCCGTACCAAGGTCATGCTCCAGCTCGACCACGATCCGCAGGGCATCGCCGACACCGTCGGCGACAAACTCGGCTTCGTGCGCCGCGGGGCCAAGAGCGACCTCAAGAACTTCAAGGAGTTCATCGAGGCCCGCGGCTCCGAGACCGGCGCGTGGCGCGGCACCGCCTGACCGCCCGCCCCGGCCCGCGCGCACGGCGCGCGGGCCGCTGCCCCCAGGGCCCACGAGGGCCCGGCCGGACCCGGCGTCGCCGGGTCCGGCCGGGCCCTCCGGCGTGGGTGCACGGCGTGTACGGCGTGTACGGCGTTCTCGCGCCGGGCCCGGGCCCTCGGGCATCGGACCGGGACACGCGCGCACACCTCAGGTGAGTTCCGCCGCCCTGCTCGTGGCGCATCCCTTCATCGCGTCCCACACGCCCTGCCCCAGGCTCTCGAAGAGCTTCTCCGGGTTGTCCTGGAGATAGCCGACGATGTCGTCCCACGTCCGGACGTCGAACGTCAGGTCGAGAGCGAACCCGACGAGGTGGACGCCGGCGAGATACGCGTCGCAGTCGGCCGTCAGCCGCAGCCGCGCCGTGTCGCCGTCGATCCTCAGGTCGAAGCCGCCCCCGGCCTTGACCCCGACGAGGGTGCCGCCGGCGATGGGGATGCCTCCGAGGAGGGCGCCCCGGGGCAGCTCCACGCCGAAGTCCAGGCCGACGTCGGCGGAGGCGTGCAGTCCGCTGTCGGTGTCGAGGACACAGCTGATCCGCGACTCCAGGATGGTCAGAAGGTCGGTTTCGAGGGCGAACTCGAAGCCGTCGGCGCCGAGCCGGGCCTCGACGGCGGCGGAGGCGCCGAGGAGGGCGATCCTGCCGGAGAGGGAGAGGATCGTCTCGGGGAGGCGGTGTTCCTTGATGCCCCGGGTGTCCAGGAGATATCGGGGGCCCTTGACGCCGTCCTTGTCCGAGAGGGTGAACCACTCGCCGATGGTGACGGGCCGGGCGATCGCGCTGTCGGCGTACACGCCGTCGTTGCCGACGCCGACCTCGAAGCGCCACTCGTCGCCGAAGAAGTCGATGTTCCCCTTGCCTCGGCAGCCCTGGTCCCAGTGTTCGCCCAGCGGGCTGGTCCAGCCGCCGGGGGCCGTCACGGCGCAGAACATCAGCTCGTGCAGAACGATCTTCTTCAGGAAGGCGAGCGCCTCCGGCGGGGCGACGACGATCGCCAGGACGTCCCACAGGGAGACGCCCTTGTCCCGGTCGGCGGTGGTGAGGGAGAAGCGGAACACGGTGACGAAGGGCTCCGGTTCCAGACCGCCGACGACGTCCAGCTCCAGTCCGGCCGGGCCGACCCGGATGGTGCCGCCCATGCCCAGGGTGAGCCCGCTCGTCCCGCCGCCGATCTGGGCCCAGAGCGCCTCGATGTCGAAGCCCTCGATGCCGAAGGCGTTCTTCCAGGCGGGGCCGGGCGGCGGGTCGCCCTCGGGGGCACGGCGGGCGGCGGCGTACCCGGTCCGCGCGTCGCCGCCGTACCCGGTCCGACCGCCGTCCCCGGTCCGGCCCGCCACGCCCGCGGCCTCGTGCCCGGTCCGACCCGCGACGCCCGGAGTTCCGTGCCCGGTCCGGCCTGCCACGCCCGGCCGGGTGTGGCCGAGCCGTCCGTCCGGGCCGCGCACGGCGGCGGCCGGGAGGATCGTACGGCCCCGGCGGTCCAGCGCGAAGGCGGAGCGGCCCGGGTCGAGCCGGCCGGCGACGGCGTCGGCGCCGAGAGCGGAGTCGGCGGGCCGGAGGGTGAGGAAGAGCGAGAGGCCCTCCTCGGACACCGTGCCGCCTGCGTCGAACCGCAGCGGTGTCTCCGGCGCCGTGCCCATCGCGGGGACGGTGAAGTTCCACGAGGTCGCGAGGGTGATCCTGAGCCGGGCCGGCTGGATCTCCACCTCCAGTCCGCCGAAGCCGTGCCGCAGTCCGCTCTCGGCCACCGAGGCCCGGAACACCGAGTCCAGCACCGGTGAGGCGAGGACCGCCTCCAGTCGGACGCCGCCCGCGTCGCCCCCGAGCAGCGCCCCGAGCGGCTCCAGCGGTCCGGTGAAGCCGATCTCGGTGAAGAAGGTGAGGCCCTTGTCCAGGGCGTCCGGGAGCGTGTCCGGGGCGGAGTCCGACGCGAGGGCGACGCCGTCGGCGGAGCAGACGGCCAGACCGGACTTGGCGAAGGTGATGCCGCCGAGGAGGCCCAGGGCCTCGGACCAGCCGGGGACCTGGTCCGGCGACCAGGTCCAGCCGTCCTGCCAGAAGGCGGCGGCGAACAGGGTGCCGGAGTCGCCCTCGGCCGCCTTCCCGACCAGCGTCAGCGCCTTCGTCCCGGCGAAGTCGACCGTGCCGCCGACGGCCAGTTCATAGCCTCCGCCCTCGTCGGCGTCGCCCGCGCGGGCCCCGCCGAGGCGCAGTCTCACGGTCGTGTCCCGCAGTTCGACCTCGGGCAGGCCGTCGGGCAGGGGGACGTCGACGCGGCAGGCGAGCGCTTCGAGCAGGGCGGTCAGGTCCACCTCCGGGAGGGCGCCGCCGAGTTCGAAGGCTCCGGGGAGGTGCCAGGCGGCGTCGAAGAGGACGCCTCCGCCGCCGTCGGCCGGGCCGAGCCCCGCCTTCGCGGCGAGGGTCCCGGCGGTCTTCGCGCCCGCGTCGGGGAGGTGCGCGGCCGGGGTCGTCGCCGTGCCTTCCCGGAACTCCGCCCGCTCCGCCTCGCGCGCCAGCTCCAGGGTCGCCTCGTCGAGCCGCAGGACGGACGCCCCCACGCCGATGTGCCACTCGGTGGCCACGGCGGCCGACAGCGTGTACTCGCCCCGGGTGGGGGCGGCCGTGCCGCGGAACTTCCTCAGCGTCAGATCCGGCGCGCCGCCGAGGTCGGCCCCCGGGAGGAAGTGCCGGAGCACGTCCACGAGCCGGGCCTGTTTCCCTTCGTCCAGGGTCAGTTCGAAGTCGCCGGGCGGGATCTCCGCCGAGGCCCGCAGGGCGATCGCGCCCGCGAAGGTGAAGTCCCCGTGTCCGGTGACGGCGGCCGAACGGCTCGGCCGGAGCGGTGCGGTGACGGTCAGCCGGGCCCCGACGCCCGTCACGGCGAGATCGTCCCCCACGACGGGCCAGGAGACCTCGGGCCGCGCCACCGCCTCGGCCGTGATCGCGGCCAGGGCCTCGGCCGGCCCCCGGGCGACCGCCGTCACATCGACAAAGGCGCTGACGTCCGCGAGCCGGACGGCGTCCCCGAGGGCGAACCCCTGCGCGGTCAGCTGTCGTACGGCCGCTCCGGTGCCGTACCACCCTTCGAGGACGCTCAGATCGACGTCGCCGCCCGGCAGCACGTCCGCCGTCAGGACGATCTCGTCACCGGTCACGGGGAGCGGAGCGCTCAGCGTCACGCCGACGCCCGCCCCCGGCACGAGGTCCGCGACCAGGCGGAGCCCGTAGGCCAGGGCTGGGCCGTCTCCGCCGGATCCGGCCCAGAGGGCGAAGTCCCCGCCGAACTCCGCCGACGGCTCGGGTACGGAGGAGAGCGCGATGTCCGTCACGACCCGCGCGCCGACCGGGCGGCGGAGCACCTGGCCGGTCAGCGAGAGGAGACCGCCCGGGGCGCGCACCAGATCGGCGAGCGGCCCGAGCGGCGCCGGGTCCCGGACCTCGGGCGCGTGGAGGGTGAGACCGGCGCCGAGGACGGGGCGGCCGTCGCGGGCGGGCCGGGGCACGGAGGTGAGCAGCAGTTCGGGCCGGCGGTCGCCGAAGGCGAGGCCGGCCAGATCGCTGCCCCCGGTGTCCGGGAAGGAGTCGGCGAGGGTCCAGCCGGCGGGCGTCGCCAGGGGGACGAAGAGGGTGGGCTCCCGGTCGACGGGGTCGAGACCGAACTCGACGCCGGTGACGGGGGCGCCGGTGAGCCCGAGGACGGCGACTTCGCCGCCGAGGACGACGGTGCTCGACTCCGGCCGGTCCTCCCGGCTGACCGCCCGGACCGTGAACGTCCTGTCCTCGAACCAGACTCCGACGAGCGCGGCCGCCGGCCCGCTGCCGAGATCGGCCGCCGCGAGGGTGAGGGTGTCCCCGGCGGTGTGCCGGTCGAGCAGCGCTTGGAGTTCGGTGAACCGCATACGGGACCTTCCGGGCGGAGGCGGGCGGGCGTACGGGAGGGCCGCCCCCGTACGGACCGCTCGGCGCGGGCGTACGGGCGCGGGGCTGCGGGAGCGGGCGGACGGGCGGGCGGGCGGGCGGGCGCGGGCGGACGGTCCTGCGGCCGCCCCTCCCTCTCGTCAGCCCGCCAGCTGCCGGGCGATCACCTTGCGGGCGTTGTCCGTCAGGGCCCCCGCGATCTCGTCCTGGCGCAGGCCGATGCCGTCCTGGACGCCCTGGATGAAGCCGTTCTTGATGTCGGAGGTGTTGAGGACGGAGTGCACCGCCTGGTCGGGCAGTCCTTCGACGTGGACGCCGATGTCCAGCCGGTCCGGGTCGATGTCGACGGTGAGCGAGCGCAGTCCGAGGGTGAGGTTGTCGGCGTCGGGCCCCGAGAAGGTCAGTCCGAGGGCCGCGGAGGCCTGGCTCACGGTGGTGGTCATGGTGCCGTCGAGATGGTCGCCGCTGTTGACGAAGGTCGCCACGACGGAGGCGTCGACGGTGATCGGCGTGCCGGAGATCCGGCCGAACCTCAGGGTCGCGTCGACGCCTTCGGCGACCAGGACGGCGTCCTCGGCGGGGACGGACACATCGGCGACGCCGTTGATCGTGACGTCGTTCAGGGTGAAGTTGACCGGCACGCCCATGACTTGGTGGTCGCCGAGGTCGATCGTGTCGATCGAGAGCGGGTCGAGCGGCGGATCGTCGGACGACCGGACGACGGTCGGCGGGTAGAAGCCGGAGCCCGGGTCGTCGAGGGCGGCCCGCACCCGGTCGAAGAGATAGACGTCCAGGGGGCCGTCGCCCGACGGGGCCCGGCCGCCCTCGGGGAGCGCGCCCGTGCCGAGGGCGCCGTCGAGCGCCGTCGCCAGCTGGTCGGTGACGGCTCCCGAGAACTGGGCGCGGAAGTCGTCCGCGCCGATCGCGTCGGAGAGCCTGGCGGTGAGGGCCTCGGCGGCGTCGGGGCTGTCGAAGGCCAGGACGGCCGCTCCCTTCCATGCCTTGCGGTTCAGATCCGTGATCGTGTCGCCGTCGATCGTGAGCCGGTCCTGGTCCAGGGCGTACACCGGTGTGGAGACCACGGTGACGGACTCGACCGTCGTCTTCGCCGTACGGCCGGATCCGCTCCCGGCCGTCTCGACGCTCAGCAGGACGTCGAACACCAGGTTCTCGATGGTGAACAGGAACGACCCGCTCCCCTCGATCGTCTGGGACGGCCAGTCCACGCCGTACTTCCTCAGTCCCTCGGCGGGCACTTCGGTCGGCGGCTTCAGCGTCTCGTCGAGCGCGGCCGCGCCGGAGTCGCGGGCGGCGCTCTCCTCGCCCTCCGGGTCGTCGATCACCACGACGTGCTGGACGAGCCGGTAGGAGCCCTCGACGGTGATCCGGGGCTGATAGCCGTGGCTGTCGTAGGCGGCGGCCGTGATCCGTGCCGTGCCCCGGTAGCCGTTCTCCGTCGCGACGACATCGCGCAGATCGCCCGCGGAGGCGTTCGGCAGACCGGCGACGGTGACGGAGAGCAGCGTCAGCGCGGGGAACTGGTCGTCGCGGTCGCGCTGGCTGTCGAAGTCGTCCAGGCTCTCCGGGATGCCGCTCGCTCCGTCGCGGCTCGCCAGGTCGTAGGCGTGGCCCACGAAGTTCCACCAGGCGACGGCGATGGAGTCGGCGGCCGTCGTGCCCGTGTCGCCCGACAGCTCGCCGAGCGCCCAGGAGTCCACCGCCAGCGGCGACAGGGCGCGGCCGTCGGGGGTGCGGATCGGCTCCAGGGTCTTCGGCAGCCAGTACCGGCTGTCCGGATCATCGACCCGCTTGCGCAGGGTGGCGTAGACGAAGTCGACCAGGGCCGAGGTCATGGCGTCGCTCCTTCTCGGGAGGGGTGGTCCCGGTGCGTGGTGGTGGTGGGAGGGGCGGTCAGGGCCGCCGGTCGACGATGTGCAGCGCCAGGTCTTCCAGGGCGTACCGGTAGCGGCCCGCGGGAAAGGGGCGAAGCAGTTCGATGGCCTCCAGCGCCTGGGCGCGCGCGTCGGCGTAGGCGCGGGAGTAGCCGGTGGTCGCGCGTACGCGGGCGACGCAGCGTTCCAGCTCTCCGGCTTCCAGCGGTTCCCCGCGCATGACCCGGCTCACCCGGTGGTCGGGTCCCAGTTCCTCCATCGCGTACACCAGGGGCAGGGAGGCCCGGCGGCGCAGGAGGTCCATGCCGCGCGGTTTGCCGGAGTCGGCCTCGTCCTGGGCCAGGTCGAAGAGGTCGTCCATGACCTGGAGGGCCCGGCCCAGCCGGCGGCCCGCGAAGCCGGCGCGGCGGGCGTCCGCGGTGCGCCCGTCCGCGAGGGCGACGCCGGCCTCGGCGGCGAGGCCGAGGAGGACGGCGGTCTTGCGGTCGGCGGTCCGCCAGTAGTGCTCGATCAGCCGGGCCGGCTCCTGGTTCAGGTCGGTGCGCAGTTCGTCGAGTTCGCCGCAGCCGATCTGGAAGGCGGTGTCGAGGACCAGCTCGATGAGGGTCATGTCGCGGTCCCGGTCGACGGTGCGGACGAAGCCCCGGACGGCCTGGACGAATTGGAGGTCGCCGACGAGCACGGCGGTCTCGGTGCCGCGCGCGGCGTTGACCGAGGGCAGTCCGCGGCGGAGCGCCGAGCCGTCGACGACGTCGTCGTGGATGAGGGTCGCCACATGCAGCATCTCCAGGGAGACCGCGCCCTGCAGCACTTTGCCGGGCAGCGGCCCGGGGCCGAGCACCATGCGCGCGGCGAGGAGGAGGATCGCCGGGCGGAGCCGTTTGCCGTGTCGGTAGAGCGCGCGCTCGGTGTCGCTGAGATAGTCCCGCTGGGGTGCGAGCGCTTCGTCGAGGATGGTGTCGTAGCGCGGGCGGTCGTCGGCGAGCGGCCCGGTCCAGATGTGGGCGGTGACGTCCTCGGCGGGGGCGCTCGGATCGAGGATGAGCACGGTTCAGGACCGCCCGTCCCCGGGGAGGCGGTAGCCGTCGAGGCCGGTGAGCGCCGCGTGGCGGAGGGTCTCGGCGATCGAGTCGCGGAGCAGTTCCTGGACGAATCGCATGGTCCGCAGCCGCTCTCGGGCGAGTTCTCCGGAGGGGCCGTGCCAGTCGGCGTCGTCGATGTGCAGGGCGAGCGGGGGGAGGGTCACGGCGGGTTCGCCGCCGGCCGGGTCCAGGGTGATCCGGACGTTGTCGAGGCGGGCGTGGCAGTCGCCCTGGTGGAGGGTGTCGGTGGCCGGTTCCCGTTCGCGGGCCCTGGCCTCGTAGGCCTCCTTGCCGAATGCGCGGTAGCGCGCGCGGTGTTCGTCGGTGAGGGTCAGCCACTCCTCGGGTTCGTTCTCGGGGTCCTCGGCGTAGGTGCCGTGGACGAGTCCGATGTAGCGCGCCACTTCCTCGGGTGTGGTGGCGCGGACCTCGCCGGAGTGCTGTTCGATGGAGTCGTAGACCTCGTGCTGGGTCATGGGGCTGGTGCTGTCGCCGGTGTTGCCGGTGTCGTTGACGGCGGTGGCGAACCGCTGGGCGGCGTCGAGGGCGTCGCCGTAGTCGTCCTGGTCCTCGGCGGCCGCGAAGCTCATCTCGAAGGAGAGGGCGCTGGTGACGTTGACGTACTGGATGAACGCGTTGGAGTTGTAGCTGGTCCGCTGGTCGGGGTCGGTCCAGTCGTTGACCGGGTCGGCGTCGTCGGCGGGCGTCTGGGGGTCGGTGGCGGCGAAGGTGTGCTCGGACATGTTCCGGGTGACACCGTTCTTGCGCCAGTTCTTCCGAAGGGTGCTGGAGGTGTCGAAGACGCCGTAGAAGGTCTCGTTGGTCTGCCCGTAGGTGATGAGGAGTCGCTGTCCCTTCTCCGTGCGCATGAGTCGGTCGCGGTGGGAGTCGGCGCGGTCGCGCCATTTGCGCAGGGTGGCGTCGTCGGGCGGGTCGTGCGCGACGGCGGCGCGGCTCGTGGCGGGGAGGGTGGGCCGGAGAGCCTCGTCGGCGAGCGGGCGCAGACCGCCCGCGGTGTCGAGGTCGCGGATGTCGTCGGGGCGGGCGTCGAGGGCGTACCGGCCGGTGAGGACGAGGGCCGGGATGCGGTACGCGCCGTGCTGTCCGGCGACGGGCTCCGGCCGCCCTTCGGCGTGGATCTTGAGCGCGCCGAGCCGGATGCTGAGGGAGCCGGTGGGGTAGCCGACGGTGTCGGGCATCTCCACGGTGCGGGCGAGGGGGTAGCCGGGGGTGTCCGCGAGATACAGGGGCCGGGGTGCGGGGTACGGAGTGCTCACGTACGTCTCCTGCGGTGTGTCGTGGACCGGTGGACGGGATCGTGGACCGGCGGACGAGAGCGTGGACCGGCGGACGGGAGCGGGTCAGGAGACGTCGGCGGTCCCGCTGACCATGAGCATGTCGCCGTGGGCGCTCAGCTCCG
Organism: Streptomyces sp. NPDC014894; assembly: GCF_043080985.1. Lineage (NCBI taxonomy): Bacteria > Bacillati > Actinomycetota > Actinomycetes > Kitasatosporales > Streptomycetaceae > Streptomyces > Streptomyces sp. NPDC014894. The sequence continues at coordinate 16,891 of NZ_JBIBWD010000015.1, forward strand.
GCGAGGTCAGCCGTATCAGGACGGTCCCGCCGCCGATCGGGAAGGAGCAGCCGATGGGCTCGCCGAGCGGGATGTCGGGGGTGAGGCCGGTGACTTTGTCCTTGACGATCCCGGGGGCCGCCTGGGCCAGATCGTTGACGAGGCCGGACAGCACGTCGGCGAGGGGTGTCTTGGGGTTGAAGGCGACCTGTTCGAGGTCGAGGCCGGTCACCTGCACGGTGAGAGCGGTGTCGGTGAGGCCGGTGGCCTGGACCGTGACGACGGGCGGGTCCGGCTGGTAGGCGACGTCGAACTCGACGGGGGCTGCTCCCATGGCGGTGCGTCTCCTGACGGTCGGTGTGCCGGCGTCGGTCCGGCGGGGGTTTCCGCGCCGGCCGGGCGGGTGTTCCCGGCGTCGGTCCGGCGGGTGTTCCCGGTGCCGGCCCGGTCGGTGTTCCCGTGCCGGCCGGCTGGGCGGCGGCCGTCTCGTGCTCGGCCCGGTGGGGCGCCGGTCACGATTCGTGCCCCGCCTTGGTCAGCGCGCAGCCGCCGCTGCCGTCCGGGGAGAGGGGTACGAGGTCGAGTTCGGCGTGCCAGTCGATGTCGACGCCGGCCGAGGCGGTGGTCGGGTCGGAGCCGATGCTGAGGTTCGTGACCCGCCGGAAGGTCGCGTCCCACCGGGCCGAGGCGACGTACTGGACGGTCTTCTCGTCCTTGGCCAGCTGGGTGTCCGCGTACTGTCCGATCGCGGCCGTCAGCAGGGTGGTCAGCAGTTCTTTGCCGATCAGCGTGAACACCTGCTTGTCCGTCGGCCAGTCGACGGGCTCGGCGGGCTCGGCCCTCGCCGTGGTCGCCGTGCTCACCGCGGTCGTCGAGGCGAGCACCAGGTGGGTGGGGATGACGTCCACGCGTACGAGGCTGAGGGTGACCGTCTGCCCGAAGAGGCCCTGGGCGGGGATCTGGAGCGACTGGAGCAGGGTGGCGCCCTGGTTGAGGAGGGTGGGCACGACGATGTTCTTGACGATGATGCTGGTGGGGCCGTCGGGCAGGTTCTCCAGCCAGGCGCCCAGGGGGACGGCGGTGATGCCGCCGCCGGACGGCGTGACCTGGAGGGCCACCGTGACCTTTCCGGTGACGCGGGGCAGGGGTGTGCCGCCGACCGTGCAGTCCGCCTGGAGCTGTTCGGCGACGACTTGGAGCACTCCGGAGTCCGGGAGGGCCGTGACTCCGTCGGCCTTGATCATCTTGCCCCAGAGGTCCGCGTCGGGCGGGGCGAGGACGAGGGCGGGGGCGTCCAGGAAGTCCCAGGCGAAGGTGTAGGCCGTGCCCTCGACGGGGTCCGGGGCGACGCTCCCCCGGAATCCGTCGCGATGCTGGTCGTGGGCCTTCTGGAGGCCCGAGTTGATGGCGTCGGTACCGACTCCGACCGCGAGATCGAACGTGGATTCGCTCACGTCGCCATCCAAAGGCACCCCCGGTCGGACGCACCACCGCTTGCCGCGTGCTGTCGCAAAACGACGCTCGGACGGTGCTCATCAGGTCAGTTCGCACGCCGGAGCGCCAGGAGCGCGGGAGGGGGCGCGTATCCCTTGCGCACCGGTATGACCTGGGGAGGCTGTCGTAGGTTTTGCCCCGCCCTCAGCCGTTTCCTACTACCAAATCAGGCCATCTTGGCAGGAAACATAGGCTTCTTACCGGACATGTCCCCTTACCGGGATGTCCGTCTCCCCGGACGCGGGACCGTGATACCGGATCGGCGGCGCCGGGCACCGAGGTCGGTGGGCGGGGCCGCCGCCGCACGACCGGGCGCCGCCCCGGGCGGGGCCCGTGACCATCACCTCGGACAGAGGGAGTCGGAACATGACGTACGACCTTGCGGTCGGAGCCGATGTCGGCATCGTGAACAGGGCGGCCGAGGAGATCTACGACCAGCTGTATCCGCGCTACTTCACCGGTTCCGAACCGTACGACGCCGGAGACGCCCCCATCACGGTGACCTGGGACGTCAGAACCGCCCCCGTCCTCGACCTCACCCCGCCCGGCTACGCCGAGCACGAGCTGCGCGCGCGCTTCGCCGAGGGCGGGGCGGGGCGGTTCACCGAGGACGAGGCGGCGCGGCACGCCGGCGTGCTGCGCGCCTCGCTGGACGGGAGCGCCTTCCAGGCCGTCCTGCGCCAGGTGCATGTCGTGGTCGACACGGAAGGGGGGAATCTGGTCGAGGGGGATGTGACCGTGACGGTGGACATCCAGGCCAGTACGTCCTCGTCCGGCCTGCTCACCCTGAACCCCGTCCGGGCCGTGGCCAGTGACATCGGCGAGGTCCAGCGAGTGATTCTGGACAATGTCGTGCTGCCCGCCGTCCTCGACCAGGCCCGCCGGATCCTTTCGGGCGTCACCCTGCCCCAGCCGGACATCCCGGTGCTGAATCTGTCGACCCCGGTCCCGGTGATCCGGCCGGGGCGGGCCGTGGCCGTCATGAATCTGATGGAGCACGGGATTCCGCAGCCGCCCTTCCCGGACGACTGGCCGACGGGCCCGTTCTTCGCCCTGCTCGGCAAGGACACGGTCCAGCGGATCACCGAGGCGGCCACGGCGTATCTCGACGGGACGCCGTTCAACGCCGGAGACTCGGAGGACTTCGGCATCGGCACCGGCTACTACCAGGCGACGATCGTCGTCGACCGGATCCGGTGCGAGGTCGTGGACGCCGACATACCGACCGTGCGCGTCCAGGCCGCCGTGACCGGCAGCGGAAGCGCCGGCATCGACTGGCTCTGGGGCGGTTCGACCGACGCGTACTACGATCTGCGGCTCGAACCGGACCCCGTCGTCACCCTCGCCCTCTCGATGTCCGGCACCACCCTCACGGCCACGACCGACAGCGTCAGCTCCTTCGACCTGGAGATCTATCCGCACGACGACCTCGTCAGCGTCATCGCCTCCTGGGTGGCCGACGCCCTCTCCTCCACCCTCGGCGATCTCGTCGGCGAAGCGCTCCGGGGCATCGGCTTCACCCTCGGCGACCTCCCGTCCGTCAGCGTCGACGTGGACCCGATCCGGCTCGACATCACACCGACGGATCTGACCCTCGGCCGCTTCGGCGACGCGCTGTCGCTCCGGGGGGACGTCTCGATCGACTGAGGCGGCCGGGCGGGCGGTCCGGTCCGGCGGCCCTGACCCAGGTCACCGACCCAGGTCATCTGCACAGGTCACCGGAGCAGATCACCGGCGCAGGTCACCGGGCCGGGCCGGCGGGTCCGGCCCGGGTCACCGCTCGGCGGCGGCGCGGTTCACGACGAGTCGCCCTGGAGGAGCCGTTCCATGGCGGCGACGTCATCGGTGAGGGGATCGCGCGCCCGGCGCGGGCCGCAGCCCTGGACGAGGCGTACGTAGTCGGCCGCCGCGCGGCTGACCCGGTCGCCCAGGGCCGCGCCGCTCTCGTGGGAGCCGAAGTCGTCGGTCGCCGCGTACACGCCCCGGGGCGACACGATCGCGTGCAGATAGGAGAACATCGGCCGCAACGCGTGTTCGAGGACGAGGGAGTGCCGTTCGGTGCCGCCGGTCGCCCCGATGAGCACGGGCATGTCGTCGAGCGTGTCCTCCGGGAGCACGTCGAAGAAGGACTTGAACAGCCCGCTGAACGAGGCGTTGAAGGCGGGGGTGACCGCGATGACGCCGTCGGCCCCGGCGACCGTGCCGAACGCCTCCTCCAGGGGCTCGGTCGGGAATCCGCTGAGCGTCGCGTCCACGATCGCGCGGCCCAGCGGCCGCAGTTCGACGAAGGAGGACTCGACCGTGTCCCCGGACCGGGTCAGTTCCGCGCGCACCGACGCTTCGAGCCGGTCGGCCAGCATGCGGGTGGAGGAGGGCTCCCGCAGTCCGGCGGTGATGATCGCGATCTTGGTGGCCATCCCGTCACGCTCCTCTCAGTCCTCCGGGGCGGCCGGCGTCCCGGGATCGGCTTCCGCCTCGCGCGCCCGCAGCAGCGACTGATGGGTGGGCGCGTCGGGAGCCTCGGGGGACCTGCCGACGGCGAACTCCTTGCGGAGCACCGGCACGACCTCCCCGCCGAGGAGGTCCAGCTGCTCCAGCACCGTCTTGAGCGGGAGTCCGGCGTGGTCGACGAGGAAGAGCTGGCGCTGATAGTCGCCCGCGTACTCGCGGAAGCCGAGGGTCTTCTCGATCACCTGCTGGGGGGATCCGACCGTCAGGGGTGTCATCGAGCTGAACTCCTCCAGCGACGGCCCGTGCCCGTACACGGGCGCGTTGTCGAAGTACGGACGGAACTCCCGTACCGCGTCCTGGCTGTTCGGGCGGATGAAGACCTGTCCGCCCAGGCCCACGACGGCCGCCTCGGGCGGACCGTGCCCGTAGTGCTCGAAGCGCTTCCGGTACAGCTCGACCATCGTGCGCGTGTGGGAGGCGGGCCAGAAGATGTGATTGGCGAAGTAGCCGTCCCCGTAGTAGGCCGCCAGCTCCGCGATCTCGGCGGTGCGGATGGAGCCGTGCCACACGAAGGGCGGTACGCCGTCCAGGGGGCGGGGGGCCAGGGTGAAGCTCTGCAGCGGGCCGCGCAGCTTGCCCTCCCAGTCGACCACCTCCTCGCGCCACAGCCTGCGCAGCAGCCCGTAGTGCTCGACGGTCAGCGGTATCGCCTGGCGGATGTCCTGCCCGAACCAGGGGTAGACCGGGCCGGTGTTCCCCCTCCCCAGCATCACATCGGTCCGTCCGCCGGCCAGGTGCTGGAGCACGCTGAAGTCCTCGGCGATCTTGACGGGGTCGTTCGTGGTGATCAGCGTGGTCGACGTCGACAGAATGATCCGCTCCGTCAGCGCGGCGATGTGGCCGAGGAGCGTCGTCGGCGAGGACGGCACGAAGGGCGGGTTGTGGTGCTCGCCGGTGGCGAAGACGTCCAGTCCGACCTCCTCCGCCTTTCTGGCGATGGCCACGGTGTCCCGGATACGCTCCGCCTCGCTCGGCGTACGGTTCGTGGTCGGGTCGGGGGTCACATCACCCACGGTGAAGATGCCGAACTGCATCCCGGTCATAGCGCTGTCACCTTCCCTGCCTGTGTGACGCACGCCCCCTTGTCCGCTGTCCGCCGTTTACGTCCCTCCCGCCTCACCAGCCCCACGGCACACCTAAGTGTTCCCCTGGCGGATCGGATTCGAACCGCCTGATCGCGACAAAGAGCGGGTTTACGGGTCAAAGGGCGCGAAGTGCGTGAGCGCCGCGCTCTGCGGTCGGGGGTACGGGGTAGGGGGTAGGGGGGTACGGGGTGCAGGCGGTGCGCGAGTACGCGGTGCGGGGGTACAGGTGATGCGCGGGTACGCGGTGTCTCCTCATCGACGCGGATCGTCCCCGCGCCGCTTCAGATGCTCGACGAGGACCGGGACATGGCTGTGCTCCGGGTCCTTGACGGCGGTGACGAGGGTGACGGCAGAGCCTCGGGCCAGCTCCAGCAGCCGCCCAACGGCCGCCACCCGCTCGGGCTCGGCCAGTTCCGCCCGGTAGCGGTCCCGGAAGGCGGCGAAGTCCAGCCGTCCGGCGTGATAGGCCGTCCGCAGCTCGCCCGAGGGCGTCACGTCCTTGAGCCACTCGTCCACCCCGGCCCGCTCCTTGGACAGACCGCGCGGCCACAGCCGGTCGACCAGGATCCGCCGGCCGTCGGCTGGATCGGGCGGATCGTAGACCCGGCGCACCCGGAACTCGGGATCCGACCGCATGACGCGCCTCCTCGAACGCGGACGGAGCGCGTCGGGCATCGCCGCGCGCGGTTCCGCCTCCGTCCCACCGTAGGGGCCGAGGTCGAGCCGGGCCACCGGGGTCCGGACGGCGCCCGCGCGAGACGGTCCCGGGGCAGCTCGGGGCCGGTGTACCGGACCGGTCGGGGCCGCTTCCCGCGACGCATCCCCGCCGGGCGGCGCGCCCGCGGTAATTCCCTACCGCCGTGGCCGGAAAGAGCGGAGACTCGCCCCATGACCGACATGGGAGCGTTCCGGAAGGCGGTCGCCGCGTGGGCGGCCGGCGGAGACGGCGCACCCGCGCGCGAGCTGGCCGGGCGGCTGCCCGTCCGGACCGTCGTTCTGCTCGAAGGGCTGAGCGACGCCGCGGCGGTCGACGCGCTGGCCGCGCGCCGGGGCCGGGACCTGGCGGCCGAGGGCGTCTGCGTGCTGTCGATGGGCGGTGCGATGAACATCGCCCGTTACGCGGGTCTCCTCGGGCCGCCCGGGCTGGGCCTGCGCCTCACGGGGCTGTGCGACGAGGCGGAGCACGGGTACTACGCCCGCGGCCTGGCGCGGGCCGGCGCGCCGGAGCGGGGGTTCTTCGTCTGCGCGGCCGATCTGGAGGACGAACTCATCCGCGCGCTGGGCGCTCCCCGGGTGGCGGAGCTGGTCGGGGCCGAGGGCGAACTGCGCGCCCTGCGGACCTTCCTCCGTCAGCCCGCGCAGCTGGGCCGTGCCCCGGAGCAGCAGTTGCGGCGCTTCCTCGGCACGAAGAAGGGCCGCAAGATCCGTTACGGCCACGTCCTCGTCGAGGCGCTCGAACCCGGCCGCGTACCGGCCCCGCTCGACGATCTGCTCGGCGTCGTCTGACCGGCTTCGTCCGACCGCCGTCGTCCGACCGGCACGATCCGACCGGCATGGTCCGGCCGGCGTCCCGACGCGCCGACGCGTACGGCGTGTACCGCGCGTACGGGCCCGGCGGGCCGCGCGGCCCGTTCTCAGAGCAGCAGCACGACCACCGCGGCCCACACCGCCGCCACGACCACGATCACCGGACCCAGCGGCATGCCCTGTTCGGACGGTTCCGCGTTCCGCTCGGGGCGCAGGTCGGGGCGGTGGAGCAGCGCCCGCAGGGCATCGGCGGCTTCGAGGGCCGCCGACGGCCTGCCCAGCCTGGTCTGAAGCCGGGCGAAGCCGACGGGCGACAGCTCGATCTCCTTGCCGCCGGTCAGCGTGATCTCGACGCTGTCGGGGGTGTGGCGGACGCCGATGACGGAGTCCCAGGGGATGTGCCGTACGCGCCAGGGGCCGGCCACCCAGACGCCGTCCCGGTCGGCGGTCAGCCGCCAGTTCAGCGCCGTCGCGATCGAGTTGATCAGCGTGGGCAGGGCGAGCGCCACCAGAATCCACTGCCACGACAGTCCGTCGCCGAGCAGGGCCCAGACGCCGCCGCCCTGCGCCAGCAGCAGAAACAGCCCCACGCCGCGCGAGGCCCGGTCGGCGGACCAGCTGAGCGGAGCGGCCGACGGGAGCGGCAGCTCCGCCGCGATCTCGTCCACCGGGCGGCGGCGCGTACGGGCACGGCGGTCCGCGCTCTTCCCGGAGCCGAACGGCCCGCCCATCCCGCGCCCCGCGAGCCGTACCGGGGTCACGCTCCGCTCCACCTCGACCTCGTGGACCGGCTCGCCGTCCGGGACCCACACGGGGGCGAGGAACATCACCTCGGCGCCTTCGTGGGGGACGCCGTACAGAATCGCCTCCCGCAGGGGCTCCTCCGGGTCGCCCTCGGGGCCGGCCCTGTCCTCCGCCTCCTCGACGTACTGCTCCATGCCCTCCTCGTGGCCGGGGAAGGAGGAGTCGTCCTCGGGGTCGCGGGTGGCGTCCAGGGAGTGGAAGGTGAGCAGGGGCCGCTCGGCCGCCGTGTCGTCGGCCGCGTACACGGTGGCGCGGCCGTCCTCGTCCCCCTGTCGCAGCAGGACCTTCAGCACCGGAACGCGTCCGCCGTCCAGGGCGCGGGCGCGGCGGTGCCCGGTCAGCCCGTTGGCGAGAAACGCCAGGCCGGGGACGGACGCGGCCAGGAGCAGCATCTCCCAGCCGAAGATGTCGTACGGCTCGGACACCAGCCGTATCCAGTCGCCGTCGACGGCCAGCTCGACCCGGGTGCCGACGGGGTAGTCCTCGGGGAAGGCCGTCTCCACCCGGTGGCGTCGCTCGCCGGCCGACTCGGCCACCATCGGGGACAGATCCTCGTCGGACGTCTCGACCTCGACGATCTGGGCGCTCACCCGGTCGGCGGCGGCGGCCCGTTCCTCGTAGGCGCCGACGACGCCCAGCGCCTGCCACAGCGCGAAGGCCGACACCGCGAAGAGCACCGCCGCCACGATGAGCGACACGCGTCCGCGGACGAAGCGGTCCGCCGCCTCGGGGAGGGGGTGCCGGCCCGGCCCGGCGGCCTCCTCGGCGAGCGCCCGCTGCCGGCGCCGGGCGGCCAGCCGGTGCGTCAGCGTGAGGGCGACGAAGCCCAGGGCGGCCAGGAAACCGGAGTCGCCCGTGCCGTTGACCGGATCGGCGTCCGTCAGACGGAGCAGACTGGTGGCGGCGAGCGCCGCGGCGCCGGCCAGCGCGAGCCGGGGCTGCCGCCAGATCCAGTACAGACAGAGCAGCAGCAGTCCGAAATGAGCCAGCCCCCACCACTCCGTACCGCACGGCCGCGCCGCCGTGCAGGCGAACTCCGGCTCCCAGGCGATGGCCCACGCCGCCCCCGCGATCAGCGCGATCGCCGCGTACAGCGGACCGGCCCACTTGCCCGGCACCGCCGCCGCCCACCTCCGGGCGTCGTCGGACCGCCAGGGGGCGGCCCCGGCGGGTATGTGCTCGGGGGGCAGGGGAAGGGGGTGCTGGTTCACACCCGGATTATCGACGGAAGGGGGTGAGCGGCCGACAGCCAGGTCCCCCTCCGGACGCCGTTCCCCCAGGTGATGACGGTCCGTGCCGACGGCGACACGGGCGCGACCGGGGTCCGGCGGCAGGCCGTGACCGGGAGACGGAGGCGTACGGAGGCGTGGCGCGCGGTGCCGTACGGCGGCTCCCGTCCGTGCCGGAATCGCCGTACGGAGGGAAGTACGGAGCGGCGTACGGGGGGGGCGTACGGAGGGGCTGGGGCTCCCACCGGACTCCGGCCGGGCCCGGAGGACAGGACTCCGGGTTCAGACGTGGACGGCGTCGTCGATCGCCGAACGGAGGGGTTCCAGCAGCTGGTTCACCTCCTTGACGCCCTCCGGGGAGCCGAGGTCCGGGATGCTGCGGTAGGGCAGCGCTTCGAGCGGCCCGTCCGGGCAGTCCGCGAACCGGTCCCCGAAGAGCACCAGGGCCCGCCGCGACGGATTCCGCTTCGAGCCCCAGATCATCCCCATGGCCTGCGACGCCTCGGCCCGCAGCTCCCGCGCCCAGAGCCGGGTGCTCGCGTAGTGCTCCGGCCCCTCGCTCTCCAGCAGCCGGTGGTCCTGGCAGACGGCGGCGAGAGCCGCGCCGGAGTCCAGCGAGACCAGTCTCAGCTCGCACCGGGTCCGCACCCCGTTCAGCGACTTGCCCACCACCGCCCGCCGGGGGACCAGCCGCATTCCGGTGCCGCGGTCGATGGGGATCGACCGCAGCAGGGTCTCGGCGAGCGCGGTCTCCGGGTCCGTCGCCGCGTACAGACAGGGGTACGGGTCCTCCGGTGTGCCGTGGAAGCGGCCGGGCGCGCGGTCGTCCGGGATGAACGGCTTGAACTCCACGGCCGTGAACCGGGACGCGTGCATACGCCACAGCTGGGTGCCCGCGGGCAGCACCTCCCAGTGCGGCTGGAATCGGTACACGGAGGGCGGCACGGCCTTCTCCCGCATCAGTCCCCCTCCACCAGCGCGACGACCGCGTCCACCAGATCGCGGTCGGGCCGGACGCCGATGAGATCGGCGGGCGGTCCCCCGCCCAGCCACGCGTTGTCGCTCAGCCACCAGTCGGCGGCTCCCCAGGGGTCGGCGTCGGCGAGCAGCACCCGATTGACCTCCAGGACGACCTCGTACGGCGCTCCCCCGCCGGGCTCGAACTGGAACTCCGGATAGCGGTCGCCCTGACCGGGGGCCTCGACGCGGAACCGGATCAGCTCGGGGGGCGGCGCGGAACCGCCGTACCGGGCGCCGACCTCGGCGGCCGAGAGCGCGGGGGCCCGCCGCAGTCTGCGCCTGACGGCGGCGATGACGGCCGCGGTGCCGAGGGGCGGCGGCGGTTCGGCGAGCAGCGCCAGCAGATCCCGCGACTTCAGGACCGCGGACTCGCCGGCGGAGGCCGCGCCGGCCAGCCGGAAGGAGTCCAGCGCCTGCCGGACCGGATGGCCGAACATCAGCGGCACCAGGGACAGACGCAGGGCCTGGAAGGCCCGGCGCACGGACCTGGCGTTGTCCGGCGGGGTGGCCGCCAGCTCGCGCAGGCGGGCGCGCATCAGCTGGAACTGCTCGTCCGTCAGCTGGGAGCGGATGCTGTCGAGGTGTACGTGGACGAGGTCGAGGACCTTCGCCCCGCTGTCGTCGTCACCCGGGTCCACCGGGTTCGCCGGGCTCATACGGCCTCCTCCCCCCTGCCGGGGTGGCCTTGGTGGATGAACGGGGCCCAGACGGCGGGCCGTCGCAGATCGGGGCGGCCGATCTCCGCCCGCAGCACCTCGCTCAGACAGCCCGGATCCTCGCGGTCCGGGTCGAGCATCCACAGCTGCGCGGCGCGCAGCGCGTCGACGGGGCCGAGCCCGGCGCGCACATGGTGGTGGAAGACCGTCATCAGCAGCATCGACGCGGAGTCCCGGGTGGTCCACCTCGACCCGATCACATCACGCGCGCCGCCCGAGACGAACGCCGTGGTGAGGCTGAGGGCCTCGTCATGGTCACGGGTGCTCAGATCGGTCTCGCAGGCGCTCAGGACGATCAGCGGACCGTCGGCCGGCTCCTGCCCGAAGGGCCTCGGCCGGTCGAGTAGCCCGGTCACGGTGAGCCTGCCGGGCTCCCCTCCGGCGTCGTCGGGGGCGAGATAGAGGGCCGATTCCGTCGGCCGGGTCCCCGCCATGCCGTGCGTGGCCAGATGGACCATCGAGTGGTCCTGGGCGAGCAGGGCGAGCAGCTCGGCGGGGGTGCCGGCCGGCACCGAGTCGGCCGGGAGTCCGGCGAAGTCGCCGTACAGCCGCGAGCCCGGGTAGAAGGTCTCGCGCAGCTCCAGCACCTCCAGCTCGGCGTAGGTGAGCAGGAGGTTCGGGTCGGCCACCATGGCCGGGGCCGAGACGGGATCGCGCGGCGCGCGGCGCGCCGTGCTCAGGAACTGGCCGCCGGAGGCCGCGTAGCTGATCACCAGGGCCTGGCAGAGGTACTCGTACGGGGCGCCGGCGGGGAAGCGGGCCGCGTGCCAGGGCACGATCCCGAGCCGGCCGCAGGGGACCAGGACGACCCGGGGCGTACGGCGGTCGGCCGCGTCGCCCGGGAGATGTTCCTCCAGCCCGGCCAGGACGTGGGCGGCCACCTCGTACGCCCAGTCGCACAGATCGGAGAGGGCCTCCTCCCAGTCGCGCTCCCGGCCGCCGTCGGCGTCGTCCGGGTAGCGGGCGTTGGCCGCGTCCACGTACCGCTCCAAGGGGCCGCTCGCCGCCTCCGAGAGCATGGGCAGCGGGCCCACGCCGATCCCGATCTCGGGGCCCACGGCCAGCAGCATGCCCGGGGCGTCGCCGCCGCTGCCGGGGACCAGATAGATCAGCGCGTCCGCGCCCGCCTCGCCCACGCCGTCCGCCAGTTCGCGCAGGGTGGGGGCGCCGAGCAGCCCTCCCCGCTCCCGGTAGCCGAGGGCCTCCAGGGCCTGCCGGCGCAGGGTGCTGGGCAGCTCGCCGGTCAGCTCGGCGCTGTCGGCCGCGCCGGATTCGCGCCAGGCGGCGGCGAGTTCGGGACGGCCGCGCTCCTCCAGCAGGTCCGGTACGGCCCGGGAGGTGGCGGCCGCGCGCAGCACCAGCGCCCTGCCCAGCTCCAGGGCGGCGGCCGCGTCCTCCACCCTGCCGTGCGAGGCCGCCCAGAGGGCCGCCCGGACGCCGAGGGAGGCTCCGTTGCGGGCGGTCGTCAGACGGTGTTCGGCGCCGTGCTGGAGAAGGACGTCGGCGGCGAGGGTCGCCAGGGCCTCGTTCGCCGCGTCGATGGCGGCGTCGGTGTCGGCTTCTACGCCTGTGTTTGTTTCGGTTTCGGTGTTTGTGGCCGGAGCGGCGGAGGCTTCCACGCCGGTGGCGGCGGACTCGGCGTGCTTCCGGTGCCGGCGGGTCCGGTAGGCCTCGGCGAGCGACCAGAGGGCCGTGGCGGCGACGCGCGGGGCGCGGCCCTCCCGGATGTGCTCGCGGAGCCGCTCCAGCGCGGTGATGGCGGCGTCGAGGTCCGCGGGGTCCCGGGTGAGGCTGTAGCGCATGCCGAGGCGGTTCGCGGCGGAGTGCAGCCGGTCGGCGGGGGCGTCCGGCGGCGGCGTATCCCGGTCGGGGACGTCCGCCGCGTCGTCGGTGAGACAGGAACGCAGCGCCACGAGGTCGGGGACCATGGCCTCCAGCTCCTCGTCCCCGATCGGAAGACCGCTGGTCCCCGCGGCCGTCCTGGCGTCCTCCAGATCCGCGAGGCCGCTCAGGATCGACTCCCGGTCCAGGGTGAACCGGCCGAGTGTGAGACGCGCCAGGGCCCGGGCGACGAGGACGGCGAAGCGGAAGTCGTGGTCCTCGGGGACGGTGTCGGCCAGCTCCTCGGCCTTGAGCAGGAGTTCGCCGAGCCGGTCCGCCTCCTCGGCCTGCCCGGCGGTGCGGACGTCCGCCATCAGCTCCATCACATCCGCCATGACCGGAAAGCCGTCGGCCATCGGGATCGGCATTTCCGCCGCGCGCCGCAGACAGTCGCCGAGCGTTCGATGGTGCGCGAGGCCGAGCGCCTGGTCCTGGAGGGTGCCGCCGGCGCCGTCGCTCATATGGAGCAGCAGGGCCATGAGCCCTTCCAGGGCGTCCCTGCCCGGCACGCCGTCCGGCAGTCCGTCCAGCGCGCCGCGCAGTCGCCCGAGCTGCTGATCGAGGGCGGCGGGGTCGCCGCCGCCGACATGGTTCACGAAATCCACCGAGGTGGTGTTGACGGCCTGGAGCGCGGCGAGGAGCCCGCGGAAATCCCCGGGGGTACGGAGCGGGGGCGGGGTGTCGCCGCCGTTTCCGCCGCCGGGGGCCGGGTCCGGGTTCCGCTTCGCGTACGGGTCCGGGTCCGCATCCGGGGGCGAGGCCGGGATCGGGTCCGGGTCCGGGCCCGGGTCCGGGGTCGGGATCGGGGTCGGGTCTTGGTCCGATTCGTCCGGGGCGCCGGCAGCAGTCGCGCCGGAGCGGTCCGGGGTGGCGCGCGGGTCGCCGGCGTACGGGCCGGTGTCGGAGGAGGGGTGCGGGCCGGTGTCGGAGGAGGGGTGCGGGGAGGCGTACGGCGCCGGGCCCGAGCCGCCGTACGGATCCGTGCCCGCGGTCGCCGCCGTCAGCCAGCTCGTCATCATCGACCGCAGCTGATCGGCGCCCGGACCGCCGTCGTCGGGAACGAGGCCCTGGAACAGATCGGCGATCCCGTCGGCCGAGGGCCGGGCGTAGAGGTCGCGCACCTTCCGCAGACTGCTCAGATTCTCCGGCGGGAGCGGAAGCTCGGCCGCCTCGGTCACCAGCTCCCGCACCTCGGCCGCGAAGGCGGCCATCCCGTCCGGCCCCTCTCGCATGATCATGTCGAACACGGCGGTCGCGTCCGGCTCCGGCGCGAGCCCGCCCAGCGTCTCCTGGAGCGGCATCGCGTGCGTCAGCAGAAACAGCGCGGCCCACCGCCGGTCCTCGACGGAGGCGGCGGCGCCGATCCTCGTCCCCGGGTCCCGAACCTCGCGCAGCAGACCGTGCGCCCGCTCCCGGTCCGCGGGCGTGCCGCCCCCGGCCGCGTGGCGCAGGGTGAGCGCGCCGGCGAGCCACAGGGTCGTCGAGCTGCGCAGCCCGGGGTCGTGGTCCAGCAGGCGTGAGAGCGATTCGAGTTCGGCGACCGCCTCGTCGTGGGCGCGCCGGAGTTCGACGACCGCTCCCGACGCCTCCGCCGGGAGCAGCGCCATCGCCCGCCCGACGGCCTCCCCGGCCCAGGCCCGCAGCGCCTGAACGCCGCCGCTCTCCCCCTCTTCGCCCACCAGCACTCCTCATGTCCCGAGAGCGTCGACGTCCGTCCCGCCTTCCCATGATGACCAGACATCCGCCCCAACGAGGGCCGTTCGCACGGCTTTCCGGCCGACGCCCGGCCAACACCCGGAATCCGCCCGGGAGACGACCGGCCGCCGGGTCCGGCGGCGGCGCGGCGGGCCGGGACCGTACGCCGTACGGCCTCGGACCGGGCGCCCGGGCTCCGCAGCCCTGCCGTCCTCGCGGCGCGCCGGGTGAATCGGCCGGGGCGTACGCCGTCCGGCGGCCCCGGAGCGTGGGCGCGGGGTCGCGGGGCGCGGTGCGTACGCGATCGGCGGGCGACGGCCCACGGCCCACGGCCGGGAACGGACTCCCCGCCCGGGCGTCCCGGCGCGGCTGCCACGTCCCGCGCGGCGGCCTCCGCCGTACGCCGTCAGCCTCGGCGGGTCCGGCGGCGTTCGGCGGCGTTCGGGGCTTCGCCGGGAGCGGTACTAGGCTGGTAGGTGACTCGGGGCCGTTCCTGTCCAGGAGGCGAGAGACCATGGCGGGGCTGGTGATCCGTAGCTTCGACACCGCCGACGAGACACGGCCGTTCGAAGACGGCAAGGGCAGACTGGATCTACTGCACACGGCCGGCGGGCCCGTCGGTCTGGCGGTCTTCGAATCCGGCTGGCGCTGGTCGGATCATGTGAAACCGCTGGCGGGGACCGACAGCTGTCAGTCGGCCCACACCGGTTACGTGGTGAGCGGCCGTATCAAGATCGTCATGGACGACGGGGAGAGCGCCGAGGCCGGACCCGGCGACTTCATCGAGGTCGCGCCGGGACACGACGCCTGGGTGGTGGGCGACGAGCCCTGCGTGGCGCTCGACTGGACCGGGTACGGCGACTACGCGAAGCCCGCCTGAGCGTCCGGGTCGGCGGGGCCGCGCCGCCTGATCAGACTGTGTTCGCGGCGTCGCGCCCGGTGAGGCCGGAGGCCGCGAGGGAGGCCGCGGCCAGTACGTCCGACGGAGGGCCCGCCGCTTCGAGCCGCCCTTCGCGCAGAAGCAGGCAGTGGCGTCCGGCGCGGGCCGCGGCGAGGTCGTGGGTGGCCTGGATCACGGTGACGCCCTCCGCCGCGACCTCGGCGAGCAGCCTCTCTATGCCGTATCGCGACTCCGGGTCGAGTCCGGTGCAGGGTTCGTCGAGCAGCAGCAGGTCCGAGCGCTGGGCGATGCCCTGGGCGATGAAGGCGCGTTGGCGCTGGCCCCCGGACAGCTCGCCCAGCTGCCGGGAGGCGAGGCGGGCGACGCCGAGTCGTTCCAGCGCCTCGTCGACGGCCGCGTGATCGCTCTTCGTCAGCCGCCGCCACGGACCCCGTACGCGCCAGCGGGCCATCTCGACCGTACGCCGGACGGTCAGCGGGAGGGCGTCGCTCACGGCGCTCCGCTGCGGGACGAAGGCGGGCGGGAGGCCGCCCTCGTGGCGCACCGTTCCGGATGTCGGGCGGATCACACCGGCGACGACCGCGAGCAGGGTCGACTTCCCGCTGCCGTTCGGCCCGATCAGCGAGGTGACTCCCAACGCCGGTACGTCGACGGTGACTTCGCGCAGCACCGGACGGCCGGCGTATCCCGCGTCGACCGCCGTGAGCCGGATGCGGGGAGAGGTGGGGGCGGCGTCCATGGCGACATCCTGTCTGTAGTGATAATCATTTTCATTATAGTGTTGCCGCATGGAGTGGTTGACCGGTCCCTTCGAGGTGACCTTTGTGCAAAGAGCCCTGGTGGGCGGGTTGCTGGTGTCCGCCGTCACGGCGCTCGCCGGTACCTGGGTGGTCCTCCGGGGGATGGCCTTCCTCGGGGACGCGATGTCCCACGGGCTGCTCCCGGGCGTCGCCGTCGCGGCGCTGCTCGGCGGCAGTCCGCTCGTCGGAGCCGCGGCGAGCGCGGTCGTCATGGCCGCCGGAGTCACCCTCATCGGGCGGACCCCGCGGCTCTCGCAGGACACCAGCATCGGACTCCTCTTCGTGGGGATGCTCTCGCTGGGCGTCATCGTCGTCTCCCGCTCCCAGTCCTTCGCCGTCGATCTGACCGGCTTCCTCTTCGGGGACGTGCTCGCCGTCGGGGAGGAGGATCTGCTCGTGCTGGCCGTCGCCCTCGCGGCAGCGTCGGCCGTCACCGCGCTGGGGCACCGGGCCTTCGTCGCGCTGGCCTTCGACGAGCGCAAGGCGCACACCCTGGGGCTGCGTCCGCGCTGGGCCCACGCCGTGCTGCTGGGCCTGCTGACGCTGGCGATCGTCGCCTCGTTCCACATCGTGGGGACGCTGCTCGTACTCGGCCTGCTCATCGCCCCGCCCGCGTCCATGCTCCCGTGGGCGCGCGGCGTGCCCGCCGTGATGGCGGGGGCGGCGGTGCTGGGCGCGAGCGCCACGTTCTGCGGGCTGCTTCTGTCGTGGCATCTGGACACCGCCGCCGGCGCGACGATCTCGGCGGTCGCCGTGGCGCAGTTCTTCCTCTCCCGTACGGCCGCCGCCCTCCGCCCGCGCCGCGCGCCCCGACCGGTCGCGGCCGCCGCCGCACCCGCACCCGCACCCGCCGACGACCGATCCGCTGCAGACCTGGGAGTACCCCGCTCATGACCGTCCGCAGCAGCGCCCCGGCCCGTCGGCGCGCCCCGCTCGTCCTCGCGCTCACCGCCTCCCTCACCGCCGTTCTCACCGCTGTTCTCGCGACCGGCTGCGGGGCGGGCGGTGAGCCGGGGAGGACTCCGGAGCCGTCGGCGTCGCCCCCGCACGGCCATGTCGAAGGCGCCAGGGAGTCCGCCGAGCAGCAGTCACGTCTGGTGCTGAGCGATTCCGCCACCGGCGACACACGGGTGCTGGACCTGATCACCGGGAAGGCGCACCCGGTCCCGGCGGTCGCGGGCGTCACCGCTCTGACCGGCGACGGGCGCTTCGGCTTCCTCCACTCCCCCGGCGGCGTCTCGGTGCTCGACACCGGCGTCTGGACGGTGGACCACGGCGACCATGTCCACTACTACCGCGCGGACATACGCGCCGCCGGCCGGACGGCCGCGCGGGGCGAGGCCCGGGTCCGGAGCGACGAGACGCTCACCGCTGTGACGACGGCGGAGGGCACGGCGCTGCACCGGCGCGACGGGATGGAGAAGGGCGGGATCGGCGCGGGCCGGACCCTGCCCGGGCGGTACGCCACCGTGATCCCCTTCCGGGAACACCTGCTGGCCGTTCCCGGCCCCGGGGGCGCGGCGGTGTCCGTGCTCGACCGCGAGGGCCGGGAGAGAGCGGCGCTGAGGACGCCCTGCCGGGACCCGCGGGGCGACGCCGTGACACGGCGCGGCGTCGTGCTGGGCTGCGCCGACGGGGCCGTACTGGTCCAGGCGGGCGGGGACGGGAACGGGAACGGGAACGGGTTCTCGGCGGTCGCGATCCCGTATCCGAGCGACGTGCCCGCGAGCGAGCGGGCCGACGGCTTCCGTCTCCGGCCCGGCGGCGACACGCTCACGGCACTGGCCGGGGACGACTCCGTATGGGTGCTGAACGTCACCGACCGCGCCTGGAAGCGGGTGGAGACGGGCCCCGTGCTCGCCGCCGGCACGGCGGGCGAGGGCGCGCCCCTGCTCGCCCTGGGCGCCGACGGCGCCCTGCGCGCCTTCGACATCGAGTCCGGCGAACGCACCGCCGAGGCCGCGCTCAAGGCCCTGCCCGTCCGCGAGGGCGTCCGCCCCGGGGAGGCGGGCGCGCCGGACATCGCCGTCGACCACAGCCGTGCGTATGTCAGCGACCCGGCGGGGAGACGGATCGCCGAGATCGACTACAACGACTCCCTGCGCGTCGCGCGCTCCTTCGATCTCGACATCCGCCCCGATCTGATGGTGGAGACCGGCCGATGAACACACCGGCGAGGCGTCGCCCCTTCCGCGGTCCTCTCCGTACCCGCGGTCCTCTCCGTACCCGCGGTCCTCTCCGCGCCCTCCGGCTCCTCCTCGGCCCGCTCCTGGTGCTCGCCGCCGTTCCGGCGTGCGCGGCCGAGAGCGACCGGCCCAGGATCGTGGTCACCACCAACATCCTCGGCGACGTCACCCGGGAGATCGCCGGGGACGAGGCCGAGGTCACCGTACTGATGAGGCCGAACGCCGATCCGCACTCCTTCGGGCTGTCGGCGGCCGAGGCGGCCACCCTGGAACAGGCCGACCTCGTGGTGTTCAACGGGCTCGGGCTGGAGGAGAACGTCCTGCGGCACGTCGACAACGCCCGGCGGGCCGGTGTGCCCGCCGTCGAGGTCGGCGCGGCCGTCGAACCGCTCATGCACCGGTCCGGCGAGGGCGGACACGGGTCCGGGTCCGGGGCCGATTCCGATTCCGGTGCCGCCTCCGGTGCCGGTTCCGGTTCCGGCGGGCGGCCCGATCCGCACTTCTGGACCGACCCCGACCGGGTCCGCGAGGCCGTCGGTCTCATCGCCGACCGGATCGCCGAGCATGTGACCGGCGTCGACCGGGACGCCGTGCACCGCAACGCGGAGCGCTACGCGAAGGAACTGGCCGATCTGACCTCCTGGATGACCCGGTCCTTCGACCGCGTCCCCGAGGACCGCCGGGCGCTCGTGACCAACCATCACGTCTTCGGCTACCTCGCCGACCGCTTCGGCTTCCGCGTCATCGGGGCCGTCATCCCCAGCGGCACCACGCTCGCCTCCCCCAGCTCCTCCGATCTGCACGCCCTCACCCGGGCGATGCGCGCGGCGGGAGTACGCACGATCTTCGCCGACTCCTCCCGCCCCCAGCGCCTGGCGGAGGTCCTGCGCGAGGCGCTGGGCGACGAGGTGCGCGTCGTCACCCTCTACTCCGAGTCGCTGACCGCCGAGGGCGGCGGCGCGGACACCTATCTGTCGATGATGCGCGCCAACACCAAGGCCCTGACCGACGGTCTGACCGCGCGCTGACCGCGCGCTCCCCCGGCCTTCCCGGTCTCCCCCGACCACGCCACCACCCCGACCGCCCCCCGGCGGGCCGGGCGCACAGACCATGCCGCGACCCCAGCGGCTTGACGCCGCACCCCGCGGCGACGAAAGGAACACAGCCATGAGAATCCACGTACGCCGCCGCACGGCCGCCGGAGCGGCGCTCGCCCTCGCGGTCTCCGCCGCCCTCACCGCCTGCGGCGGCGAGGAGAAGAGGGACATCGCGCGGACGGCGGACGGGAAGACGCCGGGCGGCTCCCCCGTCGCGGTGAAGGAACCGCTGGTCGCCACCTTCGACGGCGGCCTCTACATCCTGGACGGCGAAACGCTGAAGCCGGCCAAGACCCTCGACATGCCCGGCTTCAACCGCGTCAACCCCGCCGGTGACGACACCCATGTGATGGTCTCCACGGACACCGGCTTCCGGGTCCTCGACACCTCCGCGCAGGCTCTCACCGACATCGAGTTCAAGGGCGCCGAGCCCGGCCACGTCGTACGCCACGCGGGCCGGACCGCCCTCTTCATCGACGGCACCGGCGAAGTCCGCGTCTTCGACCCGGCCGACCTCGCCGACGGCACGCCGCGCGGACGCACGCACACCACCGAGAAGCCGCACCACGGGGTGGCCGTCGAGCTGAGGAACGGCGAGCTGCTCACCACGCTCGGCGACGAGGAGAAGCGCGTCGGCGCCGTCGTCCTGGACCGGAACGGCGAGGAGATCGCCCGCAGCACCGACTGCCCGGGCGTCCACGGGGAGGCCGCGGCCGAGGGCGAGGCGATCGCCGTCGGCTGCGAAAACGGCGTACTGATCTACAAGGACGGCGAGTTCACCAAGGTCAAGGCCCCGGAAGCCTACGGCCGTATCGGCAACCAGGCCGGCAGCGACCACTCCCCGATCCTGCTCGGCGACTACAAGACCGACCGCGACGCGGAACTGGAGCGCCCCGAGCGGGTGTCGCTCATCGACACCCGCACCGGTCAGCTGCGCCTCGTCGACCTCGGCGCCGCCTACTCGTTCCGCTCGCTGGCCCGGGGCCCGCACGGCGAGGCGCTCGTCCTGGGCACGGACGGCGCCGTGCACGTCATCGACCCGGAGAAGGGTGAGGTGACGAAGAGCATTCCGGCGATCGGCGCGTGGAAGGAGCCGCTGGACTGGCAGCAGCCTCGGCCGGTGCTCTTCGTGCGCGACCACACCGCGTACGTCAGCGAGCCGGGCAAGCGCGCGCTCCACGCCTTCGACCTCGACTCGGGCGAGAAGCGGGCGTCGGTCACTCTGCCGAAGACGACGAACGAACTCACCGGCGTGGTCGCGGACCACTGACCACCGGGACCCGGCGCGCCGCAGGGCCCGCCGTCCGCGCCCCCGCCGAACGGGCACGGACGGCGGGCCCTTTCGTCCCGTACGCCCCGCGAAACGGCCGCGCGGGCGGTGAACCCCGCGCGGCCCCGGACACGCCGACGGCCGGCGCGGCCGCGGGAAGCGACGGCGCCGGCCGGAGGACGGAGGACAAAGGACGGGACTAACGGCTCGGGTAGGGCAGCAGGGCCATTTCACGGGCGTTCTTGATCGCCGCGGCGATCCGGCGCTGCTGCCGCGCGGTCACGCGGGTGACCCGGCGGCTGCGGATCTTCCCCCGGTCGGAGACGAACCTCCGCAGCAGATCGGTGTCCTTGTAGTCGACGAGGGTGATCCCGGCCGCGTCAAGGGGGTTGGGACGGGAGCTGAGGGGCCGGCGGATCTCGGAACGGCGGGGCATCGGGCCTTCCTTCGTACGGGAGACGGTGCGGGGCTTGTACGGGAGGCGCCGCGGGCCCGTGTCGGACACGGGGCTCGCGGCGGGTTCCGGAACGGACGTCAGGCGGCGGAGCCGAGCAGGGAGTCGAAGGCGGCGGGGAGGCGTTTCCACGCCTCGGGACCGGCGGCGTACTCCTGGTCGGTGAGCAGGCAGCGTTCCAGCACGCTCTGGACGCCCGCCCGGTCGAGGCCGGGCGAGGTGAAGACCAGATGCTGGCAGCGGTCGCCGTGCCGGGGGTGCCAGTCCATGGCGGCCGCGGCCCGGCGTACCGGAGGGATCAGCTCCCAGGCGGCGTCCGGCAGGGAGGCCAGCCACGGTCCGGCGCTCTCCACGCAGAGCGCGCCGCCGGCCGCGTCCCATCCGAGCAGGGTGTCCGGGCGGTCCGCGAGCCAGAACCGGCCCCGGCTGCGCGCCGCCGCGCAGCACAGATCCTCCAGGGCGCGGTAGAGCCGCTCCGGATGGAAGGGGCGGCGGCTGTGCCAGACGAGGGTGGCGACGCCGGCGTCCTCGGTCTCCTGCGGCAGCAGGGCGCAGGCCGGGTGCTGGGCGGCGGCCGCCGCGTCCACGTCGAAGCCGGAGAAGGCCAGCCGGGCGAGCCGGGTCGAGCCGACGGCCGCCTGCCGGGCGGTCGGATGGAGCTGGGCGAGCAGCGCCCGGTCCTGGTCGTCGGCGTCCTCGCTGTCCACGAGGGCGAGGACGGGGGCGTACTCCAGCTGACGGGCCCAGGTGTCGCCGACGGTGCGCCGGTCGCTCGCGGCCACCGCGAGTCCGGCCTCCGCCAGATCGTCGCCGTTGGCGAGATACGGCAGGACGAGCGAAGGGTCGACGGCGGTGACGACATTGGCGAGGTCGACGCTCTCCGTCGCGTGGGCGATCACCTCGGCCATGGTCCTGGGCTCCACCGAGTCCCACAGCTCGACCACGGCGAGCCGGGTGGTCCCGGCGGCCGCGAGGCGTTCCAGTTCGGGTACGAGGTCCTCGCGCAGGGCGCAGCAGGCGCAGTCGTTGACGAGCGGGGCCTCGCCGTGCGAGATCGGGCCCGAGGCGTCGCGGATCTCGCGCCGTACGGTCTTGTCGTCGGCGGCGGTCGCCAGGTCGTGGTGGAGGGCGACGCTGTCCGGTACGGAGCGCAGCAGGCCGTCGACGGTCCGCCGGCGGGCGTCGGAGTGCAGCCCGGCGACGATCACGACCGGGAGTCGTGCGGTGCTCTCCATCAGACGGCCTCCGGGCGGCCGTAGCGGCGCTCGAACCGCTCGACGCGACCGGCGGTGTCCAGGACGCGGGCGGTGCCGGTGTAGAAGGGGTGGCTCGCGCTGGAGATCTCGACGTCGACGACGGGGTAGGTGTTGCCGTCCTCCCAGTCGATCGTCTTGTGGCTCGTCATGGTCGAGCGGGTGAGGAAGGCGGAGCCGGCGGCCTTGTCGCGGAAGACGACGGGGCCGTAGGGCGGGTGGAGGTCGGGCTTCATGACGTGATCCTTCGGGGACGGGGAGGGCCGGGTCAGCGTTCTTCGCGGAAGTCGACGTGCCTGCGGGCGATGGGGTCGTACTTGCGCAGGACCATGCGGTCGGGGTCGTTCCGGCGGTTCTTGCGGGTGACGTAGGTGTAGCCGGTGCCGGCGGTGGACCGGAGCTTGATGACCGGGCGGATCTCGTTGCGTGCCATGCCGCTACTATATGGCAATGATTTCCATTTCCAATAACCGTTCCCACGGAGAGAGGCAGGTCACTGGATGTCCGCGCACTGCCAACTGACCGGGGCCAAGCCCGGCTTCGGCAACCGCGTCTCGCACTCCCACCGGCGCACCTCGCGGCGCTTCGACCCCAATGTCCAGCGCAAGCGGTACTGGCTGCCGAGCGAGGGCAGGCACGTCCGGCTGACGCTCAGCGCCAGGGCGATCAGGACGGTCGACGCGATCGGCGTCGAGGCGGCCGTCGCCCGCGTCCGGGCGCGAGGGGGGAAGGTCTGATGGCGAGGGCGAGCAAGATCGCGCAGAACGAGAAGCGCCGGGCGATCGTCGCGCGGTACGCCGCCCGGCGCGCCGAGTTGAAGGAGATCGTCCGGCGGCCCTCGTCCACCGAGGCCGAACGGCGCGCCGCCCTGGCGGAACTCCGCCGCCAGCCGCGCGACGCCGCCGCGGTCCGGGTGCGCAACCGGGACGGCGTGGACGGGCGGCCCCGCGGCTACCTGCGCAAGTTCGGCCTGTCCCGCGTACGGATGCGCGAACAGGCCCACGCCGGGTTTCTGCCCGGGGTGACGAAGTCCTCCTGGTAGTCGGCTCCGGCCGGACACCGGGCGGCGGCGGCCCGCGCCACGGCGGCGCGGGCCGCCGTCGCCCCCTGAGCCCTCTCAGCCAACTCAGCCCTCTCAGCCCGGGAGGCTCAGCCGGATCTGACGCCGGGGATCGCCGGCGGCGGCGCGTCCACGAGGGGTGCGGCGGCGTGCCTCGCGAACGGGCCGTACGGGTGCGCGCGGCCGAGGCGCACTCCCCGCCCACCTCGCAGGGACACGTCGTGGGGCTGACCGGGAGGCTCCCCGGCGGGACGCGCGGGCCGGAGGAGGTTCCGCGAAGCCCGTCGAAGCCCGTCGAAGCCGCGGGCGCCGGACGCGTCGGACGAACGGCCGGGCCGCCCCGGCCGTGAGCCCGGCGATCTCGGCGCGCCGGGCTCGATTCCGCACATCAACCCGTCCCACACATCACGTATGACGTATGGCGGACATCACTGCACGCGGAACGCATACGGCGTCACGGCGGAGGGGAGCCACTGAAGGCTCTCATCAACCGGATCCGCCGCCCGGGACCGGCACACGCGCCCCGCCGACGTGCATCCGCTGTCCGCCCGCTCCGAAAGGTGTCTCGTCATGGCCAAGGTGTCCCGCAAGTTCCTCTTACCCGTGCTGCTCTCGCTGGCGGCCTTCGCACTGCCCTCGCCCGCCGCGGCGGCCACCGCCGAACCGGCCGGCGCGGCCGCGCCCGGCGCGGTCGCCCCGCTCGTCGGCAACCAGTGTCTGGCCACGGCCTATCCCTCGTTCTACGCGGCCAGCGTGAAGGGGTGCAACGCCTCCTCGTCCCAACAGCGCTGGACCGTCGACGGCGAACTGATCAGACTGGCCGCCCACCCCGGCCAGTGCCTCTCCACCAACTACCCGTCCTTCTACGCTGCCAGCGTCGACGGCTGCAACGCCTCCTCGTCCAAGCAGCGCTGGACCTTCGACGGCGAACTGATCAGGCTCGCCGCCCACCCCGGCATGTGCCTCTCCACCAACTACCCCTCGTTCCTCGCCGTCAGCGTGTCCGGATGCAACGCGTCCTCCTCGCAGCAGCGCTGGACCAGGATGGGCGAGTTGATCAGCATGACCGCCTTCTGATCCAGCCCCCCGCCGGGCGCCGGGCCTCCGCCCCAGGGCCTTCCGGACGCCCTCGGCCGACGCCCGCCGGGTGCGGAAACCCCCCGCACCCCATCGGACTGACGCACAGCACCCGAAGCCCACGGGCCCCGACAGCGCCACACGCGCCTCCATGACCTCCGGCGCACACGCCCTCGGGCCCGTCCTCCCGGCGGGCGACACATCAGCGACTTCGCGTCACCGACGAGCGCCGCCACCACCGCACCCGCCAAGCCGGTGGTGGTGCTCGTCGGCAACGAACATCGGCAACGAGCGTCCGGGCGAGGACCTTTACCGACACCCCGCGTGCGCTCGCGCCGGATCACCGGCGGCCGGCGCTGAACCGCGCCGGGGAGCGGATCGGCGTGACCGATTCCCGACGGCGCGTTCCGGCACCCGCGATCGCCCCGGGTCCGCCCCCCGCGAAGCGCCCCGCCCGGCCGCGGCCGCCCGCCGAAGCGCTCCCCGGAAGGCCGGCGGCAGCCGCCTGCGCCCCTCGACCGCCCACCGGGACGACGGGCCGCCCCCGGCACGGTCCCGGTCAGCCGAGGAAGCTCAGCCGCACCTGCCGACGGGGATTGTCGACGTTCGTGTCGACCAGGCACACCGACTGCCAGGTGCCCAGCTCCAGGCGGCCCGCGACCACCGGGAGGGTGGCGTGTGGGGGGACGAGGGCGGGGAGGACGTGGTCGCGGCCGTGGCCGGGGGTGCCGTGGCGGTGGTGCCAGCGGTCGTCGGCGGGGAGGAGGGTCCGGAGGGCGGCGAGGAGGTCGTCGTCGCTGCCCGCGCCGGTCTCGATGACGGCGACGCCGGCGGTGGCGTGGGGGACGAAGACATTGAGGAGGCCGTCGCGGCCGTCGGCCGCCGCGCGGAGGAAGCGGGCGCAGGCCTCGGTGAGATCGGTCACCGTCTCGTGGGAGCCGGTGGTGATGTCGAGCAGCTGAGTGGTGAAGGGGCTGGGCATGGGGACATCCTGCCCGGCCGCGGCGGAAGGATCCGGCGGACGGGTCGCGGCGGGGCGGGAAGATCCACGGGAGCGGGTGAGTTAGTAGAAGCGTGAACGATATCGCGGTGCGGGACGTGGACGTGGTGGTCGTCGGCGCGGGGCAGGCGGGACTGTCGGCCGCCTATCACCTGCGGCGGGTGGGGCTGACGCCCGGACGGGACTTCGTGGTGCTCGACCACGCGCCGCGGCCGGGGGGAGCCTGGCAGTTCCGCTGGCCCTCGCTGACGTACGGCAAGGTGCACGGAATGCACGCGCTGCCCGGTATGGAGCTGACCGGGGCCGACGGCTCGCGGCCCTCGTCGGAGGTGATCGGGGAGTACTTCGCCGCCTACGAGGAGCGCTTCGGACTGGGCGTGCGGCGGCCGGTGGACGTCACGGCGGTGCGCGAGGGCGAGGGCGGGCGACTGCTGGTGGAGACCTCGGAGGGGAACTGGTCCGCTCGGGCGCTGATCAGCGCGACCGGCACCTGGGACCGGCCTTTCTGGCCCCGGTACGCCGGGCAGGAGACCTTCCTCGGGCGCCAGCTGCACACGGCCGGCTATCGGGGGCCCGAGGAGTTCGCCGGGCAGCGGGTGATCGTGGTGGGCGGCGGTGCGTCGGGGACGCAGCATCTGATGGAGATCGCGCCGTACGCGGCCGAGACCTTCTGGGTGACCCGGCGACCGCCCGTCTTCGTGGACGGCGACTTCGGCGAGGCGGCGGGCCGGGAGGCCGTCGCCCGGGTCGAGGACCGGGTGCGCCGGGGGCTGCCGCCGGAGAGCGTGGTCTCGGTGACCGGGCTGCCGCTGAACGACGCCGTGCGGCGCGCCCGTGCCGAGGGCGTGCTGGACCGGCTGCCGATGTTCGACCGGATCACTCCCACCGGAGCGGTCTGGGACGACGGCCGGACGGTGGAGGCCGAGGCGATCCTGTGGGCGACCGGCTTCCGCGCGGCGATCGACCACCTCGCCCCGCTGCGGCTGCGGGAGCCGGGCGGCGGCATCAGGATGGACGGCACCCGCGCGGTACGGGACGAGCGGGTGCATCTGGTGGGGTACGGCCCCTCCGCGTCGACCATCGGGGCCAATCGGGCGGGCCGGGCCGCCGTGCGCGGGATCGAACGGCTGCTGGACCGCGCACCCGCGCTCACGCCGTAGCGCGCGGAGCCGGACCGGGCGGATCGAGCAGGGCGGATCGAGCAGGGCCGAGCCGGACCGGGCAGGGCCGAGCCGGACCGGGCAGGGCCGAGCCGGACCGGGCAGGGCCGAGCCGGACCGGGCAGGGCCGAGCCGGACCGGGCAGGTCGGGCAGAGCCGGTCCGGGGTGGGCCGGGGCGGGGCGGGCCTGGGTGGACGGGTCAGGAGACGACCGGGGCCGGGGCGTCGCGGCGGAGCAGCTCCGCGTAGCGCCCGTCGTGGTCGATCAGCTCCTGGTGGGTGCCGCGCTCGGCTATGCGTCCGGAGTCGAGGACGACGATCTCGTCGGCGTCGCGGACGGTGGAGAGCCGGTGGGCGATCGTGATCGTCGTCCGGCCGGCCGAGAGCGCGTCGATGGCGCGCTGCACGGCGTGTTCGGTGTGGGTGTCCAGGGCGCTGGTGGCCTCGTCCAGGATCAGCACGGGCGGATCGCGCAGAATCGTGCGGGCGATCGCCAGCCGCTGCTTCTCGCCGCCGGAGAAACGGTGTCCGCGTTCGCCGACGAGGGTGGCGTAGCCGTCGGGGAGGGACGCGATGTGGTCGTGGATCTGGGCCGCGCGGGCGGCCTCCTCGATCTCCGCGTCGGTGGCGTCGGGCTTGGCGAAGCGCAGATTGTCGGCGACGGAGGCGTGGAAGAGATAGGTCTCCTGGGAGACGACTCCGACGGCCCGGGCGAGGGTGTCGAAGTCCAGGTCGCGGACGTCGACTCCGTCGATGGTCACCCGGCCGCCGGTCACGTCGTAGAGCCGGGGCACGAGATGGCTGAGCGTGGACTTACCGGAGCCGGTGGCTCCGACGACCGCGAGGCCGGAGCCGGCCGGGACGGTCACCTCGACGCCGTCGAGGGTGGGGACCGGCTGGGCGGGGTCGTAGCCGAAGCTGACGTTCTCGAAGCGGACGTCGCCGCGGATTCGTTCCAGCGCGACCGGGTTCTCCGGCTCGGTGATGTCCGAGGTGAGATCGAGATACTCGAAGACGCGCTGGAAGAGGGCGAGGGAGGTCTGCATCTCCACTCCGGTGGAGAGCAGGCTGACGGTGGGCCGGAACAGGCCCTGCTGGAGCGAGACGAAGGCGACCAGGGTGCCCAGCGAGATCGCGGGGCCGCCGCTCTGGAGGGCGAAGCCCGCGACCCAGTAGATGACGGCGGGCATGGCGGCCATCACGATGCCGATGATCGACATCCGCCAGCGGCCGGCCATGCTGGAGCGCACCTCCAGGCCGACGAGCTTCTCCGACTCCTCGGCGAAGGACCGCGTCAGCGAGTCCGACCGGCCCATGGTGCGGCCCAGCAGGATGCCGCTGACGGAGAGCGACTCGGTGACGGTCGCGGCCATCGCCGCCATCTGCTTCTGGCGCTGGGTCGTTATCCTCTTGCGCTCCCGGCCGACCCGGCGGCTGATCCAGACGAAGAGCGGCAGCAGGAGCAGGGAGACGACGGTCAGCCGCCAGTCCAGCGCGAGCATCGCGACGACGGTGGCGATCACGGCGGTGAGATTGGAGACCAGGGAGGTGGCGGTGGAGGTCACCGTCGCCTGCATGCCGCCGATGTCATTGGCGATCCGCGACTGGACCTCTCCGGTGCGGGTCCTGGTGAAGAAGGCGAGCGGCATGCTCTGGAGCCGGGCGTAGACCGCCGTGCGCAGATCGTGCATGACGCGCTGGCCCACGGTGGTGGAGATCAGGGTCTGGAGGACTCCGAGGACGCTGGTGAGCACGGCGGTGAGGATCATGCCGAGGGCGAGCAGTGTGAGCAGCCCGGTGCGGCCCTGGGGGATGGCGGTGTCGAGGATCTCGCGCAGCAGGAACGGCGAGGCGACGGAGACGAGCGAGGCCGCGCCGACGAGCAGGCCGACGAGGGCGAGCCGGCCTCGGTAGGGGCGGAAGAGCCGGAGGATCCGCCGCACCTGCGCGGGCTGCTGCTCGGATCCGTCGACCGCTCGGGACGGGGCTGCCGGGGATGTCGGCGGTTCCCACGGGGGCGGTTCGGTGCGCATGTGCTCCTTCGAGGGGTGGAAGGCCTTCCGGGCCGGGGCTCGCGGGGGCGAGGGCCCGGGAGGGCGTGCGGCAGGGTCCCGGACAGGCGTCCCGAACCCCTTTCAAGAGCCTAGCTCACTGTTACCTATCTTCACAATGAACGGGGTCCTGATATTGTTCCCGTATGAGCACCCCCGACCCCGACGGCCTGCTGGCCGAGCAGCTGCTGAGGCTGAGCCGCCGCCTCCACCGCAGCCAGAAGCGACAGCTGGAGTCGGCGGACATCGCAATCACCCCCGCCCAGTCCCGGCTGCTGCGCACCCTCACGCAGTACGAGTCGGCCCCGCGCATGGCGGACATCGCGGCCCGGCTGGAGGTGGTGCCCCGGGCGGTGACCTCCCTGGTGGACGGCCTGGAGGCGAACGACTGCGTGCGGCGCGCCCCCGATCCCGCCAACCGCCGGGTGATACGGATCGAGCTGACCGACACCGGCCGGGCCACGCTCCGCGCGCTGCGGGACGCGCGCCGGGCGGCCGCCGAGGACATCCTCGCCCCCCTCACCGCCGAGCAGCGCGAGATCTTCGGCGGGCTGCTCTCCACCCTGGTGGACGGAGGGGTCGCGCCGCCCGCGGACGGATCCGGACAGCACTGCTGAACGGCCTCCGCCCGGGCGGCGGGGGGAGGGCCTTATTCCGCCACGATCCCGCGGAGGAGAGTCTTCCGACTCCGCCGGGGTAAGTGCGTCAGACACCGGAACCACCGGTCCACCGGACGCGGAGGAGGGCGTGATGGCGACGTCGAGCGGATGGCCGTCCCTGCGACGGACCGCGCACCGGATCGGGATGTCCCTGGTGCGCGGACTCGCCTCGCAGGCCGCGGTCTTCGGAGTGCTTCCGGCCGACGCCCATCGGGAGGCGTCGCGCGGATGGCTGGCCCCCGGCGCTTCCCCGTCCGCCCAGCCCCCCGGCGGCCGACCGGACGCCCCGGCCCCGCACCCGAACGCCCCGTATCCGAACGACTCGGGCCCGTACGCCCCGTACCCGTACGACTCTCACCCGTACGACTCGTCCCCGTACGGTGACGCCCCCGCCCCGCGCCCGGACCGGCCCGGGGCCCCCGCGCCCCGGCTCGACGAGCCGCCCGCCGGTCATCCCGAACGGCTGTCGCGCGGGGTGCCGCTCTCCCCGTGCGAACGCGAGCTGTGGGCACAGCTGGAGGGTCCGGACCTCGCTCGCTGAGGCGGCGGACCCGGCCACTCCCCCCCCGTACCCCCGGCACCCGGGGTTGCGTCACCCCTCGGCGCCGCCTCCCGGAGCGAGCCTCGGCGCCGGCTCCCGCACCCCCGGCGCGCCGCATGGCCGGAACCAGCCCCTCCGCCACTGGCGACGCATCGGAGACGCATCGGCGAAGGACCGGCGGCGGACGGACGGCAGACGGCGAACGCCCGGCCAAGAGTCCATGTGCCGGTGCGCGAGAGTCCAAACG
This sequence comes from Streptomyces sp. NPDC014894, assembly GCF_043080985.1. NCBI lineage: Bacteria > Bacillati > Actinomycetota > Actinomycetes > Kitasatosporales > Streptomycetaceae > Streptomyces > Streptomyces sp. NPDC014894. Next base: position 46,588 of record NZ_JBIBWD010000015.1, read on the forward strand.
GTGCTCTTGCGCACCGGCCGCCCCACCCGTCAGGGTCCTCCACGAGGTTGCGAGCGTGAGACGGCAACCGGCCGCGCACCATCAGCGCTTGTGGAGGCTCGATGAACGACGCAGCACCACCACTGAACCAGGACGACGGCGACGACGACGGCTCCGTGAGCCGTCGTCGCGTTCTGCGGACCACGGCGGGAGCGGCGGGAGCCGCCGGAGCCGGGCTGGCCCTCGGGGCGCTCGGCGCCGGGACGGCCGCCGCCGCCGACGGCTCGGCGGCCCCCGCCGAGGCGGCCGCGCCCGCCCGCCAGGGCCGCACCATGGCCGGCGTGCCCTTCCAGCGGCGCGGCACGATCAGACTCGGGATCATCGGCCTCGGCAACCGCGGCCAGAGCATGCTGCCGGTCTTCCTCGCGATGCCCGGGGTCCAGGTGGTCGCCGTCTGCGACCCCGTCCGGGCCCAGGCCGAACGGGCCGCCGCCACCGTGGTGAAGGCCGGCCGGCCCGCGCCCGCGGTCTACGCCAAGGACGAGGACGACTACGAGAATCTCACCGCCCGCGGCGATCTCGACCTCGTCTATGTGGCGACCCCGTGGGAGACCCACTTCGCGATGGCCAAGTCCGCGCTGCTCAACGGCAAGCACGTCGGCGTGGAGTGTCCGGCCGCCATGCGGCTGGAGGAGCTGTGGGCGCTGGTCGACCTCTCCGAGCGCACCCGCCGCCACTGTATGCAGCTGGAGAACTGCTGTTACGGCAGGAACGAGATGCGGGTGCTGCGGATGGCGCACGCCGGGCTGTTCGGCGAGCTGCTGCACGGAGCGGGCGCGTACCACCACGATCTGCGCGATCTGCTCTTCCACCCGGACTACTACGAGGGCCCCTGGCGGCGGCGCTGGCACACCCGGCTGCGCGGCGACCTCTACCCCAACCACGCCTTCGGCCCGATCGCCAACTACATGGGCGTGAACCGGGGCGACCGCGCGGTGTCCGTCTCCAGCTTCGGGACCCCGGCGCTGAGCATGGCCGAGTACCGCGAGGCGCACATGCCGGCGGGCGACCCCAGCTGGAAGGAGTCGTACGTCTCCAGCGACCGGACGATCAGCATGATCCGGACGGCGAAGGGGCGGGTCATCCGGCTGGAGCACGATGTGTCGTCCCCGCACCCGTACAGCAGGATCAACAGCCTCGGCGGGACCAAGGGCGTCTTCGAGGACTACCCGGCGCGCGTCTATCTGGAGCCGGACCACTCCAACCACCAGTGGGGCAGCTTCGCCGCGTACGCCGACTGGGACCACTGGCTGTGGAAGGAGCACGCCGATCCGCCCGGCGGCCACGGCGGCATGGACTATCTGATGGTCTTCCGGCTGACGCAGTGCATGCGGCTGGGCCTCGCCCCCGACTTCGACGTGTACGACGCGGCCACCTGGTCCGCGCCGGTTCCGCTCAGCCATGCCTCGATCAGGGCCCAGGGCGCGCCGCTGCCGATCCCCGACTTCACCCGCGGCGAGTGGCGCACCGAGCGCAGCGGTGTGGATTCGGACAAACCTTCGGAGTGAGAAAAGGTGCGCGGGCCCGTGCGAGGGCCCGCGCCCCGGCCCCCGGTGTCGGGGTACCCCCGGTACGCCCTGGCGCGATATGCCGGTGCCGTCCCGAAAGAGATTGCGGAAACGGGCCACGAACGGCGAGCCTTGCACTCTTTGCGCCAACCTCGAACGTGCTGGGACGTCATGCAAATTCGCGACCTTCCGTATACCGACCCAGGTGACCCAGATGTCCGGTCCGGTGCCCGGTTCCTGATCTGGATCGGCCGAAAACAACTGGGCGGTCAGGCGATATCCGTCTTCTGGGGTTTGGTGAACCAACTCGGGATAGCCGCCCTGCCGATCGGCGTCGGCATGGCGGTCCAGGCGGTGGTCGACGGCTCCGGCGTCCGGCTGGCCCAGGCGGCGGGGCTGATCGCGCTGCTCGGGGTGGCGATCGCGGTCGGCGAGACCATGCTGCACCGCGCCACCATCACCAACTGGATCACCGCGGCCGCCCGGGTGCACCAACTGCTCTCCCGCCGCGTCGCCGAGCTGGGCTCGGCGCTGACCCGGCGGGTCGCCGCGGGCGAGGTGGTCGCCGTCTCCACCGGGGACGTCGAGAAGATCGGCTGGTTCGTCGAGTCGCTCTCCCGGTTCGTCGCCGCCGCCACCGCGCTGATCGCGATCTGCGTCGGCCTGGTGATCTATCAGCCCGCGCTCGGCGTGGTCGTCGCCCTCGGCATCCCGGTGCTCGCGCTGGCCGTGCTGCCGCTGCTGCCCGTCGCCACCCGCCGCGCCGACGTCCAGCGCGACAAGGCCGGGCTCGCCACCGAACTCGCCGCGGACACCGTCGCCGGACTACGGGTGCTGCGCGGCATCGGCGGCGAGGAGCTGTTCCTCGCCCGCTACCGCAGCGCCTCCCAGGAGATGCGCCGCGCCTCCGTGCACAGCGCGCGCATGTGGTCCCTGATCTCCGCGATCCAGGTGCTGCTGCCCGGCGCGCTGATGCTGTCGGTCGTGGTGTACGGCGCGAATCTCGCCCTCGCCGGCCGGGTCACCGTCGGCGAACTGGTCACCGTGTACAGCGCGGTGCTGCTCGCCGCCCACCCGATGCGGACGTTCGAGGAGATCGCCATGGCGTACTCCTACTCCCGTCCGTCCGCCAAGCGCGCGGCCCGGGTGCTGTCGCTGCGCCGCGAGACCGCGGGCTCCGGCGCCGTCTTCGACTCCCCCGCCGGCGATCTGTACGACCCGGTCACCGGCGTCCTCGCCCCCGAGGGCCTGCTCACCGCCGTGGTCTGCGGCGACCCGGACGCGGCGGGGCTGCTCGCCGACCGGCTCGGCGGCCATCCGGCCGACGGCGGCCGGGCCTCGGTGCTGCTGGGTGGGGCTCCGCTGGACGAACTGGAGCTGGACGCGGCCCGGAAGGCCGTACTCGTCCAGGACAAGGACCCGGTGCTGCTCTCCGGCACCCTGCGGGAGCTGCTCGACGTGCCCGCCTCCGGAGCCGTCGTCCCCGCGGACGCGCTGGAGGCCGCCCACTGCGGCGATGTGCTCCAGGCCCTCGCCCGGGCCTCCGCCGACGACGCCGCCGATCCGATGGAGACCAGGATCACCGAGCGCGGGCGCTCGCTCTCCGGCGGCCAGCGCCAGCGGCTCGCGCTGGCCCGCTCCCTGGTGACCGACCCCGAGGTGCTCGTCCTCGACGAGCCCACGTCGGCCGTCGACTCGCACACCGAGGCCCGGATCGCGGCCGGCGTGAAACGGCTGCGCGCGGGGCGCACCACGGTCGTCCTCACCTCCTCGCCGCTCCTGCTCGACCTGGCCGACCGGGTGGTGCTGGTCGAGGCGGAGCGCGCGGTGGCCGTCGGACTCCACCGCGAGCTGCTGCGCGACGAGGCCCGCTATCGGGCCGTCGTCACCCGGGAGACCGACGAGGAGGCCGCCGCCCGGCGGCCGCGGACCGCTCCGTCCGGCGCGGACGCCCTGACGAAGCTGGAGGAGACCGCGTGAGCCGCGCGCCCCGAAGACGAGTGCCGAAGCTGTTCCGGATGGAGCCGCCCGCGTACGATCCGGCCGCGCCGGACACGGCGGAGACCCTGCCGGTCGGCGACAGCACGACGGTGCGGGGCTATGTCCGCGAGATGCTGCGCCGCCATCGGCGCGCCTTCGGCGTGCTGGTCGCCTGCAACTCCCTCGCCGTGGTCGCCTCCATGGTGGGCCCCTATCTGCTGGGCTCGCTGGTGGAGCGGCTCACCGAGGGAGCGCGCGAACTGCGGCTGGGGCCCACGGTCGCGGTGTTCGCGGCAGCCGTCGTCGTCCAGGCCGTCTTCGTCCGGATGATGCATCTGCGCGGCGCGACGCTGGGCGAGGAGGTGCTCGCCGATCTGCGCGAGGACTTCCTCGTCCGTTCGGTGGGGCTGCCGCCGGGGGTGCTGGAGCGGGCCGGCACCGGCGATCTGCTCTCCCGTATCACCACCGACATCGACCGGCTCGCCTCCGCGATGCGGGAGGCGGTGCCGCAGCTGACCATCGGCGTGGTGTGGGCGACGGTGCTGGTCGGCGGGCTCGCGGTGACCGCGCCGCCGCTGGCGCTCTCGGTGCTGGTGGCCCTGCCGCTGCTGATCGTGGTCTGCCGCTGGTACTTCAGGCGCGGGCCGATGGCCTACCGCTCGGAGGCGGCCGGATTCGCGGCGGTCTCCACCGTGCTCGCCGAGACCGTCGACGCGGGGCGGACGGTGGAGGCGCACCGGATCGGCGACCGCCGGATCGCGCTCTCCGACCAGCGGGTGCGGGAGTGGGCCGGCTGGGAGCGGTACACCCTCTTCCTCCGCTCGGTGTTCTATCCCGTCATCACCCTCACCCACACCACCGTGCTGATCTCCGTGCTGCTGATCGGCGGTGTGTTCGTCCTGAAGGGCTGGATGGACATCGGCCAGCTGACGACGGGCGCACTGCTGGCCCAGATGCTGGTGGACCCGGTCGGCATCATTCTGCGCTGGTACGACGAGCTGCAGGTGGCGCATGTGTCGATGGCCCGGCTGGTGGGCATCCGGGAGATCGAGCCGGACGCGGGCGACGACTCGGTGCGGCCCGAGGGCCGTGAGATGCGGGCGGAGGAGGTCCGCTTCGGCTACCGCGAGGGCGTGGACGTGCTCCACCAGGTCTCCCTGGAGGTCGAGCCGGGCACCCGGCTGGCCCTGGTCGGCCCGTCGGGGGCCGGGAAGTCGACGCTCGGCCGGCTGCTCGCCGGGATCTACGCCCCGCGCACCGGCCGGGTCGCGCTCGGCGACGCCGAGCTGTCCCGGATGACGGCCGAGCGGGTACGGCGGCATGTGGCCCTGGTCAATCAGGAGCACCATGTGTTCGTGGGCACGCTGCGGGACAATCTGCGGCTGGCCCGCAGCGGGGCGGGCGACACGGAGCTGTGGGCCGCGCTCGCCGCGGTGGAGGCGGAGGGCTGGGCACGGGCGCTGGAGAGCGGTCTGGACACCGAGGTCGGCTCCGGCGGGCTCGCCCTCACCCCGGCGCAGGCCCAGCAGATCGCGCTGGCCCGGCTGGTCCTCGCGGATCCGCACACCCTGGTCCTGGACGAGGCGACCTCGCTGCTCGATCCCCGGGCCGCCCGTGAGCTGGAGCGCTCCCTCTCCCGGGTCCTGGACGGCCGCACCGTGGTGGCGATCGCCCACCGGCTGCACACCGCCCACGACGCGGATCTGATCGCGGTGGTGGAGCAGGGCCGGATCAGCGAGCTGGGCAGCCATGACGATCTGGTCGCGGTCGACGGGGCGTACGCGGCGCTCTGGCGCTCCTGGCACGGGTAGGCATGCCCGCGAGACGCGGACGAGCCCGGGCCCGGCGGTGTGATCGCCGGGCCCGGGCTCGTCGGCCGTTCACCGTCGCGGTCCCCGGACGTCCGTTCCGGCGCTTCGGTCCGGCGCGGGGCGATCGGTCCGGGCGGGCGGGTCGCCGGGCCCTCCCGGCCCCACATGCCCTCCCGGCCCCACGTGCGGGACCGCCCGGGCCGGGTCGCGGGCCGAGGCCCCGGACCGCACCGCCCGGTCAGATCACATTCAGCGCGGCCGCGCCGCCCACCCCGCCCAGCAGCATGAACACGGGCATGAGCACCTTCAGCTCCACCCAGCTGCCGGCCCGGAAGCGCATCGCCTTCGGCGGGCCCAGCGGATACCAGCGCTTGCGGCCCACCGGTATCGGCCACAGGATCGGGCAGCCCGAGACCGTCAGCGAGTCGCCGATGTCATGGACCAGGGCGCCCAGCACGATCGGCAGGCCCAGCCACAGATACTCCTGGCCGGGGGCGGTGAACAGCCAGTCCGAGCCATTGCCCGGCTGGTCCAGGACGCCCGCCAGGATCCAGGCGCTGGTCGCGCCCAGCAGCCACACCAGGATGTCGCTGGAGACCCGCGCGGCCCGCCACAGCAGACCCTCGACCGCCAGCACCAGATGGACGAAGAGGATCGCCAGAACGCCCCACCGGCCGCCGGCGACGGCGATCCCGGAGGCTCCCGCGCCGATCATGACCGCCCACAGCCAGGTGTGGGTGAGGGTGCGGTGGCCGCCGGTCCGGCGTTTGTCGCCCGGTTTCCTCGTCGCCTGGTAGACGGCGAAGGAGAGCTTGTCCACGATCTCGCACAGCACCCGGGAGACGGGCCCGAAGGCCCGCGAGATGGTGGCCGCCTTGTGGTCGAGATCCGGTGCGAGCGCCGCGCCCGCGCAGATCAGAGCGCCGACGACCAGCACCGGCCAGGGCATCGGGTGACCCGCCGCGGCGGTCGCCGCCCCCACTCCCAGCCAGGCGGCCGCCCCGGACAGCGAGTGCGCCGGTCCCATCATGTACGTGTCCCCACCCCGTCGGTCGGCCGCCGTGGCGGCGGCCATCGCTCGGCCGTCCGAGCCCAGTTGACAGGCCAGCGTATCGTTCGTGATCTTCGGCCCGCCGCCCGGTTCCCGGAACGGGGACGGGGACAGGCAAGATGGGGGGTGTGACCCTCATTGATCAGCTGCCGCCGGACACCGACCCCGATGCCCTCTTCGAGGCCTTCTCCACCTGGGCCGAGGACCGGGGGATCTCGCTCTATCCGGCTCAGGAGGAGGCGCTGATCGAGGTGGTCTCCGGGGCCAATGTGATCCTCTCCACCCCCACCGGCTCCGGAAAGAGCCTGGTCGCGGCGGGCGCCCACTTCGCCGCCCTCGCGAACGACCAGGTCACCTTCTACACCGCGCCGATCAAGGCGCTGGTCTCGGAGAAGTTCTTCGACCTGTGCAAGCTCTTCGGCACGGAGAACGTCGGAATGCTGACGGGCGACGCGTCCGTCAACGCCGACGCCCCGGTGATCTGCTGCACCGCCGAGGTGCTGGCCTCCATCGCGCTGCGCGACGGCAAGGACGCCGACATCGGCCAGGTCGTGATGGACGAGTTCCACTTCTACGCCGAGCCGGACCGGGGCTGGGCCTGGCAGATCCCGATCCTGGAGCTGCCGCAGGCGCAGTTCGTGCTGATGTCGGCGACCCTCGGCGACGTCTCCCGCTTCGAGAAGGACCTGACCCGGCGCACCGGCCGCCCCACCGCCGTGGTGCGCTCCACGACCCGCCCGGTGCCCCTCTCGTACGAGTACCGGCGCACCCCCATCACGGAGACGCTGACCGAGCTGCTGGAGACCCGGCAGTCGCCCGTCTACATCGTGCACTTCACCCAGGCGGCGGCCGTGGAGCGGGCCCAGTCGCTGATGAGCATCAATATGTGCTCGCGGGAGGAGAAGGACCGGATCGCCGAGATGATCGGCGGCTTCCGCTTCACCACGAAGTTCGGCCGCAATCTCTCCCGCTATGTACGGCACGGCATCGGCGTGCACCACGCCGGCATGCTGCCCAAGTACCGCCGGCTGGTCGAGAAGCTCGCCCAGGCGGGGCTGCTGAAGGTGATCTGCGGGACGGACACCCTGGGCGTCGGGGTGAACGTACCGATCCGCACGGTCCTGTTCACCGCGCTCACCAAGTACGACGGCACCCGGGTGCGGACGCTGCGGGCGCGGGAGTTCCATCAGATCGCGGGCCGCGCGGGCCGGGCCGGATTCGATACGGCGGGGCTGGTCGCGGCCCAGGCGCCCGAGCATGTGATCGAGAACGACAAGGCGCTCGCCAAGGCGGGCGACGACCCGAAGAAGCGGCGGAAGGTCGTCCGCAAGAAGGCCCCGGACGGCTTCGTCGCCTGGTCGGACGCGACCTTCGAGAAGCTGATCGAGTCCGAGCCCGAGCCGCTGACCTCGCGTTTCCGGGTCACGCACACCATGTTGCTGTCGGTGATCGCCCGGCCGGGCAATGCCTTCGACGCGATGCGCAGGCTGCTGGAGGACAATCACGAGCCGCGCCGGAATCAGCTCCGGCACATCCGGCGGGCGATCGCGATCTACCGTTCGCTGCTGGCCGGCGGTGTCGTGGAGCGCCTCGACGAGCCGGACGCGCAGGGCCGGATCGTACGGCTCACCGTCGATCTCCAGCAGGACTTCGCCCTCAACCAGCCGCTGTCCACCTTCGCGCTGGCCTCCTTCGAGCTGCTCGATCCCGAGTCCCCGTCGTACGCGCTGGACATGGTCTCGGTGGTGGAGTCCACGCTGGACGATCCGCGCCAGATCCTCGCCGCGCAGACGAACAAGGCGCGGGGCGAGGCCGTCGCCCTGATGAAGGCCGACGGCGTCGAGTACGAGGAGCGGATGGAGCGCCTCCAGGAGGTGAGCCACCCCGAGCCGCTGGAAGAGCTGCTGTGGCACGCGTACGACACCTACCGCACCAGCCACCCGTGGGTCGGCGACCACCCGGTCTCGCCGAAGTCGGTGGTCCGGGACATGTACGAGCGGGCGCTGTCGTTCACCGAGTTCACCTCGTTCTACGAGCTGGCCCGGACCGAGGGCATCGTGCTGCGCTATCTGGCGGGCGCGTACAAGGCGCTGGAGCACACCATCCCGGACGATCTGAAGTCGGAGGATCTCCAGGACCTGATCGCCTGGCTGGGCGAGATGGTGCGCCAGGTGGACTCCAGCCTGCTGGACGAGTGGGAGCAGCTGGCCAATCCCGAGGTGGAGACCGCCGAGCAGGCCCAGGAGAAGGCCGATCAGGTCAAGCCGGTCACGGCGAACGCCCGCGCCTTCCGGGTGCTGGTGCGGAACGCGATGTTCCGGCGGGTGGAGCTGGCCGCGCTCGACAAGGTGGGCGATCTCGGCGAGCTGGACGCGGAGTCCGGCTGGGACGCGGACGCCTGGGGCGCGGCGATGGACGGGTACTGGGACGAGCACGAGGACCTGGGCACCGGTCCGGACGCGCGCGGGCCCCGGCTGCTGCTGATCGAGGAGGACGAACCGCACGGTCTGTGGCGCGTGCGGCAGATCTTCGCCGACCCGAGCGACGATCATGACTGGGGCATCAGCGCCGAGGTCGATCTGGCGGCCTCCGACGAGGAGGGCCGGGCGGTCGTCCGGGTCACCTCCGTCGGCCGCCTCTGACCCGGCTCCGGCTTTCTGCGCACTGAGGAGAACTGGCATGGCGAATCCGGCCGAGCGTCTGGTGGATCTGCTCGATCTGGAGCGGATCGAGGTCAACATCTTCCGCGGGCCGAGCCCGAAGGAGTCCCTTCAGCGGGTCTTCGGCGGGCAGGTCGCGGGCCAGGCGCTGGTCGCGGCGGGCCGCACCACCGACGGGGACCGTCCGGTGCACTCGCTGCACGCGTACTTCCTGCGGCCGGGCCGCCCGGGGGTGCCGATCGTCTACCAGGTGGAGCGGGTGCGGGACGGCCGCTCCTTCACCACCCGCCGGGTGACCGCCGTCCAGGAGGGCCGGACGATCTTCAATCTGACGGCCTCCTTCCACCGGCCCGAGCAGGGCGGCATCGAGCACCAGCTGCCGCCCCGGCTGGACTTCCCCGAGCCGGAGACGCTGCCCTCGGTCGCCGACGAGATCCGGGAGCGTCTCGGGGCGCTGCCGGAGGCGCTGGAGCTGATGGCCCGCCGGGTGCCCTTCGACATCCGCTACACCGAGCGGCTGCGCTGGACGCCGGAGGAGATCGCGGAGAAGGAGTCGGACCCGCGCAGCGCGGTGTGGATGCGCGCGGTGGGCCCGCTGGGCGACGATCCGCTGGTGCACACCTGCGCGCTGACGTACGCGAGCGACATGACCCTGCTGGACGCGGTGCGGATCCCGGTGGAGCCGCTGTGGGGCCGGCGGGGGTACGACATGGCCTCGCTGGACCACGCGATGTGGTTCCACCGGCCCTTCCGCGCCGACGAGTGGTTCCTGTACGACCAGGAGTCGCCGATCTCGACCGGCGGGCGGGGGCTGGCGCGGGGCAGGATCTACAACCGTGCGGGCGAGCTGCTGGTGTCGGTGGTGCAGGAGGGGCTGTTCCGTCCGCTCGACGCCTGACCGTCCGGCCCCCGGGTCTCCGCCGGTTCCCTCCCCCCGATGTTTCACGGTTCCCCCCGACGGCGCGCGGTTTGCCGCCCGTCCCCCGATGGAAGAGTTCTCGGATGACGACTTTGTACGACATTCCCCTGCGCACGCTCGCCGATGAGCCGACCACCCTCGCCGCCTGGCGGGGGAAGGCGGTCCTGGTGGTGAATGTGGCCTCCCAGTGCGGTCTCACTCCTCAGTACGCCGGGCTGGAGCGGCTTCAGCAGCGGTACGGCGACCGGGGGTTCACGGTGGTGGGCGTGCCGTGCAACCAGTTCGCGGGCCAGGAGCCGGGGAGCGCCGAGGAGATCGGCGTCTTCTGCTCGGCGACGTACGGGGTGACCTTCCCGCTGCTGGCGAAGACCGAGGTGAACGGGGAGGGCCGGCATCCCCTGTACACGGAGCTGACGAGGTCGGCGGATGCCGAGGGCGCGGCCGGTGACGTCCAGTGGAATTTCGAGAAGTTCCTGATCGCCGAGGACGGCACGGTGGCGGCGCGGATCCGGCCGGGCACGGAGCCGGAGTCGCCCGAGGTGATCGCGGCGATCGAGGCCCTGCTCTGATCCGGCCGGGGCGGGTCCGGGAGGCCGGGCCCGCCCCGGGCGGTCAGCGGATGGGGAGGCCGGCGAGGGCGCGGGCGATGACCAGCCGCTGGATCTCGTTGGTGCCCTCGAAGATGCCGTAGACGGCGCTGTCCCGGTGCATGCGCTCCACCGGGTACTCACGGGTGAAGCCGTTGCCGCCGAGGATCCTTATGGCCCGGGCGGTGACGTCGGCGGCCGTCTCGGCGGCGTAGAGCTTGGACATCGAGCCCTCGGCGGCGGTGAAGGGCTTGCCGGCGGCGGCCATCCAGGAGGCGCGCCAGACGAGCAGCCGGGCGGCGTCGATACGGGTGCGCATGTCGGCGAGCTGGAAGGCGACGCCCTGGTTGTCGATGACGGGGCGGCCGAACTGGGTGCGGGTGCGGGCGTGGTCGAGGGCGATCTCGTAGGCGGCGCGGGCGGTGCCGACGGCCATCGCGCCGACGGCGGGCCGGGAGGCCTCGAAGGTGGCCATGGCGGCGTTCCGCACCCGCTCCTTCCCGGCGCGGGCGCCTTCGCGGGCGCGGGCGAGCCGCTCGTCGAGCCGTTCCCGGCCGCCGAGGAGGCAGTGCCCGGGGACGCGGACGCCGTCGAGGACGACCTCGGCGGTGTGGGAGGCGCGGATGCCGTGCTTGCGGAACTTCTGTCCCTGGGTCAGCCCGGGGGTGCCGGGCGGGACGACGAAGGAGGCGTGGCCCTTGGCGCCGAGCGCGGGGTCCACGACGGCGACGACGACGTGGACCCCGGCGATGCCGCCGTTGGTGACCCAGGTCTTGACGCCGTCGAGCACCCATTCGTCGCGGGCGGGGTCGTGGACGGCGCGGGTGCGCATCGCGCCGACGTCCGAGCCGGCGTCGGCCTCGGAGGAGCAGAAGGCGGCGACCTTGACGTCGTCGGGGTCGCCGTACATCTGCGGGATCCAGGTCCCGATCTGCTCCTCGGTGCCGTTGGCGAGCACGCCGACGGCGGCGAGTCCGGTGCCGACGATGGAGAGCGCGATGCCCGCGTCGCCCCAGAACAGTTCCTCCATGGCGAGGGGGATGCCGAGGCCGGTGGGGTCGAAGAACTGCTGGGCGTAGAAGTCGAGGGAGTAGATCCCGGCCCGGGCCGCCTCCTGGATCACCGGCCAGGGAGTCTCCTCGCGCTCGTCCCACTCGGCGGCGGCGGGGCGGATCACCTCGGCGGCGAAGCCGTGGAGCCAGTCGCGGATCTGCTTCTGGTCGTCGTTGAGTTCGAGCGTGAAGTCGGGCATGTCCCCTCCGGCGCGGCGCGTCCGTCAGTGGTCCCCCGCTGATGTTACTTGCGGTAACCGCAGTCTGTCGGCGGTCGGCGGATCGTGTCAACCGCCGGTGAACGGATCTCCCGCCCGACCGCGCGGAGTGTTAGTTTGCGCAGGCGTCACGCAATCGCTCGGGCGGGGAGACAAGCACCTATGGCGACCACACAGCGGTCCTCCGAACGCGACCGGCCGGCCGACCAGCGCCGCCGGGAGCTGCTGGAGGCGGCGGACCGGGTGGTGCTCAGGGACGGCCCCCGGGCCTCCATGAACGCCATCGCGGCGGAGGCGGGCATCACCAAGCCGATCCTCTACCGGCACTTCGGCGACAAGGGCGGGCTCTACCGGGCGCTGGCCGAGCGCCACACGAACGCGCTGCTGGACTCGCTGCGCGCGGCGGTGGACGCCCCGGCGGACCGGCGGGAGCGGGTCGAGGCGACGCTCGACACCTATCTCGCGGCGATCGAGGCCCGGCCCCAGGTCTACCGCTTCCTGATGCACCCGGCGGAGGACTCCGCGCAGCCGGAGCCCGGCACGGAGAGCGGATTCGACGTGGGCCGCCACTCCGCGCCGCTGCTGAGACGGCTGGGCGAGGAGCTGGCGAAGGTGATCCACGACCGGGTGGAGCTGGGCCCGGAGGGCGAGCGGCTGGCCCGGGTCTGGGGCCACGGAATCGTCGGGATGATGCACGCGGCGGGCGACTGGTGGCTCGCCGAGCGGCCCTGCTCCCGGGCGGAGTTGGTTCGCAGCCTCGCGGACATGCTCTGGGGCCGGCTGGCGGAGGTCTCGGACAGGGCGGACGGCCCGGGGTTCTGAGAGTCCCCCGGGCGCGGGGTCCGGGCGCGCGCCGGAGGGCGCTCAGGCGGCTATACGGAGGCGTTCGGCGGCGGGGTGTACCAGGGGGCGCGGCGGGCGGCGCGCAGCAGTCTGGCCCGGCGCAGGCCGGTGAGCCGGTCCGGGTAGACCGTGCCCTCCAGGTGGTCGCACTCGTGCTGGAGGCAGCGCGCGAAGAAGCCGGCGCCCTCCACCCGTACCGGGGAGCCGTCCGCGCGCACCCCCTCGACCACGGCGCGGTCGTACCGTTCCGTACCCGCTTCGAGTCCGGGCAGCGACAGACATCCCTCCGGTCCGCGCACCGCCGGTCCGTCCGCCTCCACCAGGCGCGGATTGACGATATGTCCGAGGTGGCGGACCTCCTCGTCGTCCGGGCAGTCGTAGACGAGGACCTTCAGTCCCACGCCCACCTGGTTCGCCGCCAGGCCGACGCCCTGGGCCGCGTACATGGTCGCGTACATGTCCTCGATGAGCGTGCCGAGCGCGGGACCGAAGTCGGTCACACTCTCACAGGGCGTGTGCAGCACGGGGTCTCCGAGCAGGCTCATGGGCCGCACGAGTCCGGAACTGCCGGGGATCGGCCGGTTTCGCATGGCCGTAAGCGTACGTTCCGCCGTGACCCGGTCCGCTCGGGCGGTGCCGAGGTACGAGCCCGGGCCCGGACGTGGATAGGCTTGGGCCGACCGATGCAAGGAGGATCAAGGACGATGTCAGGCAACTCGGAGCCACTGACGCCGCGCGCCAAGCTCGCCGTGACGGCGGGCAGAGCGGCTGCCGCGGTCTCTCGCGCGGCCGGACGCGGCAGCGGTTCGGTGATCGGCGGCAAGGTCGCGCTGAAGCTCGACCCCGATCTGCTGGGGCGGCTCGCGCAACACCTGGACGTCGTCCTCGTGTCGGCCACCAACGGCAAGACCACCACCACCCGGCTGATCGCCGAGGCCCTGCGCGCAGCGGGCCCGGTCGTCTCCAACGCGCTCGGCGCGAACATGCCCGCCGGCATCACCTCCGCCCTCGCGGGCGGCTCGGATGCCAAGTTCGGCGTGATCGAGGTCGATGAGAAGTACCTCGCCGGTGTGGCGCGCGATGTCACCCCGAAGGCGATCGCCCTGCTCAATCTCTCGCGCGACCAGCTGGACCGCGCCGCGGAGACCCGGATGCTCGCCGAGAAGTGGCGGGAGGGGCTCGCCGGTTCGAAGGCGGTCGTCATCGCCAACGCCGACGACCCGCTGATCGTCTGGTCCGCCTCCTCCTCGCCCAATGTGGTGTGGGTGGCGGCCGGCCAGGAGTGGAAGGACGACGCCTGGTCGTGCCCGTCCTGCGGCGGTGTGATGCAGCGGCCCGGCGACGACTGGTTCTGCGGTGAGTGCGGCTTCCGCCGCCCCACCCCCAGCTGGGTGCTGAACGGCGACTACGTGCTGGACCCGCACGGCTCGGCCTGGCCGATCCGGCTGCAGCTGCCCGGCCGCGCCAACAAGGCGAACGCCGCCACCTCGGCCGCCGTCGCCGCCTGCTTCGGCGTCCCGCCGCAGGTCGCCCTGGAGCGGATGTACTCCGTACAGGCCGTCGCCGGCCGGTACGACGTGGTCAGCTTCATGGAGCGGGATCTGCGGCTGCTGCTCGCCAAGAACCCGGCGGGCTGGCTGGAGACGTTCTCGCTGATCGACCCGCCGCCGACGCCGGTGATCCTCGCGGTCAACGCCCGGGGCGCGGACGGCACGGACACCTCCTGGCTGTGGGACGTGGACTACACCCGTCTCGCCGGGCACCCGATCTTCGTGATCGGCGACCGGCGGCTGGACCTGGCCGTGCGGCTGGAGGTCGCCGGACTGGACTTCCGGGTCTGCGACAGCGTCGACGAGGCGGTGGGCATGGCCCCGCCGGGACGGATCGAGCTGATCGGCAACTACACCGCCTTCCAGGACGTGCGCCGCCGCGTCGGCAACTGATCCGCGAGCCGCAGAGACTTAAAGGACATAACAGACATGAGCGACAGTAGCCTGCGTCTGGTCTGGGTCTACCCGGACCTGCTCAGCACCTACGGCGACCAGGGCAACGCGCTGGTCGTGGAGCGCCGGGCCCGGCAGCGCGGTCTCGGTGTGCAGCGGGTCGACGTACGCAGCGACCAGCCGATCCCCACCTCCGGCGACATCTATCTGATCGGCGGCGGCGAGGACCGGCCGCAGCGGCTGGCCGCCGAGCGACTGCTGCGGGACGGCGGGCTCTCCCGGGCCGCCTCCAACGGCGCGATCATCTTCTCGGTCTGCGCCGGGTACCAGATCCTGGGCCACGAGTTCATCAACGACCAGGCCGAGCGCCAGGCGGGACTCGGCCTGATCGACGTGGTCTCCACCCGCGGCGAGGGCGCCCGGTGCGTCGGCGACGTGCTGGGCGACATCGACCCCAGGTTCGGGCTGCCGCAGCTGACCGGCTTCGAGAACCACCAGGGCGTCACCCATCTCGGCCCCACCGCCCGTCCGTTCGCCCGCACCGTCATCGGCCGGGGCAACGGCACCGGCGACGGCACCGAGGGCGCGTACAACGGCACCATCTTCGGCACCTACATGCACGGCCCGGTCATGGCCCGCAATCCGCAGATCGCCGATCTGCTGCTGAAGCTGGCCCTCGATGTGAACGCCCTGCCGCCGACCGACGACCGCTGGTACGAGGCGCTGCGCAACGAGCGCATCGCCTCCGCGACCCAGCCCGCCTGACCCGGCCCGCGCCCCGGCGCGGCCCGCCGGGCGGGCGACCGCACGTCCCATGGGGCGTCCCAGCTGATGGGACGCCCCATTGGGTTCCCGCCGCCCCGCGCCGGTAGGGTGACAGAGATCCAGCCGGACGACGTGGTCCGGGAGTCGGCCCACGTTGCAAAGGTAATTCGGGCAATGCGCATTGGTGTGCTCACTTCCGGCGGCGACTGCCCCGGCCTGAACGCCGTCATCCGCTCCGTCGTGCATCGCGCCGTCGTCGACCACGGCGACGAGGTCATCGGCTTCCACGACGGCTGGCGCGGTCTTCTGGAGTGCGACTACCGCAAGCTCGACCTGGACGCGGTGGGCGGCATCCTGGCCCGCGGCGGCACCATCCTCGGCTCCTCCCGGGTCCGCCCGGAGGATTTGCGCGACGGTGTGGAACGCGCCAAGGGGCATGTGGCCGAGCTGGGTCTCGACGCGATCATCCCGATCGGCGGCGAGGGCACGCTCAAGGCGGCCCATCTGCTCTCCGAGGGCGGTCTGCCCATCGTCGGCGTGCCGAAGACCATCGACAACGACATCGCCTCCACCGACGTCACCTTCGGCTTCGACACCGCCGTCGGCGTGGCGACCGAGGCGCTCGACCGGCTCAAGACCACCGCCGAGTCCCATCAGCGGGTGCTCATCGTGGAGGTCATGGGCCGCCACACCGGCTGGATCGCGCTGCACTCCGGCATGGCGGCCGGCGCCCACGCCATCGTCGTGCCCGAGCGGCCCTTCGACATCGAGGAGCTGACCGCCCGGGTCGGCGAGCGCTTCGAGGCGGGCAAGCGCTTCGCCATCGTCGTGGTCGCCGAGGGCGCGAAGCCCCGCGAGGGCTCCATGCGCTGGGACGAGGGCGGCAAGGACGTCTACGGCCACGAGCGCTTCGCCGGAGTCGCCCGCCAGCTCTCCATCGAGCTGGAGCAGCGCCTCGGCAAGGAGGCCCGCCCCGTGATCCTCGGGCATGTCCAGCGCGGCGGCACACCCACCGCGTACGACCGGGTGCTCGCCACCCGCTTCGGCTGGCACGCGGTGGAGGCGGCGCACCGGGGCCAGTTCGGCATGCTCACGGCGCTGCGCGGCACCGAGATCACCATGGTGCCGCTGGCGGACGCGGTCCGGACCCTGAAGACCGTCCCCGCCGAGCGCTACGCCGAGGCCCAGTGCGTGCTCTGACATCCGCCGCGCGAGGGTGACCGCGCCCAGAACCGCCCCCGGCCGCGATCGCGGCCGGGGGCGGTTCTAGTCTGGTCCCGGCAAGTGCGCAACCAGGACGAAACAGGAGCCGGCGGATGGATCACAGCGGGCACGGCATGTCGATGGATCTGCCGCCGTTCACGCTGGGGCGGGGGCTGGAGTTCTCACCGGACCCCTTCTTCCTGACCGGCTGTCTTCTGGCGCTGGCCCTCTACGGATGGGGTGTGCTGCGGCTGCGCCGGCGCGGTGACGCCTGGCAGACCGGCCGGACCGTCTTCTTCGTCGTCGGCGTGCTGACCATCGCCCTGGCGACCTGCACCAAGCTCAATGAGTACGGCATGGTCATGTTCAGCGTGCACATGGTGCAGCACATGATCATCAGCATGGTCTCGCCGATCCTGCTGCTGCTGGGCGCGCCGGTGACGCTGACGCTGCGCGCGCTGCCGGTCGCGGGCCGGGGCCGCACGGGCCCGCGCGAGCTGCTGCTCGCCCTGCTCCAGAGCCGGTACGTCCGGATCATCACGCACCCCGCCTTCACCATTCCGCTCTTCATCGCCAGCCTGTACGGGCTCTACTTCACCCCGCTCTTCGACTTCCTGATGGAGTCGACGCCCGGACATCTCGCGATGATGGTGCACTTCCTCCTCACCGGTCTGGTCTTCTTCTGGCCGATCATGGGCGTGGACCCGGGGCCGCACCGGCCCGGCTATGTGATGCGGATGCTGGAGCTGTTCGCGGGCATGCCCTTCCACGCCTTCTTCGGCATCGCGCTGATGATGGGCAGCGAGCCGCTGGTCGACGCCTACACCTCTCCCCCGGCCTCGCTCGGCGTCGACGTGCTGAGCGATCAGCACGCGGCCGGCGGTATCGCCTGGGCGTTCAGCGAGATTCCGTCGGTGCTGGTGCTGATCGCGCTGGTCTATCAGTGGAACCGCTCCGAGGAGCGGCAGGCCCGGCGCACCGACCGGGCCGCCGACCGGGACGGCGACAAGGATCTGGAGGCGTACAACGCGTATCTCGCCTCGCTCCACGCGCGCGACGGAAGCTCGCGGTAGGACCCGCCGGACGGACGCGCGGACGGGTGCGCCCGGGGCGCGCGCCCGGCGGATCGGGGCGGTTCGCCCCGGCCCGGCGGTAGCGCGAACCGGGGTGTCCGGGTGACGATGACCTCGGCGGCCGGGTCGTCCAAGGAGGGCGCGCATGTCCGGATCCACGAAGGCGATGGGAGTGCTCACCGTCGCGACCCTGGTGGTCGTGACCGCGTACACGGTGGCGCTCGGCAGCAACGGCTGGCTCTGGTTCGGCTGGGTGGTGCTCGGCCTGGTCACGGTCGGGGTGGTCGCCTCGCGCGGGACCTGAGGGGCGGGGCCGGGGGGGCTGGAGAGGCTCCGGAACCCGGTGGGCCGGTGGGCCCGTGGGCCGCTGGGCTCCTGGGCTCCTGGGCTCCTGGGCTCCTGGGCTCCTGGGCTCAGCCGATCGCCGTGTCGAGCCGGCGGGGCGGCCCCTCGGCGCTCCCGCCGTGCCGGATCGCGTCACGGCCGGCGTCCGGCGCCACGGGCACGGGCACGGCGGGCCCTTCCAGGGCGTTCGGCGCGGGCCGGAGCGGGGCGGGCGCGGTCAGCCGGACCCGTTCGGCGCGCTTGACGCGCCGGCTGAACCAGATGACCTTGCCGCCCGCCGTGGGGCAGGTGCCCCAGCTGTCGCTGAGCACCGCCACGGCCGCGAGCCCGCCCCTGGCCGGGCAGGAGCTGGTCAGCCGGGGCATCCGGCGGTCCCCGTCGGCGACGGACGCGATCAGATGGCGTCCGGTCCAGCGCAGCTCCACCACACAGGTCTTGTCTCCCGGGACATGCCGGACCACATTGGCGATCAGCTCGCCGACCGCGCGGCAGACGGGTCCGATATGCGGATCGAGCCTCCAATGGCGCAGATGCGCCGCGAGGATGCGCCGGATCTGCGGGATCCGCTCGGTGGATGCCTGTACTTCCATGATGTACCGGCGGGCGGCCTGGACGTGCATGACCGTGGCTCCTCACCGCGACCGCGTCAGCTCTTCGGCCGCATGGGTCCCCGAGAGCGGAGAGTGACCGCGTATCGCATCTGCGTCACTCACAAGAGTGACGCCGGGTGGGCGGTCCCGCAACACAGCGTCGCGTCGGCGACTCCGTACGGGGAACGGCGCGGCGAAGCCGGGGGGCCGGGGCCGTACGCCCGGACCGCGAGGGGGGGCGGAGCCCACGGGCCGCCGCCGGGGCGACCCCGGCGGGGCCGTCCGGAGATGACCCCCCGCGAGCTCCGCCCGCACCTACACTGGCGTCCTTGAGTGCCCGTCCCCCCGCCGGAACGCAGCTCTGGCCCGGACGCGCCGGAGTAGGGAGTGCCCGTGTTCTACCACCTGCTCAAGCACGTTCTGCTGGGGCCGCTGCTGCGCCTGCTGTTCCGGCCCCGGATCGAGGGGCTGGAGCACATCCCGGAGGACGGCGCGGCGATCGTCGCCGGAAACCATCTCTCGTTCTCGGACCACTTCCTGATGCCCGCGATCATCAAGCGGCGCATCACCTTCCTCGCGAAGGCCGAGTACTTCACCGGCCCCGGACTGAAGGGCCGGCTGACCGCCGCCTTCTTCCGCAGCGCGGGCCAGATCCCGGTGGACCGGTCCGGCAAGGACGCCGGACAGGCCGCGATCCGCGAGGGGCTCGGGGTGCTCGGCCGGGGCGAGCTGCTCGGCATCTATCCGGAGGGGACCCGCTCGCACGACGGGCGGCTCTACAAGGGCAAGGTGGGCGTGGCGGTCATGGCGCTGCGGGCCGGGGTCCCGGTGATCCCCTGCGCCATGGTGGGCACCTTCGAGATCCAGCCGCCCGGCCAGAAACTGCCGAAGATCAAGCGGGTGACCGTGCGGTTCGGCGAGCCGCTGGACTTCTCCCGCTACACCGGTCTGGAGAACGAGAAGGCGGCGATCCGCGCGGTCACCGACGAGATCATGTACGCGATCCTCTCGCTCTCCGGCCAGGAGTACGTGGACCGGTACGCCGCCGAGGTGAAGGCGGAGCTGGAGGAGTCGAAGAAGGCGCGCGGCAGAAAGGGAGGGGCGGCCGGGTGACCGGCCGCCCCTCCCCTCCGTAAGGATCCTTCTCCGTACCGACCGATTCCGGTTCCTACTCCGGTTCCTACTCCGGTTCCTGTTCCGGTTCCTGTTCCGGTTCCTGTTCCGGTTCCGGTCGGGCCCTCGGCTACGGCTACGGCTTCGGCGCCGCGTGCGGGTCGCAGGTCACATTGGCGGAGTCCAGCGTTCCGTCGAGGAGGTAGGCGTCGACCCGCTGGTTGACACAGGCGTTGACGATCCCGGTCACCCCGTGCGAGCCGGCGTTCCTCTCCATGATCAGACGCGAGCCCTTGAGCCGCTTGTGCAGCTCGTACGCGCCGCCGACGGGGGTGGCGGCGTCCCGCTCGGCCTGCACGATGAGCACGCCCGGCAGGCCCTTGCCCGTCTTCACGTCGACCGGGGTGTTCTGCCGGGTGGACCA
The DNA here is from genome assembly GCF_043080985.1 of Streptomyces sp. NPDC014894. Classification (NCBI taxonomy): domain Bacteria; kingdom Bacillati; phylum Actinomycetota; class Actinomycetes; order Kitasatosporales; family Streptomycetaceae; genus Streptomyces; species Streptomyces sp. NPDC014894. The sequence goes on from NZ_JBIBWD010000015.1 coordinate 66,712, forward strand.
GGTGGCGCACGGGAGGTTCATCCAGGCGTTCGCCCAGGTCAGGAACGGGTAGTCACGGTGGAGCCGGGTGTTGTCCCGGTTCCACTTCTTCCAGCTGGTGGGCCACTTGGCGTCGGCGCACTCGACGGCCGTGTAGACGGCGTTGCTGTTCTCCGAGCGGATGTTGCCCGCCGTGTCGGCGAGGTCGGGGCCGGCGGCGTCGATCAGCGGCTTCGGGTCGCCGGCGACGTACTTGCTCCAGATCCGGGCGGCCGGCGCCCAGGAGGAGTCGTAGTACGGCGCGCCCTGGAAGAAGCCGGTCAGCTCGGCCGGGCCGACGACCCCGCCGAGGGGGGCCTTCTTGGCGGCGGCGCGGAGCTTCTGCCACTGCGCCTCGACCTTCGCCGGGGTGTCGCCGATCCCGTAGACGGCGTCGTTCTCGGCGACCCACTTCTTCCAGTCGTTCCAGCGCATCTCGAAGGCGACGTCCTGGTCCAGATTGGCCTGGTACCAGATCTTCTCGCGCGAGGGGTTGACCACGCTGTCCATGACCATCCGGCGCACATGGCCGGGGAAGAGCGTCGCGTAGACCGCGCCGAGGTAGGTGCCGTAGGAGACGCCGAGGAAGTTGAGCTTCCGCTCGCCCAGGGCGGCCCGGATCACATCGAGGTCGCGGGCGGTGTTGGGCGTCGTCATGTGCGGCAGCATCCAGCCGCTGCGCTCGGCGCAGCCGTCCGCGTACTCGGCGGCGAGCTTCCGCTGGGCGCGCTTGTCGGCCTCGCTGTCGGGGACCGGGTCGGCCTTGGGGGCCTTGACGAACTCCTGCGGGTCGACGCAGGAGATCGGGGTGGAGCGGCCCACGCCCCTGGGGTCGAAGCCCACGAAGTCGTACGCCTTGGCGGTCTTCGCCCAGAGCGGGTTCTTGCTGGTGACCCGGGTGGGGAAGCGGAGACCGGAGCCGCCGGGGCCGCCGGGGTTGTAGAGCAGCGCGCCCTGGCGCTCGCCCGTGGAGCCGGTGTTGCCGATCCGGTCGACGGTGAGGGTGATCTGTCGGCCGTTCGGGCGGGCGTAGTCGAGGGGGACGGTCACCGAGCCGCACTGAATGGGCTGGGGGAGGTTCCAGTCGGCGGGACAGTCCGCCCAGTCGATGCCCTTCTGCGCGGCGCGCTCGGCGGCCAGTTGCACACCGCGCGCCTCCGACCGGTCGTGGTGGCGGGATTCGGCCTGTGCGACCGGGGCCGCGACCGCGCCCGCGAGGAGCGTGCCCGCTATCAGAGTGCCGGTAGCGCCGAACATCGCTGTGCGTCTCACCAGGAACTTCCCTTCTCTCGTCGAGTCCTTCGGGGGATCCTCGCGTGTGAGGGGTGTGCGGCGACAGGTCGTACTGCTGTTTCTTTACCGAACCAATAACCGGTGCTCCGAGTCCCGCTGAGCGGTACATCACCGGACAGGGACGCGAACAGGCCATCGGAATGACCAATTCCGGCCGATCGGATCGGGCGCGGCGAACCCTCTCCGGGGCGGCGCGAGTTGACCGTGCGCACAAAACGGGCGCGGGCAGGCGCGCGGACGCGGACAGGGGCGCGGGTGCGAATCAGGCAAGACCGCGTACAGAGTGACGAAGGCGGACACAACTCCGCCCCCTTGGTCACGCGGTGATAACGGGACCGCTCGGGGGCGGCGACAGCGGCGCGGGGTCAGCCGATGAGACCGGGACCGGCCGCCCGCACGCCGTCGCGCGCAGGCTGCCGGACCGGTCCAGGACGCCCCGGACCGGCGTCGGCCGTCGCGGCCGCCGGAGGCTTCCCGCACCGGGCCGCCGCCGCCCGACCGCCTCCGCATACGGCTCCGCCGGCCACGGCGGCCGAGTCCGCACGAGCCGGCTCCAACGGAATCACATATGCCACGTACACGTCATATCGCCCGTGCATTCCGTATATCTCTGGCGAAAACCGGCCCTGGCGAGGCCCTCCCGGGGCGGCCGACCCGAGGACCCGTCAACCGCCGTTCGAGTGCCGGGAGTGGTCATCCGTTTGATGTAGGCGACGCCCCCACGGCGACTGGGGCCGAGTTGCGCATCACAGAGGGCGATCTCTTGGAATGCTGTATTCCGGCGCTGGTACGGGCATGCTCAGGTGTCGAGGGCCGGACCGCCCCGGGGCGCTGTCCACCTGAACAGACCAAGGGTGTTAAAACTCACATATCGCCGTTTCCGCTCGGAAATCTGACACCTCGTGGGTCAAGATCCGTGGGACGACAAGCCCCCGTCACCTCGGCGGGGCAGTCCGAGCGGACGCCGAGTCCTGCCGCCGCTTCGGATGACTGGTCGACAGAAGTGCTTCGGCAGGAGTGGAGGACCCAAGCAGTACGGGGCATCCGGGAGATCCGGAAGTCCCTCGGGGTGAAGCCGCGTCATGCGGCCGGGCACCTTCGTCCGCCCGAACCCGACAGGTCATCCTTCACAGGCGGCTGACGAAGGGTTGCGCATGAGTGCGCAGAAAAACGTCCCGTACCTGATGAGTCGGGCGGGGGCCGTGTCGGCCCTCACCCTCGCCGCTGTCGGCGGATCGCTGCTCGTGCCGGGGGGCACGTCCGAGGCGTACGCCGCGTCGTCCCACGCGGGCAAGGCACTCAAGGTGGCGGCCTCGAAGAAGGGCGCTCCCTACGGATACGGAGCAGCGGGCCCCTCCCGCTTCGACTGCTCAGGTCTGACGGTCTACTCGTACAAGAAGGCGGGCAAGAAGCTGCCGCGTACGGCACACCAGCAGTACAACAAGACGAAGAAGGTTTCCTCCTCGTCGCGCAAGGCCGGAGACCTGGTGTTCTTCCACTCCGGCGGCTACGTCTACCACGTCGGCATCTATGCCGGGAAGGGGAAGATCTGGCACTCGCCCAAGAGGGGTTCGTGGGTGAAGCTGGACAAGATCTGGACCAAGAGCGTCAAGTACGGCCGGGTGCGCTGACAGCACGCCACCGGGCCCGCGCCGACCGCCGGTGACCTTCCGGCGGTCGGCGCGGGGCGTCCATGGGGCCGGGGGCCGCCGCCGTCCGCGGCGGCCCTTCGGTCAGCCGGAGGCCCGCGCGGCCCACGGAAGGGCGATCCAGACGGTCTTGCCGCCCTCCTCGGTCGGGGTGACCGTCAGTTTTCCGCCGTTCGCCGCCGTGAGACTGCGCACGATCACCATCCCCCTGCCGTTGTCCTGGCGCACCGCGGCGGGCAGCCGCTGGGGCCAGCGCGGGTGGCTGTCGGTCACCCCGATCCGCAGCCGGTCGTCCCGTTCCAGTTCCAGTTCGACGGTGAAGGTCGGCGACTGGCCGAAGGTGTGCTGCACGGCGTTGGTGGCGAGTTCCGAGACGATCAGCCGGATGGTGTCGACGGCGTCGCTCCCGGCCGGCAGACCCCATTCGCGGACCACGTCCGCGACGAATTTCCGGGCCACGGAGACCGAGGCCGGATCGCTCGGCAGAGTGACGGAAGCTTCCTGAAGGTCTGCCATGACGACGCCGTCCCTTTCCCACCGCGGCCGGGCTCCGAACTCGAAGCGGAGGGTTGCGCGGGCGGCCGCGGATTGCGCTGGTGGCCAGAGTGCCACTCATCGTGCCCCGGTAGGAGTCGATCCCCCAAGATATGCATATATCTGTCGCTCAAAGCGGTGAACTCTGCGACGCGAGACCGTATTCGGCGGCCGGAACCACTTGGATCGCGGGCGAACCGATCCGATGGAACGGAAGGGATGCCCCATGCAGCACGGTCCGGCGGTGCGCCGCCGCAGGCTGGGCGAGGAACTCCGCAGACACCGGCTGGCCGCCCGGCTCACCAGCCGTCGCGCCGCCGAACTGGCCGGCTGGCACCAGTCCAAGGTGAGCCGGATCGAGACCGGCGCCAGCGGGGTCAAGGCCGAGGACGTGACCCTGCTGCTCGATCTCTACCAGGTCGGCGATCCCGAGCCGCGGCTGCTTCTGGAGCGGCTGGCCGGAGCCGCGGACGGCCGGGAGAGCGGCTGGTGGAAGGCGTATCAGGGGCTGCTGCCCGCCGAGTACCGGGACTTCATCAGCCTGGAGTCGCAGGCGGGATCGGTGCGCACGGTGGAGACCTCGGTGGTGCCGGGGCTGCTCCAGACCCCGGAGTACGCGCGGGCGGTGACCCGGGCGACCCTCACCGAGCTGCCCGAGGAGAGCGTCGCGTCCCTCGCCGAGGTGCGGATCGCCCGTCAGGCGGTGCTGCGCGCGGAGCCGCCGCCCGAACTGAGCGTCCTGGTGGACGAGGCCGCGCTGCGGCGCGAGATCGGCGGGCCCCGGGTGATGCGGGAGCAGCTGCGGGCACTGTCCGCCGCGGCCGAACTTCCCCAGGTGCGGCTCCAGGTGGTGCCGTTCTCGGCCGGTGGCTATGCCGGACTGGCCGGTTCTTTCGTTATCTTCTCCTTTCCGAACACTTCCGATCTGGATGTGGTCGTTCTTGACCACCTGACGAGTAGCCTCTATCTGGAACGGGCAGAGGATCTGGCGGTGTACGGCGCGGCCTTCGCGATGACGCAGGCGCGTGCGCTCTCACCGGACCAATCCCTGGATCTCATCGCCGCCCTCACGGCAGGCGCCTAGGAGGCCACCATGTCCGCTCACCCCCACGGTTTGGTCTGGCGGCGCAGCAGCCGCAGCACGGCCGCGAACAACTGCGTCGAGGCGGCCCGGCTGCCCGACCGGGCACTGTCGGTACGGGACTCCAAGGACGTGGCCCGCCGTCCCCTCCGCTTCTCCTCCCGGGCCTGGACCAGCTTCCTCGGCGCGGTCGGGACGGAGCGCCTCGGCTGACCCTCGGGCCCCGGCGCGCCGGCCCCTCGAACCCCTGGCTCCGGTGGCCCGCGGGCTCCCGGGCCGGGGGCTCGGCCGGTCCGCCGGTTCTCAGCCGCCGGCGGTCCGCGGGTTCTCAGCCGGCGGCCGGTCCGCCGGTTCTCAGCCGGCGGCGGGGCGCGGGGCCGTCCCCGCCACGATCGACACCGCCCGGGCGATCTGCTCGTCGGTCAGATCGGCGCGGGCCGTCAGCCGCAGCCGCGAGACGCCGTCCGGCACCGACGGAGGACGGAAGCAGCCGACGCCCAGACCGGCCGCCCGGCAGGCCGCGGCCCACTCGACCGCGGCCCCGGGCGAGGGCGCGCGCACGGAGACCACGGCGGCGTCGGGGCGTACCGCCGTCAGCCCCCGCGCCGTCAGCCCGCCGTGCAGCGCCCTCGCGACCGCGCGCACCCGGGCCGCCCGCCGCGGCTCCCGCCCCAGCAGCCGCAGCGCGGCCAGGGCGGCGCCCGCGGCGGCCGGGGCGAGCCCGGTGTCGAAGATGAGGGTCCGGGCGGTGTTGACCAGATGGGCGATGACCCGGGCCGGGCCGAGGACCGCGCCGCCCTGGGCGCCCAGGGACTTGGAGAGCGTCAGCGTGGCGACCACGCCGTCGCCGCCCGACACTCCCGCCGCGTACGGCGCGCCCCGGCCGCCGTGGCCGAGGACTCCCAGTCCGTGCGCGTCGTCTACCAGCAGCGCCGCGCCCTGCTCCCGGCAGACCCCGGAGAGCGCCTCCAGCGGGGCCGCGTCGCCGTCGACCGAGAAGACCGAGTCGGTGACGACCAGCGCGCGCTGTTCGGGGCGGTCGTCGAGGATCCGCCGTACGGCGTCCGGGTCGGCGTGCGCGGCGATCTCCGTCCGGGCGCGCGAGAGCCGGCAGCCGTCGACGATCGACGCATGATTGCCCGCGTCGGAGACGATGAGCGAGCCGGCGGCGCTCAGCGCGGTCACGGCCGCGAGATTGGCCGCGTAACCGGAGGCCAGCACCAGCGCCGCCTCGAATCCGCAGAACGCGGCCAGCTCGGCCTCCAGTTCGGCGTGGAGTTCGGTGCTGCCGGTGACCAGCCGGGAGCCGGTCGCGCCCGCGCCCCAGCGCCGGGCGGCCGCGCCCGCCGCCGAGGTGACCTCGGGATGGCGGGTGAGCCCCAGATAGTCGTTCCCGGCGAGGTCCAGCACGGAGGAGTCGGCGGGGCGCGGCCGGAGCGTACGGACCAGTCCCGCCCGCTCCCGTCGGCGCGACGCGTCCTCGATCCACTCGAAAGGGTCCTGGGCCATGGTCGTCGGGTCCTCTTCCGGTGCGTCGGCACGGGGCCGGGCGCCCGGGGTGTGCGGCGGGGCCGGGCAGGGCTTTTGTAGGCAACGCACAGACCCTAACCGGGGTGGATCACGCGGTGGATGTGGTCATGCACACACCTGGAACAGGGTCTGTTGTGGAGTTCCGCCTTTCCCCGGGCCCGTGCCGTAGGCCAGGATCGGCGGCATGGACCTGCTGAACACGCTGGTGGAGAAGGGGCTTCGGCGCGAACTGCCGAGCCGTGCAGAGGCACTCGCCGTACTGGCGACCTCCGACGACGAGCTGCTGGACGTGGTGGCCGCGGCGGGGAAGGTGCGCCGCCAGTGGTTCGGGCGGCGGGTGAAGCTCAACTATCTGGTCAATCTCAAGTCGGGGCTGTGCCCGGAGGACTGCTCCTACTGCTCCCAGCGGCTCGGGTCGAAGGCGGAGATCCTCAAGTACACCTGGCTGAAGCCGGACGAGGCCTCCGAGGCCGCGGCGGCCGGGGTCGCGGGCGGCGCCAAGCGCGTCTGCCTGGTCGCCAGCGGACGCGGTCCGACCGACCGGGACGTGGACCGGGTGTCCAAGACCATCGAGGCGATCAAGGAACAGAACGAGGACGTGGAGATCTGCGCCTGCCTCGGGCTGCTCTCCGCGGGTCAGGCCGAGCGGCTGCGGGAGGCCGGGGCCGACGCGTACAACCACAACCTCAACACCTCGGAGGGGACGTACGGGGAGATCACCACCACCCATACGTACGCGGACCGGGTGGACACCGTGCGGCAGGCGCAGGCGGCCGGTCTGTCGGCCTGCTCCGGGCTGATCGCGGGCATGGGCGAGAGCGACGAGGATCTGGTCGACGTGGTCTTCGCGCTGCGCGAACTGGACCCGGACTCCGTTCCGGTGAACTTCCTGATCCCCTTCGAGGGGACTCCCCTGGCCAAGGAGTGGAATCTCACCCCCCAGCGCTGTCTGCGCGTCCTGGCGATGGTGCGGTTCGTCTGCCCCGATGTGGAGGTCCGGCTCTCGGGCGGCCGCGAGGTGCATCTGCGGTCGATGCAGCCGCTGGCACTGCACCTGGTCAACTCGGTCTTCCTCGGGGACTATCTGACCAGCGAGGGGCAGGCGGGCAAGGCGGATCTGGACATGATCGCGGACGCCGGCTTCGAGGTGGAGGGCGCGGGCACCACGACGCTTCCGGAGCACCGGACGCCGGGCGGCTGCGGATCGGTGTGCGCCGACGGCGCCCCCGCCGCCGTACCGGAGGACGAGACCGGGGCCGACGCCGCGCAGGAGCCGCCGGCCCCGGCGCCGGAGACCCGTGCGGACGCGGCGCCGGCGCCCCGTACGGATCTGGTGACGGTCCGCCGCCGGGGCGCGGGGACGGATCTCGCGCCCAATGCCTGAACCGCTTCCCGTCCCCGAACTGCTGGCCCTGGACCGGGCCCATGTCTGGCATCCCTACGGTCCCATGCCGGGCCGCGCCGAACCGCTGGTGGTGGAGTCGGCGTCCGGGGTGCGGCTGAGACTGGCCGAACCGGTGCACGGTCAGCGCGAGTTGATCGACGGCATGGCGTCGTGGTGGTCGGCGATCCACGGCTACAACCACCCCGTGCTCAACGCGGCGGCGCGCGACCAGCTGGAGCGGATGAGCCATGTGATGTTCGGCGGGCTGACCCATGAGCCAGCCGTACGGCTGGCGGCCCGGCTGGTCGAGATCACTCCCGAACCGCTGCGCCATGTCTTTCTGAGCGATTCGGGCTCGGTCGCGGTCGAGGTCGCGGTCAAGATGTGTCTGCAGTACTGGCGTTCGGCCGGCCGCCCGGCGAAGCGGAGGCTGCTGACCTGGCGCGGCGGCTACCACGGGGACACCTGGCAGCCCATGGCGGTGTGCGACCCCGACGGCGGGATGCACCGGCTGTGGTCGGGGGCGCTGCCCCGCCAGATCTTCGCGGACGCCCCTCCGGCCGCGTACGAGGAGTCGTACGCGGAGCATCTGCGGGAGCTGGTCGCCCGGCACGCCGACGAGCTGGCGGCGGTGATCGTGGAGCCGGTGGCGCAGGGCGCGGGCGGGATGCGGTTCCACTCCCCCGGATATCTGCGGGTGCTGCGGGAGGCGTGCGACGCGCACGGGGTGCTGCTGGTGTTCGACGAGATAGCCACGGGGTTCGGTCGCACCGGGACGCTCTTCGCGGCGGACCGGGCCGGTGTCTCGCCGGATGTGATGTGCCTGGGCAAGGCCCTGACCGGCGGCTATCTCTCGATGGCGGCGACGCTGTGCACCGCAGAGATCGCGGACGGGATCTCGCGGGGCGAGGTCCCGGTGCTGGCGCACGGCCCCACCTTCATGGCGAACCCGCTGGCCGCCGCGGTGGCGGGCGCGTCCGTCGATCTGCTGCTGGCCGGGGACTGGGCGCGCGAGGTCGAGCGGCTGGAGTCGGGGCTGCGGAAGGGGCTGGCGGCCGCCGAGGGGGCGCGGGGCGTCGCCGAGGTGCGCGTCCTGGGCGGCATCGGGGTGGTCGAGCTGGACCACGAGGTCGACATGGCCTCGGCGACCCGGGCGGCGGTACGGGCCGGGGTGTGGCTGCGGCCCTTCCGGAATCTGGTCTATGTGATGCCGCCGTATGTGATGGACGACGCGGATCTCGCACAGGTGTGCGAAGGGGTGCTCGCGGCGGCGGAAGCGGGCTGAGGCGGGCACGGGGGACGCCCCCCGGACCGCGGCGGGCGAGGGCGCGGAGCCCGGCACCTCGAAGGGCCGAATCCCCGGACCGGACGTCCGGGACGAGGTCCTGGACGCGTACCGGACGTACGGGACGAGGGCTCGGCCCGTACCGGACGGCCCGCAGGACCCCGGCGCCGCAGCGGACGCCCGGGAAGAACCGAACGGCCGGGAAGCGAACGGCCAGGAAAGGCAGAACTGCGACATGTCCGTCATCGTCGTCTCCGGCACCGGCACCGAGATCGGGAAGACCGTGGTCACCGCCGCGCTCGTGGCCCTCGCGAAGGGCCGCCGGATCGCCGTGGCCAAGCCCGCGCAGACCGGCGTCGACAGCGGCGAGCCCGGCGATCTGGACGAGGTGCGCCGGCTCGGCGGCCAGGTGTACGGGGTCGAGATGGCCCGGTTCCGGGAGCCGCTCGCGCCCGCCGCCGCCGCGCGCCGGGCCGGCCTCCCCGGGGTGCGGGCCCAGGCGGTCGCGGAGTGCGTCGGCCGGCTTGCCGCCGAATACGAGCTGGTGGTGGTCGAGGGCGCGGGCGGGCTGCTCGTACGGTTCGACGCCGACGGCGACACCCTCGCCGACGCCGCGCAGCTGCTCGGCGCTCCGGTGCTCGTGGTCGCCCCCGCCGGGCTCGGCGCCCTCAACTCCGCGGCGCTGACCGGTGAGGCGCTGCGGGCCCGGGGCATCGACCAGCTCGGCGTGGTCGTCGGGAGCTGGCCCGCCGAGCCGGACCTCGCCGCGCGCTGCAATCTGCTGGATCTGCCGGAGGCGGCGGGCGCGCCCCTGCTGGGCGCGGTGCCGGAGGGGGCGGGACGGCTGGCTCCGGCCGACTTCCGGGACCGGGCCGCCGACTGGCTCGCGCCGCGTCTGGGCGGGCGGTGGGACGCGGCCGCCTTCACCGCCGCCGCGCACGGCGGAGTGCCGGCCGCCTCCGTAGGCTGAGCGGATGCGCGCACGAATCGACGAAATCGTCTTCGACTGCCGGAATCCCGGCGGTCTGGTGCGGTTCTGGGCCGCCCTGCTGGGGGGAGCGCCGGTGGACCGGAGCCCCGACTGGTCCTTCGTCGATCCGCCCGGATCGCCTCGGCTCGCCTTCCAGCGGGTGCCGGAGGGCAAGGCCGTCAAGAACCGTCTCCATCTGGATCTGGACGCCGGGGACGTCGAGCGGGCGGCGGCGGAGGCCGTGACGCTCGGCGCGACCCGCTCGGGGCCGGTCCGCACCGACTCCCAGGGCCGCTTCCAGGTGCTGCTGGATCCGGAGGGCAATGAGTTCTGCTTCGTCGCGGGACCGGCCCCCGGCGGAGGAGAATAGGAGAGGCCCGCCGGACTCACATGGCCGGTCTCCACGGACCGGAACGGCCCGGACCGGATCGGTCGGCACCGGCCGGGCGCCCGCCGAGGAGGCCGCGATGCGAGAGCGCCGCAATGCCGTGCCGGGGGACGCCGTGTGCCACCCGGTGTTCGCCCGCTTCTACGCCCGCTTCAGCGTCGCCGCCGACACCGGCGCGGGCGTCGCCGCCCACCGCGCGGAACTGCTCTCCGGTCTCTCCGGCCGGGTGGTCGAGATCGGCGCGGGCAACGGGCTGAACTTCGCGCACTTCCCGTCCGCCGTCTCCGAGGTGGTGGCGATCGAGCCGGAGCCCGCCCTGCGCGCCCTGGCCCGCGGGGCGGCGGCCCGGTCCGAGGTCCCGGTGGACGTGGTGCCGGGGCTGGCCGAGGCGCTGCCGCTCAAGAGCGAGGCGTTCGACGGCGCGGTCTGCTCGCTGGTGCTCTGCTCCGTACGGGATGTGGGACGGGCGCTCGGCGAGGTGATGCGGGTGCTGCGGCCCGGTGGCGAGCTGCGGTTCTTCGAGCACTGCCGGGCCGGGACCCGGGGGCTGGCGGCCGTGCAGCGCGCGGTGGACCGCACCGTGTGGCCCCTGCTGTTCGGCGGCTGCCACACCGCGCGGGACCCGGTCGCGGAGATCGGTTCGGCGGGCTTCGTCCTCGGCGTCCACCGGCGGCTGCGGGTGCCCGAGCGCGGGATCGCCGTGCCGACCTCGCCGTGTGTGCTGGGGGTGGCGCGCCGGCCGTTCCCGGGCGCGGAGGCCCGAGCCGGGGAGGCTGAGCCCGGCGGAGGAGCCTGAGCCGGGGGCCGGGAGGTCCGAGCCGGGGATGATGCCCGGGCCGGGGGCCGGGGGCCGGGAGGCCCGGGGCTCGGGCTCCGGGCCCGGCCCCCCGGCGAAAAGCCGGTGGCCCGGCCCAGGGCACTCGTGCTTGGCTCCGGCCATGACCGACCTGCGTATACGCGTACGTACCGCCCGGGCCGACGAGGCCGAGACCGTACTGGCCTTCTGGGCCGAGGCCGCCGAGGGGACGAGCATCACGGACGACGCCGACGGCGTCGGCCGGCTGATCGCCCGCGATCCCGAGGCGCTGATCCTCGCCGAGTCCGGGGGCAGGCTGGTGGGCTCGGTGATCGCGGGATGGGACGGCTGGCGCTGCTCGCTGTACCGGCTCGCGGTGCTGCCCGAGTTCCGCCGCCGGGGCATCGGCACGGCGCTGCTGGAGGCCGCCGAGGCGCGATTCGCGACGGTGGGCGGGCGGCGCGGCGACGCGATGGTGCTGGAGGCGAATGAGCGGGCGCGGCTGGCCTGGGCGGCGGCCGGCTACCACCGCGAGGACCACTGGCGACGCTGGGTGAAGCCGTTCGCGGAGAACTCCGTCACGGGCTGACACCTCCCCGCGGCGGGGGGGGGGCCCCCCCCCCCCCCCCCCCCGCCCGGGGCCCGCCCGCGCCCCCGCCCCCCCCCCCCCCCGCGGGAGGGTGAGCGGCCCGCCCCCCCCCCCACCACGC
>NZ_JBIBWD010000015.1:78359-176008 GCF_043080985.1 Streptomyces sp. NPDC014894
GCGCGCCCCGGGGGGCGGGGGTGGTCCCGCCTTGCGGGCATCCCCCCCCCCGGGGCCCCCCCCCCCCCCGCCCGCCCCCCCCCCCGCCCGCCCCCCCGGGGGGGGGGGGGCGGGGGGTGCCCCGCGCCGCGCCGTGCGCCGGATATTCTGGGAGCAGCCCGCCCCGTAGACCGACTTTGCCGGTCCTTTACTATGGGTGGATCATCACTCTCCGTACGAAAGGTGTGAGCGTCCGTCCATGGACGAGCCTCCCAGTAGCAGACATCGTGTATCTCTTCCGCCCCTGTCCGGCCGTGGGACGGAGGTGACCCGGTGACCGAAGTGCTTCTGCTGATCGTGGCCCTGCTGCTCTCGCTCGCCTGTGGTGTCTTCGTCGCGGCCGAGTTCTCCCTCACCACCGTCGAGCGCAGTGATCTCGAAAGCGCCGTCGCGCGGGGTGAGCGCGGGGCGGCGAGCGCCCTCAAGGCCGTGCGCGGGCTGACCTTCCAGCTCTCCGGCGCACAGCTGGGCATCACCGTGACCAATCTGATCGTCGGCATGCTCTCCGAGCCGTCGATCTCGAAGCTGATCCGCGGCCCGGTCGAGGATCTCGGGCTCTCCCCCTCGGTGGCCTCGTCGGTCGCCCTGGTCCTCGGCACCGCGCTCTCCACGGTGGTGCTGATGGTCGTCGGCGAGCTGGTCCCCAAGAACTGGGCGATCTCCTCCCCGCTGGCCGTGGCCAAGGTCGTGGCCCCGGCGCAGCGGCTCTTCACCGCCGCGTTCAAACCGCTGATCAGCCATCTCAACAACACCGCCAACCGCATTCTGCGGCGGCTCGGCATGGAGCCGACCGAGGAGCTGGCCTCCGCCCGCAGCCCCCAGGAGCTGGTGGCGCTCGCGCGTCACTCGGCGAAGGAGGGCTCGCTGGAGGCGGACACCGCCGAGCTGTTCGTCCGCACTCTGAGCCTGTCCGAGCTGACGGCCGAGAATGTGATGACGCCACGTGTGCAGGTGACCGCGCTGGAGGTGCAGGCCACCGCCGAGGACGTGGCCAACGCGACCCGGGCGACCGGGCTCTCCCGCTTCCCCGTGTACCGGGGCAGTCTGGACACCGTCGTCGGCATCGCGCACATCAAGGACGTACTGGCGGTGCCCGCGGAGCTGCGGCCCCGCCGGAGCGTCGCCGATGTGCTGCGCGAGCCGCTGCTGGTGCCGGAGACCCTGACCGTGGACCGGCTGCTGGACCGGCTCGGCGGCCGTTCCACGATGGCCGTGGTCATCGACGAGTACGGCGGTACGGCCGGAGTGGTGACGATGGAGGACATCGTCGAGGAGGTCGTCGGCGAGGTGCGCGACGAGCACGATCCGCACGAGACGCCCGATCTGGCCCCGGCCGGTGAGGACGCCGACGGCCGCTCGCTCTGGTCGGCCGACGGCGCCGCCCGCACCGACCAGCTGGAGCAGGTCGGTCTGAAGGTGCCCGAGGGTCCGTACGAGACGCTCGCCGGGCTGGTCGCCACCGAGCTGGGCCGGATCCCGGCCGAGGGCGACCGGATCGAACTGGAGGGCTGGCGGCTCGATGTCGTCGACGCCACCGGGCGACGGGCCGCGCGGGTGCTGATGCACGCGCCGGGCGCCGGCGCCGAGGTCTCCGCCGGATCGGCCGGGTCCGCGGGCTCCGCCGGGTCGGCCGGAACTGTCGGCTCCGTCGGCTCCGGGTCGAAGGAGGCCGGACGATGATCGCGATTCAGCTGTTCATCGGCTTTCTGACCCTGGTGGTCAACGCCTTCTTCGTGGGCGCGGAGTTCGCCCTGATCTCCGTGCGCCGCAGCCAGATCGAACCGCAGGCGGAGGCCGGGAACCGGCGCGCCCGCAGTGTGCTGTGGGGGCTGGAGCATGTGTCGGCGCTGCTGGCGGCGGCACAGCTCGGCATCACGCTGTGCACCTTGATCCTGGGCATCGTGGCCGAGCCCGCCATCGCGCATCTGCTGGAGCCGGTGTTCCACTCGCTCGGGGTGCCCGACGGCGCGATCCATCCGATCTCGTTCGTCATCGCCCTGTCGCTGGCGACGTATCTGCACATGCTCCTCGGCGAGATGGTGCCGAAGAACATCGCGCTGGCCGAGCCGACGCGTACCGCGCTGCTGCTCGGTCCGCCGCTGGTGGCCGTGGCGCGCGGACTGCGTCCGGTGATCTTCACGATCAACGCCTTCGCCAATACGCTGCTGCGGCTGCTGAAGGTCGATGCCAAGGACGAGGTCGCGGCCACGTACTCGGACGACGAGCTGGCGCGGATGGTGGCGGACGCGGGCGACGCGGGGCTGCTGGACGACCGTTCGGCGGAGCGGCTGCGCGACGCGCTGGAGCTGGGCCGCCGTCCGGTGCGCGATGTGCTGATGCCGGTCGAGCAGGTGGTGTACGCACGGGTCGGGACGACTCCGGAGCAGCTGGAGCTGCTGTCGGCGGAGTCCGGGTTCTCGCGTTTCCCCGTGGTCGACGCGGGCCGCAGCATCCTCGGCTATCTCCATGTCAAGGACGCGCTGGACGCCGCTCCGCGTGACGAGGCCTTCCCGGTGACGGCCATGCGTCCGATCGCCCGGGTGCGGGCGGTGACTCCGCTGGACGACGTGCTGACCGCGATGCGCCGCAGCCGTACCCATCTGGCGGCGGTGCTGGACGAGGACGGTACGCCGGAGGGGCTGGTCACCATGGAGGACGTGCTGCGGGAGCTGGTCGGCAGGCGCGACTGACCTTCCGTACACGCGCGCACGCGCACGGCCCGGGTTCCGTCTCTTCTCGACGGGGCCCGGGCCGTTCCCCGTCTCCCCCTCCTCCCCCGATGTCTCCCCCTCCTCCCCCGATGCCTCCGCGGCCGCTTCCCCGGGGGTGTTTCTACCGGGCGGTAGGATCGTGGGCGCCATGGAGATGAGTGCCAACTACACCAGCTTTGTCGCGGTCGGTGATTCGTTCACCGAGGGCATGTCCGATCTGCTGCCCGACGGCTCCTACCGGGGCTGGGCGGATCTGCTCGCGGCCCGCCTCGCGGCGCGTGCGCCGGGGTTCCGGTACGCCAATCTCGCGGTGCGCGGAAAGCTCATCGGGCAGATCGTCCAGGAGCAGGTCCCGGCCGCGGCGGGGATGCGCGCGGATCTGGTGACGCTGGTGGGCGGCCTCAATGACGCGCTGCGGCCGTCGTGCGACATGGGCAGGGTGCGCGGGCTGCTGGAGGAGGCCGTGGCGACGCTGGCTCCTTCCTGCCGACAGCTGGTGCTGATGCGCAGCCCGGGGCGCGAGGGACCGGTCCTCGCGCGGTTCCGGCCCCGGATGGAGGAGCTGTTCGCCGCGGTCGACGCGGTCGCGGCGGAGCACGGCGCGCTGGTGGTGGATCTGTACGGGTCCGGGGCGCTCGGCGATCCCCGGCTGTGGGACCCGGACCGGCTGCATCTGACGGCGGAGGGCCATCGCAGGGTCGCCGAGGCGGTCTGGCAGACGCTGGGGCTCGCGGCGGAGGACGACTGGCGGACTCCGCTGCCGCCGGCTCTGCCGGTGCGGTGGGCCGCGCGGCGGGCGGAGGATCTGCGGTTCGCCCGGCGTCATCTGGGCCCCTGGGTGGGGCGGCGGCTGACGGGCCGCTCCTCCGGGGACGGGCTCCCGGCGAAACGGCCGGAGCTGCTGCCGTACGAGCCTCCTCGGGAGCCGGGCGGGCCGTCGCACCGGCCGGTGTCGGGGGCGGGCGGACCGTCACTGCCCGGGCCGGGCGACCCGCCTCGGGAGCCGCCGTACGAGCCGCCGGCCTCCCCCGGCGGCCTCTCGTAGCAACGTACAACCGCGACCGGGGCACTGGCCTGCAGAAACCGCCAGTAGAATCTGGCCGTGTGACTGCTGTGTCTGCGAAGCCTCGCATCCCCAATGTTCTGGCCGGCCGCTATGCCTCCGTGGAGCTGGCCGCCCTCTGGTCTCCCGAGCAGAAGGTGAGACTGGAGCGCCGGCTCTGGCTCGCGGTTCTGCGCGCACAGAAGGATCTCGGCATCGAGGTCCCCGAAGCGGCGATCGCCGACTACGAGCGGGTGCTCGACCAGGTCGACCTGGCGTCGATCGCCGAGCGCGAGAAGATCACCCGCCACGATGTGAAGGCGCGGATCGAGGAGTTCAACGCGCTCGCGGGTCATGAGCAGATCCACAAGGGCATGACCTCCCGCGATCTGACCGAGAATGTGGAGCAGCTGCAGATCCGGCTCTCCCTGGAGCTGGTGCGCGACCGCACGGTCGCGGTGCTGGCCCGGCTCGGCAGGCTCTCCGCCGAGTACGCCGAGCTGGTGATGGCCGGGCGTTCGCACAATGTGGCCGCGCAGGCCACGACGCTCGGGAAGCGGTTCGCGACCGCCGCCGACGAGCTGCTGGTCGCCCACGGGCGGCTGGAGGATCTGCTGGGCCGCTATCCGCTGCGCGGGATCAAGGGCCCGGTCGGCACCGCCCAGGACATGCTGGACCTGCTGGGCGGCGACGAGGCGAATCTCGCGGAGCTGGAGCGGCGCATCGCCGGGCATCTGGGCTTCGCCGAGGCGTTCACCTCGGTCGGCCAGGTCTATCCGCGCTCGCTCGACTACGACGTGGTCACCGCGCTGGTGCAGCTGGCGGCCGCCCCCTCCTCCATCGCCAAGACGATCCGGCTGATGGCCGGGCACGAGCTGGTGACCGAAGGTTTCAAGCCGGGCCAGGTCGGCTCCTCGGCGATGCCGCACAAGATGAACACGCGCTCCTGCGAGCGGGTGAACGGTCTGATGGTCATTCTGCGCGGCTACGCCTCGATGACGGGCGAGCTGGCGGGCGACCAGTGGAACGAGGGCGACGTGTCCTGTTCGGTGGTGCGCCGGGTGGCGCTGCCGGACGCGTTCTTCGCCCTGGACGGGCTTCTGGAGACGTTCCTGACGGTGCTGGACGAGTTCGGCGCGTTTCCCGCGGTGATCGCCCGGGAGCTGGACCGCTATCTGCCGTTCCTCGCCACGACCAAGGTCTTGATGGGCGCGGTGCGGGCCGGGGTGGGCCGTGAGGAGGCGCACGAGGCGATCAAGGAGAACGCGGTGGCCGCCGCGCTGGCCATGCGCGAGCAGGGCGCGGAGCGCAATGAGCTGCTGGCGAAGCTGGCCTCGGACGAGCGCATTCCGCTGGACCGGGAGCAGCTGGACGCCCTGATGGCGGACAAGCTCTCGTTCACGGGTGCGGCGGCGGCCCAGGTCGCGGCGGTGGTCTCCCGTATCGAGGAGATCGTCAAGCGGAATCCGGCGGCGGCCGGCTACACCCCGGGGTCGATCCTCTGACCCCCGAGGAGCTGGAGGCCGCCCGCGACCGCCTCGTCGGCGATGTGGTCGCGGACGGTCTCCAGGTGCTCTTCTGCGGCATCAATCCCGGGCTGATGTCGGCGGCGACCGGCCATCACTTCGCCCGCCCGGGCAATCGTTTCTGGCCGGTTCTGCATCGTTCGGGTTTCACCCCGAGGCTGCTGCGGCCGGCGGAGCAGGGGGAGCTGCCCGCGTACGGTCTGGGGATCACCAATGTGGTGGCCCGGGCGACCGCGCGCGCCGACGAGCTGGACGACGAGGAGCTGCGCGAGGGCGGACGGCTGCTGCGCGCGAAGGTGAGGCGGCTGGAACCGCGGTGGCTGGCGGTCGTCGGGATCACGGCGTACCGGACGGCGTTCGGTGAGCGCGGGGCCCGGATCGGGCCGCAGGAGACCACGGTGGGCGATACGCGGGTGTGGGCGCTGCCCAACCCGAGCGGTCTGAACGCGCACTGGACGGTCGAGTCGATGGCCGAGGAGTTCGCCCGGCTACGGGCGGCGTCGTCCGCTTAGCGGCGCGGCGGCCGGCCCCGTCCGCCGCGCTTCGCGCCTCCCGGCGGGCCCGGCGGCGACGCCGGGCGGATCGGGGGCGCGGTGGCGTTGCACCGGGTGCACCGGCCGTGCACCGCACAGAGCCAGCGAGTACGATCCGGCAGACACACAAGCCCGATCTGCACGAGTGAGGGCTGGAAGGACACATGGTGGGGCGGCTGACCGGCGGGGATCCGTCGCTGCTGCGGCGGATCAACTCCGCGGTGGTACTCCATGCGCTGCGGGGGGCGGGCTCTCCGACGCTCACGGATCTGACCCGGCTGACGGGACTGTCCCGGCCGACGGTCGAGGGCGTGATCGAGGGGCTCGTCGAGGCCGGGCTGGTCAGTGAGTCGGTGCCCGAGGAGGGCGCGACCCGCCGCCAGGGCCGTCCGGCGCGGCGCTTCCGGTTCCGCGTCGAGGCGGGCCATCTGCTGGGTGTGGAGATAGGCCCGCACCGGGTCGCCGCTCTGGTGTCCGGTCTGGACGGGCGGATCATCGGCGCGGGGTCCCGTGAGGTGTCGGAGACGGCGTCGGCCGACGACCGGCTGGAGCGGGTGCGGCTGGTGATCGCGGACGTGCTGCGGCGGACCGGTGTCTCCCGGACCAATCTGCGCGCGGTCGGGGTCGGCACTCCGGGGATCGTGGAGGCGGACGGGACGGTGCGGCTGGGGACGGCGCTGCCGGGCTGGACCGGGCTGCCGCTGGGTCAGCGGCTCCAGCGTTCGTTCCGCTGTCCGGTGCTGGTGGAGAACGACGCCAACGCGGCGGCGGTCGCCGAGCACTGGAAGGGCTCGGCGATGGGCTCCGACGACATCGTCTTCGTTCTGGCGGGGCTGAGTCCGGGGGCGGGTTCGCTGATCGGCGGCCGGCTGCACCGGGGGTTCGGCGGCGCCGCGGGGGAGATCGGGGCGCTGCATCTGCTGGGGCGGGAGGTGACCCCGGAGAAGCTGCTGTCGACGACGGGCGAGCCGCTGCATCCGCTGGACGAGCAGGCGGTGGCGAATGTCTTCACGCTGGCCAAACACGGGGACGCCCGCGCCCAGGCGGCGGTGGAGCGGTTCATTCAGCGGCTGGTGAACGATGTGGCGGCGCTGGTGCTGGCACTCGACCCGGAGCTGGTGGTGTTCGGCGGCTGGGCCGCCGGGCTGGACGGGATGCTCGATCCGCTGCGGGACGAGCTGGCGCGGTACTGCCTGCGGCCGCCGCGGGTGGCGCTCTCGCTGCTGCGGGAGGCGGCCGTCTCGACGGGCGCGCTGCGGCTGGCGCTCGACCATGTCGAGGAGGAGCTGTTCGCGGTGGAGGGCACGGTGACGGCCCGCCGCTGAGAGCGTGTGCTCGCTGCGACGGGCCGTGTCGGTCGGTCGTCCGCTCCGAAGGCGCTCCGACGGCGCTCTGCCGGGGGCGTTCGAGCCTGTTCGGCGGCGCGGGACGCTCCGGGCGGACGGGTCTGCTCAGGGGCCGGTGGCCCGAGGGCCGGTGTGCTCAGGGGCCGGTGGCCCGACGACGTCGGAGGGCCGGTGTGTTCAGGGGCCGGCGGCCCGAGGACCCTGGTGTGCTCAGGACGCGCGCCGTTCCTCGCTGTGGTGGCTTATCTGCACATCTCCGGAGTCCCCGAAGGTGAGCCGGCAGGTGTCGGCCCGGTAGGTCGCCACGGTTACAGCGGCGGTCCTGCCCCGGGAGAAGTATCGGGTGGTGACGACCAGCACGGGCGCGCCCGGCAGCCGGTCGAGTTCCCTGGCGTCGTCGGCACGGGCGGAGCCCAGCTCGACCGCGCGGTCCTGGCCGTCCAGGTCGAGCCTCTGGAGCTCGCGGAGGACGGCGCGGGCGCGGGCGGGTCCGGGGGGCGCGTCTATGGCCGACAGCTCGGGCACCGAGGAGGCCGGGACATAGAGCTGCTCGGCCGCGACCGGCTGCCCGTGGGTGACGCGCAGTCTGCGCAGGGTGTACGTCTCCTCTTCGGTCGAGATTCCCAGTGACCGGGCCACCGCGGGCGGTGGGACGGTCTTGGAGCAGTCGAAGGACTGCCAGGCGTCCTGGGCGGAGCCGGGCCAGGCGTGCTGGGTGGTGGACACGTCCACTCCCATGCGCGGCGGGGCGACGGTCGTGCCGACGCCGCGGCGCCGCTGGAGCCGCCCTTCGAGTTCGAGTTGTTCGAGTGCTTGGCGCAGGGTCGCTCGGGCGACTCCGAACCGCGCGGCGAGGTCACGCTCGTTCGGCAGGATCTCTCCCACCGCGAAGTCCGAGTCGAGCGCTTCTCCGATCACCGTCTTGAGGTGCCAGTATTTCGGCTCCGGCACAGATTCCAGCTGCGTGGTCCCCACCCTGATCCTCCGCATTCGCCGTGTCAGCGGCGGCTTTTCCGCGCCCTTGTTTATTAAAGGTTCCTGCACTATCTCTGCCGACCATAGGACGGCGCGGCACCTTGGTCAAGACCAATCCTGCGTTTATCACCCGTCGAAGTCGACGGAATGAGACAACCGTTCACGGGCTGTTAGCACTGCTCGCACCCCAGCTAAACGCGCGCGGGGGCCTACCCCATGACTTTTCGGACAAGGCCTCTGATGTGCGCAGAAGAGATGCGCCTGGGGTCACATGAAAGTCACCCCGGAGAGTTTGTCTGGATTGCGCATGACATAGACGCACTGGACGCGTCCGTCGGCGATCTCCAGCTGAACGACGGTGTCCGGCTTCCCGCCGGAGAGGACGAGCAGCGCGGGCGCGCCGTTCACCTCGAGGAACCGGTACTCCGCGTCCGGGACCGCTTCCTTCGCGACCGCGATGACGAAACGTCCGACCTTGTCGGCGCTCCACAGGGTCCGCAGCGGGGCCTTGGCCTTGCCGCCGCTGTCGCCGACCAGCCGCGCGTCGGGCGCGAGCAGGGCGAGCAGGGCCCGGAGGTCGCCGCCGGACGCGGCGGCGAGGAAGCGCTCGGTCAGATCGCGACACTCGGCCGGGTCGACGTCGTAGCGGGGTTTGCGTTCGTCCACATGCCGGCGGGCGCGTCCCGCGAGCTGGCGGACGGCGGCCTCGGAGCGTTCCAGGGCGGCCGCGATCTCCCGGTAGGGGAATCCGAAGGCCTCTCTCAGGACGAACACCGCGCGCTCCGCGGGGGAGAGCGATTCCAGGACGACGAGGACGGCGAAGGAGACGGATTCGGCGAGAACTGCCCGTTCGGTCACGTCGGGGGTGGTATGCCCGATGTCCGTGGCGACCGGATCCGGCAGCCACGGGCCGATGTAGGACTCGTTCCGGGAGCGGATCTGCCGCAGCCGGTCGATGGCGAGACGGGTGGTGACCCGTACGAGATAGCCCCGGGGCTCGCCGACGTCCGCCCGGTCCCGGGCGGTCCAGCGCAGCCAGGCGTCCTGCACCACGTCCTCCGCGTCGGCCGCGCGGCCGAGCATGCGGTAAGCCACAGCGGCCAGAAGGGGCCGGTGCTCTTCGAAGACATCGGTCAGGGTCTCGGTCGCCACCCCTCCATCCCAACCGACCGGGCTCCCGGTGTCCAGGCGACCGGGGTGCGTCATATGTCTCCCGGCCGGAACTGACGGGTCGGGCCGGCAGCGGCGCGCGCACGCCCCTTGAAGTCGAACCTACTGAGCGGTAATTGTTACTGACAAGCCGTCTACCAGCTCCGAGCAGGGGCGACACGAGGGAGCAACAGGCATGGTCGCGGACATTTCGTTCTCCATCGACTCCCCGGCGGGCAATCGGAACTTGTCCGTCAGCTATGAACGATATGGCGTGGGCGAGCCATTGTTGCTGCTCCACGGCATAGGGCACCACTGGCAGGCATGGGAACCGGTGATCCGCATACTGGCGGCCGAACGGGATGTCATAGCCGTGGATCTGCCCGGTTTCGGTGTGTCCTCCCCACTCCCCGACGGAATGCGGTACGACCTGTCCTCCGTCGGCTCGGTCCTGGGCTCGCTCTGCGCCGCCCTGGGAATCGAGCGCCCGCACGTCGCGGGCAACTCCCTCGGCGGACTGCTCGCCCTGGAGCTGGGCCGCGCCGGTCTGGTGCGGTCCGTCACCGCCCTCTCCCCCGCCGGATTCTGGAACGAACGGGAACGGATCCTCGCCTTCGGGACGCTCAAGGCGATGCGGGCCGGAGCACGGTCGATACCGCTGCCGGTGATAGAGGGACTCGCCCGGACGGCGGCCGGGCGCGCGGCGCTGACCGGAACGATCTACGCCAGGCCCGGCCGCCGCTCATCGGAGTCCGTCGTCGCCGAGACCCTCGCGCTGCGCACGGCCGCCGGCTTCCACGAGACCCTCGCCGCCGGCCGCTCCGTCCTCTTCGGGGAGGACGTCCCCGATGTGCCGGTCACCATCGCCTGGGGCACCCGGGACCGGCTGCTCCTGCGCCGCCAGGGCATCCGGGCCAAGCGGGCCATCCCCGGGGCCCGGCTGATCCGGCTGCCCGGCTGCGGGCACGTGCCCATGAGCGACGATCCCGCGCTCGTCGCCCGGGTGCTGCTCGACGGCAGCAGCCGCTGACGCCGCCCGGACCCCGAAGAATCCGGACCGGCCCCCCAAGAACCCGGAGCGGCCCCCGAAGAAGCCGGAGCCGAGCGCCGCGCCCGCTCCCACCAGGACCCCGCCGGCCGCCTGGGCCGCTCCGAAGCTCCCCGCGCCCACCAGCGGCGCGGTGAGGGCGGCCGTGACGGGGATCAGCCCGGTGAAGAGGGTGGCGCGCTCGGTACCGATCCGCTGGATGCCCATGTACCAGGTCACAAAGCCGATGACGGTGACCACCGCCGCCTGCCAGAGCAGGGCCCACGCCTCCCCCTGCTCCGGCATCCGGACGAAGCCGGAACCGTCGAGGACCAGCCCGATGACGGCCGACTCGACCGCCGCGACACCGCAGACGCACGCGGTGAGCAGCCGGGGGCCGAGCGGCCGCAGCACCGGCGCGGCCAGCACGGCGAAGCCGACCTCGCCGAGCAGCGCGGCCGCCGACCAGAGGACGCCCGCCGTGTCGGCGCGGCCCCACCCCTGGACGGTGAACGCGCCGGCCGCGACGAGGAGCGCCCCGTACAGCACGGGCGGGGTGGGCCGGCGGCCGTCCGTGAGGGGGTCGAGGACGGCGACGATGACCGGGGCGCAGCCGACGAAGACGCCCGGAACAGCGGGTTCCGAGGTGCGTTCGGCGGCCAGGATCGCCAGGTTGAAGCCCACCATGCCGACGCCGGCGAGCAGGGCGATCCGCCCCCACTGACGTGCGGTCAGCGCGCGGACCGGCGCGATCGCCGCCCGGCCGCCGAGCAGCGGGAGGAGCAGGAGGAGGGCGAGCGCGTAGCGGACCGCCTGGCCGCCCGCGTACGGATAGTCCCCGAGGACGCTGTTGGCGGTGAAGGAGGCTCCGACGAGGCAGTAGGCGAAGGAGACGAGGAGCACCCCGCGCAGGGCGTCGGCGCCGCCGGGGTGGTTCGGACGGTTCATGGGGGTGACGCTAGGGATCGCGGCGGTCCCCTTTAAGGTCCACTTCCATGACGTCATCGGGGACCACTTCGGCGAGCGCGGGCTCGGGCTCTGGCTCGGACTCGGACTCGGGGGTGGGCTCGGGGGTGGGCTCGGGCTCCGGGGCGGGAGAGGCTCGGGATTCGTCCGGGGCGGAAGGGGACGCACGGGGGCCGGGCGGGGCGCGGGGGCGGGTCGGGCCGGCCTGGGAGCTGTTGACGCCGGCCGCCGCGGCCCCCGCGCGCGGACGGGGACGGGCGCTCCAGTCGGCGCTGCGCGAGGCCGTGCGCTCGGGCCGGCTGGCGGCGGGCACCCGGCTCCCCTCCAGCCGGGAACTCGCCGCCGACCTGGGCGTTTCGCGGGGGCTGGTGACCGAGGCGTACGAACAGCTGACGGCCGAGGGGTATCTGCGCAGCGACCGGGGCTCGGGCACCTGGGTCGGGGAGGCGGCGCGCGCCCGTCCCCGGGGGGCGCACGATCTCGCCCCGCGCCGGGCGGCCGGCGCGGTAGTGGACTTCCGCCCCGGGATCCCGGATCTGTCGCTCTTCCCCCGGGCCGGGTGGGCGGCCGCGCACAAGTCCGTGCTGGCGCGGCTGCCGCACCGGAAGCTCGGCTACCCCGACCCGCGCGGCCTGCCCGAGCTGCGTACCGCGCTGGCCTCGCTGCTGACCCGGCGGCGCGGCGCGGTGGCCGATCCGGAGTGCCTGGTGGTGTGCTCGGGGGTGGCCCAGGCGATGACGGTGCTCGGTTCGGTGCTGCGGGAGCGGGGGCTCGACGCCCTCGGGGTGGAGGATCCGGGCAGCCCCGAGCACGGGCCGCTGTTCCGGGCCGCCGGACTGACCGCGACCGCGCTGCCGCTGGACGGCGAGGGGCTGGCGATGGGGCCGCTGCGGCGCTCGGGCGTCACCGCCGTAACGACCACGCCCGCCCATCAGTTCCCCACCGGAATCGCCTACTCCGCGCGCCGCCGGACCGAGCTGCTCGACTGGGCGCGGTCGGTGGACGGTCTGATCGTGGAGGACGACTACGACGGCGACTTCCGCTACGACCGGACCCCGGTCGGCGCGCTCCAGGGCCTCGATCCGGAGCGGGTCGCCTACAGCGGCTCGGTGAGCAAGTCCCTCGCCCCCGGGCTGCGGCTCGGCTGGATGCTCGTGCCGGGCCGGCTGCTGGCGGCGGCCGTGGAGCGCAAGCGGACGATGGATCTGGGCAATCCCGCGCTCGACCAGGCCGTACTGGCCGACTTCATCGGCAGCGGCGGCTACGACCGTCAGCTGCGGCGCTGCCAGCGCGCCTACCGGGAGCGGCGCGACGTCCTGGTCCGCGCCCTCGCCGAGCACTTCCCCGGGTCGCGGGTGAGCGGAATCGCCGCCGGGCTGCACATCATCGCCCGGCTGCCCCCTCGGTACGGTCCCGAGGAGCGCTTCCTGCACCGGGCGGAGCGGGCCGGGATCGCGGTACGGCCGCTGTCGGCGCACGCCATGACGCCGGAACCGGAACCGGGGTTGACGGCGCCCGGCCACGAGGTGCGGCTGGTCCTGGGGTACGCGCATCTCACCCCGGCCGACATCGTGCGGGGCGTGTCGCTGCTGGCGCGGGAGACCGCCCGCTGACGCGACCACCTGTTCATCCCCCCGTTCCCTCCGCGTGGGAGGCTCGCCCCCGCGGGGTGCCAGGATTCCGGCACCCGGCACACCCGCGTTCGACCGCCCTGGAGGCCCGCCGATGCCGCCTGCCCCCCTCGGACCGTTCCCCGCCCGGCGCTCCCTGCTGCGCGGGGCGGCCGCCGTGCCCGCGGCCCTCGCGCTGCCCGCCGTGCCCGCCCTGGGCGGCGCGCCTGCGCAGGCCCGCTCCGGGCGTCCGCGGGCCGCCTGGGGGGTGCAGAGCGGTGAGGTGACGTCCTCGTCCGGGCTGGTGTGGGTGCGCTCGGACCGGCCCGCCAGGATGATCGTGGAGACCTCGGCCACGGAGTCCTTCCGGCGGCCGGAGCGCCGCGAGGGCCCGCTGCTGGGCCCCGGCACGGACTTCACCGGCACCACCGTGCTGAGCGGACTGCCCGCCGGGGAGACGGTCCACTACCGGGTGACGCTCGCCGATCCGGACGATCCCCGCCGTACCGGCGAACCGGTGGCCGGCGTCTTCCGGACCGCGCCCGCCGACTGCCGCCGGAACGTCCGCTTCCTCTGGTCGGGGGACATCGCCGGCCAGGGCTGGGGCATCAATCCGGACATCGGCGGCTACCGGGTCTACGAGGAGATGCGGCGGCTCGCCCCCGACTTCTTCCTGTGCAGCGGCGACTCGATCTACGCGGACGGGGTGATCGAGCCCCGGGTGACCCTCCCGGACGGCCGGATCTGGCGCAATGTCACCACCGAGGAGAAGTCGCGGGTCGCCCAGACCCTCCAGGACTTCCGGGGCAACTTCCGCTATAACCTGCTCGACGAGCACGCCCGCCGGTTCAACTCCGAGGTGCCGACGGTGGCGCAGTGGGACGACCACGAGGTGCGCAACAACTGGTATCCGGGGCAGATCCTGGACGATCCCCGCTACGCCGAGAAGAACGTGGACGTGCTGGCCGCGCGGGCGCTGCGCGCCTTCGGCGAGTACCTCCCCCACTCCTCGCCCCCGCGCGGCGGACGGATGCACCGGGTGGTCCGCCACGGCCCGCTGCTCGACGTGTTCGTCCTGGACATGCGCTCGTACCGGAACGCCAACTCCCCCGGCCGCCAGGTCCGCGACCGGCGGGGCATTCTCGGTCCCGAGCAGCTCGCCTGGCTGAAACGGCAGCTGACGCGCTCGCGCGCGGTGTGGAAGGTGCTCGCGGCGGACATGCCGCTGGGGCTGGTCGTGCCGGACGGCCGGACCGACTTCGAGGCGGTCGCCCAGGGCGATCCGGGCGCGCCGCTGGGCCGGGAGCTGCAACTCGCCGAGCTGCTGCGGTTCATCAAGCGGCAGCGGATCACCGGCACGCTCTGGCTGACCGCGGACGTGCACCACACCTCGGCGCAGCACTACGCGCCGGAGCGGGCGGCCTTCAAGGACTTCGCCCCGTTCTGGGAGTTCGTCTCCGGTCCGCTGGCGGCGGGCGGATTCCAGGCCTCGCCGCTGGACGCGACCTTCGGCCCCCGGCGCGTCTTCGTCCGCGCGCCGAAGCGGGCGAACGTGTCGCCGATGGAGTCCCCGCAGTACTTCGGCGAGGTCTCCGTGGACGGCGGGAGCGGGGAGCTGACGGTACGGCTGAGGGCGGAGGGCGGGACGGTGCTGTTCACCCGCGTCCTGCAGCCGGGACGGGTGGGGCAGTAGGGGGTACGGGGGCGGTTGGGCGCGGTGGTTCGTACGAGGGCGGTTCGGCGCGGTGGTCCGTACGAGGGCGGGGGCGGGGCCGGTTCCGTGGAGGCTCGGGGCGGGTTCGCGAGGGGCGGTGACAGCGGACCCGGGGCGGTTCGCGGGGCGTGGCGCAAGGTCGCCAACTTCGGCTGAAGCCGCAGGTGGAGAGGGTTCGGCGCGGGTCCGGGAGGAGGGCTCACGGTCCGATTGTCAGTGGCGGGTCCTACGGTCCTTTCCATGACGCGATCCACGCAGGCGCTCGCCTACGCCCGCCCGTCCGCCCTGGAGTCCGGGGCGGACGGACGGCTCCTCGGCCTGGAGACCTCCGGCGGGCTCACCCCGGCCGGCGCCGAGGCCCATCCGACCTTCTTCTCCGGCTTTCTGACCTCTCCGCAGACGGCGGCCCGCGGGCTGCTCGCGGTGGCCGACGTCGCGGCCGCCCGCTATCTCGACCCGACCCCTCGCCCGCTGCTCGACCCGGTGGTGACGGGCAACGGCGACCGGCTGCGGTTCGAGTCCTTCTCCGGCTGCTGCGGGGTGTACGCGAGACTCGATGTGCTGCGCGACGGCCTGGACGGCGCGGAGACCGGACACGGCACCACCAATGTCGATGTCAACAACCCGCTGCGGGAGGCGCTCTCCCGGATGACCGGCGACAGCCCGCTCCATCTGCGGGTGGGCCCCGGTGAGCTGGCGGTCACCACGCTCGGCGGCTCGGTGGTGGAGAAGAAGGTGCCGCTGCCGGAGCGCTGGCTGCGGGGGTTCGCGGAGGCGCAGGTCGCCACCGCCGGATTCGATCTGCGGGCGGAGCTGTCGGCGGCGGAGGCGGTGCGCTTCCTGCGCTCGCTGCCTCGCTCGTCCTCCGGGCGCGCCTCCCGGGGGGTGGGATGGGTGATCCCTTCGGGGAAGACGCTGCGGCCCACCACCCGGCCGGTGCCGGGGGCGGTCTGTCTGCCGGGTCCCGAGCGGCTGGCCGCGCTCCAGCGGGTGCTGCGCGGGGCGACCGCGCTGCGGGTGTACGGACCGGCGGTGACGGACGGCGTGGCGGCCTCGGCCGCGTGGGAGGTGGTGCTGCCGGGGATGCGGCTCACGCTCACCCTCTCCCCCGACACGGCGCGGGGCTTCTCCGGCGAGGGCGGTGTGCTGGAGGCGCTGGCGACCGACGAGGCCGCGCAGGACGCCGAGCTGGTCTCGGTGCTGCTCGCCTGGGAGCCGCGGATCGACACCGCCGTTCTGGCGGCCCGCTCCGGGCTGTCGGTCCAGCGGGTCCGCGCCGCCCTGGTCCGGCTGGGCACGGCCGGCCGGGTGGGGTACGACGTGGCGGACGCGGCCTACTTCCACCGGGAGCTGCCCTACGACGCCGGCCGGGCGGAGCGGCACAATCCCCGGCTGGTCGACGCCCGGGGGCTGGTGGCGGCGGGCGCGGTGACGCTGGACGGGGAGTCGGCCTCGGTCGTCTCGGGCCCGCAGGTCTACCGGGTCCGGGAGACCGGCGGAGAGCTTCGCTGCACCTGTGTCTGGTGGTCCGAACACCAAGGCAGGCGAGGGCCGTGCAAACACGCGCTGGCGGTGCGCATGGTCCGCCGCGGAGCGGGCGCGGAGCAGTCGGCGGCGACCGTGGGAGGGACCCGGTGAAGGAGATTCTCGATCTCGTGAGCGAGGGCCGTGTGAGCGCGCTGCCCGCCCTTCTCGCGCCGCTGACCGCGGCCGAGCGCAAGGAGCTGCTGGCCCGGTTGAAGACGGTCCGCGCCGAGCTGCGCGGCTGGGACTGGAGCCGCTGGCGGGAGCGGGGTCTGACGGCGGCCGGCCTGCTGGTGGCGGGCGCGGCCTGTCAGACCGGGGCGGCGGCCGCCGCCGCCTGGATCGGCTCCCGCGATCTGCGCGTCTCCCACGCGCCGGGCTCCCGGCCGGTGCGGCGACCGCTTCTCACGGTGCTCGGCGGGAGGGACTCCGTGTGGCTCGCCGACGTCGTCGTCCGGCTCTCCGACCGGACCACCGCGGAGGACGACTTTCCGTTCATCGAGGAGCTGGCGGGGCTCGCCGGCTGCGCGGTGCCCGCCTCCGACGGCTGCGTCCGGGGCTGGGTCGCCGCGCGCACCCCGGCCCACAGCGCGAAGAAGCGGCTGCGGGACGATCCGCACGCGCCCGCCTTCGTGCCCCGGCTGTTCGAGCTGCCCTCCTTCGCCGCGCGCCTCGGCTGGTACGAGGACCCGGAGAATCCGGCCCACTGGCCCACGGCCCTCGCCGAACTGGCCGAGTCGGGGGTGGTGGAGCGGTCCGTGCTCGTCGACGGCTGCGTCTCCCGGCTGCTGCGCGGTGGACGGCCCAATGACATGGGCTTCCATCTGTCGGTCCTCACCCGTCTCGAACTCACTCCCGAGGAGCGGGAGGCGAGGATCCCCGACTGGGCCGGGATGGCCGCCGACGGGGGTTCGCAGGTCGCGGCGCACGCCCAGGGCGTGCTCGCCGGTCTGGCGGAGAGCGGCCGGCTGCCGGACCGGACGCTGGCCGAGATGACGGGCGCGATCCTGTTCCGCACCGAGAAGAAGCTGGTGCGGGCCCAGCTGACGCTGCTGGGCAAGGTGCTCCGGGGCAGGGCGAAGGACCCCGAGGCGCTGGCCGAGCTGCTGCCCGCGGTCGCGGAGGGCTTCGGCCACGAGGACACCGGCGTCCAGGAGCGGGCGCTGAAGCTGGTCCTGCGCCATCTGCCCGCCGTCGGCGCCGAGGTGCGCGAGGAGCTGGCGGCCGCCGCCGCCCTGCTGAGCCCGGCGCACCGGGCCTCGGCCGCCGGCGCCTTCGGGGAGCTGCTGCCCGCTGAGGAGCCGGAGCCCCACGAGGAGACGCTCCCCGCACCCCCCGCGCGCGTCCGGCTGGCCGTCGCGGCCGATTCGGTGGCGGAGCTGGTCGAGGAGGTGCTGGTGCTGACGCGCGGGTCCGGCCGGTCGTCCCCGATCGAGTACGAGCGGGTGCTGGCCGGTCTGGTCCGCATGGCCCACCGTGAGCGGGAGCCGCTGAAGGCAGCGCTGAGCGAGGCGATCTCCGGCGCGTGGTGGTACGACCACCCGTTCGAGGTGTACGACGGTCACCGCGCCGCCCATCGGATCGGCGTCGAGATCGTGCTCGCCATGCTGCTGGAGCGGGTGTACCCGAACACCGTCCGGAATGTGCTGGGCTCCCTGGGGTCGAAGGTCTCCTGTCCCCATGACGGGCTGCGGGAGATCACCGCCGCCCGGACCTGGGAGGCCGCCCTGCGGATCCACGCCGGGACGCTGCCGTTCCTGCTGGCCACGCCCAGCTGGACCACCGGGGCGCTGGACGCGGAGGTGCTCGTCGAACGGCTGCGGGAGTATCACCGGCTGGGGATCGAGCCGGGCGCGGCGGACTTCTCCCAGGCGCTGCTGCGGGTGGCGCGCGGCGAGGCGGCCGGACCCGGCGCCGAGTCCGTCGCCGAGCGGGCCGCCGCCGTGGGCACGCCGGAGGGCGACCGGCTCGCGGCCTGGCTCCGGGGGGACGGACCGGCGCTCACCGCGGTCTTGGCGCCGGCCGACGCGGAGTCCGGGACCGGCGGCACGGGGTCCGGGGCGGCGGCCGGGGAGGGCGCCGACGCCCTGCCGGAGGCGTTCGGGGGAGCGGTCGTCGAGCGGCGTGCGGTCCGGCTGCCGGGGAGCGCGCTGGAGGCCACCCGCCGGCTGGTGGACGGGGTGCGGCGCAAGCGGCTCAAGGTGCTGGAGGAGTTCCACCCCGCCTTCCGCTGGCTGGGGTGGGACTTGGAGAACCGGCCGTGCCACCGCTGGTCCTGCACGAGCTGGGACCCCCTGTGGTCGGGTGTGCTGCCGCACGACCGGGAGGGGATCGCCCACTGGATGACGCGCAACCTCTCGGAGTACGAGGAGTGGCACCTCGCCATCGCCGAGTGTCTCCCGGCGCTGGCCGAGGCGGAGAGCCCCGGCGGCCCTGCGGGCCCGGCGCTGCACCGGGCCCTCGCGGTCGGTCTGGGCTCCCGGAGGGCGAGCGCCCGGCTGGCCTCGGTGGACGCCCTGCTGGTGCTCGCCGCCCGGGGGCAGCTGGATCCCGCGCGGCTCGGCCGGGTGCTGGCCCACGCGGTCCAGCACGGCGATCTGAAGCCCAACCGGCTCGCGGACGCCACCCGGACGGCGGCGGTGACCGGCGCGTACGCGACGGTCTGGGCGATCCTCGCGCCGATGCTGCCCGAGCTGCTCCGGGCGAAGCCGCTCCCCCGGGCGCTGGGCGAGATCCTGGCGGTCGCCGCGGAGTGCGCCGAGCACTGCGCCCCGGCCGGGGACCCGCCGCCCGGTCTCGCCGAGCTGGCCGCGCGCGGCGGCTCCACCCAGTCGGCGGCGCAGGCGTCGCGCCTGCTGACGGCGTTGCGACGCGGAGCCGCCCGCTCCCCCGGAGAAACCGGCGAAATATGAGCATAGTGGAACAGAATTCCGCGTAACTCATCGGTCACAAGGCGTTCGTGATCACGCAACACGGCTCGGTCAGAGTGAGGCCATGAACGATGCGACGCTTACGAAGCAGACCCGCCGCCCCCACCCCTGGCGGCGGGACCTCGTCGAACTGGCGGCCGTCTTCACGGCGGTGGCGGTCGCCGACGTCGTCGCCCATCTGGTCGGGCGCGGACCCGACGGGCCGGCTCTGCTCGTCGTCTCCGCCGTGGCCCTGATCGCCACGGCCGTGTTCCACCTCTGGTGGGCACGGCGTCACAGCCATTCCCCGCCGGCCCACGCCGGGCCCGCCCCCGGCGGGGCCTCCCCGGCGGCCTCCGGAGCCGCCGGAGACGGTGGAGCCGCCGAGGACGGTGGAGCCCCCGGGGTCGGTGGACCGCCGGACGACGACGGGGAGCGGCCGCGCGCGACGACGCTCTGGCGGATGCGCACGACGGTACGGGACACCCCCGGGAGCCTCGCCGCGCTCTGCACCGCGCTCGCCGAGCTGGAGGTGGACATCCTGACCCTCCAGACCCACCCCCTGGCCTCGGGGACCGTGGACGAGTTCCTGCTCCGCGCGCCCGCGGCGCTCGCGCCCCGGCGGCTGACCGCCGGGGTGTCGGCGGCCGGGGGCAGCGGCACCTGGATCGAGCGCGCCGACGCCCACGACCTGGTCGACACCCCGACCCGGGTGCTGGGCCTCGCCGCCCGGACCGCGCTGGACGCGGCCGAGCTGCCGTTCGCCCTGCGGCAGTTGCTGGGGCGCTGCACCGTCCACGCCCGCCCGGCGGTCTCCCCTGCCGGCCGGTCCACCGGAGAGCTGCCGCCCGTCGAAGGGGTGCTGGAGGAGACGGTGATGCGCCTTCGTGATCCGCGCGGCGGCTCGTTCACCGTGGAGCGGCCCCATCTTCCGTTCACACCGACCGAGTTCGCCCGGGTGCGGGCGCTGCTGGAGCTGGACGACCGGCTGGGGCCCCGGGTGCCGCGCGGCCGGGACGTGCTCGCCCTCCCCGAGGGGGACGAGATCACCGTACGCCGGGCCGGCGAGGCCGATGTCGACGCGGCGGCGGCGCTGCACGACCGCTGCTCCGAGCGGACGCTGAGACAGCGTTACCACGGTCCGGTCGGCGACGCCCGGCGCTATCTCGACCATCTGCTGAGTCCGCGTTTCGGCCGGACGCTCGCCGCGCAGACGGCGTCCGGCCGGCTGATCGCCCTCGGCCATCTGCTCTGGGACGGGGACGAGACCGAGGTGGCGCTGATCGTCGAGGACGGCTGGCAGCGTCGCGGCATCGGCTCCGAGCTGCTGCGCCGGCTGGTCGCGCTCGCGGAGGAGGGCGGCAGCAGCCGGGTGTACGCGGTGACGCAGCCGTCCAACACCGGCATGGTGGCGGCGATGCGCGGCCTCGGTCTGCCGCTGGACTACCAGTCGGAGGAAGGCACCCTGGTCGTCACCGCGCAGCTGGAGGGGGCCGCGCTGAGCCCGCTCGCCGAGCGGCCCGTTCCCGACCGGCCGCTGACCGGTCCCTGACCACCGGCCGGCCGAGGGGGCGGCCGGCGGGGCGGCGATCCCCGACCGGCCCTCGGCCGGGGATCGGCAGGGGATCCGCCGGGGATCGGCCGGGGACGCCGGGCCCCGGAACGGCGGCCGCACGGGGCTTCCGCACCCCTGGGCCACGGCCGGCCGGGGGCTGAACGGCCGAACAGTCGGCCGCCCGGCGAAAAGGGCTGGGATCCGGCCAGTGAACGGGTATGTGACCTGGCCAAGGGCACACGGGCGATCAGACGATGGTGACGCGAAGCCCCCACTCGTATGAGGATGTGTGCATGTCAGTAACCCCCAGCAGCCCGCTGCCCCGCCAGGTCGCCGACGCCTATGTCGACGCCCTCATCGAACTCGATCCGACCGTCGGCACCTACCTGGGAGTCAGGGAGAGTTCCGGGCTCCTCCCCGACTATTCGCCCGTCGGGCAGGAGGAGCGGGCCGAACTCGCCCGCACGACCCTCGCCAGGCTCGACGAGGCCGAGCGGCTGCCCGGAGCCGGGAGCGACGCGGAGCGGCGCTGCGGCCGGCTGCTCCGCGAACGGCTGACCGCCGAGCTGGCCGTGCACGAGGCGGAGGAGGGGCTGCGCACCGTCAGCAATCTGCGCTCCCCAGTGCATGCCGTATACACAGTTTTCACGGTCACCCCCACCCGCACCGAGGAGGACTGGGCCGCCGTCGCCCAGCGGCTCCGGGCCGTGCCCGCCTCGCTGCGCGGCTACCGCGAATCCCTGGAACTGGGCCTGGAGCGGAAGCTCTTCGGCGGCCCCCGCGCCACCCGCACCAGCGTCGGGCAGATGACGGAGTGGCTGGGCACGGACCGGAGCTGGTTCGAGGAGTTCGTGGCGGAGGGCCCCGCCTCCCTGCGCGCCGAGCTGGACGCGGCGGCCCGTACCGCCACCGACGCGCTGGCCGCGCTGCGCGACTGGATGAGCGAGGTGTACGCGCCCGCCGTCGCGGACGCCCCGGACACCGTGGGCCGTGAGCGGTACGCCCGCTGGTCGCGCTATTTCAACGGCACCGATCTCGATCTGGACGAGGCGTACGCGTACGGCTGGTCGGAGTACCACCGGCTGCTCGCCGAGATGAAGACCGAGGCCGAGAAGATCCTGCCGGGCGCGGGCCCCTGGGAGGCGCTCGCCCATCTCGATGTGCACGGCCGCCATATCGAGGGCGTGGAGGAGGTGCGGAGCTGGCTCCAGGAGCTGATGGACGAGGCGATCCAGGCGCTGGACGGCACCCACTTCGAACTCGCGGAGCGGGTACGGAGAGTGGAGTCGCGGATCGCGCCCGCCGGCAGCGCGGCGGCGCCGTACTACACCAGCCCCTCGGAGGACTTCTCCCGGCCGGGGAGGACCTGGCTGCCGACGATGGGCGCCACCCGTTTCCCCGTGTACGACCTGGTCTCCACCTGGTACCACGAGGGTGTGCCGGGGCACCATCTCCAGCTGGCGCAGTGGGTGCACGTGGCCGACCGGCTCTCCCGCTACCAGGCCACGGTCGGCGGGGTGAGCGCCAATATGGAGGGCTGGGCCCTCTACGCCGAACGGCTCATGGACGAGCTGGGCTTCCTGCCCGACCCGGAGCGCAGGATCGGTTATCTGGACGCGCAGATGATGCGGGCCTGCCGGGTGATCGTGGACATCGGCATGCATCTGGAGCTGGAGATCCCGGCGGATTCGCCGTTCCGGCCCGGTGAGCGGTGGACTCCGGAGCTGGCCGAGGAGTTCTTCAACGACCACAGCGGCCGGCCCGCCGACTTCGTGGAGAGCGAGCTGACCCGCTATCTTTCGGTGCCCGGACAGGCCATCGGCTACAAGCTCGGCGAACGCGCCTGGCTGCTGGGCCGGGAGAACGCGCGCAAGGCGCGCGGCGACGCGTTCGACGCGAAGGCCTGGCACATGGCGGCGCTCTCCCAGGGCTCGCTGGGGCTGGACGATCTGGTGGACGAGCTGTCGAAGCTGTGACGGCCTCCGGGCGGGCTGGCCCGGCCTGACGCCGCGCCGACGGCCGCCCACAGCCCGACGCCCGACGCCCGAAAGCCCAACGCACGACGCCCGACGCCCGACGCCCGACGCCCGACGCCCGACGAGAGCCTCGGCGACCGCGGGCGGACCGGCACGCGTGCGTGCGGCACGGGTCCCTCCCGGGCACGGGTCGCCCCGGCCCGACGGGGAGCGGCACGGCCGGCGGCCTGTGGCCGGCGGCCCGTCCGGGCCGGGTCAGCGGCGGAAGCCGCCCTCGGAGTCGATCACCTGGCCGGTGATCCACTCCGCCTCGTCGGTGGCCAGCCAGGCGATCAGCCGGGCCGGGTCGTCCGGCAGGCCCCAGCGGCCCGCCGGGAACATCCCGGCGATCGCCCGGTGGTCGTCGCCGTGCATGTAGCCCGTGTCCACCGGGCCGGGGTTGACGGTGTTCACGGTCACCGCGAACTCGGCGAGCGCCGTGGACAGCGATCGGGTGACCGACGCCAGCGCCCCCTTCGCCAGTCCGTACGCCAGCTCCCCCGGCATCCCGCCGCCGAGGTCCTGGCCCGAGGTCATCATCATCACCCGGCCTCCCGGGGTGCGCGGCGGGAGTTCGGCGCGCAGCCGGGCGTACGCCTGGACGAGCAGCACCACCGCGCGGGCGTCCACGGCCCAGTGCGTGTCGAGCATGGCGGCGTCGATCTCGAACAGGGCGCCGTCCGAGCCGCTGACGGCGTGGTTGGCGACGAGGACGTCGATCCGTCCGCCGAGTGCCTCGGCGGCGGTGGCGATCAGCCGGGCGGGGGCGGCGGGGTCCGACAGATCGCCGGGCCCGTGGACGACCCGGGCCCCGGGATCCGCGAGCGCCTCGCGCACCCCGGCGGCCAGCGCCCCCGGCCCTTCGGGGTCCGCGCCCCAGGGCATTCCGGCGTCGTGCGGCACATGGTGGTGGAGATAGACGCTCGCGCCGTACGCGGCGAGCCGCCGGGCCACCGCGTAGCCGATGCCGTCGCGCCGGCTGGCCCCGGTGACCAGGGCGGTACGGCCGCGCAGCGGGAGCGGGTCGCGGCGCAGGGATTCGGGGCGGGGCGGGGTGGTCGTAGACATGGCAGCCCATCCTGCTGGACCCTCCGGGGCTTGTCACCCGGGTTTCGGCGCCCCGGGTTTCGCGCGGCGGCCGCCCGGCCGGGTCAGCATCCGCAGTCGGCGGCGGCGACGGGCGCGGTCAGCGGGTCGGCGGCGCGCTGTTCGCGGCCGTCCCGGGTCTCGTAGCCGAAGCCCTCCCGTACCCAGTACTCGAATCCGCCGAGCATCTCCTTGACGCGGAGGCCGAGTCGGGCGAGGGCGAGCGCGGCGCGGGCCGCGCCGTCGCAGCCGGGGCCCCAGCAGTGGACGACCACCGGGCGGGACGGGTCGAGCAGCCGGCCGGCCTGTTCGGGGATCGAGGCGGTCGGGAGGTGGATCGCGCCGGGGATGCGGCCCTGGTCCCAGGCGGCGGCGGACCGGCAGTCGAGCAGGGTGAAGCCCGGGTCGCCGCCCGCCGCCAGCGCGGCGGCGACGTCGGAGACATCGGTGTGGAGGGCGAGGCGGGCGGAGAAGTGGGCGACGGCGTCGGCGGGCGGGGCCGGCGGGACGCGGAGCACGGGGCTGACGGGGCTCGCGGTGATCGGTGCAGTGGTCATGGCTGAGAATCTATGGCCGGTGACCCACCCCCCTGAAGAAGGATTCCCCGGGAACAGCCTTGATCCGCCGGGGATTCCCCTGTTGTCTGTCGCTCATGACGGGATATTCACCGGACGCCACGGACTGGCGCATTCTTCGGGCTCTGCAGCGGGACGGCCGGGCCGGTTTCGCCCGGCTGGCACGGGACGTCTCCATGTCGGCGAGCGCCGTGACGGAGCGGGTGCGGCGGCTGGAGGAGGCGGGCGTGATCGCCGGTTACACGGCGGTGGTGGAGCCCGAGCGGGTGGGCCTGCCGATCCTCGCCTTTGTGCGACTGCGCTATCCGAACGGCAATTACAAGCCATTTCACGATCTGCTGGAGACCACGCCGGAGATTCTGGAGGCGCACCATGTGACCGGAGACGACTGTTTTGTCATGAAGGTCGCCGTTCGGTCGATGCCGCATCTGGAGGAGGTCTCCGGCCGGATCGGCGCGCTCGGCTCGGTGACCACCAGCGTCGTCTACTCGTCGCCGCTGCCGCGCCGGCCGGTCGGCGGCTGACGGGCCACGGCCCACCACCGGCCCACGGCCGACCACCGGACCGCGGCCGGCCACCCGGCCGACGACCGGCGCCCGCCCGACCACCCGGCATCCGACCCGCCGCCGACCGCCCGGCATCCGGCACCCGCCCACCATCCGGCCGCCCCGGTCAACGACCGGGCGCGCCGCCCGGTCCGCCCGACCTACCCGGTCCGCCCGACCCGCCCGGTCCGCCCGGCGGCTCGACCCGCCCGGCCCGTCAGTCGCCGAGCGGTGCCGTCCGGAGGCGGACCACGGACCCGTCGCGTTCCTTGACCACTTCCAGCTGGGTGGGGACACGGCGGCGCAGATCGGCCACATGACTGACGATGCCGACGCTGCGGTCCTGTTCCCGCAGGGAGTCCAGGACGTCGATGACCTCGTCCAGGGTCTGTTCGTCCAGGCTGCCGAAGCCCTCGTCGATGAAGAGGGTGTCGAGCCGTACGCCTCCGGCCTCCTCGGTGACCACATCGGCCAGGCCCAGCGCCAGGGCGAGCGAGGCGAAGAACGTCTCGCCGCCGGAGAGGGTCGAGGTGTCGCGCTCGCTCCCGGTCCAGGAGTCGACCACATGGAGCCCGAGGCCCGATCGCTTGCCGCCGGAGCGGGCGTCGGAGTGGACCAGGGTGTACCGGCCGGAGGACATCCGCAGCAGCCGTACGGTGGCCGCCGCGGCGACCTGTTCGAGGCGGGCCGCCAGGACGTACGACTCCAGGCGCATCCGCCGTTCGTTGTCGGCCGAGGTGCCCGCGGTGAGTCCGGCGAGCCCGGCCACCAGGTCGTACTCCTCGCGCAGCGGGCCGAGCCCGGCGACCTCGGCGGCGGTCTGCCGGGACAGCCGGACCAGTTCGGCGCACCGGTGGTGCGCGGTGTCGCGGACGGACGCGGCCGCGCGCAGCGCCCGCTCGGCCGTGTCGTGGGCGGCGAGCGCGGCTCCCGGATCGGCGGGCGGGCGGTCCGCGGCGGCGCGGGGCTCCGGTTCGGCGAGCCGGTCGGCGACGGCGGCGGCCTCGGTCCGCCAGTCGTCGACGCGGTGCTGGAGGTCGCGCTGTTCCCGGTCGGCGAGGGCCGCGCCCGCGGCGGCGGCCGGGGTGTCGAATCCGGCCCGGAAGGCGGCGTCGGCGAGCCGGCCGTCGGCGTCCTTGAGCCGCTGTACGGCGGCGTCGGCGTCCCGGGCGGACTCGGCGGCCTCGGCGAGCAGCCGGACCCGCCGCTCCAGCCGGGCCGCGTGCTCGGCGACCGTGCCGGCTCCGTCGTGGACCTTCGCCAGCTCCCGCGCGAGGCCGGCCCGTTCACGCTCCAGCGCCTCGCGGCGCGAGGTCCGGGCGGCGGCCCGGCGCTCGGCCTCCTGTCGTACCGCGAGCCGTTCGCCGTGTTCCCGCTCGGCGCGGTCGAGCGCCTCCCGGGCCGCGTGCGCGCCCGAGGCCAGCGACTGGGCCTCCCGGTGCTCCCGTTCCAGCCGCCCGACGAGTTCCTCCAGCGCGAACGCGGAGGGATCGGGGTCCGTTTCCCGCCCCGTACCGCCGTCCGGGTCCGTGCGGGCGCGGTCCGCGGCCGCGGTCGATGACTCGGCGAGTACGGCGAGTTCGCGTTCGGCGGCGGAGCGGGCGGCGTCGGCGCGGGTGTGGGCGGCGTAGGCGGACTCCTCCTGGGCGGGGTCGACCCGCGCGCCGGAGTCGGGGGCGGGGGCGGGGTGGTCGGCGGAGCCGCAGACGCCGCAGGGCTCGCCGGGGGTGAGCGAGGCGGCCAGCTCCGCCGCCATCCCGAGCAGCCGCCGCTCCTTGAGGTCGAGCCAGCTCTCCCGGGCCTCGGCCGCGGTGTCCCGGGCCGCGCTCAGCCGGGCCCCGGCCTCGGCGGCCTCGGCCGTGAGCCGGTCGCGCTCCCGGGCGGCGCGCAGCCGCAGCCGGGCGGGTTCGAGGCGGCCCGCGAGATGCTCGGCGCGGGTGGCCGCGTCCTGGGCCGCCGCTATGCGCTCGCGGTGTCCGTGGCGGAGGGCGTCCCAGCCGGCGAGCCAGCCCTCCGCGTCCTGGCGGACGTCGTCGTCGGCACGGGCCTCCCGGTCCAGCTCGGCGCGTTCGCGGGTGATCTCGTCCGCGCGCCGTTCCGCGCCGCGCGCGGCTTCGAGGCCGCCCAGGTCCTGGCGGAGCCGCCGCTCCACCTCGGCGAGGTGTTCCGCGCCCGCGTCGGCGAGGTCGGCGGGAAGCCGGTCCCGGAGGCGGGCGTATCGGTCGGCGGCGGTGCGGCGTTCGCGTTCGGCGTCGTCCCGCAGCCGGAGCGCGGGGGCCACCCGGTCGGCCCGGCGGGCCGTCTCCAGCCGGTCCCGGAGCGACTCGCACTCCGCCCGGCGGGCCTCCAGGGCCTGCTGACGGCGGCGGGCCTCCTCGTGCCGCCGCTGGAGCCGGTCGAGTTCGCGCTCCTCGTCCAGCGCGTTCCGGGCGGCGGCCTGCCGGCCCTCGGCCGCGTCGACCGCGCACTCGGCGATGTCCCGGCCCTCGTACGCGCCGGCGCGGGCGATCGCGGCCCAGTGGAGGACGGCGGCGGCGAGTCCGGGGTCGCCGGGCTGCGGCCGGGGCGGCGGCCAGTCCCCGGCGGCCGGGCCGGCCGCCTGCTCCATCCGGTGCGCGAGGGCGAGGATTCGTTCGTCCCCGGAGCGCACCCGGGCCTCGGCGGAGCGGCGCCGCTCGGCGAGGCGCTCCTCGACGGCGGCGAAGCGCCGGGTGTCGAAGAGCCGGCCCAGCAGCCGGCCCCGGGCCTCGGCGTCCGCGCGCAGGAAGCGGGCGAAGTCGCCCTGCGGCAGCAGCACGACCTGGCAGAACTGGTCGCGGCTCATGCCGACGAGCTGGGCCAGCTCCTCGCCGATCTCCTGGTGGGAGCGGCTGAGCGCCCGCCAGTCGCCGCTCTCGGCGTCGTACTCGCGCAGCCAGCTCTGGGCCCGCTCGGTGGTGAAGCCCTTGCCGTTCTTCTTGGGGCGGGGCTGGGCGGGGCGTCGCCGGATCTCCAGCCGCCGGCCGCCGACGGTCAGTTCGAGGAGGACCTCGGTGAAGACTCCGGGGCGGGCGTGATCGCTGCGCAGGGAGGCCCCGGGGCTCTGCCGCGCGCCGGGGACGGCTCCGTACAGGGCGAAGCAGACGGCGTCGAGCACGGAGGTCTTGCCCGCGCCGGTCGGCCCGTGGAGCAGGAAGATCCCGCCGCCGGAGAGGGCGTCGAAGTCGATGTCCTGGGCGGCACCGAAGGGTCCGAAGGCGTTGAGGTGGAGTCGGTGCAGTCTCATCGGGCGACCTCGGCCTCGTTCGGGGCCACGGGGGCGACGGCGGTGGCGGCGGTGGCGACAGCGGGGGCGCCGGGCCGGTCGGCGACGGCGCCCAGGAATCCGGCGCGACCGGCGGTGCTGGTGTCAGGCACGGCGGTTCGCTCCCTCGTGCAGCGTCTCGTCCACCCGTACGCCCTCGAAGGCGTCCCGCAGCGCGGTCCGCTCCCGTTCGTCGGGCCCCTCGCCGCGTACATGGCTGACGAAGTCCTCCGCGATCTGCTGGTCGCCCCGGCCCCGCAGCCGCTGGGCGTACGACACGGAGGCGTCCTCGGCCGCGCGGTCGGGTTCGAAGACCAGGCTCAGGGTGTGCGGGAAGCGCTCGGCGAGCCGGGCCATCGGATCGGCGGGGCGGGCCCGGTCGGTGAGGACTGCCTCGACGAAGGAGTCCCGGTGCCGCTCCAGGGCGGGGTCGTCGAGCAGTTCGGCGAGGGTTCCGCGCAACCGGGCCAGCGGTCTGGGCACGGGGCAGTCGACGCGCTCGGCGGCGATCTCGCCCCGGGGCCCGAGGTCGACGAGCCACATGGTCTTGCGGTGGGCGGCCTCGGAGAAGGAGTACGCGAGGGGCGAGCCCGAGTAGCGCACCCGCTCGGTGATGGTCTGGCTGCCGTGCAGATGACCGAGGGCCGTGTAGTCCACACCGTGGAAGACGCCCGCGGGCACGGCGCTGACCCCGCCGACGGTGATGTCGCGCTCGCTGTCGCTCGCCTCGCCGCCCGCGACGAAGGCGTGGGCGAGGACCAGTGAGCGGGTGCCGGGGGCACGGGTGGCGAGATCCGCGCGTACGCGGTCCATGGCCGCGCCGAGGACGGCCTCGTGGTGGGCCTTCTCGGCCCGGAACTCGTCCTTCACCAGGGCGGGTTCGAGGTAGGGCAGGCCGTAGCAGGCCACCTCGCCGTGGTCGTCGGCGAGGAGGACGGGGGCGGCGCAGT
Organism: Streptomyces sp. NPDC014894; assembly: GCF_043080985.1. NCBI lineage: Bacteria > Bacillati > Actinomycetota > Actinomycetes > Kitasatosporales > Streptomycetaceae > Streptomyces > Streptomyces sp. NPDC014894. The sequence continues at coordinate 107,440 of NZ_JBIBWD010000015.1, forward strand.
TCGCGGGGTCGGTCCGCAGATGGATGCCGACGCGCTCGATCAGACCGGCCGCCACGCCGAGCCGGCGGGCCGAGTCGTGATTGCCGGAGATCATCACGGTCGGCACGCCCTCGGCGGCGAGCCGGTGCAGGGCCCGGTCGAAGAGTTCGACCGCCGCGAGGGGCGGTACGGCGCGGTCGTAGACGTCCCCCGCCACCAGCACGGCGTCCACCTCGCGGTCGCGCACGGTGATCACAAGGTGATCGAGGAACGCGGCCTGGGCCTCCAGCATGCTCACTCGGTGCAGGGACCGCCCCAGATGCCAGTCAGATGTGTGCAGAAGTCTCAAGAGACGGCTCCGACCTGCATGTTTCCCATTCTCCGCCCCTGGTTTCAGCGCCCGCCCGGCACGGGTGCGCCCCCGTCGGCACCCACCACGCTAGCGCTGATGCGCGGCCGGTCCGGCACGGACCTCGGAGAAGACGGCTCTCCCGGCCGGGGCACGGGCGGGCGCCGCCGGGGCGCTCGGGCGCGGGTGAGCGGGGCCGGGGCGCTCGGGCGCGGGCACAGCATCGTCGCGGCGCGGGCGCGTCGTCCGATCGGCCGACCCCGGGGTACGCCGTCCGGCGCGGCGGAGGCGTCCGGTCCGGCGAGGGGCTGCGGGCGGGCGGTGGCGCAGGATGGAGAACGGCGGCGGACGAGAGGGCGGCGGGCGCCCGTCGCCGCTCGTACGCGTGACGCGTACGCCCCCGTGCGCCCGCCGTACTCGCTTCTGTTTCTGTGTCCGTCGAGGAGAGCAGGGTCCGTGAACGACGATCATCACCACCGGTCCGCGCCGGCCGCCGAGGTCCGGGACGAGCCGTCGCGGAGCGTCCGGTGAACCGCCGGGCGCTGGTCGTGGGCCCGGTTCTGGCGATGCTGCTGGCGGGCTGCGGTTCCGGAGCGGGGGCCGCCGCGCCGGAGCCCCCGGCCTCCTCCGCGCCGGAGCGGACCGGGGCCGCGTCCCCGTCCGCGTCCGCGCCCGTTCCGGTGGACCCCGGCGGGGCCACCCCGGCGGGCGCCCTGCTCGTGGCCGACTTCGGCGGCGACACCGTCACCTTCCTCCACCCCGAGCGCGGCCCGTTCGCCTCGGTGCGGGTGGGGACGGCTCCGTACGGTCTCGTCGTCGGGGCGGACGGCCGGGCCTGGGTGGCGACGGCCGAGGGCGTCGCGGTGGTGGACACCCGCGCCCGGAAGAGCCTGGGCCGGGTGCCGTACCGGACCGCGACCGGACCGGTGACCGACGGGGAGTACCGCGGCGGCGGGATGGGCATCGCGCTGTCCCCGGACGGACGGCGGGTGTACGCGGGGGTCAATGTGCCGGACGGGCCGGGGGTGCTGGAGGTGATCGACACCGGGAGCCTGGAGGTCACCGACGTCGTACCGGTCGGCCGGCGGCCCTTCGACGTGGACGTCTCCCCCGATGGGCGTGAGGTGTACGCGACCAATCACGACTCCTTCGACGTCACCGCGCTCCGGGCGGACTCGCTGGACGCCCGGACCTTCGAGGTCGCGCCGTACGGCACCGAGGGCGGTCTGGGCTCCTGGCTCAAACCGCACTACGCGGCGGTACGGGCGGACGGGCGGCTGCTGCTGCCCTTCGAGGGCGAGCGGCTGGCCGTGCTCGATCCGCGCACCGGCCGGGTCTCCGTGGAGCGGATGACCGCGAACACGCATCAGCACGGCGCGGCGCTCGCTCCCGACGGGACGCTGCTCGTGGTCGGCACCGGCCCGATCGGCTCCGACGACGCGGAGGCGTCGCTCACGGTCCGCGCGAAGGACGGGACGGAGCGGGTGATTCCGCTCGACGGTCCCCATGAGGACGTCGCCGTGTCGGCGGACGGCGGGACCGCGTACGTCACCGGAGGGTTCACCCGCGACGGCCACTGGAACGGGATCACGGTCGTGGACCTCGCCGACGGGGACGCCCGCCGGCTGCCGGGCGGCGAACGGCCGCTGGGGATCGCCGTCCTGCGGTGAGCCGATCGTCTCCGCGGGCATCGAGATCGTCCGGGCGGCCACGGCGGCCGCGGCTTCCGCCGGGCGGCCGCCGACCGCCCCCGGCAGCGGGACGCGCGGCTCAGGCGTCGCCGTACGCCTCCGCGCCCACCGCGCACACGGCCGTCCCGGCGGTCGCGTCCGCCAGCCACGCCCGGAACGCGCCGACCTCCGCGTCGGGGAGCGCGATCTCGATCGTGACGGCCTCCGCGTACCGCACCTCGCGCACGGCACGGCCCGTCGCCCGCAGATCGTTCTCCAGCCTTCCGGCGCGCTGGTGGTCGACGGTGACGGTGACGAGCCGGAAGCGCCGGCGGACGAGGGTGCCGAGCGCGTCCAGGGCCTCGCCGACCACTCCCCCGTACGCCCGGATCAGCCCGCCCGCGCCGAGCTTCACCCCGCCGTAGTAGCGGGTGACGACGGCCGCCGCGTAACGGATCTCCCGGCGGGTGAGCATCTGGAGCATGGGCGCCCCGGCGGTGCCGCCCGGTTCGCCGTCGTCGCTCGCCCTCTGCACGGAGGCGTCGGCCCCGATGACGTACGCGAAGCAGTTGTGGGTGGCGGTCGGGTGCTGCCCGCGGATCCGGGCGACGAAGGCCTGGGCCTCCTCCTCGGTCGCGGCGGGGGCGAGCGCGCAGATGAAGCGCGATCGGTTGATCTCTGTCTCGTACACGCCCTCGCGGGCCACCGTCCGGTACTGCTCCTGCATCCGGCCACCCTATGCGGCGGGCGGAGGGGAATGCTCCGCGCGGGTCGCCCGTTGTCCTGGCATGGACGCGGACACGGGTGCACTCCCCGAGACGATCAGCAGGATCCTGACCTCGACCGGCGACACCTGGGCGGTGGTGGGTCTGTCCAACAACGAGTCGCGGGCGGCGTACGGGGTGGCGGAGGTGCTGCGCCGGTTCGGCAAGCGGGTGGTGCCGGTGCACCCCAAGGCGGAGCCGGTGGGCGGCGAGCGGGGTTACGCCTCCCTCGCCGACATCCCCTTCGACGTCGACGTGGTGGACGTCTTCGTCAATTCCGATCTCGCCGGCCGGGTCGCGGACGAGGCGGTCGCGATCGGCGCGAAGGCGGTCTGGTTCCAGCTCGGGGTGATCGATCAGGAGGCGTACGAGCGGACCCGCGCGGCCGGTCTTGACATGGTCATGGACCGCTGCCCGGCGATTGAGATCGGCGCTCTGGAGCGGCGGGAGGCTCCCGGCTCTCGATGAGCCCGGCGATCCCGTCGAGGAGCCGGGCCAGCCCGAAGTCGAAGCGGTCGCCGGAGAAGGGGACGGCTCCGGCGGCGAGCGCGCGCCGCAGCGCCGGATAGCGGTCGAAGTCGACCAGCCGTCCGAGGATCTCGTCGCGCTGCCGCCCGCCGTCCCCCTCCCCCGCCGGCTCCTCGCCCGCGCGCCGCCCGGAGCCCGGGGCACCGTCCTCCAGGTGCAGCCGGGCGAGGCCGCGGACATAGGCGTCCACGGACTCGATCGCGGCCAGCTTCTCCCCCTCGCTCAGACCGGTGCCGTCGAAGATCATCAGCGCTGAGTCGAGCCAGCGCAGCATCCGGGGGCCCGGGAGCTGTTCGCCCGAGCCGAGCAGCAGGGTCCAGGGGCGCTCGCGGATCGCGTGCCAGTCGTCCCGGGCCCACGCCTCCAGCTTCGCCCGCCAGTCGCCGGGCCATTCGTGCGGCAGCACCGGGCCGATGGCGACCGCGTCGAGCATGAGCGCCTCCAGCTCGGCCCGGCCCGGCAGATAGGTGTAGAGGGACGCGGTCCCGATGCCGAGGCGGGCGGCCACGGCCCGCATGGAGAGGGCGTCCAGCCCCTCCGCCTCCACGAGTTCGAGCGCGACCTCGACGATCCGGGCAGTGGTGAGACCGCGCTCGGGCCCGCGGGCTCCCCGCCGGGGATCGGTCCAGAGCAGTTCGAGGGCGCGCCGCGCCTGCGGCCCGCTGAGCGGCTGTGCCATCGGAACACCCCTGCCGTGCTTGCTCTTTGCGGCCGTACGGAAACTCAGTATATCGTTCGGAGTTACTCGAACGCTGTTCGGAGTTATGGGGGGAACAGGATGACGGGGGCCGGACCGGATCACCGTGCGCCACAGCGGCGGGAGCGCGGCGCGCTGCTCGCGGCGACGCTCACCCACGGGCCCAATGAGCTGATCGACTTCGTGCTGCCGCTGTGGGCGGGGGCGGCCCTCGGGCTGAGCGCCACGCAGATCGGTCTGCTGCTGGCCGTCGAGATGGCGCTGTCGATGATCATGCGGCCGGTCGCGGGGGTGCTCGCCGACCGCTACGAGCGGAAGACCGTGGCGGCGGCCGGCGCGGCGCTGTACGCGCTGTCGGCCGCGGGGTACGCCCTGGCGGGGAGCGCCCCGGCGGCCTATGCGGCCGCCGCGGTGGGCGGAGCGGGCGGCGCGCTGCTGTGGGTCGCGGTGCGGGCGATGGTCAGCGAGCGGCTGGCGGTCGACTCGGCCGTCTTCGCCCGGCTGCTGGCCTCGCAGGAGACCGGCTCCTGGGTGGCGTTCGTCGCGGGGATGACGCTCATCGGGCTCATCGACCACCGGGGCGTCTTCCTGACGTGCGCGGCGGCGTGCGCCGTCGCCTCGGTGGTGCTGCTGCGCGCCCCGGGACGGAAGGACGCGGCGGCGGCACCGGAGGGACGGGCGGGACGGGAGGGGCCGGACGGGCGGGGCTGGCCGGGCGAGGGCGCGGCGTCGGGTGCGGGCGCGGGCGCGGGCGCGGCGGCGGCCGGGCTCGGCGCGGTGGGGCGCAGGCTGCGGCCCATGCTGCTGGCCGTGGCGTTCACCACGACGGCCGAGGCGGCGGTCTCCCTGCTGCTGCTTCTGCACCTCCAGCGCGGTTTCGGCCTGGACGTGACCGAGATCGCGTTCGTCTTCCTGCCGGGGGCGATCGCGATGAGCCTGGCGGCCGAGCGGCTGCACACCGTGGTGGTGCGGTTCGGGCGGTCGCGGGTACTGACGGCCGCGTCCCTGGCGAGCGCCGCCTTCGCGGCCGGTCTGGCGTGGGCCCCGAATCCGTACGCGATCGCGGTGCTGTGGGTGCTGAGCGGGCTCGCCTGGGCGGCGGTGACGCCGATTCAGCAGGCGGTCGTCGCGGAGGCGTCCGGGGAGCGGGTCGGGCGCGGGATGGGGGTGTACGAGTCGGCGAGTCTGCTGGGCGCGCTGGCCGGTTCGCTCGGGGCGGGGGTGCTGTACGACGGCGCCGACTGGCGGGTCGCCTGCCTGGTCACGGCGGCGGCCCTGCTGGCGGGGGCGGTGGTGGTGCCGCGCGCCGTACGGCGTCTGGGCGTCGCGGACGCTCCCCCGGCGCCGCTCGCCCGGGAGAGGCGGGAGGCGACCGGGCCGGCCGCCGGGCCGGACGCCGCCGACGGCACGGTCCGGGCCGCCGAGGAGCAGCGGGCCCGGGAGCTGCGGGCCCAGGGGCTGTCGGCCCGGGAGCACCGGGCCGCCGCACCGGAGGAGCCCGGCCAGGAACCGTCCCTTCCGGGCGCGTCGGAACCCTCCGATCCGGCGCGGCGGCGCACCCGGGGCCAGGGCGCGCATCTGGCGCTGTTCACGGCCGCCCAGCTCGCCCTGGCGTTCACCGGGCTCTCCTGGATCGCGGACCTGTTCACCGAGGACTTGGCCGAGACGCTGGTGAGCGGCGGCGGCCGGGAGGAGCGGCTCGACGATCTGCTCTACGGCGCGGGCAAGATCTGGGCGCTGGTGCTGCTGGCGGGAGCCGTGTGGACGGGCGGCGCGCGGGCCGCCTCGGCCGTACGGGACCGGTTCCGCGAGAAGGGCTGAGCCCGGCGGACCCGGGCGCGGGCGGCGGATCAGCCGACGGGCGGCACCGACACGGCCATGGTCATCGCCAGTTCCGCCGTGCCGTCGTTGCGGTATCCGTGCGGCGCGCTCGCCTCGAACGAGACAGAACTCCCGGCCGGCACGGCGTACGGCGCACCGTCCACGACCAGGGTCAGCTCGCCCTCGGTGACATGGATCAGCTCGACGGTGCCCTCGGGGTGGGCGTCGGACTCGCTGCCGTCCCCGGGCATCAGCCGCCAGGCCCACAGCTCCAGCGGCCCGCGCCGCTCGCCGCCGACCAGCAGTCTCGCGGAGCTTCCGGTGGAGGTGGACCACATCCGCACCGCCTGCTCCGGCGGCGTGACCCGCACCGGCGCGCTCCGCTCGTCGTCGAGCAGGGTGATCAGGGAGACGCCGAGGGCGTCGGCGAGCTTGACCGTCGTGCCGACGCTGGGGTTGGTCCGGGCCTGCTCGATCTGGATGATCATGCCCCGGCTGACTCCGGCACGGGCGGCGAGGGCGTCGAGCGTCAGCCCCAGCTCGCCGCGCCGGCGCTTGAGATTACGGGCGAGCGACTGGGTGAGCTGGTCGAGGTCCGTCACATTCCGTCCATTGGATTGAATGGCAGGGTCAAATATCTTGCACTACCGTGTGCTGAACCCGAAGGTTCATCACACTGTACTGCGAGGCCGCCATGACCGCCGTGTTCGCCCTGGCCACCGCCCTGCTCTGGGGGCTGGCCGACTTCGGCGGCGGGCTGCTGACGCGGCGCACCCCGGCGCTGACCGTGGTGGTGGTCTCCCAGTCGCTGGCCGTCGTCGTCCTCGGCGCGGTCGTCGTGGCCACGGCGGCGTGGAGCGAGGCCGGGCCGCGGCTCTGGTACGCGGTGGGCGCGGGCGTCGTCGGCCCGGTGGCCATGCTCTGCTTCTACCGGGCGCTCGCGCTCGGCCCGATGGGCGTGGTCTCGCCGCTGGGCTCGCTCGGCGTCGCGGTGCCCGTCGGCGTCGGACTGCTGCTCGGCGAACGGCCGGGGCTGCTCCAGTTCGCCGGCGCGGGGTTAGCGGTGGCGGGCATCGTCCTCGCGGGCGGCCCCGAGCTGCGCGGCGCCCCCGTACAGCGGCAGGCGGTGCTGCTGACCCTGGTCGCCGCCCTCGGCTTCGGCGCGGTGATGGCGCTGATCGCCGAGGCGTCGGCCACCCTGACCGGGCTCTTCCTCGCTCTCTTCGTCCAGCGGGTCACCAATGTCGCGGTCGGCGGGGCCGCGCTGTACGCCTCGGTGCGGCGCGGCGGGCGGGCGCTGCCGGAGGACGGCGGCCGGCGGGTCGCACGGTCGGCGCTCCCGGCGCTGGCCTTCGTGGGCCTGGCGGACGTGGCGGCCAACGGCACGTACTCGATCGCGGCGCAGGCCGGGCCGGTCACCGTCGCCGCCGTGCTGGCGAACCTCTATCCGGTGGTGACCGTGCTGGCGGCGCTCGTCCTGCTCAGGGAGCGGGTACGGGCGATCCAGGCGGCGGGCGCGGGGCTCGCCCTGATGGGCACGGTGCTGCTGGCCGCCGGCTGACCCGCCGACCGCCCGGGCGCACGCCTCGCCGGCCCCGGCCGCCCCGGCCCTGCCCCTCGGGGCCTCTCAGCCCTGCCCCTCGGGCTTCTCCAGCTCCGCGAGGGCGAGCAGCTGCTCCGGGGTGATGCCGTCCGGGAGCGGTACGGGGGCGGGGGTGCGCAGCGGGGGCCGCCAGCCGTCGACGGGGTCCCAGCTGCGGACGACCCGGGCCGGGGCCCCGGCGACCACGCAGTGGTCGGGCACCTCGCCGCGGACCACGGCTCCCGCCGCCACCACGACATTGCGGCCCAGCCGCGCGCCCGGGAGCACCACCGCGCCGGTGCCCAGCCAGCAGCCGGGGCCGATCTCCACCGGCTCGGTGCGCGGCCACTGCTTGCCGACCGGCTGGTGCGGATCGTCGTAGCTGTGGTTGGTGGAGGTGATGTAGACGTAGGGGCCGCAGTAGGTGTCCGAGCCGATGGAGACCCGGGTGTCGGCGATGACATGGCTGCCGCGGCCCAGCACCACGCCGTCGCCGAGGGTCAGGATCGGTTCGGCCCCCAGATCGAGGCCGGGCATCATGCCGGCCGTGAGGGTGACCCGCTCGCCGATGATGCAGTGGTCGCCCAGTTCGATCCACGCCTCGCCGAAGACGGTGCCCTGCGGAAAGGCCAGCCGGGTGCCGTGGCCCAGCCGGCGGAAGCGCAGCCGTCCGGGGTGCTCGGCGGTGACGGAGCCGGCCCGCTGCGCCCAGCGCCAGCCGCGATGGACGGCGCGGGTGAGCGCTCTCCGCCACCACAGGGCAGGCGATGAGAACGTGTTTCTGTTTCTGGGCACCTGTTCACGGTAGTCGGCGGGACCTGGGCCGATCAGGGCCCTCAGCTGTGATGTTCGCCCCACGGGCGGACCTCGCAGCGGGGCCTCCGGAGCCGTCGCGGCGACCTCGTGGACCCCATGGACCCCGTCGCGGGCGAAGAAAGCCCTCTCTCCGGGAGCGGGCCGACGCAGGAACAGCGCCAGATGGCTGAAAACCGATGCCCAGGGACACCATCTCACCATCCAATACGTCGCTTTGCTCCGGATCAGGAGGGAGATGTCGACCCGGGCCATCGGCCGGGCCGAACGGTGTGGGACCGCTCCCGGGGGCGATTCCGCCGGAGTCCCGAAGGATTCCTGCGGAACTCACCGGTTATCACGGCCAGGGGCCTCAAGCAGTCACTTCGGGACTAAGTCCACCGTTCTGCGGGCTCCGGGGCCCGTCCGGACTCGGTGGCCATGGCACCTGACTACCATGAGCGCAACATACGTGCGGAAGATCACCGTCAACTTTCGGTGACCGTGCCTGTGTTCGGTCGATGCTTTTCTGTCGGCCCATCAGTACATCCCCGGACTCGAGCAGCGAGGGACCGCATGTCAGCACCAGTCGCCCCCAAACCGCGCAGAATACGAACACCCCGGCCACTCCCCGTGGCCGTCCCGCTGGTCTCTGTCGCGGTGGCCGGGGCGGCCGGCGGCGCGGCGATCGCGGCGGCGCCCGCCCCGGCCCGCGGCTGGGTCGCGGCCACCGTCCTGGTCGCCTGGACCTGGCTGGCCGTCAGCACGGCCGCCTCCACCCTGAACGCACGGCGGCTGTACACGTCCGCCACCGCCGCCGGCGGGGAGCTGCGCTCCCTCCAGGCGCACTCGGCCCAGACCGCCGCGGAGTCGGCGCATCTGGTGAACGTCACCCTCCCCTCCGTGCTCAAGCGGGTACGGGACGGGGAGAGCGCGGAGCACGCCCTCGGCGCGGCTCCCGCGCCCTCGGACCCCCAGCTGCGGCGGATGCTCCAGCTGATCGCCGCCGAGCTGGTGGCCTCCGGACGACGGGCGGCGGCGGCCGAGGCCGCGGGCGCCAATGTCGCGCAGCAGCTGGCCAGGTCGGCCGACGACCTGCACCGGCTCACCAACACCACGCTGCCCGCCGCCATCGAGCGGCTGCGCGGCGGAGCCTCCGCGGGCACCGCGCTCGCCGAGCTGGACCAGCCGTCCGACCCGCGCCTGCGGGTCGCCCTGGACTCGATCGTGCGGGAGTTCGCCTTCAGCGAGCGGCGCGCCGCCGCCGCCCAGGGCGCGAGCGCCAAGGTGCTGAGCCGGGTTCAGGCCAAGGCCGTGAGCATGCTCGCCGAACTGCGCGAGATGCAGGATCGTCACGGCGAAGATGTGTTCGGGGATCTGCTGACCCTCGATCACAACACCTCGCAGCTCGGTCTGCTGACCGACCGGCTGGCGCTGCTGATGGGCGGCCGGGCGAGCCGGGCCTGGAACAAGCCCATCGTCATGGAGTCCATCCTGCGGGGCGCGGTCGGCCGGATCGCCGCCTACCAGCGCGTCCGCCTGCACTCCTCCAGCAACGCCGCGGTCGCGGGCTACGCCGCCGAGGGCGTGATGCATCTGCTGGCCGAGCTGATGGACAACGCGGCGAACTTCTCGCCGCCGATCGACGAGGTCCATGTCTATGTCGAGGAGCGCACGGCCGGACTGGTCGTCACCATCGAGGACAGCGGGCTGAAGATGGCCGACGCGGCCATGCGCCGCGCCGAGGAGGCCGTCACCGGACGCTTCCACGACCTGGCCCATCTGCAGAGCACCCGGCTGGGACTCGTCGTGGTCGGTCTGCTGGCCGCCAAGTACAACATGAGCGTCAGCTTCCGGCCCTCCTCGCGCGGCGGCACCGGCGTCGTGGTGCTCTTCCCGCCGCAGCTGCTCCACCAGCCCCGGACGGCCGCGCCGGAGCAGACCGCCCGGCCGCAGATCGCCGCCCTCGCCGAGCCCGCGCCCGAGCCCTCCGTAAGCCCCGCTCCCGTTCCGCGGCAGCAGGACGTCCGGCGCGGCGCTCCGCAGGCCGCGCAGCAGAGCGGGCCCCGGGGCGCGACGCCGGGCGGGCTGCCCGTGCGGCCGCCGGGGCGCACCATGGCCGCCGCCGACCGCACCCGGCCGGCGGAGCGACCCGCCGCGCCCCCCGTGCCGCCGCCGCCCGCGCGGGACGCGGGGACCCAGTTCGGCGCCTTCCACCGCGCGCGCAAGGCTCAGGACGAGGGGGCGTCGGAGAGCTAGCGCCAACCGGCGCGGGGCGGCCAGGGGCCGCGTCCGCACCGCACAGACACCCTTCGCATGTATTCAAGCCAGACAGGAGGCACGGGCCGGTGACCGGACCGTCCGGCGACACCGGGCCCACGCAGACCATGCAGACCACAGACAACAGCCTGACCTGGCTACTGGAAAGCCTGCTCGACCGGACGCCGGGCACGCGGCACGCCCTGGTGCTCTCCCGGGACGGGCTCAAGCTCTGCTGGACCCCGCATCTCACCCTCGACCAGGCCGATCAGCTCGCCGCGATCTGTTCGGGCATCCAGGCCCTCGCCCAGGGGGCCTCCGTCGAGTTCGGCAACGGCAGCGGCGGCGTACGGCACTCGATGACGGAGTTCCACGGCGGACTCCTCTTCATCGTGGAGGCGGGGGCCGGAGCGCATCTGGCCGTCGTCGCCGACGACGGCGCCGACCCCGGCGCCGTCGGCCACCAGATGACCGAGCTGGTCGAGCAGATCGGCGAGCATCTGCGAGCCGAACCGCGCACCCCCTCGGAGACTCGGCTGTCATGACACGCCGCCCCGTCGATCTGGGTGACCCCGACCGGCTCTACACCGTCACCGGAGGCCGCAGCCGCGTCGACGACGAGAAGTTCGACCTGGTGACCCTGGTCGTCAGCGAATGCCGGCCGACGCCCGGAATGCAGTCGGAGCATGTCCGCATTCTGGAGCTGTGCCGGCAGCCGACCGCGCTCGTGGAGATCTCCGCCGAGCTGAAGCTGCCGATCACCGTGGTACGGATCCTGCTGGGCGATCTGCTGTCGACGGGGCGTATCACCGCTCGCCACCCCCGGGCGGGTCGCTCTCTCGTCGATCTGCCCGACTCTGCCCTCTTGGAGGAGGTGCTCAATGGACTCCGTAACCTCTGAACTGCCCGCGACACGCACACCGCTGGCCGCGTCGGCCGACACCGGACTGAAGATCGTCATCGTGGGCGGCTTCGGGGTCGGCAAGACCACTCTGGTGAAGTCGGTCAGCGAGATCCGTCCGCTGAACACCGAGGAGGTGATGACGCAGGCCGGCATCGGGGTGGACGAGCCGGCCGGTCTCACCAAGACCACGACCACGGTCGCGTTCGACTTCGGCCGGATCTCCCTCAACGACCGCATGGTCCTCTATTTGTTCGGCGCGCCGGGCCAGGAGCGGTTCTGGTTCCTGTGGGACGGGCTGTTCGCCGGCACGCTCGGCGCGGTGGTCATGGTCGACACCCGGCGGATGAGCGACTCCTGGTACGCCGTCGACCGGCTGGAGCACCACCGGACCCCGTTCGTGGTGGCGGTGAACCGTTTCGACGGCGACCACGCGGCCTTCTCCCTGGAGGAGATCCGCCAGGCGCTGGCGCTGCCCGACCATGTGCCGCTGATCGAATGCGACGCCCGGGTCCGCTCGTCCGGCAAGCAGGTTCTGATCAGTCTTGTCGACCACCTTCGCGAACTGGCCAGGGCCAGGGAGATGACACCATGACCGAACTCACCGGATCCGATGCCCGTCAGCCCGGGGGCGGTCCGCCCCCGGGCTGCCCGGCCCATCAGGGCGCGATCCCGCTCAGCGGGCTGGAGTTCCAGCAGTCGCCGTCGGAGCTGTACCGCGCCATGCGGCGGGAGCACGGCGCGGTCGCGCCGATCGTGCTGGACGGCGGCGTTCCGGCCTGGCTGGTGCTCGGCTATGCCGAGGTCAGCTATGTGACCAGCCATGACGAGCTGTTCGCCCGGGACTCCCGGCGCTGGAACCAGTGGCCGGTCATCCCGCCCGACTGGCCGCTGATGCCGTTCGTCGGCTATCAGCCCTCGGTGCTGTTCACCGAGGGCGCCGAGCACCAGCGCCGGGCCGGTGTGATCACCCAGGCGCTGGAGGAGGGCGTCGACCAGTTCGAGCTGGCCCAGTGGTGCCGGGCCATCGCCCATCAGCTGATCGACTCCTTCGCGGGCAGCGGGCGGGCCGAGCTGATGTCCTCGTTCGCGCACGCCCTGCCGATGCGGGCGGCCGTCCAGATGTGCGGAATGCCGGCCGGCAGCGAGGACACCGAGGATCTGGTGACCGATCTGCGGATCTCCCTGGACGCCCGGGAGGGCGACGACCCGGTGGCCGCGTACATCAGGGTCCAGGAGCGGATCCAGCGGCTGGTCAAGGAGAAGCGGGCCGCGCCCGGACCGGATGTCACCTCGCGGATGCTCACCCATCCGGCCGGGCTGACGGACGACGAGATCGTGCAGGACCTGATCTCGATCATCGCCGCGGCCCAGCAGCCGACCGCGAACTGGATCTGCAACTCGCTGCGGCTGCTGCTGACCGACGACCGTTTCGCGCTCAATGTCTCCGGCGGACGGCTGAGCGTGGGCCAGGCGCTGAACGAGGTGCTCTGGCTGGACACCCCGACCCAGAACTTCATCGGCCGGTGGGCGGTGCGCGACACCCAGCTCGGCGGACGGCAGATCCGGGCCGGGGACTGCCTGGTGCTGGGCCTCGCGGCGGCCAACACCGATCCGCAGATCTGGCCCGAGGGCCATATCGGCGCGGAGAACTCGGCCCATCTCTCCTTCAGCAACGGCGAGCACCGCTGTCCCTACCCGGCGCCGCTGCTGGCCGACGTGATCGCCCGTACGGCGGTCGAGACCCTGCTGGAGCGGCTGCCGGACGTGGTGCTCGCCGTCGAGCCGCAGGAGCTGACCTGGCGTCCGTCGATCTGGATGCGGGGGCTGACCGCGCTCCCGGTGCGCTTCACTCCGGTGGCACGGTGAGCGGTACGGGGCCCTTCGCCCCGGTGCGTCTCACCCCGGTGGCGCGCTGAGCGGTGCGGGGCGCGGCCGGATCAGCCCCGTACCGGGGTGAAACGCACCGGCAGGGAGGCCGGGCCCCGGGTGAACACCCCCTGTTCCGTCGGCTCGAAGCCGTCGGCGAGCCGGAGGTCGGGCATCGCGTCGAGGAGCCGGCCGACCCCGATCTCCACCTCCGCCTTGGCGAGCAGCGCCCCGACGCAGAAGTGCCGGCCGAGCGCGAAGGCCAGGTGGTCGGCGGCGGCGGAGAAGGCGGTGGCGGCGGTGAGGTCGTCGCGGAAGATGTCGAAGGTGTCGGGCGCGCGGTAGCGCTCGGGGTCCCGGTTGGCGGAGCCGATCAGGCAGGTGACGGTGGAGCCGGCCGGGATGGTGCCGCCGCTGACGGTGACGTCGGCGGCGGTCTGACGCATGATCATGTGGACCGGCGGGGTGTGGCGCAGGGTCTCCGCGAACGCCCGGTCGATCAGGGAGCGGTCCTCGCGGACGGCGGCGAGCTGCTCGGGGTGGGCGAGGAGATTGGCGAAGATGCCGGCGATGGCCTTGTCGGTGGTCTCGCCGCCCGCCGCGAGCAGCAGGCTGCAGAAGGCCTTGATGTCCTCGTCGCTCATCCGCACCCCGTCGACCTCGGCGGCGCAGAGGGTGGAGAGCAGATCGTCGCCGAGGCTGTCACGGCGCTCGCGGATGATCGGGATCATGTACTCGGCGAACTCGACCCGGGTGCGCTCGCCCGCCGCCGCGACCTCCGGGTCCCCGGCGAGATTGCCCAGGAAGGCGATGACGGTGGTGTACCAGCCGTGGAACCGGGCGTGGTCGGCCTTGTCGAGGCCGAGCATCTCGGCGATGACGTTGACGGGGAAGCGGGTGGCGAAGGAGTGGACGAGGTCGGTCTCGCCGGTGTGGCGGAAGGCGTCGATCAGCTCGTCGGCGTTGCGCTCAATGACCGGAATGAACTTCTCCCGCAGGTCGGCTCCCCGGAAGGCGGGGGCGACCAGGGCGCGGCGGACCGCGTGTTCTCGCCCGCTGAGCTGGAGAATCGTTTTGCCGTGGACGGGCTCGATCTGCCAGTCGTAGTTGTCGGTGGTGTAGAGCGACTCCTTGTCCTTGAAGGCGCGCTCCACGTCCTCGTAGCGGGAGATGAGATAGCTCTGGGTCGGCTCGTGCCAGAGGAGGGGGGCGCTCTCGCGCATCGCGCGGTATACCGGGTAGGGGTTCTCGGCGAACTCGGGCGACAGAATGTCGGGAATCTGCTGGGTGGTGGCCATGAACGCTCCCTCGGCGGTAACGGAGTACGCACACCACGTTAATGATCATTCATCGGCCACGTATAGATGGGTCTTGGCCGAATCTGATTGTTTTTCATACCGTTACGGGTTCACTCCGGACTGTTTCCACCCTCTGATGTCTCGCCGCGCCGCAGCGGGGCCGCCTCGCCATGACTCCTCGCCAGCTCCCGGTAGAGGGCGGCGTTACGGGTGATGCCCTCCCGCTCCTCCTCGGACAGCTCGCGCCTGACCTTCGCGGGCACCCCCGCGACCAGCGATCCCGGCGGGACCCGCATGCCCTGCGGTACGAGCGCCTGGGCGGCGACGAGCGAACCGGCGCCGATGTGCGCGCCGTTGAGGACGGTCGCCCCCATCCCGATCAGCACATCGTCCTCGACGGTGCAGCCGTGGAGCACCGCGTTGTGGCCCACGGAGACCCGTTCGCCGACGGTCACCGGGAAGCCGGGGTCGACATGGACCGTGCAGTTGTCCTGGATGTTGGAGTCGGCGCCGACGACGATCGGGCCGCAGTCGGCGCGCAGCACCGCCTGGTACCAGACACTGGCCCCGGGGGCGAGGGTGACCTCGCCGACGACCACCGAGGTGGGGGCGGTGAACGCCGCCGCCGCGATCCTCGGCTCCCGGCCGCCCACTCCCGCGATCCACGCCTCTGCCGTCATCGCCCGCTCCCCTCCCGGCGCGCGCCCCTCCGGCGCACGCCGGGCAGCCTACCCAGCGGGTGATCAGGAGTGGGGGCGGAGGGTCCAGACGATGGTCATCTCGCCGGTGACCGCGCCGTCCGCGCGCGCGATGGCGACGGCCACCGGGAACTCGGGCCGGCCGCCCGCGTCCAGTTCGGCGATGACGTCGGCGGCGGGCCTGCCGAGGGTCGCCGTCGCGGTCACCTCGCCCATCGCCAGCTTCTTGTAGCCGATCTCGGCCCGGACGGCGAGCGGCACCGCGCGGTCCATCAGATGCCCGAAGGCGGCGAGGACGATCGCGCCGCTCGCGGACTCGGCCAGGGTGAACATCGCTCCGGCGTGCGGGCCGCCGACGTGGTTGTGGAAATCGGCCCGGTCCGGCAGGCGCAGCACCGCGCGCTCGGCCGTGGTCTCCAGGAACTCCAGTCGCAGGGTCCTGGCCATGGGGACGGTGGCGGCGAGCATCTCGCCGACGGAC
This sequence comes from Streptomyces sp. NPDC014894, assembly GCF_043080985.1. Taxonomy (NCBI): domain Bacteria; kingdom Bacillati; phylum Actinomycetota; class Actinomycetes; order Kitasatosporales; family Streptomycetaceae; genus Streptomyces; species Streptomyces sp. NPDC014894. Next base: position 123,128 of record NZ_JBIBWD010000015.1, read on the forward strand.
ATCTGATCAGCACTCATGGCCGCGATGTTACCTATGGGTAAGATGCTTGGCCATCCCTGGCCGGAAGGCGTTCCCGCCGGCGCGGGGACTCCCGGGGCGGTCGGGCCGGCGGGGAGCGGGCGCCGCCCCGGTCGTGGGCCGGACCGGGCGCGGGCGCGGGGCGGACGTGACCACGGTGACACCGCACCTCTATGGTTCTCGCCATGTGGCCAGGACAGCAGCCGCCCGGGGGCGAGAACCCGCAGCAGCCCAACCCGTACCAACAGCAGGGACAGCACCCGCCGAACCCGTATCACCAGCCCGGCTATCAGCAGCCGAACCCGTACGCGCAGCCGACCGTGCCGCAGTACGCCGTCGACGGACAGCCGCCGGGTCCGCCCGGGCCGTCCCGGGACGAGAAGAAGCGGACCACGGTGGTCGCGATCGTCGCCGCCACGGCGGTGGTCGCCGCCGCGGTGATCACCGGGGTGGTCGTCCTCGGGAAGGACGAGGACGGCGACAACGGCAAGGGCTCCGCCGACAAGGCCGCCGGAGCGGAGACCGGGAGCGGCGCGCCGAAGTCCCCCGGCTCCCCGCCGCCGGCCTCCGCGCCGGCCGGCGGCGGCTCCCCGTCCCCGCAGGAGAATCCGCGGAGCGGCGAGGAGGTGAAGCCCACGGTCAAGGGCTGGAAGGTCGTCACCAACCCCAAGCACGGCACCCGGTTCGACGTCCCGGCGGACTGGGAGATCCCGTCGTCGGGGATGAGCACCTACCTGGAGGACCAGAAGAAGGGCGGCGGCGTACCGCTGGTCACCATGTCCGCCCCCGCGCACTTCAAGTCCACCTGGTGCACCGCCGACGCGAACAAGGACGGGCTGAAGGAGACTTCCGGACTGGCCACGGCCGGCACCAAGGGCGGCAAGGGGGCCAAGGACACCAAGACCGCCGCGTACAACGAGGCGGGCACCTGGGTCTGGGGCGCGTACGCGCAGAAGGAGCCCAAGGGGACGGTCGAGATCACCCCCGCCAAGCCCTACACCACCGAGGCCGGGCTGAGCGGGAGTCTGTCCACGGCGACTGCCGTCGGGGTGAAGAAGAACTCGAAGTGCGACACCGACGGCAAGTCGTTCGCCTTCACCTTCAAGGACGCCACCGGCGAGTTCAGGACCTGGGTGCTGTACGCCAACAAGGGCATCCAGGACGAGGTGCCGGACACCACGATCCGGCGGATCCTGAGCACTCTGCGGACGACGGGGACGAGCGCGGACTGAGGGCAGGGCGCGGTCCGGGGCACGGCGGGCCGCGCGCGGGGGGCGGGTGCCCTGGTGACGGGCACGCTGGGGGCGGGCACGCGCCTCGCCGGAAGGGCGGGGCGTACCGGAAGGGCCGGTTCTCCACCGATTAATTCCGATTGGCACGGCGGACGGGCGGCGGGATAGTCCCAGGGTGACGACTCCCCCCGCCCTCCCCCGCCGTCGGGGCCGCCGTCCCGCCTGGGCCGGACGCAACTACGTCCTGCTGACCGCCGCCGCGATCGCCACCAATCTGGGCAGCCACGGCGCGCTGATCGCGGCCGCGTTCGCGGTGATCGAGAACGGCGGGGACGCGGGGGACGTGGGGCTGGTCGCCGCCGCCCGCACCGTACCGCTCGTGCTCTTCCTGCTGGTCGGCGGCGCGGTCGCGGACCGGCTGCCCCGGCACCGGGTGATGGTCGCCGCCAACGCCCTCAACTGCGTCTCCCAGGCCGCCTTCGCGGTCCTGGTGCTCTCCGGCGACGCGGTGCTGTGGCAGATGATGGTGCTGACCGCGCTCGGCGGGGCCGGGCAGGCCTTCTTCAATCCGGCCGCCGAGGGCATGCTGCTCTCCAGCGTCACCGGCGAACAGGCCAGCCGGGCCTTCGCCCTCTTCCGGATGGCCATGCACGGGGCGGCCATCGGCGGCGCGGCGCTCGGCGGCGCCATGATCGCGGCAATCGGGCCGGGCTGGGTGCTGGCCGTGGACGCGGCCATGTTCGCGGTCGCGGGCGCGCTGCGCGCCTTCCTCGACGTCAGCCACATCGCCCCGCGCCCGCCGGGCGGCGGGCTCCTCTCCGACATGCGCGAGGGGTGGACGGAGGTCAGGACACGGCCGTGGCTGTGGGCCGTCGTCGCCCAGTTCTCCGTGGTGGTCGCCGTCGTCGGCGCGGCGGAGGGGGTGTACGGGCCGCTGGTCGCCCGGGACGAGCTGGGCGGGGCGCGTCCGTGGGGCCTGGCGCTCGCCGCGTTCGGCGCGGGCACCGTGCTGGGCGCGCTGCTGATGATGCGGTGGAAGCCCCGGCGGCTGCTGCTCGCCGGTTCGCTGTGCGTCTTCCCGCTCGCCGCGCCGTCGGCGGCGCTCGCGGTGCCGCTGTCCGTCGAGTGGCTGGCGCTGGTGATGCTGGTGAGCGGGGTGGCGATCGAGGTGTTCGGCGTCACCTGGATGACGGCGCTGCACCAGGAGATCCCGGAGGACATGCTCTCGCGGGTCTCCTCCTACGACTGGTTCGGCTCGGTGGCGATGCTGCCGGTGGCGACCGCGCTCGCCGGTCCGGCGGAGAACGCGATGGGGCGCGGGCCGGCGCTCTGGACGTGTTCGGCGCTGGTGCTGCTGGTGACGGCGCTGGTGCTGTTGGTGCCCGATGTACGGAATCTGCGGCACCGCCCGACGGGGGCCGGGTCCACCGGGTCCACCGGGCCGGGCGAGTCCGTCGAGCCCGCCGGGCCGGGCGAGTTTGTCGAGCCCGCCGAGCAGCCCGCCGCCCTGCCCGCCGAGCGCCCGGCCTCGTCCTGATCCTGGAAGGGACCGCCTCAGCGGGCCCGGCCGGGACCTCAGCGACGCCCGCCCGGCCGCCTCCCCGCCCGGCTGCCCGTCCGGCCGCCCCGCCGCCTCAGCCGATGCCGAAGGACCCGTCCGGCGGCTCGGGCGAGTCCCGGGCGTCCCGGTCGGCGACGGGCGCGGCGTCCCCCGCCAGCCGGGCGAGCGCCCGGCCGTGCTCGACGCGGGCGGGGAACGGGTCGGAGGAGGCCCGCCGGGCCAGCGCGGCGAGGTCGGCGGGCGCGTGGGAGGCGAGCAGCACGATGTTGCCGAAGCGTCGGCCGCGCAGGACGGCCGGTTCGGCGATCAGCACCAGCTCCGGAAAGACCGCCCCGAAGGTGGCGAGCTGGGAGCGGAGGAAGGCGAACGGCGCTCCGTCGGCGAGATTGGCCGCGTGGACGCCGCCCGGCCGCAGCACGCGGTCGGCGGCGCGGGCGTACTCGACGGAGGTGAGCCGGGCGGGGATCCGCGAGCCGCCGTAGACGTCCGCGACGACGAGGTCGGCCGAGTCCGCCGGGGCGCGTTCGATCCAGTCGCGGGCGTCGGCGGTGTGCAGCTCGGCGGCGGAGCCGCCGGGCAGCGGCAGCACCTCCAGGACCAGGTCGAGCAGGCCCCGGTCGGCCTCGACGACCCGCTGCCGGGAGCCGGGGCGGGTGGCGGTGACATAGCGGGGCAGGGTCAGCGCGCCGCCGCCGAGGTGGACCACGTCGAGCGGGGCGCCCTCGGGCGCGTGGCAGTCGATGACATGGGCGAGCCGGCGCGCGTACTCGAACTCCAGATGGGCGGGGTCGTCCAGGTCGACGTACGACTGGGGCGCGCCGTCGACGGTCAGCAGCCAGGCGCGCGCCCGGTCGACGTCGGGCATCAGCTTGGCGGTGCCGTGATCCACCGGGCGGGTCACGGGTACGGGCTCGTCCACGGCTCCATTGTCGTACGCCGCCTCGGCCCCGCCCGCCACGGGTCCCGGGAGGGCGGACCCTCCCGGGACGCGCGGGGGCCGAGGCCCCTATCCTGCCGCCGCCTCCGGCAGGAGCGCGGTCACGGAACCCGCGCCGACGGTGCGGCCGCCCTCGCGGACGGCGAAGCCGAGACCGGGCTCCAGGGGCACGTCCCGGCCGAGTTCGACGGTCATGGCGACCGTCTCGCCGGGCCGGGCCACCGCGCGCTCGCCGAGGTCGACGCCGCCGACGACGTCCGCGGTGCGGAGATAGAACTGCGGCCGGTAGCCGGTCGAGATCGGCGTCGTACGGCCGCCCTCGCGGGCGGAGAGCAATTGCACCCGCGCGGTGAAGCGGCGGCCCGTGGTGAGGCTGCCGGGCTCGGCCACCACATGCCCGCGCCGGACGCCGTCGCGGGGCAGTCCGCGCAGGAGGAGCGCGACATTGTCCCCGGCCTGGGCCGACTCCATCGTTCTGCCGAAGGTCTCCAGCCCGGTGACGACCGTCTCCAGATCGTCGCCGCCCAGCACCCGCACCCGGTCGCCGAGGCGGACGGTGCCGCGCTCGATGGATCCGGTGACCACGGTGCCGCGTCCGGTGATGGTGAGGACGCCCTCCACGGGGAGGAGGAACGGGGTGTCGGTGGAGCGGACGGGATCCGGCACATAGGTGTCGACGGCGTCGAGCAGCGCCTCGATGGACGCGGTCCACCGGGGGTCGCCCTCCAGTGCGCGCAGGCCGGAGACCCGGACGACGGGGGTGGTGTCGCCGCCGTACCCGTGGGCGGTGAGCAGTTCGCGGACCTCCAGTTCGACCAGGTCGGTGATCTCGTCGTCGGCGGCGTCGGCCTTGTTGAGGGCGACGACGATGTGGTCGACGCCGACCTGGCGGGCGAGCAGGACGTGCTCGAAGGTCTGCGGCATGACGCCGTCGAGGGCGGACACGACGAGGATCGCCCCGTCGAGCTGGGCGGCCCCGGTGACCATGTTCTTGATGTAGTCGGCGTGGCCCGGCATGTCGATGTGGGCGTAGTGGCGGGTGTCGGTCTCGTACTCGACGTGCGCGAGGTCGATGGTGATGCCGCGCCGGGCCTCCTCGGGGGCCTTGTCGATACGGTCGAAGGGGACGAACGCGCCGGCGCCGCGGGCGCTGAGGACTTTGGTGATGGCGGCGGTCAGCGTGGTCTTGCCGTGGTCGACATGGCCGACGGTGCCGATGTTCAGATGCGGCTTGGTCCGGACGTGGACGGTCTTGGGCATGGCTCTTCCTCGGAATCGTTCGTGGCGAAACGCTTGAGGACCCCTGGGGCTTGCCGACCCTCCCCCTGTGGGGTCCCGCCGGACGGTCCGGGAAGGGTCAGCTTCGGATGCCGCCGGGTGAGCCGGCAGCGGCGGCGAGGACGCCCGCCGCTCCGGGGGAGACGAGGAAGACGGCGGCCTTCGGCGCGTGCGCTGCGAAGAGCGCTGCGGGGAAGGCGTACCGGGGCATACCCACGATGATCTCGGACCCGGTCGGCGGCGTCGAACGGTTTTCCCCGCGGGCCGCGTTGGGGCGGCGGACCGCTCGCGCGAGGGCGCGCCGGGGCCCCGGGGCGGTGTTCCGGACGGATCGCGGGGGTGGCGGGGCGGGCCTTCCGTGCGGACCGCCGAGGCTGCGGCGCGGCGTCGCGTACGGACCGCGCGGCCGGGGCGGCGGGCCGGCGGGGCGCCGTGCGGCGGTGGTTCCGGGGCCGGGGTGAGTCTCTCGTTACGGCGATCACATCCCGCCGTCGGTTAGTCTCCCCGGATGTTCGAGCCCGTCCCCAGGCCCTCTTCCGGTCTCGCCGTCCGCTGTACCCGGGTGCTGCTCTCCCCGTGGTCACGGCTCGCCCTGCTCGTCCTCATGCTGGTCTCGGCCGGCGCGCTGGTGCTGCTGTACGAGCCACAGCGGCTGCTTTCGGACGGCTGGCCCGCCGCCCGGCTGAGCGGCGCGGCGGCGGTCGTGCTGTACGCGGTGGCCTACGGGGCGTGCACGGCGGCCTTCGTGCCGAGGCCGCTGCTCAATCTGGCGGCGGGCGCGCTCTTCGGCTCGCAGGCGGGGCTGGTGTCGGCGCTGGCCGGCACGGTCCTCGGGGCGGGAATCGCCTTCACGCTCGGCCGGCTGCTCGGCCAGGACGCGCTGCGCCCGCTGCTGCGGGGCCGGGTGCTGACGGCGGCCGACGGGCAGCTGAGCCGTCACGGCTTCCGTTCGATGCTGGCGATACGGCTCTTCCCCGGCATCCCGTTCGCGGCCGCCAACTACTGCGCCGCCGTCTCCCGAATGGGTTATACGCCTTTTCTCCTGGCCACCGCGCTGGGTTCCATTCCGAATACGGCGGCGTACGTGGTGGCGGGGGCCCGGGCGGGCTCGCCGACTTCTCCCGCCTTTCTGATCGCGATGGGATTCATCGTGATCACCGGGATGACCGCGGCGGCGCTCGCGTGGCGCAAGCGCCAGGCGCTGAGCCGGAGCTGACGGAGGGTCGGCCCGCCCGTCCCCCGACCTCCCCGGGCGCGTCCGCCGACCGCCCCGGCCCCGGCGGCCGGGCGCCGCGGGCCGCTGTGAGGCCGGGCCCGTACGGCTCCGCGCGCCTCCCGCGCACTCACCCGGTCCGACGGCGACCCGTACAGAAGAACCCACTCTTCCCTTCGGCAACACGGCACTTCCCGTTCACCTGGGAACGCTACGCTGCCTGACACACTGGCGCATGAACGGAATCTCCACGCGCCGTCAGACATGCTCTTTTCTTGGGTGGCGCGGTTTTCCATGTCGTGGTTCGAATCACTGATCCTTGGACTTGTGCAGGGCCTCACCGAATTCCTGCCGATTTCCTCCAGCGCTCATCTGCGGCTCACCGCCGCGTTCGCCGGCTGGCACGATCCGGGGGCGGCTTTCACCGCGATCACCCAGATCGGCACCGAGACCGCCGTACTGATCTATTTCCGCAAGGACATCGCCGCGATCCTCTCCGCCTGGTTCCGGTCGCTCACGGACAAGTCCATGCGGGCGGACCACGACGCGCGGATGGGCTGGCTGGTCATCATCGGGTCGATCCCGATCGGTGTGCTCGGCGTCACGCTCAAGGACCAGATCGAGGGCCCCTTCCGTGATCTGCGGCTCATCGCGACCACGCTGATCGTCATGGGCGTCGTCCTCGGCGTCGCCGACCGCCTCGCCGCCCGCGACGAGTCGGGCGGCCGCCACCGCGCCGTCAAGCGCCGCAAGACGCTCCAGGAGTTGAGCGTCAGGGACGGGCTGATCTACGGCTTCTGCCAGGCGCTGGCGCTCATCCCCGGAGTCTCCCGCTCGGGCGCCACCATCAGCGGCGGCCTGCTGATGGGCTACACCCGCGAGTCCGCCGCCCGCTACTCGTTCCTGCTGGCCATCCCGGCGGTGCTGGCGTCCGGCGCGTACGAACTGAAGGACGCGGGCGAGGGTCATGTGTCGTGGGGACCGACGATTTTCGCCACCGTCGTCGCCTTCTGCGTGGGGTACGCGGTCATCGCGTGGTTCATGAAATACATCACCACCAAAAGCTTTATGCCTTTCGTGATCTACCGCATCCTCCTGGGGATTGCCCTGTTCATCCTGGTCGGGACGGACACGCTGAGTCCTCACGCGGGTGAGTCGGGTGGCTGAGGAGTGACCTCACGGGGGAGACGCCTCCACAGGAAGGCCGTAATCTGTTCGCATGTCCCCCCTTCCACGCGAGTCAGAGACCGCATTGTCCGCCTTGTCCGCGGCCGAGCTCAACGCCCGCATCCGCGAGCTGTGGGCCGACGGTCAGCTGCCCGAGGAGCGGCGCGGGGAGTACGAGGCGCTCGTGCTGAGGTGGGCCGCTGCCGCGCTGGAGCGCGACGGGGACTCCGACGGCGTCGCCGCGTGACACGGCCGTCGGCCTAGGGCCGCTCTTTCAGATCTTGCCGGGATCGCGTGCTCCGGCACCGGACGGACGGCGGACGGACGGCGGACGGACTCGGCTAGCCTGGCTTCACGATGAACCGTTTGAGCACGTCATGGGGCGAGGTCTCACTCGCCCGCTTCCCCGCGGATCCCCGCGACCCCCTCCGCGCCTGGGACGCCGCCGACGAGTATCTGCTGCGGCGGCTCGACGAGACCGCCCCGGATCTCTCCGGGACCGTCGTCGTCCTCGGCGACCGCTGGGGCGCGCTGACGGCCTCGCTGGCCGCGCACCGCCCCGTACAGATCACCGATTCCTTCCTCGCCCAGGAGGCGACCCGGGCCAATCTGGCCCGCAATGGGATCGCCGGACCGGACGCGGACGCCGTGCGGCTGCTCTCGGCCCGGGACGTCCCGCCCGCGCGGATCGACGTCCTGCTGGTCCGGGTGCCCAAGAGCCTGGCGCTCCTGGAGGACCAGCTGCTGCGGCTCGCGCCCGCCGTCCACGCCGGGACCGTGGTGATCGGCGCCGGCATGGTGAGCGAGATCCACACCTCCACCCTGCGGCTCTTCGAGCGGATCATCGGCGTGACCACGACATCGCTCGCGGTGCGGAAGGCCCGGCTGATCCTCTGCACCCCCGACCCGGCGCTCGCCCCCGCGCCGAGCGCCTGGCCGCTGCGGTACGCGCTCCCCGCCGACACCGGCGTCGTCGCGAACCGGACGGTCACCAACCACGCGGGCGTCTTCTGCGCCGACCGGCTCGACATCGGCACCCGGCTGTTCCTGAGCAGCCTGCCCGAGCGCCGGGGGCCCGACCGGGTGGTGGACCTGGGCTGCGGCAACGGGGTCGTCGGCACGGCGGCCGCGCTCGCCAACCCCGAGGCGTCGGTGCTCTTCGTCGACGAGTCGTTCTCCGCGGTCGCCTCGGCGGAGGCGACCTACCGGGAGAACGTGCCCTCCGGCACGGCGGAGTTCCTGGTGGGCGACGGGCTGTCCGGGGTGCCGGACGGCTCGGTCGACCTGGTGCTCAACAATCCGCCGTTCCACTCCCACCGGGCGACCACGGACACCACGGCCCGCCGGATGTTCGGCGGAGCCCGCCGGGCGCTGCGGCCCGGGGGCGAGCTGTGGGTGATCGGCAACCGGCATCTGGGGTACCACCAGCGGCTGAAGCGGCTCTTCGGCGACTGCGCGGTCATGGCGAGCAATCCCAAGTTCGTGGTGCTGAGGGCGGTCAAGCGGTAGCCTCGCGCCGCCCGCGCCCGCCCGGCGCGAAGTGATGATCGGACGCCGGACCGGCGAAGATCGACCGTTTGCCCGGACACCGGGGCGCGACGGGCGTGCACAGCTCTTGGCCTGGGGCCCGGCCTGCCGGAAACTGAGCCGATGACGCAGCGCGTGGATCTCGCGACGGTGATGGACCGGCTTGCCATCGATGAATTGGTCACCCGCTACGCGGTGGCCGTGGACGACGCCGACTGGAGCGGCTACCGGGCCCTCTTCACCCCGGAGGGCCGGGTGGACTACCGCGGCTCGGGCGGGATCGAAGGGCCCGCGGTACAGGCCGCCGACTGGCTGGCCGAGACGCTGCGGGCCTTCCCCGTACGCCAGCATCTGATCGTCAACCGCCGGCTGAACCTCCAGGACCTGGGCGGATACCCCGGGGACGGCGCGGATGTGCGGGCCGACTACATCGCCCCCATGCGGGGCGAGTCGGGCGACGACCACATCTCCGGCGGGCGGTGCGTCTTCGGCGCGCTCCGCACGGACGACGGCTGGCGCCTGATCAGTGTGGCGACCGAGGAGAAGTGGCGCCGGAGCGGGGAGCTGCCCGGCTAGCGCCCATCAGCCCGACCTGCCCGGCCCGAACCGATCCCCGACCGGCCCCGACCGCCGGCCCCGGCCGGTCCGCCCCGGGCCGGCGGCTCGCCATGCCCGCGCGCGCCTCCGTCTCGTACGGGACGGTCCCGCCCCCGCCGGGTGCGGGGACGCGGCCTGGACCGGCGGTCGGGGCCGCCGCACACTGGAGGGGCATGGCTCGCCGTCGGTTCGGGGCAGGACGAGGAGGCGCTGCATGCGGTTCGCGGCGGACCGCCCGGTGGGCGACGGGCCCGTCCCGGGGACGCCCCGGGGCGCTCGGCTTCGGCGCGCCGTCGCCGCGCCGGTCGCGGGCGCGCTGCCCGCGCTCGCCTTTCCCGAGCCGGGCCTGTGGTGGTTCGCCTATGTCGCCCTCGTCCCGTGGCTGCTGCTGATACGGACCGCTCCGACGGGCCGGCGGGCGGCGGTCGAGGGGTGGCTCGGCGGCGTCGGCTTCATGATCGCCGTACATCACTGGCTGATACCGAGCCTCCATGTCTTCATGCTGGTCCTGGCCGCGCTGCTCGGGCTGCTGTGGGCGCCCTGGGGCTGGCTGGTGCGCTCGCTGCTGGGCGGAACGCCCTCCTCCGGGCGGGCTCTCGCGGCGATCGCCGTCGTGCCCTCGGGCTGGCTGACGATCGAGCTGGTGCGGTCCTGGGAGGGGCTGGGCGGCCCCTGGGGGCTGCTGGGCGCGAGCCAGTGGCAGGTCTCCCCCGCGCTGAGGCTGACGTCCTTCGGCGCGGTGTGGCTGGTGAGCCTGGTGGTGCTGGCGGTGAACACGGCGATCACGGTGCTGATCGCCGTGCCCCGGGCACGTGCCCCGGTCGCCGTCGCGCTCGTCGCGGGCGCGCTGGCGGTCACGGCCGTACGGGCCTGGGCCCCGGCCCCCGGGGAGACGGGACGGACCCGGATCGCGATCGTCCAGCCCGGGGTGGTCGAGGGCCCGGGGAGCGTGGAGCGGCGCTTCGACCGGGGCGAGGAGCTGACCCGCTCGCTCGCCGGCCGCGATCCGGACCTGGTGGTCTGGGGCGAGAGCAGCGTGGGGGCGGATCTGCGGGAGCGCCCCGACCTGGCGGAGCGGCTGGCCGCCCTCTCCCGGGAGGTCGGCGCGCCGCTGCTGGTCAATGTGGACGCGCGGCGCACCGGCGCTTCGGGGCCCGACGGGATATTCAAGAGTTCGGTGCTGGTGGGCCCGCGAGGCCCCACCGGGGACCGCTACGACAAGATGCGGCTGGTGCCCTTCGGGGAGTACGTCCCGGCGCGCGGGCTTCTCGGCTGGGCGACGTCGGTGGGCAGGGCGGCGGGCGAGGACCGGCTGCGCGGCGACCGTCCGGTGGTGATGGATCTGCCGGACGGCGGGCCGCGCGTCGGGCCGCTGGTCTGTTTCGAGTCGGCCTTCCCCGACATGAGCCGGCGGCTGGTCCTCGACGGGGCGGATGTGCTGGTCGCCCAGTCCGCGACCTCGTCGTTCCAGGACAGCTGGGCGCCCGAGCAGCACGCCTCGCTCGCCGCGCTGCGGGCCGCCGAGAGCGGCCGTCCGGCGGTGCACGCCACGCTCACCGGGGTGAGCGCGGTGTACGGGCCCGACGGCGCGCGGATCGGCGGGGTGCTCGGCACCGGGGGCGGCGCGGCCGCCGTGTACGACGTCCCGCTCGCCCGGGGCGCCACGGGCTACGCACGGTTCGGCGACTGGCCGGTGCACGGCGCGCTCGCCGTGCTGGCGGCGTGGGGCGCGTCCCGGGCCGCCGCCCGGCTCAGGCGGCCGCCTGCTCCAGGGCCCGCAGCACCACCAGCTCGCACAGCTCATGGGTCCGCAGGGCGTCCTGGGCGCTGAGGATCTTCCCGGCGCGTACGGCGTCGAGGAAGCCGAGCGCCGCCTGCTCGATGCCGCGCTGGCGGGCGACCGGCACCCAGTCGCCGCGCCGGCGCACGCTCGGCTGACCCTTGTGGTCCACGACCTCGGCGAGATTGCGGACCTCCCGCTTGGAGTCCTGTCCCGAGACCTCCAGGATCTCCTCCGTGGAGCCGCTGCGGCGGTTCATCGCGCCGATGGCGGTGAAGCCGTCGCCGGAGAGCTGGAGCACGACCTGGTCCATGAGCCCGTCGACGATCCGGGCGCGCACATCGGTGTGCTCGACGGGCCCGGGGACCAGGAAGCGCAGGGTGTCGACGACGTGGATGAAGTCGTCCAGGACATAGGTGCGCGGGTCCTCGGCGAGCCCGACGCGGTTCTTCTGGAGGAGGATCAGATCGCGCGGGTGCTCCAGGCACTGGGCGTAGCCGGGGGCGAGACGGCGGTTGAAGCCGACGGTGAGGCTGGTGCCGCGTGCTTCGGCCAGCTCCACCAGCGCCCGGGACTCGGCCAGTTCATAGGCGAGCGGTTTGTCGACATAGGTCGCCACGCCCGCTTCGAGGAGCGCGGTGGCGATCTCGGCGTGGGCGGCGGTGGGCGCGTGGACGAAGGCCGCGTCGAGCCCCTGGGCGAGCAGGGACGCGAGGTCGGTGTGACGTCGCCCGGCCGGGACGTGGTAGGCGTCGGCGACCCGGTTCAGGGTGGCCGGCGTACGGGTCTGCAGATGGAGTTCGACGTCGGGCAGCGCGCCCAGCACGGGCAGATAGGCCTTCTGCGCGATGTCGCCGAGACCGATACAACCGACCTTCACCAGATGCCTCCCAGAGCTGTGCGGCGTGCCCTTGACGGGCCCGGTCAGCATACGGGTGCCGGGGCGGCCGCCTTTCGGTGATCCCGTCGAAGGCCCGCGCACCGACGGCGGGCCGGTCTGGGCCGACAGGACCGATCGAGGTCACCCGTCCGGGCCACCGGGCGCCGGTATGACGACGGCCGGGCCGCGGCAGGCGTCAGAGTGGCGCGCGTGCACCGTCGAAATCCGATCACCGTGAAATATCTGCTCGGCGCGACCGTCTGGGCCGTGTCCGCGCTGACCCTCTCCGGCTGTGTGAGCGTGGAGCCGCTGCCCGGGCCCGCGCCCGCGCCCCGCGCCGAGCGGCCGCCGTCGTCGGTCGCCCGGCCGCAGACCGTACGGCAGGGGCCCGCCCGTGAGGTGCTCCGGCCGCCGCCGCGGAAGCGGCCCGCGCCGCCCGTCGCCCCGGAGGCGCGGGCCGTGCCCGAGCCGAGGGCGCGGCCGGCGGGACAGGCGCCCAGGACGCGGGCCGTCGAGCGGCCGCCCCGGCGGGCCGCGCCGCCCGCACCCGCGCCCACCCGCCGGAGCCGTCCCCCGGCGGCCCCGCCCGGAGTCGGCGCACCGCCGGACGTCTGCGCCCTGACCGAGGCGTACGGCGGCTGGCGGCCCGGCGGCGCCCAGGCCCGGATGTGCCGTGAGGCGTACGGGAGGGCTCCCGGCGGCGCGGGTCGGCACCGGCCCTGAGCCGCGCACGGGCGGGCTCCGGGGCGCGGGCGGCGGGGCAGGTCCGGGGCAGGTCCGCCCCGGCCGGGCTCACTCGGGGCCCAGCTCCCGCTCCAGCCGCTCGACGGCGCCGCGCACACCCCGGCCGTAGCCGTCGTCCCCCAGGGCGGCCATCGCGCCGCGCGCCCGGTCGAGATGGACCCGGGCGGCCCCGGGGCGGCGAAGTTTGAGGTAGTCGGCGGCGAGGCTGACATGGAGGGCGGGATAGAACGCCCGGACCGAGGGCGCGGGCTCGGGGCCCGCGCCCTCGGCGCGGAGGCTCTCCGCCGCGGCGAGCGCCCGCAGATCCCAGACCAGCTCGTCGCCCGGGTCGTCCTGGGCGTCCGCCATGTAGTGCGCGAGAGTGCAGCGGTGCAGCGCGTCCCCGCGCTCGCCGATCTCCGCCCAGAGCGCGCCGAACCGATTCCTCGCCTCTTCCCGGTCGCCGCCGTGCAGCAGCATGGCCGCCTGCCCGATCCGCGTCATGACGGCGTCCTCCGACGCCTCCTGCTGATCCATCACTGCGGCCTCCCACGTCCATACGGCGAACGGCGACGAGATCCCCCCGTCACGAAGCTAACCGCCCCCATGGACAAACACGCACAGGCTCGGGCACCCGACCCGAGCCCGTGTCACCCGGCGGGAGTCAGCCCAGGTCGGGGATGCGCCAGTCGATGGGCTCGTGGCCCTGGGCCGCGACCGCCTCGTTGATCTGGGTGAAGGGGCGCGAGCCGAAGAACTTCTTGGCCGACAGCGGCGAGGGGTGCGCCCCCTTCACCACCACGTGCCGGCTCTCGTCGATCAGCGGCAGCTTCTTCTGCGCGTAATTCCCCCAGAGCACGAAGACGGCCGGGTCGGGGCGGGAGGCGACCGCCCTGATCACCGCGTCGGTGACCTTCTCCCAGCCCTTGCCCTTGTGGGAGTTGGCCTCGCCGGCCCGGACGGTGAGCACCGCGTTGAGCAACAGGACGCCCTGCTCGGCCCAGGGCATCAGATAGCCGTTGTCCGGGACGGGCAGACCCAGCTCGGCCTGCATCTCCTTGTAGATGTTCCGCAGGGAGGGCGGGGTCCTGACGCCCGGCCGCACCGAGAAGCACAGCCCGTGCCCCTGGCCCTCCCCGTGGTACGGGTCCTGGCCGAGGACGAGCACCTTCACCTTCTCGTACGGCGTGGCGTCGAGGGCGGCGAAGACCTCCTCGCGCGGCGGATAGACCGGCCCCTTCGCCCGCTCCTCCTCGACGAACTCGGTCAGCTCCTTGAAATAGGGCTGGGCCAGCTCGTCGCCGAGGACGCCGCGCCAGGACTCGGGCAGCATGTCGGTGTCGGTCACGTCAAGAACCTCCGGAAAGCGATCAGTTACCGAGCACAGAACTTACCCGGAGCCACTGACAACGGCCCCGCCGAGCGGCCCCGCGGGGCCGCTACCAGCTGGCCTTCCCGTACAGCTCCCACATCTGCATGATCGACTGCGGGTCGAAGGCGCGCTCGCCGCCGCCGATCTCCTCGTTGACCGCGACGTACAGCTTGCCCTGCCACAGCGGCAGCAGCCGGACGTCGTCGGCGATGATCTCCTGCGCCCGCTCGAAGCTCCTGGCGACCGCGCCGCGGTCGCTCTGGCGGCGGGAGGAGGGCAGCAGGTCCCGGGTGATCTCGCGGTTCTCGTAGGGGGTGGCGAGGACGTTGTTCTCGCCGACGAACGGCGCGATGAAGTTGTCCGGGTCCGGGAAATCGGGGAACCAGCCGCGGCCGAAGACGGGGTAGGCCCCCTGCTTGTACCCCTTCTGGAATTCCTGCTCCGGCTTGCCGGTCACCTTGATCTCGAACAGTCCGGAGGCTTCGAGCTGGCGCTTCAGTTCCTTGAACTCCGGCGCGGTCGCCGAGCCGTATCGGTCGGTGGTGTACCAGAGGTCCAGTTTCACGGGCGTCTCGATCCCGTCCGCCTCCAGGATCCGCCGCGCCTTCGTGACGCTCGGGTCGCCGTAGCGGTCGAAGAATTCCGTGGTGTGTCCCACGATTCCCTTGGGGATCATGGAGTACAGCGGTTCGGCCGTGCCCTGGTAGACCTTGGAGACCAGGGCTCCGCGGTCGACGAGCTGGGCGACTGCCTGGCGCACCGCGAGCTTGCCCGCGTTGGGGTCCTTGGCGTTGAAGACCAGATAGCGGATGTCCGTGCCGACCGTCTCGACCAGCCGCAGATCCTTGTTCGCGGGCTTCTTCTGCTGGAGATCCACGACCTCCTTGGCGTCCAGGCCGCGGTAGGTCGCGTGGATCTCCTTCTTCCGGAGCGCGCTCACCATCTGCGTGGAATCCTTGAAATAGCGGATCGTCACGCCTTCGTTCTTGCGCTTCGCGTAGCCGTCGTAGGTGTCGTTCTTCGCCAGCTCCGACTTCTTGCCCTTGATGTACGCACGCAGCACATAGGGCCCCGAGCCGGTCAGGGCGCCGTCGTCGCGCAGGGTGTTCCGGGGATATTCGCCGGGCGGCACCAGAGAAGTGGCCGGCGTGGCGAGGATGAACGGAAAGGTCGCGTCCGGGACCTTGAGATGGAACTTCACCGTGCGATCGCCCACCAGCTCGACACTGCCGAGCGAGTTGAGCAGTCCGTTGGGGCCGCCCGGAACGTCGATCAGCCGGATGCGGTCGATGGAGTGCTTGACCGCCGAGGCGTCGAGTTTCTCTCCGTTGGAGAAGACCAGCCCCGGTTTGAGTATGCACACGTAGGTCTTGCTCGAGGTGTCCGTGAACTCGCAACTCTGCGCCGCGTCGGGGCGGGGTGTCGTACTCCCCGTGGGGAAACTCAGGAGCGTCTGAAACACATTCCGGTACAGCTCCCAGGAGCCGTCCCAGGCGGCGGCCGGATCAAGTGTCGTGGGCTCGCTCGTGGTACCGACGGAAATCTTCTTCTGACTGCCCGCTTCCGCATCGGAGAACAGGCCGCAGCCCGCCAACAGCGATATGGACGCCAGGGCTGCAGCGGCCCGCAGACAGGTCCGGTAGAACACGTGCACGCTCCTCGTTCAGCCGTGAGTTGGCCGACCATACCGCAGCCCCCCACCGGGTCAACCTGGCGGCCCTGCGGCGTTCACTCACACCCCGGCCTTGAGGAACAGGCCGCCGTCGACCACGAGAGTCTGGCCCGTGATCCAGTCCGCCCGGTCCGAAGTGAGGAAGGCGGCGGCGCCCGCGACGTCCTCCGGCATTCCCAGCCGGCCCAGGGGGTAGGCCGCCGCGGCCTCCTCCTCCCTGCCTTCGTAGAGCGCCTCGGCGAATTTGGTCTTGACCACTGCCGGTGCGATCGCGTTGACCCGCACCCCCGGCGCGAATTCATGAGCGAGCTGCAGGGTCAGATTGACCATGGCCGCCTTGCTCATTCCATAGGCCCCGATGAACGGCGAGGGAGCCAGTCCGGCGACGGACGCGATGTTCACGATCGCACCGCCGTTCTCCTTCTGCCACGCCCGGTAGGTCTGCTGGGCGAACCCGAGCGCGGAGACGACATTGGTGTCGAACACCTTCCGCGCGACATTCGGATCCAGCTCCGCGATGGGACCGAGGACCGGGTTGGCGCCCGCGTTGTTCACCAGGAAATCGACCCGTCCGAAGACCTCCATGACGCGTTCCACCGCCGCCGCCCGGTGGGCCTCGTCATGGGCCTTGCCCGCGACGGCGATCGCCCGGCCGGGGCCGAGCCGCTCCACCGCCGCCTCCAGGGCGGCCTCGCCGCGGCCGGTGACGCACACCCGGTCGCCGCGCGCGACCAGCGCCTCGGCGATCGCGTAGCCGATCCCCCGGCTGCCGCCGGAGACCAGCGCCACCTTGCCGCTCTCGGGCACATGCCCGGTCATCTCGGTCTCCCCCGGCCTCAGTTGAGCGGTCCGCCGGCCACGTACAGCACCTGGCCCGAGACGAAGCCCGCGTCGTCGCCGGTGAAGAAGGCGATGGCGCGCGCGATGTCCTCGGGCCGGCCCACGCGCCGGACGGGGATCTGCGAGGCGGCCGCCTCCTGGAACTCCTCGAAGCCCATGCCGACCCGGGCCGCGGTCTGGGCGGTCATCTCGGTGACGACGAAGCCGGGCGCGACGGCGTTCGCGGTGACGCCGAACTTGCCCAGCTCCTTGGCGAGCGTCTTGGTGAATCCCTGGAGCCCCGCCTTGACCGCCGCGTAGTTCGCCTGGCCCCGGTTCCCGAGGGCCGAGGACGACGAGAGCGAGACGATCCGGCCGAATCCCGCGTCGACCATATGCCCCTGACAAGCCTTTGCCATCAGGAACGCGCCCTTGAGGTGCACATTCATCACGGTGTCCCAGTCGGACTCGCTCATCTTGAAGAGGAGGTTGTCGCGGAGGACGCCGGCGTTGTTGACGAGGATCGTCGGCGGGCCGAGTTCGGCGGCGACGCGGGCCACGGCGGACTCGACCCGGGCGGCGTCGGACACGTCGCAGCCGACCGCGAGGGCCCTGCCCCCGGCCTTGACGATCCGCTCGACCGTGTCGGCGCAGCTCGCCTCGTCGAGGTCGAGCACGGCGACGGCGCGGCCCTCGGCCGCCAGCCGCAGGGCGGTGGCGGCCCCGATGCCCCGGGCCGCCCCGGTGACGACGGCGATGCGCTGCTCGGTGGTGGACATGCTGGCTCTCCTCGCCCTTGTGTGCGGCGCCCGCCCCGAGGCGGCCCGTCCGGCAGCTCGCGCGCCTCACGGATGAGCGACCGCTTAGTACCTTCGGCAGACGAGACGCTAGAAGCCCGCGCACCCGGTGTCAACGGCCCCCCGGGTGCGCCGGGCCGCCACTCCGGATTCCCGGCGCGGCGGGACGAGCGGCGTACGGGCGGGAGACGAGCGGCGTACGAACGGCGTACGGACGGGGCACGGGAGGGGCACGGGAGGGGCACGGGAGGGGCACGGGAGGGAGTCGGCGAGCGGGGCACGGGAGGGAGAGGGACGGCGCACGGCGGGAGGGGGAGGCGGGCACGGGCGGGGCCCGACGCGCTCGTAGCCGTACCCCCGGCGGGGAGTACGGCCACGAGGGCGGCCTCGGCGCGGACGGCGGAGGTCAGCGCACCAGCAGGGCGAGCAGCCGCTCCACCTCCGCCTCGGGGTCGGCGGTCAGCCCGGTGTGCACCGGCCCCGGCTGAACGACGGTGGAGCGGGGGGCGATCAGCCAGCGGAACCGGCGTCCGGCGTCGTCCACGGCCGCCTGTCCGGCCCGCTCCCCGCCGCAGCAGACGGATTCGACGGCGTACAGCGCGGCCCGTACGCCGGTCACATCGGCCCCCGGGTCCAGGGCCATCAGCTTCGCCTCGTCCAGATGGGTGCGGGCGGCGACGAAGGAGCGGGCGCGGGAGTAGACCACCACTCCGGCGTTGAAGCACTCGCCGCGCTCGATCCGGGGCACCACCCGCAGCAGCGCGTACTCGAAGACCTCGCGTCCGTTCATGCTCCGGCCCCCGTTCCGTCCGCGGCCGGGCGGGCCAGGCGGCCGGCCAGCCAGCCCGGAGCCTGCGAGGGGCGCGGCGCGGTGGGCGCGCCGAGCGTGATCCTCGTATGGATCGAGGCGGCGCGCGGCAGCAGCGCCTCCACATAGGCGCGGCGCAGGGCGTCGGTGGTGTCGAACCCGGGCTCGTCCACCAGCCACTCGTCGGGGACGTCCGCGGCGACCTCGGTCAGCAGTTCCTCGGTGACGAGCGGGGCCAGTTCGGCCGCCGCCCGCGCGATGTCCGGCCGGAAGCGGGCCAGCACATGGTCGGAGGCGTCGTAGGGCTTGGCGGCGGAGGCCGCCGCGCCCGGCCAGTTGTGGTGCCAGATCATGGTGGCTCCGTGGTCGATGAGCCATACGTCGCCGTGCCACACGAGCATGTTGGGGTTGCGCCACGAGCGGTCGACGTTGTTGATCAGCGCGTCGAACCAGACGATCCGGCCCGCCTCGGCGGGGTCGACCTCGTAGGCCAGCGGGTCGAAGCCGATCGAGCCGGGCAGGAAGTCCATGCCGAGGTTGAGTCCGCCGCTGGCCTTGAGCAGCTCCTGCACCTCCTGGTCCGGCTCGCCGAGCCCGATCACCGGGTCGAGCTGGATCCCCACCAGTTCCGGCACCCGCAGACCGAGCCTGCGGCCGAGCTGTCCGCAGACGACTTCGGCGACCAGGGTTTTTCGTCCCTGGCCGGCTCCGGTGAACTTCATGACGTACGTGCCCAGGTCGTCGGCCTCGACGATGCCCGGGAGCGAGCCGCCCTCACGCAGGGGCGTGACATAGCGGGTCGCCGTGACTTCGGAAAGCATGGCCCCACAGTACTTCGCGGGCCCGCGCGCGCCGTGACGCGCGGGCGGTCCGCCCCGGGGCGAAAAGCACTTGCGCGGGCGGCGGCCGGGGTGCGCACGATCCCCCATGACCGAGAAGAGCGAGAACCCCCGGGGCTCGGGCGTCGCCGTCCCCGACTTCCCCGATCAGCTGGGCCGCACCGGGCACTTCACCTGCGGCGTCCCCCGGCGCTTCACCGTCTCGCCGGACGGCCGGCGCGTCCTGTTCGTCCGCGGCTCCGCCGGTGACGACCCGGCCGGCCGGCTCTGGCTGTACGAGTCCGGACGGGAACGGCTCCTCGCCGACCCGGCCGTGCTGGGCGAGGATCCGGAGGACGTGCCCGAGGAGGAGAGGGTCCGCCGGGAGCGGGCCCGGGAGTTCTCCTCGGGCGTGGTGGCGTACGCGACCGACGCGGAGGCCCGTCTCGCCGTGTTCGCCCTCGGCGGCCGGCTCTGGTCGGTCGCCACGGACGGCGGCGCGCCCCGGCGGATACCGTCGGCGGGCCCGGCGGTCGATCCGCGCCCCTCGCCCGACGGCCGCTGGATCGCGTACGTCACCGGCGGCGCGCTCCATGTCGTGGCGGCCGACGGGAGAGCCGACCGGCGGCTCGCCGGTCCCGAGGGTCCGACCGTGGTCTACGGCCTGGCGGAGCACGCGGCGGCCGAGTCGATGGGCCGGTCGCGGGGCCACTGGTGGTCGCCCGCGAGCGACGCCCTGCTGGTCGCGCGGGTGGACGACGCTCCGGTGCGGCGCTGGTACGTGTCCGATGCGGCCGATCCCGCGCGGCCGCCGAGGGAGGTCGCGTATCCGGTGGCGGGCACGGCGAACGCGGAGGTGTCGCTGCACATCCTGCGGCTGGACGGCGGACGGACCGAGGTGGCGCTGCCCGCCTCGGCGGACGAGGAGTCCCACTGCCCGGGCGAGTGGACGGACCGGACCTTCGAGTACGTCGCCTCGGCGGGCTGGGACGGGCTCGGCCCCCTGGTGCGGGTGCAGACCCGCGACCAGCGCACCGCCGTGCTGCTGGCCGTCGACCCGTCCGACGGATCCACGAGTGAGCTGCACACGGAGCACGATCCGGTCTGGGTGGAGCTGGTGCCGGGCGTCCCCGGACGGACCGCCTCCGGCACGGCGGTCACCTCCTTCACGGCCGACGACGATCGGCGGGGGCTGCTCGTCGGCGACGCGCGGTCGCCGGCCGGGCTGCATGTCCGCGAGGTGCTCGCGACGGTCGGCGAGCGGGTCTGCTTCAGCGCCGGCGAGGACCCGACCGAGGTCCATGTCTGGTGCCACGAACCGGCGTCCGGTTTCGTACGCCTGAGCGAGGGCCCCGGCGTCCACTCCGCCTCGGCCGGCGGCGACACCGTCGTCCTGGACAGCCGGACCGAGTCGGGGCAGCGCGTGACCGTGCTCGAAGGCGGTACGGAGGCCGGGCGGATCGCGGTGCTCGCCGAGGAGCCGGCGGTCAGGCCCCGGCCCCGGCGGCTCACGCTCGGCGAGCGCCGGCTGCGCTCCCAGCTCTTTCTGCCCTCCTGGCACCAGCCGGGCTCGGGCCCGCTGCCGGTGCTGCTCAGCCCCTACGGGGGGCCGCAGATGCAGCTCGTGGTGCGGGCGCGAATGTGGTGGTCGTGCGTCTCGCAGTGGTTCGCCGAGCAGGGGTTCGCGGTCCTGGTCACGGACGGCCGGGGCACCTCCGGCCGGGGCCGGGAGTGGGAGCGGTCCATTCACGGGGACCGGCTCGGCCCGGCGCTGCGGGACCAGATCGACGCGCTGCACGCGGCGGCGGAGCGCTGCCCGGATCTCGATCCCGGCGCGGTGGCGATCCGGGGCTGGTCCTACGGCGGCTATCTGGCGGCGGGCGCGGTGCTGCACCATCCGGAGGTCTTCCACGCGGCCGTCGCGGGCGCGCCGCCCACCGACCGCAGGCTCTACGACACCCACTGGGAGGAGCGGTTCCTCGGACATCCGAGGGTGTCCCCGGAGGCGTATCGGCGCAGCTCGCTGGTGCCGTACGCCCATCTGCTGACCCGGCCGCTGCTGCTGGTGCACGGGGTCGCGGACGACAACGTCTTCTTCGCGCACACCCTGCGGCTCTCGCGGGCGCTGCTCGCGGCGGACCGGCCGCACCGGGTGCTGCCGCTGTCGGGCGCGGGGCACGGGGTGACCGAGCGGAGCCAGGTGAGCAGTCTGCTGCGGACGGAGGCGGCCTTCCTCAAAGAATCCTTGAATCTTTGAGGGTCTGAATCTTTCCGCGGCCCGGCTCGTAAACCAGGGCGAACAGCCGGGCCCCCGGGTCCGGCTGACGGGACCGTTCAGAGCTGAAGGAGCCGCGGAATGACCGGAGTGACCGGATCGCGGGGGCTGCCCCCGACCGAAGCAGACCCGACCGCCGTACGCACGAACGCCGCCGTACGCACGGACAGCGGCGACCCGGACGCCGCCGGGCCGGCCACCGCCGACCCGGCCACGGTACGGGCGGACGCCGTCGGCCCGGACGCCGTACGGCCGGCGGACGCGCGCGCGGAGCCCGTACGCCCGGCCGCCGACGCGGGCCCCGCCGTCGCGCGCCGGACCGCCCTCGCCGTCGCGGGCGGGGCCGGTCTCGCGGCCGCCCTGACCGGGTGCGCGGGCGCGGCCGACGGCGGCGGACCCGGCGGCTCAGGTGGCTCCGGCGGCTCCGGCGGGGCGGACGAGGGCGAGGGCCGGGGCGGCGGAGCGCCGGGCCGGGAGATCGCCAAGGTCACGGAGATCCCGGAGCGCGGCGGGAAGGTCGTCGACGGGCTGGTGATCACCCAGCCGACGGCGGGCGAGTACCGGGCGTTCTCCGCCACCTGCCCCCACCGGGGCTGCTCGGTCCGGAGCGTCCGCGACAACATGATCAACTGCCCCTGCCACGACAGCGATTTCGACGCGAGCGACGGCAGCGTGCTCGGCGGTCCCGCCTCCGCGCCGCTGCGGCCCACGCCGATCACGGTCGAGGGGGACGCCATCGTGCTCGCCTGAGGCACCCGGCCGCCCGCCCGCCGTCGTCGTCGCGGTCCGCCGGCGCCGGGCCCCCGCCTCGGCCGCCCGACAGCCCGCCGAACCGCCGAACCCGCCGCCCCGTCGCCCGTCGCCCGTCAGTCCTGCCCCCAGCAGGACAGGACGGCGTCGGCATCGGCGATCGTGGCGACGAGCGACAGCGTGTGGCGGATCATGGCGTCCGTGTACTCGGCGGGCACGCCCGCGACCGCGTCGGCCGCCACCACCGCCGTGTAGCCGAGGTTCACCAGGTCGAAGACGGCGTTGGGCACGGCGATGTTCGCCGAGACCCCGCAGATCACGACCGTACGGCGGCCGAGATTGCGCAGCAGCGCGTCGACCTCGGTGCCCGCGACGGGCGAGAGGCCGTGCAGCCGCCGTACGACGATGTCCTCGTCCGCGACCGCGATCGGCGGGGCGACGCGGACGGCGTCGGTGCCGGGGTGCTGTCGCACGGGCAGCCGTCCGGCGGCGCGGAACAGCCGCGCGTTGCGACCGGAGCCCCGGCCGTCCGGCCGCCGTTCGGCGACGGCGTGCAGCACCTGCACACCCGCCCGGTGCGCGCCGTCGACCAGCCGGGCGACCCGGTCGAGGGCGCCGGAGGAACGGGCGACTGCGGCGAGTTCGGGCAGGGCGCTCTCGCTCCCGGGGCCCACCACTCCGCGCTGGCACTCGACGGTGAGCAGCGCGGTGGCGGCGGGCCTGAGCTGTCGCGCGAGCCGCCGTGCGTCCCGCTGTTCGTGCCGCTGTTCGTTCCGCCGTCCGTCCCTCGGTCCGGCCCGCGGTCCGTCCCGTTGTTCGGCGCCGGTCATGGCCGCCCCTCCCGTCCGTAGCCGTACCGGCCTCGGGTACGGGCCGCGGGGCGCGCGACGGTAGCCCCCATTGCGTACGGAGGGAAGGCCGTCCATGCTTTCTGACACTCAGTCAGTCACTGGTGCGACGGAGGGAGCCGCCGTGGCGGAAGCGCAGCGCCGGGGCCGCCGGATCATGATGCCCCCGGCCGAACGGGACGCCTTTCTGACCGAGCGGCGCGTCTGCCGGGCGGCCACCGTCGCCGCCGACGGCCGTCCCCATGTCGGCCCGCTCTGGTTCGTCTGGGACGGGACCTCCCTCTGGCTGTACTCCCTCGTCCGCAGCCGCCGCTGGGCCCAGCTGCGGCGCGATCCGCGGCTGGCCGTGGTGGTGGACGGCGGCGAGACGTACGGCGAGCTGTGCGGGGTGGAGCTGTCGGGCTCGGCGGTCCCGGTCGGCGAGTCCCCGCGCACCGGCGAGCCCTGTCCCGAGCTGGAGGGCCCGGAACGGCTCTTCGCGCGGAAGAACTTCGGCCTCGACCGGATGCCGCACGACGGGCGGCACGCCTGGCTGCGGCTGACGCCGGACGCGATCGTGTCCTGGGATTTCAGCAGGCTGCCGTCGCCCTGAGGCGGATCCCCCCGGCGGACGGGCGGCCGGGGAGTCCGGTGTCACTGCCCCGAGGCCGGTCCGGCCGCCGCCGCGCGCAGCGCCTCGACCGCGGCCCGGATGGAGGGCCGGCGGTCCGCGTCGGTGCGCCACACCGCGTACACATGGCGCAGCACCCGCTGCCGCACCGGGACGAGCGCGACGCCGGCCGGGACCGGCCCCCGGCCGAGGCGCGGGGTGACGCAGACGCCGAGCCCGGCCGCGATCAGCGCGAGCTGGGTGTGGTGCTCGCCCGCGAGATGGGAGATCCGCGGTTCGATGCCCCGTGAGCGCAGGGTGAACATCAGCCAGTCGTGGCAGAACTCGCCCTCCGGCCAGGACACCCATTCGTCGTCGGCGAACTCCTCCAGATCCACTTCGGAGCGGCCCGCGAGCCGGTGACCGGCGGGCATGGCGACATCGGGCGCGTCGTCCAGCAGATGGGCCTGGGCGAGCCCGCCGGGGACGGGCAGCCGCTTGTTGCTCCAGTCGAGCACGACGGCGAGATCGAGATCGCCGCGGACGACGGCCCGCAGCCCCTCCTCGGGCTCCAGCTCGCGGGAGCGGACGCGCAGCTCGGGGTGGTCGGCGCGGAGGGCCGCGATCGCGGCGGGGAAGAGCCCCCGGGCGGCGGTCGGGAACGCCCCGATCCTGGCCTCGCCGACGACCTGGCCGCGCTGGGCCTCGATATCGGACTGGGCCAGCTCCACCTGGGAGAGGATCCGGGCCGCGTGGTCCGCGAGGAGCCGTCCGGCGTCGGTGAGCCGGACCCCGCGCCCATTCTTCGCCAGCAGCCGCTGGCCGACCTCGCGCTCCAGCTTCGCCATCTGCTGGGAGACGGCCGAGGTGGTCACATGCAGTCCGTCGGCCGCGCCGCTGACCGAGCCGTGACGGGCGAGGGCGTCCAGGGTCCGCAGGCGCTCCAGATTCAACATGTAAGCAATGCTAATCGAACCCTGCAACGAATTCTCGCTTGTTCTACGAAATTGAAGGGGTGAGAGTGAGGGCATGACCACCGCCGCCGCGCCGCCCTCCGCAGCCTCGCCCGAACCGTCCGACCCATCCGACCGGTCCGACCCATCCGGCCCGTCCGACCCGTCTGACCCGACCGACTTGTCCAAGCCATCCGGTCCATCCGGTTCGTCCCGTTCGTCCGGTCCGTTCGACCCGTCCGCCGCATCCGTCTCACCGGCCCCGCCCTCCCCCGCCGGCCGGCCGCGGCTGGACTGGCGGATCCGTTTCGCGGTCCTCTCCACCGTCTGGGGCTTCAGCTTTCTGCTCATCAAGGTCGGCACCGAGGGGTTCGCCCCCTTCCAGGTCACCTTCGGCCGGCTGTTCTTCGGTACGGCGGTCCTGGCCGTGGCGATGGCGGTCCGCCGGGAGCGGCTGCCGCGCGGAATCCGCACCTGGGCCCATCTGAGCGTGGCGGCCCTGCTGCTGAACGCGATCCCGTTCTCGCTGTTCTCGTACGCGGAGCTGACGATTCCGTCGACGCTCGCGGGCATCTGCAACGCCACCTCGCCGCTGTGGGGCATGCTGCTCTCCCTGGTCGCGCTCTCCGAGGACCGGCCGACCCGGCGCAGAGTCGCCGGGCTCGGCCTCGGCTTCCTCGGGGTGCTCACCGTCCTCGGGGCCTGGCAGGGCTTCTCGGGGCTGGACTTCCGGGGCACGGCGATGGCGCTGCTCGCCTCCCTCTTCTACGCGATCGGCTGGATCTACGTCCGGCGCACCCTGGCCGGCGACCGCCACTCGCATCTCTCCCTCACGGGGGCACAGCTGGGCATCGCCACGGCTCAGCTGGCCGTCGTCACACCGGTCTTCACCTCGATGCCGGAGTCCTTCTCCCCGGCGCCGCTGCTGGCGGTGGTCGCGCTGGGCGCCCTGGGCACCGGGCTCGCGCTGCTGATCCAGTACGGACTGGTGGCGGAGATCGGTCCGACCACCGCCCAGATGGTCACCTACTTCATCCCGGTCATCGCCACGGCGGCGGGCGTCACGGTCCTCGGCGAGGAGCTGAGCTGGAACACGCCGGTGGGCGCGGTGATCGTACTGGCGGGGGCGGCGCTGACGCAGAGCAGGCGGCGGCCGCGGGCGAACCGCGCGGAACCTTCCGTACCGGCGGCCGCGGGACCGTCCGAGCCGTCCGCACCTTCCGGTCCGTCCGCGTCTTCCGAGCCGCTCACGCCTTGCGGTCCGCCAGGGCCTTCCGCCCCCGCGAGCCCCGATCCCCGCGCCGGGCGGGCCCCGGCGGCTCAGCCGTAGCTGCGCGCCGGAGCCGGGCCGGCGGCCCGGGCCAGGGCGTCGGCGAGAGGCGTGATGTCGTCGGGCGTCAGCCCCGAGACGGTGATCCGCACGGCGGGCGGCGCGGACATCCGGAAGCGCGCGCCCGGCGCGACCGCCCACCCCGAGTGCAGCAGCCGGGCCACCGCGCCCGTCTCGTCGGGCACCGGGACCCAGACGTTCATCCCGCTGCGCCCGTGGGCCGTGACGCCGCGCTCGGCCAGGGCCCGTACGAGAGCGTCGCGCCGCTCGCCGTACGAGCGGGCCACCGCGAGGGGGTCGACCGCGCCCGAGGTCCACAGATGGACGACGGCGCGCTGGAGCAGTCTGCTCACCCAGCCGGGCCCCAGCTGCTGCCGCCCGGCCACCCGGTCCACGGTGACCCGGTCGCCGGTGAGCAGCGCGACGCGGAGATCGGGACCGTACGCCTTGGCGGTGGAGCGTACGAAGGCCCAGTTCTCGGTGGTCCCGGCGAGGGGGTGCAGCGGCTGGTCGACGATGGCGTGCCCGTGGTCGTCCTCGATCAGCAGGGTGCGCGGGCGGCGGGCGAGGACCTCGCGCAGCAGGCGCGCGCGGTCCTCGCTCACCACGGCCCCGGTCGGGTTCTGCGCCCGGTCGGTGACGATCAGGGCCCGGGCCCCTTCGGCCAGCGCGCGCTCCACATCGCCGGGGAGCGGACCGTCGTCGTCCAGGCCGACGGGGACGGGCTTGAGCCCGAGGGCGGGTACGAGGTCGAGCAGGGAGCCCCAGCCGGGATCCTCGACCGCGACCGTGTCGCCGGGCCGCAGATGGGCGATGAGCACGCGTTCGATCGCGTCGAGGGAGCCGGAGGTGACGGCGACGGGTCCGCCGGGCACCTTGTCGGCGTCCAGCCCGGCGCGGGCGAGCCGGGCGAACTCCTCGTCGACGGGGGCCTGTCCGTACAGCCCCGGCTCCCGCTCGTCGCCCAGCGCGGCGGCGGCGAGGGCCTCGCGCAGCGGCGGCAGCAGCGCGAGGTCCGGATTGCCCGCGCTCACATCGCGCACACCGGGCGGGGCGTCGACGCCGAGGGAGCCCCGGGCGGTGCTGGCGGGCCGGGGGCGCACCCGGCTGCCCCGGCGTCCGGCGGTCTCGATGACCCCGCGCTCGCGCAGGGTGCGGTAGGCGGCGGCGACGGTGTTGGGATTGACGCCGAGACGGGTCGCCAGCTCCCGCATCGGCGGCAGCAGCGCGCCGGGCTCCAGCGCTCCCGCGCCGACGCCCTGCTCGATGCTGGCCGCGATGTCCGATGCGCGCCGCCCGACGATCCGATATTCTCCTAGCACAAACAATATTATGCACTAGTGCAATGGAGGGCGCAATGCCGGATGCCTACGAGCCGACCGAACGCACCGTCCCCACCCGCTCCCGCGAGCGGGCGGCGTACGACCACGCGCGGGTCCACGCCATCCTCGACGAGGCGTGGATCTGCCATCTCGGCTTCGTACGGGACGGCGCTCCGGTCGTGCTGCCGACCCTCCACGCCCGGGTGGGCGACCGTGTCTACGTCCACGGCTCGACGGGGTCGCGCCCGCTGCGCATGGCGGGCGGGACGGATCCGGGGCTGGCGGTGTGCCTGACGGTGACCCATGTCGACGGGCTGGTGCTGGCCCGTTCGGCGTTCCACCACTCGATCAACTACCGCTCGGTGCTGATCCACGGCACCGCTCACACGGTGACGGACGAGCGGGAGAAGCGGGTCGCCCTCGACGCTCTCGTGGACGCGGTGGTTCCGGGCCGCTCCCGGGACTCCCGTCCGGCCAACGCCCGCGAGCTGGCGGCGACCGCGGTGCTGCGGCTGGAGCTGGCCGAGGTCTCGGCCAAGATCCGCACGGGGCCGCCGAACGACGACCCCGAGGACACGGACCTGCCGTACTGGACCGGAGTCGTCCCCCTGGTCAGCTCCTACGGCGCGCCCGTCCCGGCCCCCGATCTCGCGCCCTCGGTGGCGATACCGGCGTACCTCGTACGGTGAGCGCGGCGCGGACGCCGCCGGCCGGCGGGGCGTGAGGGCGGCGTTCGGGCCTGCCCGGTGACGCGAGTCCCGGTCCGCCGCCGTACGGGGGCGGACCGGGACTGTCATGTCATGTCACGGGCGGGCGCCGGTCGACGGGACCTCCTCGCCGGGCGCGCCGTCCGGCTCCCCCGCGAGGAGCCCGGCGGCGACGGCGCCCGAGGGTGTTCCGGAGGCCACAGGACCGGGCGACGGCGCCTTCGGGGCCTGCGACTGGGCGATGAACGCGCCCACCAGCACCAGCGAACCGCCCAGGATCTGCGGCAGCGACAGATGCTCCTTGAGCAGCACCCAGGCCAGCACGGTCGCGACGACCGCCTCCAGACAGGCCACCACCCCGGCCACCTGCGGCGAGAGTCTGCGCACCGAGAGAACGCCCGTGACATAGGCGAACACCGTGGCGATCAGCACCACCCAGAGCAGCAGCAGCCAGGCCGCCACCCGCGTATCGCCCAGATCCGCGTCGCCCGCCAGCAGGGAGAAGTCCATCCGCCACGGCCGGGCGATCAGCGTCAGCACCAGGGCGCCGACGAGCAGCCCGTACGCGATGACGCCCAGCGGGTCCGCCGGGTCCTTCCCGTCGCTGCCGTGGTCGGAGAGGATGAAGTAACAGGCCTGGCAGCAGGCCGCGCCGAGCGCGAGCAGCAGCCCGAGCGCATCGAAGCGGAGCCCCGCCCACACCTCGACGACACACGCCAGTCCGGTGACCGCGAGGACCACGCCCACCGCGGCGGCCCGGGTGACGGGCCTGCGCTGGACGAAGCGGATCCAGCCGAGGACCAGGGCCGGGCCGAGATACTCCACCAGCAGGGCGACCCCGACGGGTATGCGGGAGATGGACGCGAAGTAGAACGCCTGGACGCCGGCGACGGCGAACAGCCCGAAGCCGAACAGCAGAGCGGGTTTGCGGCGCAGCAGATCGCGATGGATCCAGGCCGCCGGAAGCATGAGGAGCGCGGCGCCCGCCACCCTCAGCCACACCACGTGCAGCGGGTCGAGGCCCGCTTCGATCAGCGGCTTGGCCGCGACGCCCGACCCGCCGAACGCCAGCGCCGAGACCAGGGCGATGCCCAGGCTCGCGCTTCTTCTTCCAGACGCCTGCATCGGCACATGATGTCAGGGCCGGTCAGGACCGTCGACCCCATGGCGCATGTCAGTGCACGCGGGATCCGCCCCCGGGCCCGGGACGCGCCCGGCCGCCGAGCTGTCCGGCGTCCACCCCGGCCCGGCGCAGCACCTCCACCGCACGGCAGCCGGCGTCGGCCGCCAGACCGGCGAGCAGATCGACGCCCTCGGTCCGCGCGGCCCCGCGCGAGCGGGCCCGGGCCGGCGCTCCGTCCAGCGCGGCGAGCGCGGAGGGCGACCAGCCCGGCGTCCCGGCGCGCCGCTCCCGCGGGCCGGGCGGCGCGCCCGAGTCCTCCGCCGAGCCCCGCCAGCGCAGCCCGTAACCGATGCTGCGCTGCACGAGATAGCCGAGCACCCGGGCGACCCTGGAGCCGAGGACGGCCCGGACCTCGGGATCGGTCTCGACCAATGAATGCAGAAGATGGGCGGTGTCGACCTCCCGGTCCCCGTCCCGGACCGCCCTCCGGCGCGCGGCCGCGACCGCCGAGACCAGCTCGGCGGTCAGCACGGCGTCGACTTCGGCCCGGATGACGGCGGGCTGCCCGGGCAGCCTGGAAGGAGGGATCTGCACATCTCCCACTTCATCAGCGGACGGCGTTCCGTACGTCCCCGTAGAGTCCCATTTGCCCATCCCACAGAAGGTGGGCACGGACGACCGGTTTCTCCTCCTTGCGGATGAGATCGGAGCACTCAACCCTCAGGGGCGCGCGCCGCCTTGCCTTTCACTCCCGACTCACCCCCAGACCTTCGGACGGGAGGCAACCGACCCCACGTCCGATGCGTCCCTTCCGGCATGTTCTGGATGGTCGCTCTGCTCGCAGCCGACGGGCGCCAGTACGTGTACCGGGTGTACGCGCCGGCCGCCGCCCTGCGCGCCGACCTGTTCTGGGCCGCCTTCCACTGCCATGACGAGGGGCCGCACCCCCGGGCCTCGGACTCGTTCGACTCGGCCGAGATCTGGCGGGTGCCCGCCGGGCGCAGCGATCTGACGCGCCATCAGTATTGAATGTTCCGCCCGCCCCCACTACCTTCCGGGCGACCGTGACCGGACAGGGAGGGGTGGTCGTATGACCCACGTCAGCGCCGAGGCCCGGATCGAGGCGCCGGCCGAGCGGATCTGGGCCCGGCTGACGGACTTCGGGGAGTACGGCCGGTGGAACGCGATGCACACCGGATTCCCGGACGGCGGCCCCGCCACGCTCGAACTGGGGGCCGCCTACCGCGAGAACATGAAGCTGATGGGGTTTCCCGCCGAGGTGGCCTGGACCGTGCACGAGTTCGAGGCGGGCCGGGTGCTGGCGGTCCGGGGCGCGGGCCCGATGGGGGTAATGGTCGGCAACCGCTACTCGCTCACCCCGGACGGCGACGCCACCTGGGTCCGGATCGACGGCGATTTCACCGGCGCGGCCGTCTCCCTGATGGCCGCCAGACTCACCGACTCGGCGACGGCCGCCCTTCAGGAGTCGCTGCGGAAGCTGGGCGGGCTGGTCGGCTGACGCGCTCACCTCGCGCGGACGCGCCGGGCCCGCGCGGCGGCGCGAAGCCCGGCACCGCACCTCACCTCACGGTCCGGCAGGGTCCGACAGGGTCCGGCACGGCGATACGGTCAGCGCTCGCCGGCGAGGATCAGATAGAGCTTCTTGCGGGCCTCGTCGATGACCTCGACCGCCTGGGCGCGCTGCTCGGCGCTGCCGGTCTTCCACACCTGACCGAAGGCCTCCATGAGCCCCCAGCCGGCCTGCCGGATCTCATTGACGGAGTCCCAGTCGACCCCGCGACCGGCCTCCTCCCAGGGAGCCTCCGGCCCGGCCTCGGCCTCGGCCGTGCCCGACTCGGTGAGCGTGAACAGCTTCTTGCCGCCCTCGCTCGCGCTGGTGATCAGCCCCTCGTCCTCCAGCAGCTGGAGGGTCGGATAGACCGAACCGGGGCTGGGCTTCCACACCCCGCCGGTGCGCTCGGCGATCTCCTGGATCATCTCGTACCCGTGCATCGGACGGTCCTTGAGCAGCGCCAGGATCGAGGCGCGCACATCACCGCGCCGCGCCCTCCCCCGGCCGCCGCCGTGCCGACCGCGCCCGCCGAAGGGCCCCCCGCCGAACGGACCTCCCCCGAAGGGCGGCCCAAGCGGCGGCCCGGGCGGCCCGAACGGCCCGAAGGCCCCCCGATGCCCGCCGAACCCGCCCCGGCCCGGATGGCCGGGACCGCAGTGCCCGCCGTCGGGCTCCTGCTCGAAAACATGAGGACGCATCGTTACGCTCCTTCCATCGTTGATCAGTCGCGATACCTCAACGATATATCGGAATAGCTCGCAGAACAATGCCCGAGCGATACCGGGGGTGGTCCCGCGGCAGTGGATCTCGTCCGAGCGCGCCGAACAGCAGGGCGTCGCGGCGGGAGCCGGGGCGGGGCTTGTGCGCACGGCGGCGGCCCGGCTGCCATCCGGGCTGCGCGTCGCGGGCGCGGCGGAGCCGGGGCGGGACCGGGGCCGGGGCGGGACCGCTGGATCGTGCCGGACCCTGGTCCGGAGGGCGGCCGGGATCGCCTCACGGGCGTCCGCACCTCCACCGTGCGGCGCCCTGGCCGTCCGGTGCCTTCGCCGCCCGCCCCGCGCCGCTCCCGGGCCTGCAGCGAACAGGCGTACCGGCGGCGGAAGACGCGGCGGCGCCTCCCGTGCCGGGCCTCTTCACTGACACCCGTGCCCTTTCACTGGTGTCAGCGTCGAGCGTCGACAGCAGCGCCCTGGTTCAACGTCACAGCGAGAGGCCGGCGCTCAGCGGGTCGCGACGGCGCTTCGCCGCCTACCGCCGTCGAGTGGCCTTCGGCTCCTGACCGTCCAGTCGACCGGCGATCGTGTCGAGCGTCGGCCAGGGAGGGCCCTCGCGGAGCGAACGCAGCATCTCGTCTCCGAACCGTCTCCCGTTCGGGAGCCGGTCGCCGACTTCCCAGCGCCAGGCGGCGACCACCGCGAGAACGAGCTGCCGGCAGTCGTCCAGCAGGCCCCGGTCGACGTCCGGACAGCGCTCGCAGACCGCCTCGGGGACATGGGCGAGATCGAACTCGACCGGTCCGCGGCAGCATGTCTCGAGGTCGATGAAGAGCGGGCCGTTCCTCGTGGCGAGCACATTGCCCGGATGCGGCTCGCCGTGGAGCAGCTGCTCCACGGCGCCGCGGCCCTCGATCGCCCGTCGCAGGCTTGCCAGTCTGCCGCTGAGGAACGCGCGGTCCGCGTCGGCCAGCTCCGGCGAGAGATCCGGGTCGGCGACGACGCCTTCCGCCTCCGCGACGCGATCCGTGAACCGCGGGATCGGCACGTCGACCACGTCGACCTCGCGCATACCGGCGTGCAGCCGTTCCAGCGCCCGGGCGTAGTCGGCCGGCGAGGTGTGAGGCGTCACGGGCTCGTAGTAGGTCCACAGCGTCACGGTGAAACCGTCGCGGGTGTGCACCAGCGGGTCCACCCGGGATTCCAGCAGGCCCGTCGGGCATCCGGCCCGGGCGAGCCGTCGGGCCAGCTCGACTTCGAACCGCGCGGCCTCGTACCCCGCGGGGGCCACCCGGGCGAGGACGTCGCACGGCGTCAGCCGCAGCGCCAGCCTGTTCGAGCGGTGGAGAACGACCGCGTCGTCCGCCGGCAGGCCGAGCGACGCGGCGACCGAGGTCGCAGCCGTGATCGCGCGCGTGATGTCGGTCGTGTCCACCCCCGAATCCTGGCACGGACGAGGGAGTCGGCGCCGACCATTACGGCCCGGCACACCTGGCCTCCGCTCGGGCGCCGAAGGACACAGGGGGGTGTCCCGTCTCGGGCGACGCGGTCAGACTCGCTCGTCGTCCCAGGTCATCCGGTCCGGCGAGGACTACTCGCGGCGTACGACCGAGGGTTGCGGGGAGGCGGAGGGTAACGGGACGACAGAGCCGCAGGCGAACCCGGCGGCGCCGACGCGATCGGGACATCGTGGAGCGGGCCCCGCCATACTGATGGGCATCGTGGAGCGGGCCCCCTCCATACGGATGGGCGCCGT
The DNA here is from genome assembly GCF_043080985.1 of Streptomyces sp. NPDC014894. Classification (NCBI taxonomy): domain Bacteria; kingdom Bacillati; phylum Actinomycetota; class Actinomycetes; order Kitasatosporales; family Streptomycetaceae; genus Streptomyces; species Streptomyces sp. NPDC014894. The sequence goes on from NZ_JBIBWD010000015.1 coordinate 156,266, forward strand.
CGAGCGGCCCCCGCCACACGGAACCGCCGATACCGCAGGGCCCCGGCGCTCGGGGGCGCGCGCCGGGCTACCGTCGGCCCATGCGGATCCAGATCGTCGACGCCTTCACCGACACCCCGTTCACCGGCAACCCCGCCGGAGTCGTCCTGCTGCCCGGCTCCACCGCCTTCCCCGATCCCGGCTCGCTCCAGCGCGTCGCCGCCGAGGTCAATCTCTCGGAGACCGCCTTCGCGCACCCGCTCCCGCCGGGCGGCGAGGCCGACTGGGCGCTGCGCTGGTTCACCCCGTCCACCGAGGTCGACCTGTGCGGGCACGCCACCCTCGCGACCGCCCATGTGCTGCACACCGCCGAAGCCGCCACCGGTACGGTCCGCTTCGCCACGCGCAGCGGCGTTCTCACCTCCGCCGTGCAGGGGGACGGCACGATCACCCTCGACTTCCCGACCGCCCCGCTGACCCCGGTCGAGACCTGGGCGGGCGTCGCCGAGGCGCTGGGAGCCGCCGTGCTCTCGGCCCATGACACCGGCCCCCAGGTGGGCGATCTCCTGATCGAGCTGGCGGACGAGCGGACCGTGCGCGAGCTGACGCCGGACGTCCGCGCGCTGGGCGCGCACTCCCGGCGCGGCGTCATCGTCACCGCTCCGGCCGAGGATCCGTCCCTCGGTCATGACTTCGTCTCCCGCTGCTTCTTCCCGAACGTCGGAATCGACGAGGACCCGGTGACGGGAAGCGCGCACACCGCCCTCGCCCCGTTCTGGTCGGCCCGTCTGGGGCGCGCCGAGCTGACCGGACTCCAGGCGTCCGCGCGCTCGGGAACGGTCCGTACCGCTCTGCGGGACGCGCGCACCCTGCTCACGGGCAGCGCGGTCACGGTCATCGACGGGGAGTTGCTGACCGCCCTCTGACCCGGCGGCGGCTGACCCGGCGGCGGCTCAGGCGGTGGGCAGCCACCCCACCCGGCCCGCGAGCAGCGCGTAACCGACGAACGCGACGATGTCGAGCAGCGCGTGGGCCGCCACCAGCGGTCCGACCCGCCCCCACCGGCGGTAGAGCAGCACGAAGACGACGCCCATCACCACATTGCCGATGAACCCGCCGATGCCCTGATAGAGGTGGTACGAGCCGCGCAGCAGCGAACTCGCCGCGAGCGAGGCGGTCGGGGTCCAGCCCAGCGCGTCGAGCCGGCGCAGCAGATATCCGACGACGATGACCTCCTCCACCACGGAGTTCTGGATCGCCGAGAGGATCAGCACGGGGAACTTCCACCAGACCTCGGGCAGCGACTCGGGCACCACCGTGAGGTTGAAGCCCGCGGCGCGCGCGGCCAGGTAGAACGCGAGACCGGCGCTGCCGATCCCCGCCGCGAGCAGGGTGCCCCGGCCCAGGTCGAACCAGGGCCGGGTCCGGTCGAAGCCCATCGACCGGAGCCCGCCCGCGCCCTCGCGGGTCAGCAGGTGCGCGACGAGCAGGACCGGCACCAGGGCCGTGGTGATGCCGAAGAGCTGCCAGGAGAGATCGAGCCAGGGGCGGCCGGGCGCGTACGACCCGTTCAGCGTCGCCGCCTGGTCCTTGAGCCCGCCCGGTTTGGTCAGCGATCCGACAAAGCTGATCAGGGCCGATACCGCGCTCGCGCCCAGCGAGAGGGCGAGCACCAGGAGCGTCTCGGACCGCAGAGTCTTCGGTGACAGGGCCTCGGGGGGAAGGGAATCAGCCACGCGTCCTGATGCCGTCTGCACACATGCCTCCAGTCGTTCGGTCCCGCCGGGCACCATCCTCACCCGGGCGCGGGACGAACGCCGGTGTCACCGCACGGGAGATCACAGCTTGCCCGACGCCGCCGCGCGGGGAGGAGGCAGGTCCCGGAGCGCGGCGGGCCCCGGAGCGCGGCGGGCCCGACGGAGCGGCGCGCCGGGCGCTCGGCCTCACGGCGGGCGGACGGGCCCCGGCGCCGGGCTCTCCGGATTCCCGGCGGACGGACGGGCCTCCCGGCGGGCGTTCAGGCCTCGCGCCCCGGGAAGCCGACCGGCCAGGTGTGCACCGGCTCGCCCCCGTGCATCAGATCGCTGTAGCGGCGGGTCATCGCGGCGAGGGCCGCGTCCCGTTCCAGTCCGGCCTCCAGGGCGCGGTGATAGGTCTCCGCCTGCCAGGTGGCTCCATTCGCCCGCCGCTTGCACCGCTCCTCGATCACCCCGAGGTACCGGTCGCGGTCGGCGGGTTCGATGTTCCAGGAGTCCAGACCGGCGGCCGCCAGCGGCAGCAGTTCGTCCCGTACGAGCTTGACCGCGGGCACCCGGGTGACGCCGCCCGCCCGGCCGGGGCGCGGCCAGAGCAGTCCGGCGTCGATGCCCTCGCGGCACGCGGTGTCGAAGTTCTCGGCCGCGGCCGAGAACGGCAGCCGGGTCCACACCGGCCGGGGCTCCTCGGCGAGGGCGCGCACCAGTCCGTAGAAGAAGGCCGCGTTGGCGATCACGTCGGTGACCGTGGGGCCGGCCGGGAGCACCCGGTTCTCCACCCGCAGATGGGGGACGCCGTCGACGACCGAGTACACCGGGCGGTTCCAGCGGTAGACCGTGCCGTTGTGCAGGATCAGCTCCCGCAGGCCGGGGACGCCGCCGTCGTCGATGATCCGCAGCGGGTCCTCCCCGTCGTCGCAGATCGGGAGCAGGGCCGGGAAGTAGCGCAGATTCTCCTCGAAGAGGTCGTACGCGGAGTCCACCCAGCGCTCGCCGAACCAGGTGCGCGGCCGTACGCCCTGGGCCTGGAGCTCGGGCGGGCGGGTGTCCGTGGCCTGCTGGAAGAGCGGCGGCCGGGATTCGGGCCACAGCTCCTTGCCGAAGAGGAAGGGCGAGTTGGCCCCGACGGCGATCTGCACCGCGGCGACGGCCTGCGAGGCGTTCCACACGTCGGCGAACCGGGCGGGCGTCACCTGGAGGTGCAACTGGACCGAGGTGCAGGCCGCTTCGGGCGCGATCGACGCGGAAGTGCAGGTCAGCCGCTCCACGCCATCGATATCGAGGGTGAATTCCTCACCGCGGGCCGCGACGATCTGCTCGTTGAGCATCGTGTAGCGGTCCACGTCGGAGAGGTTGGCGGAGACCAGATCGTCCTGGGCGAGCGTCGGCAGAATCCCGATCATCACGATCCCGGCGCCGACCTCGTTGGCTTTCCGGTCGGCATATCCGAGCCCCGCGCGCAACTCCTCTGCCAGCTGGTCGAGAACGCGGCCGCCGAGCCGGTGGGGGACAATGTTTACTTCCAGATTGAACATTCCCAGCTCGGTCTGGAAATCGTGACTTGCGATTCTCTCGAGTACCTCGGCATTCATCATCCGAGGGAGCCCGTCCGAACCTGTTAGATTAAGTTCGATTTCGAGACCGATCAGATTCTTGGGCCGGTCGAACCGCCGCTCGGCCAGCAGTCGCGCGAGCCCCGCCAGGCACTGTTGCAGCTTTCGCCGGTAGCGCTGGCGATCGGACAGCTCGAAGCTGCCGGCCACGACCTTTTCCCCCATCGAAGCGTCCCTCCTCGAGTGGGCATCGCGCGACATCGGGTCGCTCACGTCACGGACGATAATGCCCAGCCTGGCTGATCCATAACGCGGCGGCAGCACCCGGAGACAGGTAGGGTGTCATCAGTGACACAGGGCACATCCGCCGGTGCGATGGAGCACGGGCCCTCAGCAGAGTGCAGTACGCAGATACCACCGCCGGTCGTATGCTGAAAAACACCGTCCGGTTTCGGCCTACCGCCTCCGGGGTTAATCCCCTGGACGAGATGGAAATTTCCTCGGGAATCCGACACATCCCACCCCTGCCAAAGACCTGAACCTGCCTTGCAGTTAATGCGCACGACCGCTAGCGGAAACACTGCGAGAACGCGTGTCGTATAAACTTTGTCCAGCAGGCAGAGAGTTGGCGCCCAGTCGCCTTCCCGGCCGTTCTGGCCCGCACGCTGACAGCGCCGTCCGCATCTGCCTCTGCCTCACCGTGTCTCCCCAAGTGAGAGGCGACCCACCATGCCGCTGCACGCTCTCCCGGCCCCCGCGCCCGCACTGCGCAGCGTCCTCACCGCGCTCAGCTCTCCCGCCGCCGTGAGCGAGGACCGCATTCCCGCCCTCAGGTCCGTCCAGGGACCTGTGAGCCCCGAAGCACCTCTGCCCGTCCATGTCCTCGACCGCATCACCCCCGACCAGGCCCGCCCCGGCACCCGGCTGACGGGGTGGCGCTTCCTGATCCGCGCCGCCGACCGGCACGTGGCCGCCGCGGAGACGGTGCTCACCCCCGACGGCTGGGCCTTCTCGCACTTCTTCGAAGGCCCCTACCTCACCTCCACCGAACGGGCCCTGCGGCACGCGGAGTCGCTCGCCACCCCCTTCCAGCCCAGACTTCTGTCCATCCCCGAGCTGTACATGCTCACCCTGTGGCTGCACGGCGACACGAGCGCCGACGCCGCGTCAGGCGTACCGCTGCCCAACGACGTTCTGATCCCGCTCGCGCCCGCCCCGCCCGGCATCGCGGCCGACCGGCCGCACCGGGTGGCCGACCTTCTGCCCGTGATGACCCTGCGGCTCACCCCCGCACCCCTTCTCGGCTCCCCGGTCTGACCGGACGCCACCACCCAGCGGGCCGAACGCGCCCCCTGTTCGCGCCCCGTGACCGGTCGGTCGCGGGGCGCACGTGCGCCACCACCGGACTAGTCCTTTCCGGCCCCCCTGAACCACCCGAAAGTACAAGGCAGTTGGAATGAACCGGGCACACGGGTGAGGCGTCATTAATCAGTGAGACGAGCTGTCGCGAAATCCCTGCGGGATGACGCCCGTGGGGCAACACTGGGGACCGGACCTACAGATACGGGGGCGGCCATGAACACCTCATCGAGCCGCAGGACACTCACCACATCACAGCGAAAGAACCCGCCCATGTGCCAGCACCAGCCGCCCTGCCCGACCTCCGACTCAGCCGACCGGGACGCGGCGCGCCTGGTGGCGCACCATCCGGAGCAGGGCTGGAGCCTGCTGTGCAACGGGGTGGTGCTCTTCGAGGACACGGGCGAGCTGCTGCCGAACGGTCAGATCATCGCACCGCACCGGGTGGGTCTGACGCCGACGGCCGCCTGACCGCACCACGCCGCCGGACCGCTCCCGCCCGCGCTCCGACCGTTCCGTTCCGGCCCGCTCCGGCCCGCTCCGGCCCGGTCCGGTCCGGTCCGGTCCGGTCCGGTCATTCCCGCCCGCGCTCCGGTCCGGCCTCTCCGGCCCGACCGTTCCCGTCCGCCGGGCGGCTCGTCCGGACGAGGGCGCCAGAACCGGCGCGGCCCGCGGCCCGTGCGTACCGCCCCGCCCGTAGCCGCTCCACCCCTTCGTACGGGACATGACGAGGGGCCGGCCGGAGAGATCTCCGCACCGGCCCCCGCGCATCAGCGCCACCGCCTGTCAGCTGTGAGCCGCCGGTCGGCGTCCGTCAGCCGTCAGCCGTCGTACTCGTCCAGAGGCGGGCAGGAGCAGACCAGATTGCGGTCGCCGAAGGCCCCGTCGATCCGGCGCACCGGCGGCCAGTACTTGTCCGCGGGGCTGACGCCGGCCGGGAAGACCGCCTCCTCACGGGTGTAGGCGTGCTCCCACTCACCGCCCAGGGCAGCCGCCGTGTGCGGAGCGTTCCGCAGCGGATTGTCCTCGGCGGGCCACACACCCGATCCGACCTTCTCAATCTCCTGTCGAATCGCGATCATCGCCGCACAGAAGCGGTCGATCTCGCTCAGATTCTCACTCTCGGTGGGCTCGATCATCAGCGTGCCCGCCACCGGGAACGACATCGTCGGCGCGTGGAAGCCGTAGTCGATCAGCCGCTTCGCGATGTCGTCCACACTGACGCCCGTCGCCTTCGCCAGCGGGCGGAGGTCCACGATGCACTCATGGGCGACCAGCCCGGCGGGACCCGTGTAGAGCACCGGGTAGTGCGGCTCCAGCCGCTTGGCGATGTAGTTGGCGGCCAGCACCGCGACCTGCGTCGCGCGCTTGAGACCCTCGCCGCCCATCAGCCGCACATAGGCCCACGAGATCGGCAGGATGCCCGCCGAACCCCACGGCGCGGCCGAGATCGGCCCCACGCCCGTCTCCGGTCCGGCGGTCGGCTGGAGCGGGTGATTCGGCAGATACGGGGCGAGGTGCGCCCGGACGCCGACCGGCCCGACGCCGGGGCCGCCGCCGCCGTGCGGGATGCAGAAGGTCTTGTGCAGATTCAGGTGCGAGACGTCGCCGCCGAACTCGCCCGGCCGGGCCAGACCCACCAGCGCGTTGAGATTGGCCCCGTCCACGTACACCTGGCCGCCGGCCTCGTGGACCTGGGCGCAGATGTCGGCGACGTGCTCCTCGAAGACGCCGTGGGTGGACGGGTAGGTGATCATCAGTACGGAGAGTTCCTCGCGGTACTGCTCGATCTTGGCGCGCAGGTCGTCGATGTCGACCTCGCCGTCGTCGGCGGTCTTGACCACGACGACCTTCATCCCGGCCATCACGGCGCTGGCGGCGTTGGTGCCGTGCGCGGAGGAGGGGATCAGGCAGACCGTGCGCCGCTCGTCGCCGTTGGCCCGGTGGTAGGCGCGGACGGCGAGCAGCCCGGCGAGTTCGCCCTGCGAGCCCGCGTTGGGCTGGATGGAGACCTTGTCATAGCCGGTGACCTCGGCGAGCCGCTCCTCCAGCTCACGGATGAGGGTGAGATATCCGCCGGCCTGGTCGACCGGGGCGAAGGGGTGCATCTGCCCGAACTCGGGCCAGGTGACCGGCTCCATCTCGGTGGTCGCGTTCAGCTTCATCGTGCATGAGCCGAGCGGGATCATGCCCCGGTCGAGCGCGTAGTCGCGGTCGGAGAGCCGGCGCAGATAGCGCAGCATCGCCGTCTCGGAGCGGTGCTGGTGGAAGACCGGGTGGGTGAGGTAGTCGTCGGTCCGCAGCAGCTCGGCCGGCAGGGTGTCCTCGGCGGACCCGTCGAGCGCCTCGATGTCGGCGCTGACGCCGAAGGCGGCCCACACCGCGGTGAGGTGGGTGCGCAGCGTGGTCTCGTCGCAGGCGGCCGAGACATGCGAGTCGTCCACCGCGCGGAGGTTGACCCCGCCCTCGCGGGCGGCCGCGACCACCTCGGCCGCGCGGCCCGGGACGCGTACGGTCACGGTGTCGAAGTACGCGCCGTGCACGACCTCGACGCCGCCCGCGCGCAGCCCGGCGGCGAGCAGGGTGGCGTAGCGATGGGTGCGGCGGGCGATGGTGCGCAGTCCGTCCGGCCCGTGGTAGACGGCGTACATGCCGGCCATCACGGCGAGCAGCACCTGGGCGGTGCAGATGTTGCTGGTGGCCTTCTCGCGGCGGATGTGCTGCTCACGGGTCTGGAGCGCGAGCCGGTACGCCTTGTTCCCGTCGGCGTCGACGGAGACGCCGACGAGCCGTCCGGGCAGGCTGCGGGCGAACTTCTCACGCACGGCCATGAAGCCGGCGTGCGGGCCGCCGAAGCCCATGGGGACGCCGAAGCGCTGGGTGGTGCCCACGGCGATGTCCGCGCCCAGCTCCCCGGGCGGGGTGAGCAGGGTCAGCGCCAGCAGATCGGCGGCGACGGTGACGATCGCGCCGAGCGCCTGCGCCTCCTCGATGACCGGCTTGATGTCGCGCACGGCTCCGGACGCGCCCGGGTACTGGAGCAGCACGCCGAAGACGCCGCGCTCGGCGATCTCGGCGGGGATGCCCTCGCCGAGGTCGGCGGCGACGACCTCGACGCCGGTCGGCTCCGCGCGGGTCCGGATCACCGCGAGGGTCTGCGGCAGCACATCGGCGTCGACCAGGAAGACGCCCTGCTTGACCTTGCCGACCCGGCGGGCGAGCGACATCGCCTCGGCGGCCGCGGTGCCCTCGTCGAGGAGGGAGGCTCCGGAAGTGGGCAGTCCGGTCAGTTCGGCGACCATGGTCTGGAAGTTCAGCAGGGCCTCGAGCCGGCCCTGGGAGATCTCCGGCTGGTAGGGCGTGTACGCCGTGTACCAGGCCGGGTTCTCCATGACATTGCGCAGGATGACCGGGGGTGTGAAGGTGCCGTGGTAGCCGAGGCCGATCATCGGCGTCAGCACCGCGTTGCGGTCGGCGAGGGTGCGCAGCTCGGCCAGCACCTCGGCCTCGGTGCGCGCCTCGGGCAGGCCCAGCGCCGAAGCGGTCTTGATGACGTCGGGGACGGCCGCGGCGGTCAGCTCGTCCAGCGAGCCGTATCCCACCTGGGCCAGCATCTTGGCCTGCGACGCGGCGTCGGGCCCGATGTGGCGCTGCTCGAACGGGATGCCCTGTTCGAGGCTGGAGAGCGGAATGCGGTTGGCGGTCATGTAGGAGGCCTCCTGGTCTGACGCGACCTGCGAGAGGCACCACCGCACGCGGGGTGCCCTGGACGGGCCTCCCCCTCTGTCATCTCAACCTGAGAGCTTCACCGGACCGCCTGCCTGCGACGCTCCGGCTTTCACCGTCGGTGAGAGCGGATGCCGTCCGACGCCCGCCCTGCTTTCCAGAGTGACCTCGTCCGCGCGGTACAGGGTGCCTGAGAGATTCCGGGGAGGATTTGCTCCTTCGGCGCCACCGTCGTCCTGCCGGTGGACTCTCCCGCGCGGGGTCAGCAGCCGCTTGCCAGCCTACCAGCGCGCCCTTTCAGCGATCGCTCAAGTGGCCGACGCCTTCGATGTGCCCTTTCGTATGGATTAAAGAGCAGTTGCGACCATATGGAGGGACCGTGCAGACCGATATCGATCCGCGCAGCCTGATCGGCCGCAAGGCGTTCGACCGCGACGGGGCCAAGATCGGCACCATCGACGAGGTGTACCTGGACGATGCCACCGGTACACCCGAATGGGCGGCGGTGCGCACCGGGCTCTTCAGCCGGGACGCCTTCGTCCCGCTGGAGCCGAGCACCTTCGCCGACGACATCCTCCGGGTCCCCTACGAACGCTCGCTGATCAAGGACGCGCCGGACTTCGGCGTCGGCCGCCATCTCTCCCCCGAGCAGGAGATCCAGCTCTACCAGCACTACGGCCTCGAACTCTCGGCGTCTCCGGAGGCTCCCGCTCCGCCCCCGGAGGACCGCTCCTTCGGCCGGCTGGCGGGCGACGAGGACTGACCACCGCGCCCAGCCCCGCCGGGCCCGTCGGCACCCCCGGCATCCGGCGCGGGCCCCGGCTCGGGCTCCGGCCCCGGCCCCGGCCCAGCGTCCGCCACCGCCGCCGACTCCGGTACGGGCAGCGGCCCGGCGTCCGTCCCGGCCTCCCCCGCCGCCCCGGCGCCCGGCTCCGGAACTTCCGCTCCCGCTCGCACTCCCACTCCCACCAGGGGCAGCGGATCGGACGGCATCAGATCCGGATCGTCCACCCGGAAGGTGCGCACCCGCCCCGGGGGCGAGCCGGGGCGCTCGAACCGCACGGTGACCCGCCCGACGCCGCTGCCCTGCACCCAGCCCGCCCCGTACAGGTCATGACGCACATCGTGCCCGGGCGTCCACTCCCGCACCGCGGGCACGTCCCCCTCCGCCTCCCCCGCCGCATCCGTCTCGCGCGCCCCGCCCGCCGGCCGCGCGTCCTGCTCCCCGGCGCCGTCCGGCCCGGGAGCGGGAAACACGGCCGCCGGTGCGCCGGCGGCGGCCTCCGCGGCGGCGGAGGCCTGGGCGAAGAGATCCTCCTGCGTGTAGTCCGCGAGCCCGGACACCCCGACGCCCAGCAGCCGCACCCCGCCGGTGGTGTCCACCGACTCCAGCAGCCGCGCGGCCGCCTCCCGGACCACCGAGGCGTCGTCCGTGGGGCCCCGCAGCGTCTCGGAGCGGGTCAGCGTCGAGAAGTCGTACCGCCGGACCTTCAGCACGATCGTCCGCCCCGAGTGCCCGGACTCGCGCAGCCGCGCCACACAGCGCAGCGCGAGCCGCTCCACCTCGGTCCGGATCCGCACCCGGTCGTGGAGATCCACATCGAAGGTGTCCTCGACCGAGACCGATTTGGTGTCCCGCTCGGCCACCACGGGCCGCTCGTCGTGACCCAGCGCCATGCGGTACAGCGAGGTCCCGTGCGCCCGCCCCAGCAGCCTCACCAGCTCGTCCTCGCCCGCCTCGGCGAGATCGGCGCAGGTCGTCATGCCCGCGCGCCGCAGATGCTCCCCCGTCGCCGGGCCGACCCCGGGCAGGATCCGCACCGACAGCGGGCCCAGCAGCTCCCGCTCGGCGCCCGGCTCCATCATCACCAGCCCGTCCGGCTTGGCCTGCTCCGAGGCGATCTTGGCGAGCATCTTGGAACCGGCGAGCCCCACCGAGCCGGTCAGCCCGGTCACCGCGCGTATGTCCACTCTCAGCCGCTCACCGGCGGCCAGCGCCGACGGCAGATCGTGCGCCGCGCCGCCGGCCTCCAGGTCCACGAAGGCCTCGTCCAGGCTGAGCGGCTCGACCAGCGGGGAGAGCGATCGCAGCAGCTCCATGACCTGATCGCTGATCGCACGGTAGAAGGAGAAGCGCGGCACCAGATACGCCGCGTTCGGCGCGAGCCGCCGGGCCTGCGCCATGGGCATCGCCGAGTGCGCCCCGAAGCGCCGGGCCTCGTACGAGGCGGTGGCGACCACTCCGCGCGGGCCGAGCCCCCCGACGATCACCGGTTTTCCGCGCAGACTGGGCTTGGCCGCCTGCTCCGCGGCAGCGTAGAAGGCGTCCATGTCCAGATGCAGGATCGTCGGCGCGGGTCTCACACCCTCGATGCTGCCCTACGGCACTGACATCGCCCCGGCCGACGGGCCCGCACCGGCCCGACCACCGGTCCCCGGCCCGGGGGCTCGTACCGCCGCAGGACCCTGCCGCGCCACGGCGGACAGCGGCCCAGACCGTCAGACCGCGCGATTCTGCCGCCGTCTGGCCAGCTCGTCGGCGGGATGGTGGCCGACGAGCGTCTCGCCGGTGTCGACCCGTTCGCCGTGCAGCTGCGACAGCGCGGTCTCCACATCGCGCCAGACCACCCCGACCGCGATCCCGAAGATCCCCTGACCGCCCTGGAGCAGACTCACCACCTCGTCGGGCGAGGAGCACTCGTAGACCGTCGCCCCGTCGCTCATCAGCGTCATCCGCTCCAGATCCGCGTGGTCGCGGCCGCGCAGATGCCGCACGGCGGCGCGGATGTTCTGCAGCGCCACCCCGGTGTCCAGGAAACGCTTGACGATCTTGAGGACGACCACATCCCGCAGGCTGTAGAGCCGCTGGGCCCCGGCGCCGTACGAGGGCCGCACACTGGGCTCGACCAGGCCGGTACGGCCCCAGTAGTCCAGCTGTCGATACGTGATCCCGGCCGCCGCGCACGCGGTCGGCCCTCGATAACCGACCGTGTCCGTGTCCGCCGGCCGGTCGATCGCACCCTCCGGGAGCGGATACGGCCCGCTCTCCCCCAGACCGCGTCCGAGGGCACCCCCCACCGCACCGTCGCCGCTGCTTCTCACGCCGACCTCCGTCCTTGAACTGCCCACTCGACGGTAGGCAGTCACCAGGGGTGCGTCAACGATCGCCACACTCGGCACGCCGAGTGATAATCACCCTGAGAGTGGTTTCCCGTGCCCCAAAACGGGGAAAGGCTCCTCGAATGCGCCGAAGTCACTCCCGCGACGGCCTCTCCGGTGACCGCCGGAATCCGACGGCCACCGGCTCACCGCGCGGCGGTCACTGGCTGTTGGTCCCGAAGTCCTCCGGAGAGATCTGATCGAGGAACTCGCGGAACTTCTCCACCTCGTCCTCCTGCTCGTCCGGAATCGCGATTCCCGCGTCGTCGAGCACCCCGTCACTGCCGTAGATCGGCGTTCCGGTGCGCAGGGCGAGCGCTATGGCGTCGGACGGCCGCGCGCTCACCTCGACTCCGCTGGCGAAGACCAGCTCCGCGTAGAAGACCCCTTCGCGCAGGTCGGTGATGCGGACCTCGGTGAGTTCCTGCCCCACCGCCTCCAGGACGTCCTTGAAGAGGTCGTGCGTCAGCGGTCTGGCGGGCGCCATGCCCTGCTGGGCGAAGGCAATGGCGGTCGCCTCCCCAGGACCGATCCAAATGGGGAGGTACCGATCGCCTCCCACTTCACGCAGGAGCACGATCGGTTGGTTGGAGGGCATTTCCACCCGGACACCCACAACGTCGAGCTCGTTCACACAGCAACCCTAGGACGTGCCCGACCCGTTTGGGTAGTCGGGCACCTCCCGGATCAGCCGATCCGCACCCCGAGGGCGGTCTGCACCAGGGCCGCGTGCAGCCGTACGGACAGGGCCGCCAGCTCTTTCGCGGTCGCCTCGGCATGCGCCCTGGTCTGCGGATTCCGATGCCGCCGCAAGGGTGCGACCACCTGTTCGATCAGGCCGGCCTCCCGCTCGGCGGCGGCCTTCATGGCCCGCAGATGGCGCGGTTCCAGACCGAAGCCGCCCAGATCGGACACCAGCCGGGCGACGGTCACCGACTCCGCGTCGTAGCCGCCGTCGGGATGCTGCGCGAGCAGCCCGTACGACTCCCACTCCGCCAGCTGCTCCTCGTCCAGCTCCGCGGCGGCCAGCAGCTCCGCCCGGCCCACTCTGGCGGCCGTACGGCGCTCGCCGGGCACTTCCCAGCCCCCGGAGCCCCACGCGTCGCCAGAGGGCTCCCGAGGGGCTCCCTGGGCGGGCAGCTGAATCTGCTCGCCCCGGGCCATGGCGTCCAGATGCTCACGGATCACCTTCAGCGGAAGATAGTGGTCCCGCTGCATCCGCAGCACCTGGGCCAGCCGCTCGACGTCCGCCGAGCTGAACTTGCGGTACCCCGACGGCGTGCGCCGCGGCTCCACCAGCCCCTCGGCCTCCAGAAAACGGATCTTGGAAATCGTGACTTCAGGAAACTCGTCACGCAGCTGACCGAGCACCGTACCGATGCTCATCAGCCTCTCGCCCGCGGAAAGCCTCTCCGCCGCGGCGGCGGTGCCGTGACCGGCACCGCCCGTCGGTGTGCGCATGTGCCTTCCCTGGCGGGGTCGCATACCCCACTACTGGCTGGCGTAGAAGACCAGCCGGTACTTGCCGATCTGGACCTCGTCACCGCTGGACAGATAGACCGAGTCGATCCGCTCACGATTGACATAGGTGCCGTTCAGACTGCCCACGTCGGCGACGCTGAACCCGGCGTCGGGCCCCCTGCGGAACTCCACGTGCCGCCGCGACACCGTCACGTCGTCCAGGAAGATGTCGCTCTGCGGGTGACGGCCGGCCGTGGTCAGCTCACCGTCCAGCAGGAAGCGGCTTCCCGAATTGGGCCCGCGACGGACCACCAGCAGCGCCGAGCCGAGCGGCAGGGCCTCCACCGCGGCCTGCGCCTCCGGCGAGAGCGACGGGAGCTGCGTCTGCCCCGTCACCTCGGAGTCGTACGCCTCCAGGCCCGAGATCGAGATGGTGGAGGTCGTCTCCGAGGCCCGCTCGGCGGGCACTCCGCCGCGCAGCGGCGCGCCGCAGTTGGAGCAGAACTTGCTCGACTGCGGATTGCGGTTCCCGCACCTCGTACACACCGTCACGGCCGCCATGGACGGATCCTCCTGCCGCGGCTGTCCCCCATGGGGATTGGTCGCATACGGATCGGGGGCAAACCCTCCACCCGTACTTGAGGGTGATGATTCCCCGAAACCTATGCGGCCGGGACCGGCAGGGTCAACAGACGACGCGCCCCGCCCACCGGGAATGTCACCGCCCGGACCAGCGACCTCGTCGCGGAAGAGCGGCCGCTCACCGCCCTGCTCCTCCTCCTGGCCATGACGCCGCGCGCGATGCTTGGCGTTGCCGCCGTCCTCGCGTGCGCTCTTTCCGAACAACTTCGCAAACAACTTCACGGGCGATTCCCCTTGACCGAAATAGACCCGCCCGTGGGGCAGGACGAACCCTCATTGATCAGACCTGCCGACCCGGACATTCTCACAACGTCCGTACCCGTCAGACAGTTTCCACCACGCGGCACAGCTTCGATGTGCCGACCCCCCGCAACCTCTCGCTCCGACCCGCGGGACATCTCACGACCCCGCCTCATCGCGCCGACGACCGAGCGTAGTCAGGGCGCTTCGCGGGCCGCAAGGCGTCCACGAGGATCTTCTCCGAGCGGGCCACCGTGGCGGTGGCCTGCTCCTTCTCCAGGGTCTGCACCACTCCGCCCGGAATGTTCAGAGCCGGCTCCAGATCCTGGGGCTTGCCGATGACCTTGAAGATGTACGGTGCGCCGATCCGGTTCCCGTCCACCTCGATGTCGCCACCCGTCCCGGTGAAGTACGTATCCGCCACGACCCGGACGTCATTGACCTGGATCGCCTCCGCCCCCGCCGCGCGCAGCTCCTGGATCGCGTCGAGCAGCATGTCCGCCTCCACCGCGCCGGAGCCGCCGGTGATGGTGAGCGTGATGCCGGGCCCGCGCGCGGCGACGGTACCGGCCAGGATGCCCAGTTGCTGCTCCTTCTGCTCCGTCTGCCGGCGCGCCTCCTCCGCCTGGTCCGAGCTGTTCTCCAGCTCCGTGCGCTGGTCGTCCAGCCGCTGCTTCTCGTGCTCCAGGCGCTCGGTGCGGCTGTCCAGCTCGTCCAGGATCCGGACGAGGTCCTCCTGCCGGGCCCCGCGCAGCGCACTGTTGTCGCTGGTCGAGCGGACCTGGATGGCGAGGCCGAGACCGAGGACGAACAACAGCGCGGCGACGGTGAGTTGAGCGCGCGTCACCCGCGGCGGCCACAGGCCCGCGACCAGCCGCTGCCGTCCCGTCATCTGGGCCCTGGGGCCGCCCCGGGGGGCCTCCGGCGGGCTCTCGGCCTCCGCCGGGCCGCCGGTCACCGGAACCGGACCGTCCCGGTCCGCCCCGGGCTCGTCCGGCCGGCTCCCGGCCACCGGATTCCCGGCCACGGGGTCACGCTCCACGGAGTCGCGGTCCACCGGGCCGGCGCCCTTCCGCTCGTCGCCGCCGCGCGCGTCGCCGTTCATCGGCCTCACGCCCGGAAGACGTGCCGGCGGATCGCGGCAGCGTTGGAGAAGATCCGGATACCGAGGACCACGACCACACCCGTGGAGAGCTGGGCGCCGACGCCGAGCTTGTCGCCGAGGAAGACGATCAGCGCCGCCACCACGACGTTCGACAGGAAGGAGACCACGAAGACCTTGTCCACGAAGATCCCGTCCAGCATGGCCCGCAGCCCGCCGAAGACGGCGTCCAGCGCCGCCACGACAGCGATCGGCAGATAGGGCTCGACCACCGCCGGAACTTCGGGCCGGACCAGAAGCCCGGCCACGACTCCGACCACGAGGCCCAGTACGGCGATCACGATGTGCCCTTCCCTGTGTCTGCCGTGCCCTGCCCGGCGCCCTTCCCGGCGGAGGCGGATGTCGGCTCTGCTGTACGTACGATCAGGCTCGGGGCAGCCGGAAGACGCACCTTGTCCTGGGCGGAGACGCTGAAACGGATGCCGAAGTTCTCCCGCAGCACCTGGAGATACCGTCCGTCGGCGCTGTCCTGGAACTCCGTCTTCAACTTCTTCCCGTCCCCCACCGCCAGCACCGTATAAGGCGGCACCAGCGGCCTGTTGTCCACCAGTATGGCGTCTCCCGCGGCCCGGATCGCCGACAGGGCCGTCAGCCGCTGTCCGTTGATGGCCACGGCCTCCGCCCCGGCCGCCCACAGCCCGTTGACGACCCGTTGCATGTCGCGGTCCCGCACCCGGCCCGTATCGCTGAAACCACTGGTCTCACGCGGGCCGCCGCCGCCCTGCTCGCTGCCCTCGCCGTCGTCGACCACGAGTTTGAGCCCAGGACCCGCGACCTCCGTCGCGCCCGCCAGCAGCGAGACCAGCTGCTCACGGTCGCCGCCCGGCGCGTTCAGGGCCCGGCGCTGCCGCTCCCCCACCTCGTCCCGCAGGGTCTCGACAGAGCGCTCCAGCGCATCGGCGTCCGAGGTCTCCTTCTCGACCCGGTCGATGAGTTCCTCGCGCTCCTTGGCCAGCACGGGCGCGGATATCCGCGCCTCCGCCGCGCCCACGGTGACGATGAGGGCCGCGACCACCAGACCCGCGGCGAGGCCCAGTCTGGCCTTCAGCGGACGGGGCATTCCGCCGCCCTCCGCCTTCCGGCGGGCGGTCGCCTCCGCATAGCCCTCGTCGAGGCTGTGCTCCATCACATTCGTCAGCAGCGACATGGACGCGTCGGGACGCGGAGGCGGAGAGTCAGTGCTCCGAACGGGGTGCTGCTGGGGCATGCCGCACATCGTCGCACGTCGTGACCGCTACCGCCGAATGGCCCCACCGGTGTGCCGGAAGCCGCGATTCCGACGGCTCCCGGCATACCGGTCACACCTCAGTGACCTGCGCTGTCCACCACCGCGGACCAGTCGTCGAGCAGGACCTGAGCCGATGCGTCGTCCGGCCCCTCGGCCCACAAATGGGTGACGGCCTCGGACGGGTCCGGCAGCACCATCACCCACCGGCCGTCGGCCTCGACCACCCGTACGCCGTCGGTGGTGTCGACATGTCGCTCACCGGCCGCCTCGACCACCCGGCGCATCACCAGCCCCTTGACCGCCCACGGAGTGGCGAGATCCCGCTTGAGCACATGCGCGCGCGGAATACGGGCGTCGATCTGGCTCAGCGTGAGCTGGGTCCGGGCCACCAGGCCCACCAGCCGCACCAGAGCCGCCGTACCGTCGAAGACACTGCTGAACTCGGGCACGATGAACCCGCCGCGCCCGTCGCCGCCGAAGATCGTGGTCTCCTCACGGCCCACCCGGGTCAGATCGTCCGGCGAGGTCGTCGTCCACTCCACCTGGGTGCCGTGGTACGCCGCCACCTGCTCGGCGATACGGGTCGTGGTCACCGGAAGGGCCACCCGGCCGCTGCGCCGTTCCGCGGCGACCAGGTCGAGCAGGACCAGCAGCGCCCGGTCGTCCTCGATGATCCGGCCTCGCTCGTCCACGAGGGACAGCCGTTCGCCGACCGGGTCGAACCGCACCCCGAAGGCGGCCCGCGCGGACGCCACGATCTCGCCGAGCCGCACCAGACCGGCCCGCCGCGTATCGGCCGTCTCGGTCGGCCTGGCCTCGTCGAGCCCCGGATTGATGGTCAGGGCGTCCACCCCGAGCCGTCCGAGCAGACTCGGCAGCACCAGCCCGGCACTGCCGTTGGAGGCGTCCACGACGACCTTCAGCCCGGACTCGGCGACCCCGGTGGTGTCGACATTACGCAGCAGCGAGCCGGTGTACGAGTCGAAGACGCTCGCCGGGAAGTGCAGATCCCCGATCTCGCCCGGGAAGGCCCGCCGGTACTCCTGGCGCGCGTAGACCCGGTCCAGCTTCCGCTGCCCGGCCTGGGAGAGATCGGCCCCTCGTTCGTCGAAGAACATGATGTCGACGGAGTCCGGCACCCCGGGCGAGGTACGGATCATGATGCCGCCGGCGCTGCCGCGCGCGGTCTGCTGGCGCGCCACGGGCAGCGGCACGTTCTCCAGGTCCCGCACATCGATGGCGCTGGCCTGGAGCGCCGAGATCACCGCCCGTTTGAGCGCCCTCGCGCCACGGGAGTGGTCACGCGCCGTGGTGACGGTCGCGCCCTTCTTCAGAGTGGTGGCGTACGCGCCCGCCAGCCGCACCGCCAGCTCGGGCGTGATCTCCACATTGAGGATCCCGGAGACGCCCCGGGTCCCGAAGAGATGCGCCTGACCGCGGGACTCCCAGATGACCGAGGTGTTGACGAACGCGCCGGCCTCGATCGTCTTGAACGGATAGACGCGGACATTGCCCTGGACGATCGACTCCTCGCCGACGAGACACTCGTCGCCGATGACGGCGCCGTCCTCGATCCGGGCGGCTCGCATGATGTCGGTGTTCTTGCCGATCACACAGCCGCGCAGATTGCAGTGCTCGCCGATGTACACGTTGTCGTGGACCACGGCCTTGTGGAGGAAGGCCCCGGTCTTGACCACGACGTTGGATCCCACGACCGTGTGCTCGCGGATCTCGACATCGGCTTCGACCTTGGCGTAGTCCCCGATGTACAGCGGACCGCGGAGCACCGCGTCGGGGTGCACCTCGGCGCCCTCGGCGACCCAGACCCCGGGGGAGATCTCGAATCCGTCGATGTCGACGTCGACCTTGCCCTCCAGGACGTCGGCCTGGGCCTTCACATAGCTCTCGTGGGTGCCCACGTCCTCCCAGTAGCCCTCGGCGATATAGCCGAAGATCGGCTTGCCCTCCTTCATGAGCTGAGGGAACACATCGCCCGACCAGTCCACGGGCACATCGGCCTCGACATAGTCGAAGACCTCGGGCTCCATGACATAGATCCCGGTGTTCACGGTGTCCGAGAACACCTGACCCCAGGTGGGCTTCTCCAGGAAGCGTTCGACCTTGCCCTCTTCGTCGACGATGGTGATGCCGAATTCCAGAGGGTTGGGCACCCGGGTCAGACAGACCGTGACCAGAGCGCCCTTCTCCTTGTGGAAGGCGATCAGATCGCTGAGGTCGAAATCGGTGAGCGCATCGCCGGAGATGACGAGGAAGGCGTCGTCCTTCAGCGCTTCCTCGGCGTTCTTCACGCTGCCGGCGGTGCCGAGCGGCTTCTCCTCGTTGGCATAGGTCAGCTCCATTCCAAGCTCTTCGCCGTCACCGAAATAGTTCTTGACGAGCGACGCGAGGAACTGAACGGTTACCACGGTTTCATTGAGCCCATGGCGCTTCAGCAGGCGAAGCACATGCTCCATGATCGGCCTATTGACGACCGGGAGCAGTGGCTTGGGCATGCTTGAAGTCATGGGGCGAAGCCGGGTGCCTTCGCCACCGGCCATCACGACGGCCTTCATGTCGGAAGCGTCCTCCTTGAGAGAGACGGTCTAGCCGACTGCGCTCGTCCAAAGAGGCCCTCTGGCGTCATGCGCGGCGTGCGACACTGCACAGCCCTGCATCGACGAGGTCAATCGGCCACTGCGTCCGCCTTGACGAGTCGGCGAACCTGGACCACATAGAGGATCCCTGCCCACCAATACAGAGTTGTACCCCATCCGGCGAAGGCCCATCCGAAAATAGCAGCGAGTGACGCAAGCCACCCTGATCCGTCACTCAGCAGCAGCAGCGGGAAGGCGTACATCAGATTGAAGGTGGCGGCCTTGCCCAGGAAGTTCACCTGCGGCGGCGGATAGCCGTGCCGGCGGAGGATTCCCACCATCACCAGGAGCATCAGCTCACGGGCCACCAGGGCCGCGGTGAGCCAGAGCGGCAGAATCTCCCGCCAGGTCAGCCCGACGAGGGTGGAGAGGATGTACAGCCGGTCCGCGGCCGGGTCGAGAAGCCGGCCGAGCTTGCTCACCTGGTTCCACCGGCGGGCGAGTTTGCCGTCGAGATAGTCGCTGATGCCGCTGAGCATGAGCACCAGGAGCGCCCAGCCATCGCTGCTGGGCCCGCCGAAGACGGGCCGGAGGATCAGCCACAGGAAGAGCGGCACGCCGAGGAGGCGGGCCATGCTGAGGATGTTGGGGATGGTGAGCACCCGGTCCGTCTGAACGCGGGTCTCCTGGACCTCCACCCGGGGGCCTCCTGTGTGCAATGTGGCAATGACTCCCCTGACCTTACCTTCAGCGAGGGCGATTACCGGCACAGGGGTGGCCGGCCACGGAAAGTGGTGAACGCAAAAATGCCTCAGCCTCCCCGGACACAAGGTCCGGGAAGACTGAGGCTAAAAATTGTTCGGCGGCGTCCTACTCTCCCACAGGG
>NZ_JBIBWD010000016.1:0-161747 GCF_043080985.1 Streptomyces sp. NPDC014894
ATCGCGGCGGAGAGCACGCCGAGGAGGGTCAGCCGGGCGGCCGACTCCAGCGGGGCGGTGAGCCGCTCGGCCAGCTCGCGGGCTTCGTCGCCTCCTGCTTCGGCGGCCACCGCGAGTTCGCGGCGGAGGGTGTCGACATACGGTGTGAGGTCCATGACGCCATCATGGCACCACAATGGCGTCACGGGCAAGCCCAGGCGGCGTCGTGTGGGGACAGGTCGCGGGGAAATCGTGCTTCACCTGCGGAAAGGCTCGGGTGGTGGTGCGGCTCGCGGTGGTGCCACGCGCGCTCGCGTGTCGTTGGCCGTGCGGGGTGGTGCTGTGTGGTGCCATCGAGTGCCGCAGGAGTGGCGCGCCCGCCCGCTCCGGCACCGGGCCGCCCGCCCGGCGCCCCTCCCGTCATGGTGCGAACGGGGCGACCTCATCCGTATCGCGCGGGGTGTCGCGTCCGGGGCGATCGCCGCACCTCCCCGGGTGCCCGGCCGTCAAGCGGAGTAGCATCATCCGCATATGGTCCAACGTTCAACATGATGGAGAAGAGCGATGAAAGCAGTGCAGTACCGCACCGTCGGCGCCGCCCCGGAGGTCGTGGACATCGCGGTGCCCGAGCCAGGTCCCGGGCAGGTTCTGCTGAAGGTGACCGCGGCCGGCGTGTGTCACTCCGACATCATGGTGATGTCGCTGCCCGCGGAACGGCTGCCCTTCCCGCTGCCGCTCACCCTCGGCCACGAGGGCGCGGGCACCGTCGCCGCCCTGGGCGACGGCGTCTCCTCCGTCGCGGTCGGCGAATCGGTCGTGGTCTACGGGCCGCAGGGCTGCGGACGCTGCGCGGTCTGCTCCTCGGGCCGGGAGAACTACTGCCCCCACGCGCGCGGCCTCGGCATCCACCCGCCCGGGCTCGGCTCACCCGGAGCCATGGCCGAGTACATGATCGTCGACGATCCGCGCCATCTGGTCGCGATCGGCGACCTCGACCCGGTCTCCGCCGTGCCCCTCACCGACGCCGGCCTCACCCCGTACCACTCCGTACGGCGCGCCCTGCCCAAGCTGACGCCCGGCTCCACCGCCGTCGTCATCGGCACCGGCGGTCTCGGCCATCTCGCCATCCAGCTGCTGCGCGCCCTCACTCCGGCCCGCGTGATCGCGCTCGACGTCTCCGCGGACAAGCTGGAGTTCGCTCGCGGCGTCGGCGCGCACGAGGCGCTGCTGTCGGACGCGAACGCTGCGGCGGGCGTGCGCGAGCTGACCGGCGGCCTCGGGGCCGAGGTCGTCTTCGACTTCGTCGGCGCGGACGTCACCGGACGGTCCGCCGTCGCCATGGCCGCGCTGGACGCGGACATCCAGATCGTCGGCATCGGCGGCGGCGCCGTCCCCGTCGGCTTCGGCCTGGTCCCGTACGGCGCCTCGGTCACCGCCCCCTACTGGGGCAGCCGCACCGAACTCGCCGAAGTCGTCGCACTCGCCCGGTCCGGCGCGCTGTCCGTGCACACGGAGACGTACGGCATCGACGAGGCCCCGCTCGCCTACGAACGGCTCCACCAGGGGAAGATCTCCGGCCGCGCCGTCATCCTCCCCACCGCCTGACCGCCTGACCGCCTGACCGCCTGACCGCGGACCCGGACTTCCCGGGTCCGCCCAGGGGCCCGCCGCACCTCGCCGCACCTCGGACGCATCCGGTGCGGCGGCGGTCAGGCCGCCCGCTTCCGCGCGGCGATCCGCTGCCGGGAAGCCTCGTACAGGACGACCGTGGCGGCGTTCGCCGCGTTCAGCGAACTCGCCGAACCGGTCATCGGGACGCTGACCGTGTGATCGCACGCATCCCGCCAGGCGCCGCTCAGTCCGGACGTCTCATTGCCGACCAGCAGCAGCACCGGCTGGGTGAAGTCGAAGTCGAAGACGTCGCGCTCCCCCTTCTCGTCGGCGCCGACCAGGACGATCGGCCGCCCCGCCGCCCGTCGCGCGTCGACCCACGCCATCACCTCGCCGGGCGAGGGGACGCGTACGGCCGGCACGGCGAACAGGGAACCCGTGCTCGCGCGGACCGATTTGGGGTCGTACACATCGGCGGCGTGCCCGGAAACGATCAGCCCATGGGCCCCGAAGGCGTCCGCGGACCGGACGATGCTGCCGATGTTCCCCGGGCCGGCCGGCCGGTCGAAGAGGACGCCCAGGAAGTCGTCGCCCGTGCCCAGCCGGCCCAGGTCGTCGGCCGGCATCCCGATGACGGCGACCAGTTCCGGCGCGCCCTCCCCCTTCTCCCCGAGGTCCGCCAGCATCTCCGGCGCCATGGCGTACCGCTCGGCCTCCACGGACCGCAGCACATCCTCCGCCCAGCGCGACAGCTTCCGCCCGTCGTCGTAGATCAGCGCCTTGACCGGCCAGCCGTACCGGACCGCCATCGATATCGGCCGTACGCCCTGCACCAGGAACTCACGCGCCCGTGTCCGCTTGTTCCGGTTGGTCAACAGCGACTCCCACTGCTGGAAGCGGGCGTTGCGTGAGGTGATTCGCCGGAGCGGTGGCACGGGTTCTCCAGGGCAAGCCAGGCTGATGATGTGATGAACGTCAGCCTAGCAACGGCCCACTCATAGAGCCGAGTTGTCCGAGGGCGACGTGGCGGCGGGCTTGTCCGAGAGTCGCCCGGAGGCTCGCGGCCGGAAGAATTGCCCGGTCAGCCCGTCGATGTGCACGCGTACACCGTGACCGCCGTGGATCAGGCGGGCCACGCTTCCGCCGGATCGGCTCCGGCTCCCGGCACCGCGCCGGACACCGGACTGGCCCCGGCCCCCGTCACGGAGCTGAAGGCCGCCACGACCGGCCCCGAGATCGAGCCGAGCTGGAGGCGGAGCCCGGAGGAGGACGTCGAGCGCTACGACCTCTACCGGGGCCTCCTCGTGAACGGGGCGTGGCGGTACGAACTGTGGGCCGACGTCCCCCAGACCCGATGTCCGCATCGACGTCGTCGAACCGGATCCGCTCCCCGAGCCGTGACGCGGAGGGCCTCGCGCCCGCCCGAGCCGCGCGCGGAGGCGTCGCCGACAGCCGACATCGCCGGGATCCTCGGGGCCTCCGGGATCAGCGAGAACACCGGGACCTACGGGATCCTCGGGGCCTCCGGCATCGGCGGGATCAGCGCACCGCGGGCGGTGGGTGCCTGTCGCGAGAGGTACGGGGACGGGCGGGCCGGGTCGTGGAGCCGGAGGCTCGGTCGGGCGGGGGTGCGTGGTGGGTCGGGCCGGGGGCGTGCGGCGGCGGCTGGGTCAGGCCAGGGGGACGGGTTTCAGCTCCGGCGGGGCGTCTTCGGTGAGGGGGGAGACGCCGGAGGACAGCCGGCTCTTGGCCAGCGCGCGGTTCAGATGGCGCTTGGCGGCCTGCTGGTCGCCGCCGAGGCGGGCGGCGAGGCCGAGGCCGATCTCGGCGCGGATCTCGCCCCGGAGGTAGGCGCGTTCGGCCGAGACGGAGCGGGCGCGCTCGTACAGCTCGGTCGCCCGCCGGGCGTGGCCGCCGGTCAGGGCGGTGCGGCCGAGCCAGGTCAGAGCTTCCACGACCTCGGTCCAGAGCCCGAGTTCCTCGGCCGCCAGGAGACCTTCCCGGTGCAGCCGCTCGGCCCGAGCGCGATCACCGCGGTACTCGGCCGTGAGCGCCAGCGACCGGGTGGCGCGGAGCCGGCCCCAGCGGTCGCCGGCCTCGTGGAAGAGCGCGGCGGCCAGTTCCGCGTGGGACTCGCCCCGGGCCGGGTCGTGGGCCGCGAGTTCGACCAGGGCCGCGGCCTCGCCCCAGTGGTCGCGGGCGGCGCGCGCCCCGGCGAGGCTCGCCGCCACCAGCCGACGGCCCTCGTCGTGCCGGCCCTGGCCGGTCAGACCGGTGCCGACGAACCACTGCAACCGGGCCCGCAGCACCGGATCGCCGAGACCGGCCGTCGGGTCCTCACCGGCGGTCGCGTCCTCATCCGCCGTCGGGTCCGCGCCGGTCGGAGCCGGGACCTGGGCCTCAGCAGAAGGCACCGCGCCTGCCGGCGCCGGGAGCCGGGCCTCACCGGCCGGGATCTGAGCCGCGTCCGCCGTCGCCATGCGCAGCTCCACTCCGGTCAGCCAGGCCCGGGCCGTCAGACGCGCGGCCTCGGCGGCCTCGCCGCCGGCGGCCAGCGCCGCCCGGAGCGAGCGGCGGGCCTCGGTGAGCCGCCCGCGCAGGAACCAGTACCACGCCAAAGCGTTCACCAGCCGCAAGGCGGACCCGGCGACCTCCCCGGCCACCGCGAGATCCAGGGCACGGCGCAGATTGACCGACTCCGCGTCCAGCAGCTCCAGGCAGCGCCGCTGGTCCGGGCCGCGCAGCCGCTCGTTCCACCGCTCGGCCGGCTCGATGTGGCACCGCACGAATCGCGCGCGGACGGCGGCCGTCTCACCCGCCTCCGCGAGCCGCTCGGCGCAGTAGGCGGCCACCGATTCCAGCAGCCGGAACCGGCCCGACTCACGGACCACCAGCGAACGGTCCACCAGCCGGGACAGCAGATCGCGCACGCGCTTGGCGGGCAGGTCCCGGTCGGCGCACACGGCCTCGGCGAGGGCCAGGGTGCAGCCGTCGGCGTGCACGGCCAGCCGCCGCAGCACGGTCCGCTCGTCCGCGCTCAGCAGCCGCCAGCTCCAGTCGAGCATGCTCCGCAGCGTCTGCTGCCGGTCGGGCAGCCCGCGCGCCCGGACCTCGGGCGGGGCGAACCGGCCGTCCAGGGCGAGGGAGTCGGCCAGCTCGGCCGGGCTCAGCGTCCGCAGCCGGGAGGCCACCAGCTCCAGCGCGAGCGGAATGCCGTCGAGCCGTCGGCAGACGGCGGCGACGGCCGCCGCGTTCTCCGCGTCGAGGACGAAGCCGGGCACGGCCGCCGCCGCCCGCTCCACGAACAGCTCCACGGCGCTGGACCGGGCCACCGCTCCCGGGTCGGAGTCCCGCGGCAACGCCAGCGGCGGCACCCGGTGCACCACCTCGCCGGGGATGCCGAGGGCTTCCTGACCGGTGACCAGCAGACGCCCCGCGGGGACGGCCGACAGCACGGCACCGGCGAGCACGGCGACCGCGTCGACCAGATGCTCGCAGTTGTCCAGAAGGATCAGCAGCCGCTTCTCGGCCACCGCCCGGCACAGCCAGCCCACCAGGTCGTCCAGATTCGGCTCCGAGGCCGCGGTGTCGCACAGTCCCAGCCTGGTGATGACCCGCTCGGCGATGTCCTCCGGAGTCGACCCGGCCCCCAGACCGGCCAGTTCGACCAGCCACACCCCGTCGGGGAACCGCTCGGCCATGCCGCGCGCCGCCGCCGTCGCCAGCCGTGTCTTCCCCACCCCGCCGAGACCGGTGAGCGTGACCAGCCGGGTGTCCGCGTGCGGGCTGAGCCACGCCCGTACCCGGCCCACCGCCTCCCGCCGGCCGATCAGCGAGGTCAGCGGGGTGGGCAGATTGGTACGGCACGACAGGGACTCGACGGTCGGCGGCGCCAGATGCGGCTCCTGGCGCAGAATCGCCTCGTGCAGCGCGGCGACTCCCGGACCGGGCGACACCCCCAGCTCCTGATCCAGCCGACGCCGCAGCTCGTGGAAGCTCCGCAGGGCGTCGCCCTGCCGCCCGGAGCGGTACAGCGCGCGCATGTGGGCCATCCGCAGTCGCTCACGCAGCGGATGCCGCGCGACCAGTTCACCCAGCTCGGCGGCGAGCGCCGAGTGTTCGCCCAGCGTCAGCCGTACCTCGGCCCGCTCCTCGACGACGGACAGGCGCAGCGCGTCCAGCCGGGCGATCTCGGCGCGGGCGAACAGGGACTCGGAGACATCGGCGTAGGCCGGTCCCCGCCAGAGGGCGAGCGCGTCGGCGAACAGATCCGCCTTCACCGCCGGTTCCTCGTGGGCGCGGGCGCGCTCGGCCAGTTCCTGGAACCGCAGCGCGTCGAGCACGCCGTCCGCCAGCAGCAGCCGATAGCCCGCGGGCTCGCGCACCACCTGCTCCCGGCCGAGCACCCGGCGCAGCTGGGAGATCTTGGTCTGGAGGGTGTTGACCGAGCCGCCCGGCGGACGGCCCGCCCACAGGTCGTCGATGAGACGGTCGGCCGGCACCGGTCCGCCCCCGTGGATCAGCAGATTCGCCAGCAGGGCACGCACTTTCACCTCGGGGACCCTGACGGGCAGCCCCTCGGCGTCCCACACGGCCAGCGGGCCGAGCACCCCGTAGCGCATGCCCGCAGTCTAGAGCCTGTCCTGTGGGCCGGGCCGGGCCGGATCGGATCGGGGAGCGGGGCCGGGGCGCGCCGGCCCGGCGGGATCCGGCGGACCGGGCCCGGCTCCGGCGGACCCTCAGGATTTCGTGCGGGCCGGTCGCCAGAGTGACCGGCATGTTCTCGAACTCGCGACACCGGGACGTGCGATGAGCGCGTCGACCGTACACAGGGCCGGCCCCCGGGAGTGGGGAGGGCTGGCCGTCCTCTCGCTGCCCACCGTGCTGCTCGGCCTCGACGTCACCGTGCTGTACGTCGCCCTTCCCTCGCTCGCGGAAGATCTGCGCCCGAGCGGCGCCGAGGCTCTGTGGATCATGGACGCCTACGGCTTCCTGATCGCCGGCTTCCTGATCACCATGGGCACGCTGGGCGACCGGATCGGCCGCCGGAAGCTGCTGATGATCGGGGCCGCCGCCTTTGGGGCCGTCTCGGTGGTGGCCGCCTACTCCGACAGCACCGAACTGCTCATCGCGGCCCGCGCGGCGCTGGGGATCGCCGGAGCCACGCTGATGCCGTCCACACTGGCCCTGATCAGCAATATGTTCGCCGATCCGCGTCAGCGCTCACTGGCGATCGGCGTCTGGGCGACGAGCTTCGCGCTCGGCATGGCGCTCGGGCCGGTGGTCGGCGGCGCGATGCTGTCCCAGTTCTGGTGGGGCTCGGCGTTTCTGCTCGCGGTCCCGGTCGCGATCGTGCTGCTGGTGGCCGCGCCGATGCTGATCCCCGAGTACCGCGCCCCGCGAAGCGGCCGGTTCGACCTGCTCAGCGTGGTCCTGTCACTGATCGCGATCCTGCCGGTGATCTACGCGGTGAAACGCTTCGCCAAGGACGGTCCCGACGCCCCCACGATCGTCGCCGCGCTGATCGGGCTGCTGTTCGCGGCGGTGTTCGTCCGGCGGCAGGGCCGGCTGACGAGCCCGTTGCTGGATGTGCGGCTCTTCAGGGACCGTACCTTCAGCGCCGCCCTGAGCGTCCTGCTCGTCGGGCTGATCGGCGTCGGCGGCTCGCTGCTGCTCATCACCCAGCAGCTCCAACTCGTGGAGGGACTGCCTCCGATCGAGGCGGGCCTGTGGATGGGGCCGCCCGCGCTGATGATGTTCGTGGCCGCGATCGGGGCTCCGCTGGTCGCGCGCCGAGTGCCGCCGGGGATCGTGGTGGCCGCCACCCTGGCGCTCTCCACGGTCGGATACGCGCTGCTCACCCAGGTGGACGCCACGGGCGGCATCGCCCTGATCGTGATCGGCTTCGGGCTGGTCTATCTCGGACTCGGGGCGATCGCGGCCCTGGGCACGGATCTGGTGGTCGGAGCCGCGCCGCCGGAGAAGGCCGGTTCGGCCTCGGCGATGTCCGAGACCGTGCAGGAGCTGGGCCTCGCCCTGGGCGTGGCGATCCTCGGCAGTCTGGCGACCGCCGTCTACCGGGGCCGCGTCGGCGACGCGATCCCCGCCGGCACGCCGGCCGACGCGGCCGAAGCGGCGGGCGACAGCCTCGCCGGCGCGGCCGCGCTGGGGGAGCGGATGCCCGTCGGCTGGCTCGACCAGGCCGAGGAGGCGGCCACCTCCGGTCTGAACACCGCGATGCTGGTCGCCGCGGTCGGCACCCTGGTCCTCTCGGTCCTGTCCGCCGTGGTGCTGCGGCACATCGGCGTCATCGGCGGCGACGAGCCCGAGAGCGAGGAAGCGGCCCCGGGGGAACCAGCCGGGGCGGAGGTCTGAACACTCCGGAGCCCGCCGGTCGGTGACAGACGATGTCGCCGCCCGCCGGGGGCCGCCGCCCGGGCCGGCTCACCCCGCCACGGCCCGGCCGGACGTCAGCGCTGTTCGAGCAGGTGCCCTCCCCGGGAACCGGCTGGGGGAGCCGACCGTTCCGCGCCGGAAGCCGCCGGAAGCCGCCGGAAGCCGCCGGAAGCCGCCGGAAGCCGCCGGAAGCCGCCGGACTGCGACGCTCGGGCACGGCGGAGGCGCACGACGGGAGGTGCGCGGTACGCCGCGATACGCCGGGGAGCGCCGACACGGCGCTCCCCGGCCTCGTACTGTCCGCGTCCGTACGGCGGCTCTGTACGCAGCCGGGGCCGCCGACGCGCCGAACAGAGGACCCTTCGGCGGCGGAAAGCCCGGCGGCCCCCATGCGAGGCATGGGGGCCGCCGGGCTTTCCGCGGGAGGGGATCAGCCCTGGGTGTCCGCCTTCTCGGCGGGACCCGACTTCTCCGCTTCCTCCGCGGCCTTCGCGTCCGCCTTCTTCGAGGCGATCAGGCTGGTGATCGTGGTGATGATCAGCACGCCCAGGATGACGCTCAGCGAGACCGGGAGCGTGATCTCCGGAACGTGGATGTCCGTCGTCTCGTGGATGCCGTGCAGGACCAGCTTCACGCCGATGAAGGCGAGGATGACCGACAGGCCGTACGAGAGGTGGACCAGCTTCTTCAGCAGGCCGACGATGAGGAAGTACAGCTGCCGCAGACCCATCAGCGCGAAGGCGTTCGCGGTGAAGACGATGTACGGGTCCTGGGTCAGGCCGAAGATCGCGGGGATCGAGTCCACGGCGAAGAGCACGTCCGTGACGCCGATCGCCAGCATGACGATCAGCATCGGCGTGGCCAGCCGCTTGCCGTTCTCGCGGATGAACATCTTCGTGCCGTGCCACTGGTCGGTGGTGGGGATGCGCCGCTCGATCGCCTTCATCAGGCGGCCCTCTTCCCAGTCCTCCTCGTCCTCGCCGGCCATGGCCTCCTGGATGAGCTTCCAGGCGGTCCAGATGAGGAAGGCGCCGAAGATGAAGAACACCCAGGCGAACGAGTTGATCGCGGCCGCGCCGGCGGCGATGAAGACGGCACGCAGCACCAGCGCGATCAGCACGCCGATCATCAGCACGCGCTGCTGGTAAATCGACGGGACCGCGAACTTCGCCATGATCAGCACGAAGACGAAGAGGTTGTCGACGCTGAGCGACTTCTCGGTCACATAGCCCGCGAAGAACTCACCGGAAGCCTGTCCGTCGCCCCAGATCAGGAGACCGACGCCGAAGAGGACGGCGAGAACGATCCAGACGAGCGTCCAGACGCCCGCTTCCTTGATGGAGACTTCATGCGGCTTCCGACCGCCTATGAAGAAGTCGGCCGCGATGAGTACACACAGTCCTACAACTGTGAGAACCCACATGGTCATTGAGACGTCCAACCCCGGTCCCTCCCTATGGCGTAAAGCGCCAACCGTACAAGTATGACCAAGGAATGGTAAAGCGAGCCCGAAAGCCCCTGGTCGTGGACATCGTCACACGGCCCGGCCGGACGCCGTTGAGGGGGTGGCGAGTTGGGGCGGACGCCCCGGGTCCGGTGTCCGCGCGGTGAAGGCTTGCGCATCCCGTGGAAGTGTGCTTCTCCTCGCTCCCGCGCGGACTCCCTCGCGTACGAGGACGCGCCGGGTGTACGGAGTCGTCCGCCGCGCGGGCGGCGGGGGCGTACCGCGCGCCGGTGTCCAGGGCTCCGGTCGCCGCCGGTTCGCGGGGGCCCGCCGCGCTTGGCGCGGGCGTGTTCTCCTCGCGCGGGGCCGAATGACGTCGCGCGGGTGCGGCGCGGGCGTGCGGATCCGCAGAGGGGGCGCGTGCGCATTTCGCGTGCTCCTTTCTGTGACGGTGGTGCGGACGAGTGCGGATGGGGCGTATGTGAATCCGTGGTGCGGCACTCTGGTGCGATTGCGGGGAATTGCCGTTTCGGCGCGGGCCGGCGTGCGTATCCGGACCGGCGAAGCCTTCACGCGATGACTCGGGTGCCACGATCGGCCGCTGGGTAACGTCGTATGCATGGAGCTGCGGACCCTGGAGTATTTCGTCGCGGTCGCCGAGGAGGGCTCCTTCACCAGGGCCGCCGCGCGCTGCCATGTCGTCCAGCCCGCCATCAGTCAGCAGATCCAGGGTCTGGAGCGGGAGTTGGGCGAGCCGCTGTTCGAGCGCCTGCACCGGCGCGTCGTGCTCACTCGCGGCGGCGTGGCTCTGCTGCCGCACGCCCGGGCCTGTCTGGCCGCCGCCGAGGCGGCCTCGGTGGAGTTCGCCGACCGCGCCGGCCTCCGGGGCGGCTCCTTCACGCTCGGCACCGTCGGAGCCCTGGAGAGCACCCCGATCCCGGCCCTGCTGGGGGAGTACTACCGCCGTCACCCCGGTGTGGCCGTGAGCCTCGTCGGCGCGTCGAGCCCGTCGCTGCTGACCGGGGTGCGCGACGGAAGCCTGGACGCGGCGGTCATGGCGGCGCCCAAGGAGGATCTGTCCAAGAGCGTCGGGACGCGCGTTCTGTTACAGGACTGGATCGTCGCGGTGGTGCCCGCCGGGAGCAGGGCGGCCGACCGGCCTCTGACGCTCGACGAGGTCTCGCGGGAGCCCGTCATCACCTACGGCCCCGACAGCGGCGTCCGCGGATTCATCAGCGACGCCTTCGCCGCGAAGGGCCTTCCACTGGACGTCGTCTACGCGACGAACAATGTGGCGCTCCAGATCGCACTGGTCGTCGAGAATGTCGGCATCGCGCTCGCTCCCGGTTCCAGTCCCGCGCCGGCGGCCGACCGGCGAGTCGTGGTGGTGCCGGTGCTTCCTTCCATCGTTTTCCAGAAGGTATTCCTCTGGCGCGTGGACAAGCCGCTGGGCGCACCGCTGAGCGCGTTCCTCGATATGTGGAAGGAATTGACCCCGGCCGTGCCGCCCGGACCCGACGGCGAATTCGCCCGATTCCCCTTTCCCCCGGCGGGCTGAACCGTACGCCGAGGGACCGGGCGGCCGTTCAAGCGGTACGCCGTACGCCGCGTCGCCGGGGCGAGGCCCGGGGAGCCGGCGGCCCCGGCGGAGACCGGCTCAGCGGGCGCGCTGCGGGGCCCAGCGCCGCCGGATGAGCGGCTTGTCCGGCTTGCCGACGACGGTGCGCGGTACGGACTCCACCTCCCGGACCACCCCGTGGAGACCGAGTTCCCGCAGCAGGCTCCCCACCTGGGCCACCGCCGCGCCGGACGCGGCGCCCGCCGAGGCCCGCACGACGACCAGCACGTCCGGCGCGTAGACCTCCGGATCCGGGGTCAGACTGACGGAGTCGGCCGCCGCCGGGCACCGTTCGGCGATCAGGGCGTCGAGGACCGGCGCCGGCAGCGGGCCGTCCGCGGACGCGACGGCGTCCGTCGTACGTCCCAGCACGCGGTACGAGCCGTCCGCGCCCCGCCGGGCGATGTCACCGGTCCAGAACTCCCCGCCCCGGAAGGTGACGGCGTTCGCCTCGTCGTCGTGGAGATACCCCTCGCTCGTGCAGTCGGAGCGCAGCACCAGGACGCCCAGATCGGGATCGGAGCCCTCGCCGAGGGGAGCGAGACGGGCCCGGACCCCGCCGACGGGGACCATGCCCGCCTCGCTCTGCACGATGTCGTCCATATTGCCGAGACCCAGGCCGAACTCGGTCGATCCGTAGACCTGTCGGAGACGGACGCCCAGGACCTCCGCGCCGCTCCGCATCAGGGCGGGGCTGATGTACGCGCCGCCGCACAGCGGCCGGCGCAGACCGGACAGATCGGCGGGGTGCGAGCGGGCGGCCCCGATGAGGTCCTCGTAGTGGTTGGGGAGCGCGCTCATCAGCGTGACGCGGCGCCGCGAGAGCTGATCGAGCAGCTCGGCGGGAGGGGTGCGGGGATCGGTCAGGATCAGCCGGGCGCCGGCCAGCAGGGCGGCGAAGACATGCAGGTCCGTGGCGTGGGCCACGTCCAGGGTGTGGCGGCAGAGGACGACGTCGGACTCGCCGACGCCGATGTCGGCGATCCAGCGCAGCCGCTCGCGGACGAACGGGCCCTGCTTCCACGACACCAGTTTGGGGAGCTTGGTCGAACCGGAGGTCCACAGCCGGCGGAAGACCCGGTCCGCGTGACCCGTCGCCAGGGGCGCCGACCCGGGTCCGGCGGCCGCGAGGGCGGCGAGACCGGTTCGCGGCGGCCCGGATTCCCCCCTGCCCGGGTGCGGGGACCCGACCCAGAGGACCGGCGCGGTGAGCGCGAACACCCGGTCGACGGCCGCGCGGTCGAAGTCCGCCAGTACGGGTACGTAGCAGGCGCGCAGCGCGGCCACCGCGAGGATGAACGCGACATAGTCGGGGGTGTTGGGCAGACCGTGGCAGACCACGGTGTCCCCGGGGCCCACCCCCCGGGCCCGCAGCCCGGCGCCGAGGAGTTCGGTGCGTTCGATCAGCCGGGCGTAGGTCCAGCTCTCTCCGCCGGCGGTCTCCACCGCCGGGCTTCCGGGCCGGGCGGCGGCGATGCCTCTGATGGTCTCGAACAGCATGGGCGATTCCGTTTCCTCGGCGGTCGGTCCGGTTCTCGGCGATGGGTCCGGTGTTCCGGTGGTGTCAAGGAGGCCGTGCGGTACGCCGGCGGACGTCCGGCGTGTCACGGCAGCAGCAGATCCCGCGTCGTGGTGGTCATGAGAGCGGCGGCGGCGGACTCCCCGACCCTTCGTTCCAGCTTCCGCAGCCAGGGGACGACGGCGTCGGCCGGCCGGGGGAAGTCGGTGTGTCCCAGGTCGCCGCCGAAGACCAGCAGCGGCAGCGGATAGCGCTCCGTCAGCCCGAGGCAGGACTCCTCCGGCGGGCCGAGCAGATCGGGGACGACGCCCAGCTCGCAGTGGGCGCCGAGAGCGCGCAGCGCGTCGGCGGCCTCGTCCCGCCAGCGCAGAAAGGCCAGCTTGGGGTGGTTGACGAGCAGCCGCCGCACCCCGCGCCGCCGGGCCTCGGCGAACACCACCAGCGTCTCGGCCGCGCTCAGATGGCCGCTGCCCAGGACCAGATCGTGGGCGGCCACGGCGTCGAGCACGTCGTACCACTCCGTACGCAGCCGCCCGTCGTCGACCACGTCGACGGGCAGCAGCTCGACGGGACGGTGGACGGACAGCTCCGGAGCCGCCGCCACCGCCGCCCGGTGGGTACGGGAGGACAGGGTGGGCAGCCAGACGACCCGTCCGCCCAGGCCCGCGGCGACCCGGACCGCGTCGGGACTGGCCCCGCCGACAGAGCTGTTGAGCACCACCCCGCCGTACACGCCCGTACCGGCCGCGGCGGCCCGTGCGGCCGTGCAGCCCTCGTGCGCCTTGAGGACCAGCGTGCTGAAGCCCTGGGCCCGCATCGCGCGGACGGTGGCGCGGTCGTCGCCGTGCCGGGGCAGCAGACTGGGGGAGGAGTGCACATGCAGATCGGTCATTGCCCGCGCCCAGTCGGGCCGGGTAGGGGATCGGTCGGTCATCGGGCCGCCTTCGTGCTGGTCCGGGCGCGTTCCGCGGACGCCGCCCGTGCGCTATTTCCTGGAGTGCCGATGGTTCACCCCGGCCCGCCCGACGGGGAGCCACGGCGCGCGGCCCTTCTCGTAGGCGCTGATGTCGGCGTCGAGCCGCAGGGCGAGGTCGAGCAGTTCGAGGCCGTTGACCAGCCGGTGACGGGCGGACCCGTCGAGCTGGAACGGTGCGGCGGCCACGCCGGCCGCCGCGCAGCCGACGGTCCGGCCGACGACGTCGACGGTGATCTCCGCGTCCGCGTCGTCCTCGGCGGCGCGCAGGAGCGCTGCGGCGACGTCCTCGGTCACCTGTACGGGGACCAGCCCGGCGTTGGGCAGGTTGTTGCGGAAGATGTCCCCGAAGGAGGGCGCGACGACGGCGGTGAAGCCGTAGTCGCGCAGGGCCCAGGCCGCGTGCTCGCGGGAGGAGCCGCAGCCGAAGTTCGGTCCGGTGACGAGAATGGCGGCCCCCCGGCGCTCGGGCCGGTTCAGGACGAAGGCCGGGTCCTGTCGCCAGTGCGAGAACAGCCCCTCGCCGTAGCCGGTGCGGGTGGTCTTCTTCAGCCAGGCGGCGGGGATGATCTGGTCGGTGTCGACATCGGATTCCGGCAGGGGCACACCCCGGCCGGTCAGTGCGGTCAGCGGTTTCATCGAACGCTCCCGAGGCGGGCCGAGTCGCGTCGGCCGAGGTCGTCGGCGGCGGCCAGACGTCCGGCCACGGCGGTGGCCGCGGCGGTCTCGGGCGAGACGAGATGGGTGCGGGCGCCGGGTCCCTGGCGGCCCTCGAAGTTGCGGTTCGAGGTGGAGGCGCAGCGCAGACCGGGGGCCACGGTGTCCCCGTTGATGCCGACGCACATGGAGCAGCCCGGCGAGCGCCATTCGAAGCCGGCGGCCGTGAAGACCCGGTCCAGGCCCTCCGCCTCGGCCTGCCGCTTGACCATCGCGGACCCCGGCACGACCAGCGCCCGCACCGAGGAGGCGATCCGGCGGCCGCGCAGGACCCCGGAGGCCGCGCGGAGATCCTCGATTCGGCTGTTGGTGCAGGATCCGATGAACACGATGTCGACGGGGATGTCGCGCATCGCCGTGCCCGGGGTGAGCCGCATGTACTCCAGCGCGCGTTCCGCGGCCCGCCGCTCCACCGGGTCGGAATAGTCCGCGGGATCGGGCACGCGCGCGTCCACGGACGTGGTCTGGCCGGGATTGGTACCCCAGCTCACCTGCGGGCCGATCGCCGACACATCGACGGTCACCTCCTGGTCGAAGGAGGCGTCGTCGGCGCTCCGCAGCGTCCGCCAGTGGTCCAGGGCCCGTTCCCAGAGCCGGCCGCGCGGGGAGCGCTCCCGCCCTTCGAGATAGCGGAAGGTCGTGTCGTCCGGGGCGATCAGACCGCTCCGGGCGCCGGCCTCGACGGCCATGTTGCAGACCGTCATCCGGCCCTCCATGGAGAGCGAGCGGATCGCCCGGCCGCGGAACTCGATGAGCGTCCCCGCCCCCGCGCGGGTCCCGGTGCGGGCGATGGCGGCGAGCACCAGGTCCTTCGCCGTCACCCCGGGGCGCGGATCCCCCTTGACCGTGACCGCCGTCGTACGCGGTCTCGCGGTGCGCAGGGTCTGTGTCGCGAGGACGTGCTCGACCTCGCTCGTCCCGATGCCGAACGCGACGGCCCCGAAGGCTCCGTGGGTCGCGGTGTGGCTGTCCCCGCAGACGATGGTCATCCCGGGCTGGGTCAGGCCCATCTGCGGGCCGATGACATGGACGATCCCCTGCCCCGGGGAGCCGAGGGGGTGCAGCTCGATACCGGCCTCGCGGCAGTTGTCGGCCTGGAGACGCAGCTGCCGGGCCCCGCCGTCGTCGGCGAGCGGCAGACCGGCCCCGGCGGGGGAGGTGGGGACCTGGTGGTCGGCCGTGGCCACACAGAGATCGGGACGCCGGACCGCGCGTCCGGCGCGTCTGAGCCCCTCGAACGCCTGGGGCGAGCTGACCTCGTGGAGGAGATGCAGATCGATGTAGATCAGATCGGCCTCGCCCCGCTCGACGAGATGCCGTTCCCAGATTCGGTCGACCAACGTGGTTCGGTTCATGACCCTTCCTCGCTCTCGGCGGAGCCGGCCGTCCGGCGTCCCCGTCCCGGACGGCCGGGGGAGGCCGGGTAAGTCAGGGAGCGACCCAGCCGGCGTAGGTCGCGAAGCGCCAGTCCTTGGCGAGGCAGTCGACCTCGGCGAAGCCGGCGGCCCGGAGCCAGCCCAGCTGGGTGCCGAGATCGATGGGGATGTCGAACCGCATCCGCTCCCGGCCCGCGTCCCACTCCGCCTCGGGCGTGCCGGAGCGGACCACATGGGCCTCGTGCATCCGGTCGTACATGGCCTCCAGCCAGGGTTCGGACCCCAGCAGCTGCTCGACATGGACGAACACCCCGCCCGGGTTCAGCCTCGACCGGACGCGCGCGAAGAGCCGGCGCTTCTCCTCGTGGGGCAGATGATGGATCGCGAGGGCCGAGACGACCGCGTCGAACCGCCCCTCCGGCAGCGGGTCCACCAGGTCCCCGACCAGCACCCGCACCCGCTGCTCCGACGCGAATCTGCCGCGCGCCTGGTCGAGCATCATCTCGGAGCGGTCCATCAGCGTCAGATCGGCGTCGGGGAGGGTCTCCAGCAGCCGGGCGCTGAGCAGCCCGGTGCCCGCGCCGAGGTCGAGGATCCGCGGCCGCTCGTCGACCGTCATGGCGACGGCCTGGACCGCGCTGTCGTAGAGGAGGTCGAAGGACGGGATCAGCTGCCGGCGCAGGGAGTCGAAGGTGGTCGGGTCCCACAGGTCGTTTCCCCGGACGGTGAAGTGCTGCTGCGACACGGTGTCTTCCGTTCTCTGGAGGGGCCGCGCCTCGGCGGCGCGGCGGGAACACAGGGGCCGAGGCGGTCTGCCGGATCAGGTGAGCGGGGCGCGGTCGGCGAGGGGCTCGCCGTGCGTGCGACGGGTGCCGTGGGTCTGATGGGTCTGATGGGTCTGGCGGGCTGGGCGGGTCTGGTGCGCGCGGTTCAGGGCGGAGAAGGCCGCGTGGAGGGCCGCGGTGTCCGGGTCCGCGGCCATGCCCACACCCCAGAACCGGTCCCGGACGGGGTGCTCCCGGTCCTTGAGGACGATCGCGGCCTCCAGATAGACGACGGCCCGCGCGTCGGGCCGGCCGTTCGTCGGATCCTGCAGGCGACGCACCACCCTGAGCTGTGCGCCGAGGCCGGACAGCGCGTCGACGAGGGCGTCCAGCGGGGTGGCTCCCTCGGCCACCAGCTCCGTCTTGTCGCCGTCGAGACTCACGGTGAAGCCGTGCGACCCGCCGGACCCGCCGGACCCGTCGGTTCCGGTGGACCCGCCCGCCCCGTCCGTCCCGCCGACCGGGCCGTGATGGCGCAGAAGGCCCAGCGGCCCTTCCGGATCCACATACGCGTCGTGGAACAGCTCCCGCAGCCGGGCGGGAGTGACCTCCCCGCCGGCCCGGTCGGCGAACGACTGCACCAGCCGCGCGAACTCCGCCCGCAGACCGGGAGGCAGGGCGAGGGAGTGCTCGGCCTTCATCACATGGGCCGTACCGCCCTTGCCCGACTGGGAGTTGACCCGTACCACCGCCCGGTAGTCGCGTCCCACGTCCTTGGGGTCGACGGGCAGATACGGCACCTGCCAGCGAACCGCCGCCGCGTCCCCCGGGGCCCGGTCCGCGGCCTGGGCCTCCAGCCCCTTACTGATGGCGTCCTGGTGGCCGCCGGAGAAGGCGGTGAACACCAGATCGCCCGCATAGGGGTGCCGGTCGTGCACGGGCAGACCGGTGCACTGCTCCATCGTGCGGCGAACGCCGTCCATGTCGGAGAAGTCCAGCTGGGGATCGACCCCGCGGCTGAACAGATTCATGCCCAGGGTCACCAGGCACACATTGCCGGTGCGCTCCCCGTTCCCGAACAGACACCCCTCGACCCGGTCCGCTCCGGCCAGCAGCCCGAGTTCGGCGGCGGCCACCGCCGTGCCCCGGTCGTTGTGGGGGTGCAGGGAGAGGATCACCGAGTCCCGCCGCGCCAGGTGGCGGCCCATCCACTCGACGGAGTCCGCGTACACGTTCGGCGTCGCCATCTCCACGGTCGCGGGCAGACAGACCGCGGCCGGGCGCTCGGGAGTGGGCTGCCAGACGTCCATCACCGCGTTGCACACCTCCGCGGCGAACCCCGGCTCGGTGCCGGTGTAGGACTCCGGCGAGTACTGGAGTCTGAGGTCGGCCGGCCATCGCTCGGCGTGCGCCGCCACATGCCGCGCCGCCGAGGTAGCCAGGGCCTTGACACCCTCGCGGCTCTGCCGGAACACCACCCTCCGCTGAAGGGCGGAGGTGGGGTTGTAGATATGGACCGTCGCCTTCGGAGCGCCGGCGATGGCCGCGAAGGTGAGATCGATCAGCTCCGGGCGGCAGGGGGCCAGCACCTGGATCCGCACATCCTCGGGCAGCGCGCCCTCGTCGATGATCGACCGGATGAAGTCGAGGTCGGCCCGGCTGGCGGCGGGGAAGCCGACCTCGATCTCCTTGAATCCCATGCGCACGAGCAGATCGAAGACGCGCCGTTTGCGGGCGGGCGACATGGGATCGGCCAGCGCCTGATTCCCGTCCCGCAGATCGACGGCGCACCACATCGGGGCGGCGGAGGCGACGGCGCCGGGCCAGGTCCGGTCGGGCAGGGAGATCGGCTCGACCTCCTCGAAATAGGGCCGGTAGCGGTGGGC
Source organism: Streptomyces sp. NPDC014894 (assembly GCF_043080985.1). NCBI lineage: Bacteria > Bacillati > Actinomycetota > Actinomycetes > Kitasatosporales > Streptomycetaceae > Streptomyces > Streptomyces sp. NPDC014894. The sequence goes on from NZ_JBIBWD010000016.1 coordinate 18,284, forward strand.
GGGCATTTTGCTGGCCCGCTGTGTGTTCCACCCGGCCGCCCCGGCCGAAGCGGAACCCGCGTTGTGAGGAGGCGACGTCATTTGCTGCGCGTTCATGGAAGCTCCTTGCCGTGGCGACGAGTGCTCCTGCCGGGCTTTCGGGCGACGAGACCGCGGCGAATTCCCTCACAAGGAAGAAAAGAGAAAGTCGGGGTCCGAATGTGCTGGTGCCTGTGCTCGGTCGACCGAGAAGGCCCTCGTGGGGCTCGACGAGAAGTCTCCCGCGCAAAGGGCACGCAGACCAATACCCACTGCTGCTCGCACCGATCACGGATACTGATGCGTGAATTCCCCCGGCCGTCGGCCGTCTTCGCCCCGGCTGAGGCGCCCGGATACGGGAGGGCCCGCGCCCGGCCCGAGCCGGCCGTGGTGGAGGGCGTGTGCCCAGGTCCGGGCCGTGATCGGCGCCTTACGGCCTCCCGGCCGGCCGGAATCGGTTCTCGCCGTCCGACGGAAGGCCCGGCCCCGCCTCCCCGGGCTTCCCGAACGCCGAGCGGGCGCCGCCCGACCCGGATCGGGGCGAAGCCGAGCGAGCGGCGGCCGCCGTATTCACCATGGTCGCCCCAGGTCACCCCGCCCCTGTACGGGACTTCCGCCACGGCTGGCCGGCGGGGCGCGACACCGGGAATCGCACCCGCATTCGCGCGCACGCCGACCGTCCGCGCGCGTGATCGCCCGTGCCCGAAGATTTCCGGACGGTATGGCCGAAAGGGCGAGTACAGCTTCGCGGAAGGGCGAGGACAACTGCGGAGACGGAAGCGGAGTCCCGAAGGGTACGGGCGGCTGACCTCGCCCGTACCCCGGACGCCGTCCCCGTCGCCGCCGACGTCAACCGCCGTGCGATGCGCTCGCCGACGGGCTCCGCCGCGCGGTCCTGGGCGGACGGCGGGGGCGGCCGCCTCGGGGAACGCCTCGCCGCGGCCCGGGATCGGACGGACGGGTCCCTGGTCGCGGCCGGTCGCCCGGCGGTCGGTTCGACCGGCCGGCCGTCCGTGACGGTCGCGGGAAGCCCGCATGAGCGCGAGCCGCCGACGGATCGCGGCGTGGCCCGGGAGGAGCCCGGCGGCCGACGGCCAGGGCCCGGTGCGGGCGGGCGGGCGGTCCGGCACCGTGGGTGGTCGGCCGGAGCCGGAAAGTGTAAACGGAATATACACATCCCATAAAATGGCGCTGCGTTGACGGTTAATCACCGGGAGAAACCTGTCGCCCCGTGCGCGGACAGCCCGTCGAACAGGCCGGTCCACCGGCCCGGAACACGAGCGATCCAGGTTTCTATTCAGTAGCCACCCATCGATCGGCGGACCCTGTGCCGAAAGCGCCCGGGGCGGCCGACCTCGTCGCCCGACCGGCCCGTTCCCGGCCCGTTCCCGACCCGTCACACCCGTTCCCGACCCGAGCGGACGCCGAATTGGTTCACGCACACAGGGCACCTGACCCCATAAACGGTCATACTCCTGCCGATGTATGTCGAGTTCCCCTCCGTATGTGAAATTCCCCTTGCCCCGGCATTGATTCGTCGGTGATCATCCGGCTGTCCATTTGTCTTCGGAAGTCTCTCGACGTCGATATCAGACAAGGCCGGAAGGGCTGCCATGTACAACCGGAGTTTCTCCAGACGAACCCTCATCGCCGCTTCGACCGCCACCGCCGCCACGGCCGTCGTCGCCCAGGGCAGCGCGCCGTCCGCCGCCGCCGAGAGCCCCCGGGCCCGGGACGAACGGCTGCGGCGGATCATCTCCAGGATGTGCCTGGAGGAAAAGGTCGGCCAGGTCTTCGTCCCCTTCGTCTGCGGCCCCTCGGCCACCGAGCCCGGCCCGGAGGCCGCCGCGGCCAACCGGGAACTGCTGGGCGTCAGCACCGGGGCCGAGGCGATCGCCAAGTACCACCTCGGCGGGGTCATCTACTTCGTCTGGTCCGGCAACCTCCGCAACCCGCGGCAGATCGCCGGCCTCTCCAACGGCCTCCAGCGGGCCGCCCTCGACAGCGGGGCCGAGCTGCCGCTGCTGATCTCCATCGACCAGGAGTACGGCGCGAACGTCCGGATCCACGCCCCGGCGACCCAGCTCCCGGCCGCGATGGCCCTCGGCGCGGGCGGCTCGGCGCGCGACGCCCGCGCCGCCGCCCGGATCGCCGCCACCGAGCTGGCCGCGATGGGCATCCGCCAGAACTACGCCCCGGTCGCCGACGTCAACGTCAACCCGGCCAACCCGATCATCAATGTCCGCGCCTTCGGCTCGGATCCCCGGGCCGTCGCCCGGATGGTCACCGCCCAGGTCGACGGATACCAGCGGGCGGGCGTCTCCGCCGTCGCCAAGCACTTCCCCGGCCACGGCGACACCGCGGTGGACAGCCACTTCGGCCTTCCGGTGATCACCCACACCCGTGAGGAATGGGAGCGGATGGACGCCCCGCCCTTCCGGGCTGCCATCGACGCCGGCATCGACTCGATCATGACCGCGCATCTCCAGATGCCCGCCCTGGACCCGACCGACGATCCGGCCACCCTCTCCCACCCGATCATCACCGGAGTGCTGCGCCGGGAACTCGGCTACGACGGCGTCGTCGTGACCGACGCGCTCAACATGAAGGGCGTCCTGCTCAAGTACGGCGAGGAACGCGTCCCCGTGCTCGCCCTCAAGGCGGGAGTCGACCAGCTCCTCTACCCGAACAATCTGCCGCTCGCATGGAAAGCGGTCCTCCGGGCGGTCGAGGACGGCGACCTGGAGGAAGCCCGCCTGGACGAGTCGATCCTGCGGATCCTGCGCCTCAAGGACAAGCTGGGGCTGTTCCGGGACCCGTACGCCGCCCCGGCCGAGGTGGACCGCACGGTGGGCGCCCGGAAGAGTCTCGCCGCCGCCGACCGTATCGCCGAACGCACCACCACCCTGCTGGTGAACGAGGGCGGACTGCTGCCCCTGAACCGGCGCGCGCACAAGAATCTGCTGATCGTCGGCGCGGACGAGGAATTCCCCGAGAACCCGGCCCACAGCTCCGTCCCCACCCTGGCCGGCGCCCTCGGCGAACTGCGCTTCACCACCACCGAGCTGCCCACGGGACTCAAGCCCGGCGCCGCGCGGATCGACGAGGCGGTGGCCGCCGCCCGGGGCAAGGACGCGATCGTCGTCCTCACCTACGACCTCGCGGCCGACGACGGACAGCGCACCCTGGTCGAACGGCTGATCGCGACCGGTGTGCCGGTGGTCCATGTCGCCGTGCGCAATCCGTACGACATCGCCCGGCTCGGCGGGGTGAAGGCCTCGCTCGCCACCTACTGCTGGACGGGCGTCGAGCTGCGCGCCGCCGCCCGGGTGATCGCGGGCCGCGCCGAACCCCGCGGTGAGCTGCCCGTACCCGTACAGCGGGCCGACGACCCCGGCCGGGTGCTCTACCCCGTCGGCCACGGGCTGCGCTACGGCCGCTGACCCGTTCGTACAAGGGGTCGCGACACGGCTGCCCCGCACCGGGGTCCGGTGCGGGGCGGTACGCGGGCGGGGCGGCGCGGGGTCAGCCGGCGGCCAGCGCGCGGGCCGCGCGGACGAGCGCCGCGTTGTCGGGGGCGTCCGTGCCGTCGGGGAGGTCCGTGCCGTCCTCGAAGCCGACGCGGGTCTCGTGACCGTCCTCGACGGCGGCCCGCACCAGGGGCCACACGGTCGGGCCGTCGCCGTGGTAGAGGATCGGGGCGGTCACTCCCGCCGCCCGGATGCGCGCGGCCATCGCGCGGGCCGCCGCGACCGCCGCCTCCGGCTCCTCCTCCAGCGGCTCGACGAGGATGCGGACATTGTCGTGCAGCGTCGGCGACGCCAGCAGCGCGGGCACGTCGTCCATCGTCCACACGGCGCTCTCCAGCACCATGCCGCGCGCCACCACCAGCTCCGCGGTCCGTGCCGCGTCCTCCTCGCTGAACGCGACGGACGCGAAGTCGGGCAGCGCCTCCCACGACTCGACGAGCCGATAGCGCTCCTCGGGGCCCGAGCAGGTCCACAGACCCGTGGTGGTGCCGACGACGGCGTCCGGGGCGACCGCGCGGATCGCGGACAGCACCTCGGCGAGGGCCTCGGGCCGGATGGTCTGCCCGCCGTCCGGGGTGCGGACATGGAAGTGGACGACGTCCGCGCCGGCCGCGAGCACGGCGAGGGTGTCGGCGGCGATCTCCGACGCGGTGACCGGGACGGTGGGCCGTTCGGTCTGCGAACGCCCGCCGTTGACGGCGGCTTTGAGGAGCACGATGGTCCTTTCGGGGGTGAGGTCGGTCATGGGGATCTCCCCGGCGCGGTGACCGGGACGCCGGGGCGGGGGACGGGTCAGCCCAGCCGCCGGAGCGTCTCGGTGGCGCCGGTCAGCGAGCCCAGCGGCTCGCCCCGCCACAATGCGGCGACGAGGGCCGGCTCCTCCGCGTCGTCGGCGAGGGCCTCGTCCACGACGGCCGCGAGCCGCGCCGCGGGGGCGATGATCACACCGTTGGCGTCGCCGAGGACGACATCGCCGGCCCGGACCGGCACTCCGCCGCAGACGACGGGCGCGCACAGCGAACCGTCCGCGATGCCGTGCAGCTTGGTGGTCAGGGCGGTGTGCCCGTAGGCGTACACGGGCAGTCCGAGCGCGCGCAGCGCGTCGACGTCGGTGCACAGACCGTCCACGACGGCCCCCGCCGCGCCCCGGGAGGCCAGCGCGTTGACGACGACCTCGCCCAGCGGCGCGTGGCGCCGGTCGCCGCCGCAGTCGACCACGACGACGTCCCCGGGCCCGACGAGCCCGGCGGCGTGGTGCAGCACCGTGGAGTCGGTGGCGGTGATCCGTACGGTCACGGCCCGGCCGACGATCCGGTCGGTCCCCGCCCGGCGCTGGAGCCGGGGGTCGCAGAAGCCCTCCTCCAGATAGTGGCCGAGGGTCGGGAAGTCCACGCCCCGCAGCTTCTCCACGAGTTCCCCGTCGAGGGGGGCGGGCAGTTCACGCAGGTCGAGCGGCATGACTCAGTCACCTCGGTCCGATGATGATGCGGCGGTTGCGGAGTACGGGAAGGACGGTGCGGGCCCGGTCGATACGGTCCTTGTCGGCGTCCACGACGAGCATCGAGCGCTCCTCCTCGCCGAGGGCGGCCCGGACCACGCCGAGCGGGTCGACGGCCATGCTCATGCCGATGCAGTCGGGCGTGGTCAGCGACGACGCCACGACCCAGCAGGTGTTCTCGATGGCCCGGGTGCGCACCAGCGTCGCCCAGTGGTCCTCCTTGAGCGGGCCCTTGACCCAGGCCGCCGACACCGACAGCAGATCCGCGCCCATCTCCACAAGCGACCGGGTGAACTCCGGGAAGCGGACGTCGTAGCAGTTCACCAGCCCGACGTTGAAGTCGCCGATCCGGACCACGACCGGGCCGGTGTCGCCGCGCTGGACCTTGCGGGACTCCTTGTAGTCGAAGGCGTCGTACAGATGCATCTTGCGGTAGAGGCCGAGGACCTCTCCGCTCGCGTCCACGGCGACGACGGTGTTGTACGGGAGGGCCTCGCCGCTGTCCTCGAAGCCGGCCGCGATGACCGCGATGCCGTGGGCGGCGGCGATCCGGGCGATCCCTTCGAGGAACGCGGGCCAGTGGCGCTCGGCGAGTTCGCGGAGCGGGACCTCCTCGGACTCGTCGGCGTCCGAGGGGATCATCGACTCCTCGGGGAAGACGACGAGTTCGGCGCCCGCGTCGGCGGCGTCCCGGGCCATCTCCTCGATGACCGCGAGATTGGCGGCCGCGTCGGCGGTCGGGGCGAACTGGGCTGCGGCGACCTTCACGGTCGTATCTCCTTGCTGGGGTGGGACGGTGCGGTGTCGGGGCGGGGGCGCGCGCTCATTCGGCGAGCACCCGGGAGTGCCTCGGATGCCATCCGACGACGACCTCTTCGCCGATGCCGAGTCCGCTCACGTCCGTGCCGCGGACCTCGGCGACGAAGTCCTGGCCGCCGGTGAGGGCGAGGTGGTAGCGGGTGGCGTTGCCGAGGTAGACGATCTGCCGGAGGACGCCCTCCAGGAGGACGGGGCAGTCCGCCGGCTCCTCGCCGGCGCGGGCGAGCCGGACGTTCTCCGGGCGGACGGCCAGATGCACCCGGTCGCCGTCGGGCCGCCCGTGGCCGTCGGGGACCGCGATGTTCCCCAGCCCCTCCACCCCGAGCCGTCCGCCGCCGAGGGCGCCGGTGAGGAAGTTGGAGGTGCCGATGAAGTTCGCGACGAACCGGGTCGCGGGCCGTTCGTAGATCGCCTCGGGGGTGTCGACCTGGAGCACCCGGCCGCTGTCCATGACCGCGATGCGGTCGGACATGGTCAGGGCCTCCTCCTGGTCGTGGGTGACGGTGACGAAGGTGACGCCGACCTCGCGCTGGATCTTCTTCAGCTCCAGCTGCATCTCGGCCCGCAGCTTCTGGTCGAGCGCGCCGAGCGGCTCGTCCAGCAGCAGCAGGGAGGGCCGGCCGATCAGGGCCCGCGCGATGGCGACGCGCTGCCGCTGCCCGCCGGAGAGCCGGCCGATGGGCCGGTCCCCGTATCCGTCGAGCCGGACGAGCGCCAGCGCCTCCCGCACCGCTTCCGCGATCTCCGCCCTGGGCCGGGACTTGCGGACCTTCAGTTCGAAGGCGACGTTCTCGCGGACGCTGAGGTGTGGGAAGAGCGCGTAGCTCTGGAAGAGCATATTGAGGTCGCGCTTGTGCGGCGGTACGCCCGTCGAAGGGATCCCGGACAGTTCGACCGTGCCCTCGGTGGGCGTCTCGAAGCCGGTGATCATCCGCATCAGGGTCGTCTTGCCGCAGCCCGAGGGGCCGAGGATCGAGAAGAACTCGCCGGCCCTGATGTCGAGGGTCACGTCCTGGACGGCCGGGGCGCCGCCGAAGGTCTTGCCGACGCCGGTCAGCCGGACGGCGGGCACGGCGGTCTGCGCGCGGGGCTCCGGTTCTTTCACGGTGGTGGTCATGTCAGGACGCCTTCACCTTGGTCCAGCCCTGCTGGAAGTGCTTCATCGCGGGGCCCGGGTCGAGCAGGAAGTCCGCGTTCTCGATGGCCTCGTCGCTCGCGTAGATCGCCGGGTTCTCCAGCGCCTTCTTGTCCTTGACGAACTCCCGGGCCTTGGCGTTGGTGCTGGCGCTGCCGCCGTCGTCGGTGGCCATCGCCGCGATCTCGGGGCGCAGGGTGAAGTTGATGAACTGGTAGGCCGCGTCCGTGTTCTTCGCGCCCTTGGGGACGGAGAGTCCGTCCGTCCAGATCGAGCCGCCCTCCTCGGGCACGACGTAGTGGACCTTCTCGTTGGCGGCGACGACCTTCGCCATGGCCGTACCGCTCCACGCCTGGGCGGCGCACGCCTGCCCGGTGGACAGCAGCTGCGGGTAGTTGGTGGAGTTGTAGCCCGCGAGGATCTTCTTCTGGTCCTCCAGCGCCTTCGTCGCGGCCTCGATCTCGCCCTCGTCGGTGCTGGTGGCACGGGAGCCGGTGATCTGGAGCCCGGCGATGTACGCCGCCAGCATGTTGTCCAGCATGTAGACCTTGCCCCGGTGCTTTTTGTCGAACAGGGTCTTCCAGCTGGTCGCCGAGGGCACACAGGTCTCGTTGTACGCGAATCCCGTGGTGCCCCAGATCCACGGGACGCTGTACTTGTTGCCCGGGTCGTACGACGGGTCGCGGAACTTCTCCGCGAGATTGTCCAGGCCCTTGATCCGGGAGTGGTCGAGCGGCTGGATCAGCTGCTGGCCGATGAGCTGCTGGACGGTGTACTGGCTGGGCTCCACCAGGTCGTAGCCCGCCGAACCGGAGCTGAGCTTGGCGGTCATGGTCTCGTTGCTGTCGAAGGTGTCGAGCGTGACCTCGATCCCGGTCTCCGCCTCGAACTTCTTCACCACCGACTCGGGGATCTCCCCGGCCCAGGCGTAGATGTTCAGCTTCTTTCCTCCGCCGCCGCCCGAGTCGGCGCCGGAGCCGGAGCAGCCGGCGGCGACGAGCGCGCACGCGGTGGCGGCGGAGACGGCGAGGACGGTTCTGGGAACTCTTCTCGTACGCATGAGGGTGTGCCTTTCACAGGGTCGGCGGGTCGGCGGGACGGCCGGTCAGGAGTCGGGGGTGCGGCGCGCGGAGCGCGGGCGGGGGAGGGGGCGGCGGGACTCGGCGGGGTCCCGGCCGCGGCGCCGGGGCAGGCGCGCCCGGCGGGACGGAAGAGAGGCCCTAGCCGCGCTTGCCGCCCAGCAGCACCTGGCGCATCTGGCGCAGCCCGACCCCGGCGACGATCAGCAGGGTGAACAGCACCAGCAGCGTGCCCAGCGCGTTGATCTCGGGCGTCAGACCGCCCTTGAGCATCGAGTACACCCGCAGCGGCAGGGTGGTGGAGCCGATGCCGTTGGTGAACGTCGACATCACGATGTTGCCGAACGAGACGGTGAAGCAGAGCAGCCACGCGGCGAGCAGCGGCTGTCGCAGCAGCGGCAGGGTCACCCGCCGGAACGCCTGCCAGGGATCGCAGCCGAGGTCGGTGGCGGCCTCCCCGAGCGCGGGGTCCAGCGCGTTGTACGCGCCGAGCACGATGAGCGCCGCGTACGGCAGGGTCACCACCAGATGGCCGAGGACCAGGGTCGTCATGCCGAGGTCCGCGCCCATCGTCCCGAAGACCGACAGCATGGCCACGCCGAGCACGATCTCGGGGATGATCAGCGGCAGGAACAGCCCGCCGGAGAACACGGCCTTCCAGCGGTTCCCGAGCCGGGCCATGCCCATCGCGGAGAGCAGCCCGCACACGGTCGCGAGGGTCGCGGAGACGAGGGCGACCTCCGCGCTGACCCGCAGCGCGGCCAGCAGTTCGGTGTTGCCGGCGAGCGTCCCGTACCAGCGGGTGGAGAATCCGGCCCACTTGTAGGTGACCTCGGAGTCGTTGAACGACAGCACCACCACGACGACGATCGGGATGTAGAGGAAGGCGATGACGCCGCGGGCCAGCCAGGCGGTCAGGGTGTCGAGGGCGTGCTTCATGCCGTCTTCCTCCTCAGCCGCCGGGCGGCCAGTCCGAACACCGCGATCGAGGCCGTCATCAGCACCAGCAGGACCACGGAGGCCGCGGCGCCCATCGGCTGATTGCGGAACTCGGTGTAGAGGGTCACGATCAGATTGCCGACCAGCTGGTCCCGTCCGCCGCCGAGCAGCACGGGGATGACGAAGACGCCGAGGGTCGGGATGAAGGTGAGGAGCGCCGCCGCGAGCATCCCCGGCCGGGCGATCGGCAGCAGGACCCGGGTGTGCACCCGCCACCAGCCGCAGCCGAGGTCGCGGGCGGCCTCGCCCAGCGAGCCGTCCACCCCGCGCAGCGCGGCGTAGATCGGGAAGATCGCCGTCGGCAGGAACGCGTACACCAGGCCGATGAACGACGCTCCCTGGCTCGGTATCCACTGGGTGGGCCCGTCGGTGAGACCGAGGGCGTCGGTCAGGCTGTTGACCGGGCCGCCGGGGCTCAGCAGATTGATCCACGCGAACGTCCGGACGAGGAAGTCCGTCCAGAACGGCACGATGATCAGCAGCAGAAGCAGCATCTGGCGCTGCGGGGAACGGCCGGCGAGATAGTACGAGACGACATAGCCGAGGACGAGGCAGACGAGTGTGTTCAGGGCGGCCATGCCGAGGCTGTAGCCGAAGACCTTGAGATAGATCGGCTCGAACAGATCCTGGTAGTTCGTGAGGGTGAATCCGCCCTGGACGCCGCCGTACGCGTCGGCGGAGGCGAAGCTGTTGCGCACCACCAGGAGCAGCGGCACGAGCACCAGACCGAGCACCGTGATCCCGGCCGGCGCGAGCAGCGCCGAGGTCACGGCGGTCCGGCGCGCGGAGCCTCGCGCGGCTGCCGTCACCGAAGCGCCCGGCGCTCGGTCCGGTCGGGTGGAGGGGTCGTGTGCATGCGCTGTTCTCCTTGGTCCGGGCGGGGGTTCGCCGATGGAGAACAGCGTCGGTCATCAGCCAGTGGCCGGAAAGGCATAGGTGAAACGAATCCCGTGGAAAGTGGAGCCTATTTCCACGGATCTCGCAGCGTGAGACCGGTGTGACGGTCGACTCTTGACGTCCGGGGGATGATGGCTGCTACTACCACGCGTCCTTGGAGGTGTCCCGTGATCGATGACCTCGACCGGCAGATCATCGACCAGCTCCGAGTGGACGGCCGCCGTTCCTTCGCCGAGATCGGCCGTGCCGTCGGCCTCTCCGAGGCCTCGGTGCGCGCCCGCTACCAGCGCCTCCAGCGCAAGGGCGTGCTCCAGGTGGTGGGCATGACGGACGCGATACGGATGGGTGAGATGGAGGTCCACCTCGCCGTGCGCGTCCACCACATCCCCGTCGCCCTGGTCGCCCGTGAACTGTCCCGGATGCCCGAGATGCGCTATGTGGCGTCCTGTATCGGGCCCTACGACCTCATCGTCGACGTCCGCTGCCGCGACCTCGAACACCTCGCGGAACTCCTCACCGAACGGGTCCGCCGGGTCAACGGCGTCGCCCACGCCGAGGCGCTCACCGTGCTGGAGGTCATCAAGGACACCTACCTCTGGGCCGGATTCCGCGAGGTCCCGGTGCGCCCCGGGGAGCGCATCATCCCCGGCTGAGCACCGGGACCGCCGCGCGCCGCGCACCCTTCCCCCGGGCCCGGCGCGCCCCGCTCGGACCCCGCCGAAGCTCGGACCGGCGGAAGCTCGGACCGGCCGAAGCTCAGACCCGCCGAAGCTCAGACCGGCGGAAGCCCTCCCGGCTCCTCGGTGACGCCCTGCCCCACCGCGCTCGCCAGCCCGCTCCACGAGTAGTCCTTGAAGTGCTCCAGCAGCAGCAGAACCTGGAGCCGGGACACCCCCGGCAGCATCCGGATGTCGTCCAGCAGCTGCACCAGCTGCGCCTGGTCGCGGCAGGTGCCGTCCAGGAAGATGTCCTGACCGCCCGCGCAGAGCGCCACATGATTGATCATCGGCATCCCGGACAGCGACTTCGCCACCGCGCGCGGGGTCAGATCCCGGACCCGGATCATCAGCCGCACCGACTGATGGCCGAGCGTCAGCGGATCGCACAGCGCCACGATCCGCAGCACACCGCTCTCCTGGAGCCGGGCCACCCGCTGCCGCACGGTCGCCTCGGAGACCCCGAGGTCCCGGGCGAGCGCCGTATAGGGAGTCCGGCCGTCCCGGGTCAGGGTCGAGACGATCCTGCGGTCCATGTCGTCGAGCACGCCCTCAACCATGGCACACCCCCGCCGACCGGCGGCGGCCCGTCACAGCCACCCGTTCCGCCGCGCCTGGAGGGCCAGCTGGAAGCGGTTCCCCGCGCCCAGCCTCGCCATCAGGATCTGGAGCCGCCGGTAGAGCGTACGGCGGCTGACGCCCAGCTCACGGGCGATCACCTCGTCGCCCGCGCCGCCCGCGAGAAGCCACAGCAGCCGGCGGTCGGCGGGCGGCAGACCGCCCGGGCGCGTGGTGCGGCCCTGGAACGGCAGGGCGTCCCGCCAGGACTGCTCGAACAGCGCGACGAGCGCGGAGAGCAGCCCGCACGGCTGCACGACCAGCATCGTGTTGTGCACATCGGCCTCTCTGATCGACAGCGAGACGAGCGCGCAGCCCTCGTCGATGATCACGAGCTTGACCGGCACCGACGGCAGCACCCTGGCCTGCTCGCCGGCCCGGACGCACGGCTCGATCACGTCCCGCAGATGGCCCGGGTGCTCCAGCGACTCCCGCGAGTAGACGACCCGCTGGACCACCCCGCGCGCGAGCGTCGCCAGCGCGTCGTCCGTGGCCCCCGGCAGCGGGAAGTACGGCGGCGACTCGAACTGCCGGATCTGCTCGCGGGCGCTCGCCCAGGCCTGCCGGATCCTGGGCCCGACGGCCTCGCCGGTGACGACCTCCACGAGATCGTCGTCGTACGAGGCGAGCCGCTGCCGCCGGAACGACTCGAACGCGCCCCCCACCGCGATCCGCGACTCCTCGACCTCGGCCGCCCGGTGCCGGGCGAGGATCTCCAGCCCGGCCGCGGGCGGCACCGGGACGGCCAGGTCCCCGCCCTCCTCGGCGGCGGCCGCCAGACCGGCGTCGACCAGCGTGCCGTACGCGGCGGCGAACTCCGCGCCGCCGGCCCCGGCCCCGGCCTCGATCGCGCTCAGCGGGGCCGGGGCCCGTTCGAGCAGCGCCAGATAGACCTGGGCCGCCGTGTCGTCGAGCCCCAGCCGCCGGAGGGCCTCGCCGAGTCTTCCGTTCGTCATGCATCCGATTATCGACCGGGTCCGGACGGAATCTGGCCGATCCGTGCCAGTGGCACTCCTCGGCGCCGGACGGGCGCGGTGCGGGATACCGTCCGGGAGCCGCCGACGACCGGCGGACGCGAGGGCGCCCGGGCCGCGCCGGAGGACGACCGGTCCCGCGGCCCGCCGGGCCCCTCGCCCCGATGAACCCACCCAGCGGAAGGTGTACGACATGGCGAAAGGCCGGAAGAACGGTCTCTACTCGGGAATCTCCGAGGAGCTGTCCGCCCTGATGCGGACGGGGTGGGCGGACACCGAGCGGCACGATCTGCGGCCCGGCGAGCAGGCCCCGTACGCGGCCGCCCGCCGCGAGGCGCTCTCCGCGCGCTTCCCCGGCGAGCGCCTGGTGGTCCCCTCGGGGAATCTCAAGGTCCGCTCCAACGACGACTGCTACCCCTTCCGGCCGTACACGGGCTACGCGCACCTCACCGGCGACCGGGCCCGGGACGGCGCCCTCGTCCTGGAACCCCGCGCGGACGGCGGCCACGACGCCTACTGCTACCAGCTGCCGCGCGACGGCAGGGACGACGACGAGTTCTGGACCGGCCCCACGGCGGAGCTGTGGATGGGCCGCCGGCGCACCCTCGCCGAGGCCGAGGTCGTCCTCGGTCTGCCCTGCCGGGACGTCCGCACCGCCGCCGGCGACCTGGCCGCCGGCTCCGGCGCGCCGACCCGGATCGTCCGCGGCGTCGACCCGGCCCTGGAGGCCGCCGTCACCACCGACGCGGAGCGCGACGCCGAACTGGAGGAGGCGCTCAGCGATCTCCGTCTCGTCAAGGACGACTGGGAGATCGGCGAGCTGCGCAAGGCCGTGGACTCGACCGTCCGCGGATTCACCGATGTGATCCGCGAGCTGTCCGGGGCGGTCGCCACCTCCGAGCGCTGGATCGAGGGCACCTTCTTCCGCCGCGCGCGCCTGGAGGGCAACTCCGTCGGCTACGGCTCGATCTGCGCCGCGGGCGAGCACGCCACGATCATGCACTGGACGGACAACGACGGCCCGGTCCGCCCGGGAGACCTCCTGCTGCTCGACGCCGGCGTGGAGACGCACACCCTCTACACCGCCGACGTCACCCGCACCCTCCCGATCAGCGGGACCTTCACGCCCGTGCAGCGCAGGGTCTACGACGCGGTGTACGAGGCCCAGGAGGCCGGCATGGCCGCCGTCCGGCCGGGCGCCGCGTACCGCGACTTCCACGAGGCGTCCCAGCGTTCGCTGGCGGCCCGCCTGGTCGAGTGGGGATTCATCGAGGGCCCGGCCGAGCGCGCGTACGAACTCGGTCTCCAGCGCCGCTTCACCATGGCCGGCACCGGTCATATGCTCGGCCTCGACGTCCACGACTGCGCGCAGGCGCGGAGCGAGGAGTACGTCGACGGAGTGCTGGAGCCGGGGATGGCGCTGACCGTCGAGCCCGGTCTGTACTTCCAGCCGGACGATCTCACCGTGCCCGAGGAGTGGCGCGGCATCGGCGTCCGGATCGAGGACGATCTGCTCGTCACCGAGGACGGCCACGAGAATCTGTCGGCGGGTCTGCCGAGGTCGGCGGACGAGGTCGAGGCGTGGATGGCCCGCTTCGCCGGCTGAGCGGGGCGCGCGCCCGAGCCCTTCGGCGTACGGCCGCCGGCCGGGACTCCTCCCGGCCGACGGCCTTCCCGCGCCCGCTCTCAGGTGATGTGGATGCCGATGAGACAGGTGTCGTCGTCGGTGTCCGACCGGCTGTGGGCGAGCAGATCGTCCAGACGCTGTTCGAGCGGCCGGTCGGGTCCGCCCGCCGCGCTCAGCAGATGGCTCAGGGAGTCGTTGAGGGCGAGATCCTTGCGTTCCACCAGTCCGTCCGAGTACATCAGCAGCGTGTCGCCCTCCTGGAGCTGCATGTCCTGCTCGCTGTACGAGACGTCCGGCACCGCGCCCAGCAGCAGGCCCTGGCCCAGCGGGAACGTCCGGGCCTCGTGGTTCCGGATCAGGACGGGCGGCAGATGCCCGGCGCGGGCCCAGCGCAGCACCCGGGTCCTGGGGTCGTAGAGGCCGCAGACGACGGTGGCGGTCACCGGTTCGTCGAGATGGTGGGCGACGAGATTGAGCCAGGTGAGCAGCTGGCCCGGGCCGGCCCCGGTGACCGCGAGCCCCCGCAGCGCGTTGCGCAGCACCACCATGTTGGTGGCCGCTCCGATGCCGTGTCCGGCGATGTCGCCGACGCAGAGCAGGATCTGCCGGGACGGCAGGACGACGCTGTCGTACCAGTCGCCGCCGACGAGCGCGTCCGTGGCGGCCGGGCGGTAGCGCACGGCGACGCTCAGACCGGTGAGATGGAGCGGCCCCTGGCTCGGCGGCATGATGGCGTGCTGGAGCTGGAGGGCCAGCCGGTTGCGCTCCTCGGACTCGGCCTCGCTGTGGGCGAGCTGGTCGCGGGTGGCGTGGAGCGCGACCTCGGTCCAGTGCTGGGACGAGATGTCCTGGTAGGCGCCGCGCACCGTGACGAGCCCCTCCTCCTCGTCGAGCACCGGCTCCGCGATGACCCGGATGTGCCGGGTGATGCCGTCGGGGCGCTGGAGCCGGAAGGCCGCCGAGGAGGGGCGGCGGTACTGGAAGACGGTGTGCAGCAGCCGGTCGATCACGCCCGTGTCGTCCGGATGCGCGTGCGCCGACAGATCCCGCAGCGACAGCGGGGCCGACGTCGGCGGCCGGCCGTACAGATCGAACAGCTGGCTGTTCCAGGTGATCTCGCCGGTGGACAGGCTCTCCTCGAACCCGCCGATGCGCCCGAGCCGCTGAGCGTGCTGGAGCAGGCTCGCCAGTCGCACGGTCTCGTCCTGGATCCGCCAGACGAGCACCAGGGCCGCCCCGTGGCGGCTGACGCTGACCTCGGCCACGGCCGTGAGCGGGACCTGGTCGACCAGCGCGGTGAGGCGCATGTGCCGGGCCCGGAAGGGCTCTCCGGTGGCATGGACCCGCTCGACCCTCCCGTACAGCCCGTGGTCCTCGGCGGCCAGCGGGTACGCCTCCAGCAGCAGCGCGCCCCGCACCCGGTCGGCCGGGCGGCCGGCGGGGTCGGTGAACCGGCTGTTCACATGGCGGATACGGAAGTCGGCGAGGCGTCCGTCGGAGTCCAGGTGCGGGGTGAGGATCAGCACCGGATCGCTGAGCCCCTCCGCGAGGTCGATCAGCTCGGCGACGCCGGGGTGGGCGGCCGTCGCCCCGGCGGTCGGCGCGGGCCGGGTCTCCAGGGTGTGCGCGCACAGCTGGGCGAGCGCCTCGATCTGGCGGACGATCCGGGGCGGCTGCGGCGGCAGGGGGCCGGGCCAGCAGACCTCCAGTACGCCGTGGAGCCGGCCCCCGGTGCCCGCGGGGACGGCCATCCGCCCGCCGCGCGGCCACTGCCGGCCGCCCAGCGACGGGGTCGCCGGGTCCGTGCCGCCCGGCAGGACGACGGGTTCGCGTCCGCTCAGGGCCCGGCGCGCGAGGGTGGCGACGCCGGGCGGCACATGGTGCCAGAGCGCCGCCTCCTCCGGGGTGAACCCCGCGGAGCCGCTCAGGGCGAAGGAGCCGTCCCCGGCGGCGGTCCAGATGGCGACGGCGCACGCTCCGAGCGGGCGGAGGGCGTTGTCGAGCAGGGCGTGCGCGATGGCCTGGGTGTCGTCGGCGGCGAGGACGCCGCTCTCCGCCGTCCGCAGCCGGACGGCCGCCGAGGGGCCCGCCGGGCGGGGCGGGGGAGCGGCCGTACGCCGGTGGAACTCGGTCGCCACCTGGCTGACCTGGTCCCGGGAGGCCTCGTTGACGATGTCCGCGGCCAGCTCCAGCGGGGTGAGACGGGCCCGCTCGGCGATGGCGGCCAGCTGCTGGGCGGCCTGGACCGGTCCGCAGCCCAGCCGCTCGATGAGAATGCCCTTCGCCAGCTCCACCAGGGCGCGCCCGTCCGCGGTGGTCTGCGCCGCCCGGACCTCGTGCCGCAGGCGCTCCACCGTGGCCGCCAGCCTGCCGACGGGCGAACTGGCGGCCGTCTCGCACGCGGAGGCGTCGGGCTCGTGCCCGTACGCGACTTGCCGGGGCACGCCCGAAGCCGCCGTCGGGGCGTGCGGGCCGGGTCTGGGGTCGTCTGCGGTGCTCACCGTGATGGCCTGTTTCCTGGCGGGAGTTCGTCGTGGGGAAGGGGGGAGGGGCGGGCGCCGCTCAGACCGTCGTCGCCCGCCCGGGGGACAGCCAGCGGCGGACACAGTCGATGAGGTCGTTCGCGTCGACCGGCTTGGTCACGTAGTCGCTCGCCCCCGACGCCAGGCTCTTCTCCCGGTCGCCCGGCATCGCCTTCGCGGTCACCGCGATGATCGGCAGCTCCGCGTAGGCCGGCAGCCGGCGGATGGCCGCCGTCGCCGTGTAGCCGTCCATCTCGGGCATCATCACATCCATCAGGATGAGATCGACCCGGGGGTGCCGGACGAGGGCCTCGATGCCCCTGCGGCCGTTCTCCGCGTGGACGACATGGATGCCGTGCATCTCCAGGATGCCGCTGAGCGCGTACAGGTTGCGCGCGTCGTCGTCGACGACGAGCACGGTGCGGTCGGCCAGCGAGGCGTCGACGGGCTGGGTCGTCAGCCGGCCCGCGTCCTCCGCGCGGACCAGGGGCAGCACACTGCCGGGCTGTTCGGCGGCGAGATGGAGCGCGATGCGTTCGCGCAGCTCGTCCAGGCTGGACAGCAGCTCCAGGGGCCGGGTCTCGGACCGGCGCAGCAGGGCCTGCTCCTGGGCCAGTTCGAGACGCCGGTTGTTGTGGGCGAGGACGGGCAGCGCGGTGAGGGCGGGGTCGCCGTCCATGTGCTCCAGGAACTGCATCGCCTCGCCGTCGCGGAGATCGAGGTCGAGGACCACGCAGTGGACCGGTTCGGCCGCCAGGGCGGTGGCCGCCTCCTGGGCGCCGACCGCCGTGATCACCGCGGCGCCCGGCTGGTGGTCGCCGCGCTCGTGACCGGAGACCGCGAGGTCGGCGGCGGCGCTCTCCGCGACGAGCGAGAGCAGTCCGCGGGGGCGCTGCTCGATCACCAGCAGCCGGCGCTGCTGCCGGGGCAGCGGGGCGGCGGGCTGGTGGCGGGCGGCGGTCCCGGCTCCTCCCGCGCCGTCGGCCTGGTCCTCGAAGCCGGCCCGGGCGAGGGGGAGATAGAGGGTGAAGACGCTGCCGGCGCCCGGGGTGCTGCGGGCGGTGATCACACCGCCGAGGACCTGGGCGATCTCCCGGCTGATGGAGAGTCCGAGCCCGGTGCCGCCGTACCGGCGGCTGGTGGTGCCGTCGGCCTGCTGGAACGCGCCGAAGATGACTTCGAGCTGCTGTTCGGCGATGCCGATGCCGGTGTCCTTCACCCGGAAGGCGAGCGCGGGCCCGGCGGGGTCCATCCCGGCGGGCAGCTCGCCCTCCTCGGGCGGCCCGATCTGGAGTTCCACACTCCCGTGTTCGGTGAACTTCACGGCGTTGGAGAGCAGATTGCGCAGCACCTGGCGGAGCCGGGAGTCGTCGCTGACCAGCTCGCCGGGGACGTCGGGGGCGGTGGTGATGGAGAAGTCGAGGCTCTTCTGCGTGGTCATCGGCCGGAAGGTGGCCTCGACATGGTCGAGCAGTCTCCGCAGCGAGATCCGCTCCGGGTGGACGTCCATCTTGCCGGCCTCGACCTTGGACAGATCGAGGATGTCGTTGATCAGCTGGAGCAGGTCGGAACCGGCCGAGTGGATGATCCCGGCGTACTCGACCTGCTTCGGGCTGAGGTTGCGGGTGGGGTTCTGGGCGAGGAGCTGGGCCAGGATCAGCAGGCTGTTGAGCGGTGTGCGCAGTTCGTGGCTCATATTGGCCAGGAACTCCGATTTGTACTTGGAGGCGAGGGAGAGCTGCTGGGCGCGGGTCTCCAGCTCCTGGCGGGCCTGCTCGATCTCCAGGTTCTTGGTCTCGATGTCGTGGTTCTGGGTGGCGAGCAGCGCGGCCTTCTCCTCCAGTTCGGCGTTGGAGCGCTGGAGTTCGTCCTGCTGGACCTGGAGTTCCTCGGAGCGGGCCCGGAGTTCGCCCGCGAGGCGCTGCGACTCGACGAGGAGTTCGTCGGTGCGGGCGTTGGCGACGATGGTGTTGACGTTGACGCCGATGGTCTCCATCAGCTGGCCGAGGAAGTCGCGGTGGACGGGGGTGAACGAGGTGAAGGAGGCCAGCTCGATGACGCCGAGGACCTGGTCCTCGACCACGATCGGCAGGATCATGAGGCTGCCGGGGGTGGTCCCGCCGAGCCCGGAGGAGATCACATAGTCGCCGGGGACCTCGTCGGCGGCGATCGTGCGGCGGCTGCGGGCCGCCTGGCCCACCAGGGACTCGCCCGGTCCGAAGCGGGCGGTGATGGTGTCGCGGGGTCTCCCGTACCAGCCGATCAGGGTGAGCTCCGCACCCTGCGGGCTCTCGTCGGCCAGATAGAAGGCTCCGTACTGGGCCGCCACCAGCGGGGTCAGCTCGTCCATCACCAGCTCGGCCACCACGGACAGATCGCGGTGCCCCTGCATCAGCGAGGAGATCCGGGCCAGATTGGACTTGAGCCAGTCCTGTTCCTGATTGGCCCGGGTGGTCTCTCTCAGCGAGCCCACCATCGAGTTGATGTTGTCCTTCAGCTCGGCCACCTCGCCCGAGGCGTCCACGGTGATGGAGCGGGTCAGATCGCCCTCGGCGACCGCGCTGGCCACCTCGGCGATCGCCCGCACCTGGCGGGTGAGGTTCCCGGCCAGCTCGTTGACGTTCTCGGTCAGCCGCTTCCAGGTGCCGGAGACGCCCTCCACCTCGGCCTGGCCGCCGAGCCGGCCCTCGCTGCCGACCTCGCGGGCGACCCGGGTGACCTCGGCGGCGAAGGCGGAGAGCTGGTCGACCATGGTGTTGATGGTCGTCTTCAGCTCCAGGATCTCGCCCCGGGCGTCGACGTCGATCTTCTTCGACAGATCCCCGTTGGCGACGGCGGTGGTGACCTGGGCGATGTTGCGGACCTGCCCGGTCAGATTGTTCGCCATCGAGTTGACGTTGTCGGTGAGGTCCTTCCAGGTGCCGGAGACGCCCTTGACGTCGGCCTGTCCGCCGAGGCGTCCTTCGGTGCCGACCTCGCGGGCCACGCGGGTGACCTCGTCCGCGAACGCCGACAGCGTGTCGACCATGGTGTTGATCACCCCGGCGAGCGCCGCGACCTCGCCCTTCGCCTCGACGGTGATCTTCTGCGAGAGATCGCCGCGGGCCACGGCCGTGGCGACCTGGGCGATGGACCGCACCTGTCCCGTCAGATTGGACGCCATCACATTGACGTTGTCGGTGAGGTCCTTCCAGGTGCCCGACACCCCCCGTACGGTGGCCTGTCCGCCGAGATTGCCCTCGGTGCCCACCTCGCGGGCCACCCGGGTGACCTCGTCCGCGAAGGCGGAGAGCTGGTCGACCATCGTGTTGATGGTCTCCTTCAGCTCCAGGATCTCGCCGCGCGCGTCCACCCGGATCTTCTGGGAGAGGTCCCCCTGGGCCACGGCCGTGGTGACCTCGGCGATGGAGCGCACCTGGGCGGTGAGATTGTCGCCCATGACGTTGACGGACTCGGTGAGGTCCTTCCAGGTGCCGGAGACGCCCTTGACGTCGGCCTGTCCGCCGAGGCGTCCTTCGGTGCCGACCTCGCGCGCGACCCGGGTGACCTCGTCGGCGAACGAGGAGAGCTGGTCGACCATGGTGTTGATGGTGTTCTTGAGTTCGAGGATCTCGCCCCGGGCGTCCACGGTGATCTTCTGGGAGAGGTCGCCCTTGGCCACGGCGGTCGCCACCTGGGCGATGGACCGCACCTGGGCGGTGAGGTTCCCCGCCATCGAGTTCACCGAGTCGGTCAGGTCGCGCCAGGTGCCGGAGACGCCCTTGACGTCGGCCTGTCCGCCGAGGCGTCCTTCGGTGCCGACCTCCCGCGCCATCCGGGTGACCTCGTCGGCGAACGAGGAGAGCTGGTCGACCATGGTGTTGATGGTGTTCTTGAGTTCGAGGATCTCGCCCCGGGCGTCCACGGTGATCTTCTGCGAGAGGTCGCCCTTGGCGACGGCGGTGGTCACCTGGGCGACATTGCGCACCTGGTCGGTGAGATTGCCGGCCATGAAGTTCACCGAGTCGGTCAGCTCGCGCCACACCCCGCCGACCCCGGGCACCTCGGCCTGGCCGCCGAGCCGGCCCTCGCTGCCGACCTCGCGGGCCACCCGGGTGACCTCGTCGGCGAAGGCGGAGAGCTGGTCGACCATCGTGTTGACGGTGCTCTTCAGCTCCAGGATCTCGCCGCGCGCGTCCACGTCGATCTTCTGCGAGAGGTCGCCCTTGGCCACCGCGGTCGCCACCTGGGCGATGTCCCGCACCTGAGTGGTGAGGTTCCCGGCCATCGCGTTGACGGAGTCCGTCAGATCCGCCCAGGTCCCGGAGACCCCCGGGACCTCCGCCTGTCCGCCGAGGGTGCCCTCGGTCCCCACCTCCCGGGCGACCCTGGTGACCTCGGAGGTGAACAGGGAGAGCTGGTCGACCATGCCGTTGAAGACGGTGGCGATCTCACCGAGCAGACCGTCGGCCTCGCCGGGCAGCCGCGTCCCGAAGTCGCCGTCCCGTACCGCGGTCAGCCCGGCCAGCAGCTGCCGCAGCTCGGGCTCCCCCACCTTGGACCGACCCGGCCCCCGCGATCCGGCCCCCGTGTACTGGGTCCTCGCCTCAGCCATGTCCAACCTTCCCCATCCCCGGCCATACGGTCCGCGAGGAGGGCGACGGACCGACGGCACGGAGGAGAGCGGCCCTTCCCGCCCGCTCCTGCCGGAGGTCGCCACAGCCTCGCAGCAAATACGGTAGAGAGTACCCCCGGACTACCCACTGGTACGGCCCGAATCCCCGCGTCCGTCATGTTCGGCGGAGTCGGCGGAGGCCCGTGAGGCCGAGGGCCGGCGGGACGGGCCCGGCGGGGGAGAGCCGCTCGGCGACGGGCGGCCCCGGCGCGCCGAGGCAGAGGCGCCGGCGGGCCCTGCCGCGCGCGGCCGCGATCCGCGCGCCCCACACCACCGCCAACAGCACGGCGTCGATGGCGCGGTAGGTCCACGCGTTCTCCCGGCCCGTCGCCGCGCCCGCCGGACTCAGCGCCGCCCACAGGGCGAGCAGGAAGCACAGGGCGGTCGACGCGATGTCCGAGAAGCGCCCCCCGGAGCTGGGCGCGCCGCGCCGTCCCGCGCTCCGGATCTCCCATCGGCCCACCGCGGTCGCTCATGTCCCGGCTCCCGCCGTCGGTCGCTCGCGAGGACCCGTCGCGGAGCAACGGACCCCGGTCGTCATGGACTTCAGGGCGCCCCCGGCCGCCGCGTCGATTCCGGGGCCCGGGCCGCCGACGGGCCCGGGCCCGCGGGCGCGAACGGGCCTGCGGGCGCGAACGGGCCTGCGGGAGTGAACGGGCCCGCGCCGTGAACGGGCCCGGGGCCGCCTCCCGAGGAGGCGAACAGGCGTCAGGGGCGCGCCGTACGACGGGATGTCCCGCAGGACGCTCCAGCCCCGTCCGACGACTTCTGCACCGGCTGTTTTTGGACTTTCAGCCAACTTGGCCGACGGCTGACCATGATGGCTTTACTCTTTCCTCACATTTTCTTTAACTGGGGGAAGGCGACTCTGTGACAAAGAGTCATATACCAAGACGCTATTGGATCATCGGCACCTGTCTCGCGCTGACCAGTGCGATGACGCTGGAGGCGGGGGCCCCGCGCGGCGCCCTGGCGGCCGAGAAGACCGCCGTGTCACGACCCGCGGGGAAGCCCGCGGCGGGGGACGACATCACCGCGGCGATCCTGGCGGCCCGGCTCGCGAACAAGCGGGTCGAGGCCGTCGGAGAGCGCACCGAGACCCGTACCGTCTGGGCGAACCCGGACGGGACGATCACCGAGGACCAGTCCGCGGGCCCGGTCCGGTTCCGTACCGGCGACGGCTCCTGGTCCGCGGTCGACATCGCGCTGGTGAAGAAGGCCGACGGGCGGATCGGGGCCAAGGCCCACCCCCTGGGGCTCACCCTCGCGGGCAGAACCCCGCAGCGCGCCGACGCCGAGGCCACCCGCCGGCTGCGCGCCGCCGCGCCCGTCGCCGCCCCGGCCCCCCTGGTCTCGCTGACCGGCCGCAAGGGACAGCGCGTCGGGCTCGGCTGGCGCGGCGCGCTGCCCGCCCCGCGCGTCGACGGCACCAGGGCGACCTACCGGAACGCCCTGCCGCACGCCGATCTCGTGGTCGACGCCACCCGGACCGGCTTCGAGCAGTTCCTCACCCTCCGCTCCCGCGAGGCCGTCGGCGAGGCCGGCGTCCTGCGGATGACGCTGGACGCCGAGGGACTGACCGCCGAGCCCGCCAAGGGCGGCGGGGTGAGCTTCCTCGACACCAGGACCGGGAAGATCGCGGGCACCATGCCCGCCCCCGTCATGTGGGACGCCCGCAAGCACCGGCGCTCCGGCGAGCACACCCACCGCGCGCCCGTCGCCATGGCCTTCGCCCAGCACGGCGACCGCGTCGAGCTGACCCTGCGGCCCGACCGGGCGTTCCTGGCCGACCCGGCGACGAAGTACCCGGTGACCGTCGACCCGTCGGTGAACCTGCTCACCACCTTCACCACCTTCGTCCAGGAGGGCTTCACCACCGACCAGTCCACCGCGCAGGAGCTCAAGCTCGGGAACAACGGCTCCGGCCAGGTCGCCCGCTCCTTCCTCCGCTTCGACAACCGGCCGGTGAAGAACCGCCAGATCACCGCGGCCACGCTCAAGCTGTGGAACCACCACTCGTGGTCCTGCTCGGCGCGCTCCTGGGAAGTCTGGGACACCAGCACCCCGAGCACCGCCAGCCGCTGGACGGCCCAGCCGTCCTGGAACCGCAAATGGGCCTCCTCCACCCAGACCAAGGGCGGCGCCGCCTGCGCCGACGGCTGGACGACCGCCGATGTGAAGACCCTGGTGCAGGCCTGGGCCACCAACCCCTATCTCGAGAACTCCATGGGCGTCCGGGCGACCGACGAGACGGACCAGTTCGCCTGGAAGCGCTTCCACTCGCGCAACGCCGCGACCAATGTGCCGGTCCTCTCCGTCACCTACAACACCCTCCCGGCCACGCCGACCGCCGTCGCGCTCGCCCCGTCCTCGTACAACGCCCTCAACGGGCTGACGTACGCCACCTCCGAGACGCCCGCCTTCTCCGCCAAGGTGACCGACCCCGAGGGCGGCACCGTACGGGCGCAGTTCGAGGTGACCGCCGACCCCGCGAACGCGGGCGGCTACAGCTGGACGGGCACGAGCGCGGCGGTCGCCTCCGGCTCCGTCGCCAAGCTGGCCCTCCCGGCGGCGAACAAGCTCGGCGCTGCCGCGTACCGGGTGCGGTCGCGCGCCTACGACGGGCTGGTGTACGGCCCGTGGAGCGCGTACTCCCCCTTCAGGGTCGACGTCGCCCGTCCCGCCACCCCCGGCGTGAGCTGCGCCGGCCTCGCCCGGGACCAGTGGAACGACATCCCGGCCGGTGAGATCGTCTGCACCCTCACCTCCGCCTCCACCGACGGCCGCGGCTATCTCTGGGGTCTCGACGACCCGGCGACCGCACGCTCCGTCAACGACCCCGCGGGCACGGGCGGCCGGCCGCAGACCGTCCGGATGAACGTCACCGCCGGCTGGCACACCCTGCACGTCCGTACGGTCGACTCCGCCGGGCTGCTCTCGCCCGTGGTCGCGTACCAGTTCGGCGTGGGCGCCGAACCCGTCGCCCTCACCGTCCCCGACGTCCCCGGAGCGCTCCAGGAGGGCGGCACGGACACCGCCTCGCCCCTGCTCTCCGGCGTGGTCACCACCGGTGACCGGAACCTGGTGAGCGGCGAGTTCCAGCTCTTCGACGCGGCGGGCGCGCCGCTGCCCGGAGTGGCCCTGCCGCCCGCCGACGCCGAGAGCGGCAACCGCGTCGCCACGGCGATCCCCGAGGGAACGCTCACCCCGGGCGTCTCCTATCAGTGGGCCATGCGCGCCTGCACCGACACGGCGTGCTCCCCGTGGAGCGCCAGACGGACCTTCACCGCCAGGACCCCCGCCGCCGAGCCGGTCCCGCAGACCGGCTCCGTCACCCTCACCGGGGCCGCGCTCCAGGACGCCGCCGCGCCGGTCGGCGTCCAGGACTGCGGAGGCACGCCGTGCGCCGCCGTCCAGGACGAACGGCTGCTGGTCGGCACGCCCGACGGCGTCTCCTGGCGCACCTGGTTCAAGGCGGACCTCACGGCGATTCCGGCCGGGGCCCGGATCACCGACGCACGGCTGAGGCTGCACCGCGCCGACTGCGCCGACGGCGAGGTCTGCGAGGAGCCCGCCGCCACCCTGCACGATCTCGCGACCGCGTGGGGACCGCAGCAGAGCGGCCAGGAACTCGCCGCCGCGACGGGCGAGACCGCCTACGAGGCCGACGACGAGATGCCCACCCCGCTCCACGAGCTGAACCTCGGCTCCCTGGCCGACGCCTGGCGGACCGGGCAGGACAACCACGGGCTGAGCCTGCGCTTCGGCGACGAGCAGACGCCCGCCCCCGGCGTGGTCTACCACTCCTCGCGCGCCGCCGACCCGGCCAAGCGCCCCCGGCTGGTCGTCGACTACATCGCGGCGACCGCCCCGGGAACCCCCGAGGACGTCAAGGCCGTCGCGGCCGACGGCGGTCTGCTGGCCACCTGGAACGCCCCGGCCGACACCGGCTCCTCCGACGGCGTCCTCACCTACACCGTCGTCGCCCACCGGGGCGGGACCGAGGTCTTCCGCACCACCACCGTGCGGAACCGGGTCACCGTGCCCGGTCTGACCAACGGCGCCGACCACACCGTGACCGTCACCGCGACCTCTCCCTACGGCGCCTCCCCGGCCTCGGTCTCCCCGGCCGTGAAGCCGCAGGCCGTGGCCGACCGCGATGTCTACATCCAGACGGTACGGGACTACGCGGCGGCCCGGGCGGGACTGCTCAAGGGCACGTACACCACGCTGGACCAGGCCACGGCCTCCTCCCCGCACGGCGCGAGGTTCCGCGCCCTGCTCGCCGAGCAGACCCCGGAGCTGAACCGCCGGCGCGAGGCGTTCGCCCGCCACAGCCGCCACTACTCCACGGTCACCACCGCCTTCGACGAACTGCTGGTCGGGCCCGGCCCGAACGGCGCCGTCGTCGTCCGCGGCCGGATCACGGAGCGGGCGGTCCTCACCCACGCCAACGGCAGCGAGGAGCCCGACGAGGGCGAGCTGCCCGGCCGCTTCGTCTTCGACCAGGGCGCTCTGCGGCTGGAGGCGGACGACGACGCCGTCGAGGCGACGATGCCGAAGGACGGGACCGCCGCGACGGCCGCGCATCTGGCGGAGCCCGCCGCGGAGAGCGTCGAGGAGGTCCCCCCGGCCGAGGAGGAGCCCCCGCTGGTCGAGCTGGACGCCGACGGAATGATCCCCGTGAGCGCCGAGCCCGTCGCCGGGCCGGCCGGACGCGCCGCCCCCGACCGCGACGGCGCCGCGAGCTGGGCGCTGCGCAACCGGGACATCAAGTGGGACTACAAGCAGGACTGCACGAACTTCGTCTCCAAGGCGCTGCACCACGGCGGCAAGATGAAGATCCGCAAGGGCGGCCGGAAGAACCCCTCCCGCTGGTTCCGCAACAACATCGGCCCCAAGCGCCTCGACAGCTACACCTGGGCCGGCGCCGCCAATCTCCGCGACCACCTCAAGAGGTTCCGGGGCGGCGCGGAGATCTCCACGCGCAACGCCCGGCGGGGCGATGTCATCTTCGGCTACTACAAGTCCTCGAAGCGCTGGAACCACGTGGGCATCATCAGCACGGTGGGCAACGGCACCATCCACATCACCCAGCACGGCACCAGCACCTACGCCACGCTGAGCAGCTGGCTGAGGAACAAGAACCTCACCAAGGTGAGCATCATCCGCCCCAGCACGCGCGATTGAGCGAGCCGGGCGGCGCGGCAGCGCCGCCCCCGGCCGACGACGGCTCCGAGCGGGCCTGAACCGGCCCGGCAAGGCGGGGAGAGCCCCCGGGACGCACGCGTCCCGGGGGCTCTCCCACGGACCGTCGAGCCCGACGCAGGCGCCGAACGGATCGACGCCCCGGCAGATCGTCCGGACCGGCCCTCAGCGGCCCGGCCCGGACCGATCCGCACCGGCCCCGGTGAGGGTCGCGGCCCGCCTCCAGCAGCCGCGCCCGGACCGTCCCGACATCGTCGACGGCCCAGTACGGCCCGCCCGTCCGCGCGGGAGGGCTCAGGGGCGGCCCAGCGCTCGGTACTCCCACCCCGCCGCACGCCACTCGACCGGATCGAGCGCGTGCCGGCCGTCCACGACGCGCCGCCGGGCCACCACCGCGCCCATCGCGCGCGGATCGATCTCACGGAACTGGGACCACTCGGTCAGCAGCAGCACCACGTCGGCCCCGGCCGCCCCGGCGATGGCGTCCGTGCCGTACTCCAGCTCCGGACAGGCCCGCCGCGCGTTCTCGGCGGCGGCCGGGTCCACGACCGTCACCCGGGCCCCCGCCCGGTGCAGGGTCCGGGCCACATCCAGCGCCGGGGCGTCGCGGATGTCGTCGGAGTCGGGTTTGAACGCGGCCCCCAGCGCCGTCACCCGGACCCCGGCCAGCTCGCCGCCGGTCAGCTCGCGCACCAGGTCGACGGTGCGGGCGCGCCGCCGCTGATTGATCCCGTCCACCTCGCGGAGAAAGGCGACGGCCTGCCCCACTCCCAGCTCCTCGGCCCGATGGGTGAAGGCCCGGATGTCCTTCGGCAGACATCCGCCGCCGAAGCCGAGCCCCGGCCTGAGGAACCGCCCGCCGATCCGGTCGTCATGGCCGAGCGCCGTCGCCAGGACCGTCACATCCGCCCCGGTGGCCTCGCAGACCTCCGCCATGGCGTTGATGTACGAGATCTTGGTGGCGAGGAAGGAGTTGGCCGCGACCTTCACCAGCTCCGCGGTCGGCAGATCGGTGACCACCACGGGCGTCCCCCGCTCGATGACGGGCGCGAACACGGACCGCAGCCGCTCCTCGGCCCACGCCGACGCCACGCCGAACACCAGCCGGTCGGGCCGCAGCGTGTCCTCCACCGCATGGCCCTCGCGCAGGAACTCCGGATTCCAGGCGAGCTGGACATCCTCGCCCGCCGGGGCCGTCCGCCGGACGAGTTCGGTCAGCCGCGCCGCCGTGCCCACCGGCACGGTGGACTTGCCGACCACCAGCGACGGCCGGCGCAGATGCCGGGCGAGCGCCTCCACCGAACCGTCGACATGGCTCAGATCGGCCGCGTGCGAACCCTGCCGCTGCGGCGTCCCCACACAGACGAAGTGGACGTCCCCGAACTCCCCGGCCTCCTCGGCGTCCGTGCCGAAGCGCAGCCGCCCCGAGTCCAGCGCCTTGGCGAGCAGCTCCGGCAGCCCCGGTTCGAAGAAGGGCACCTCGCCCGCGCTCAGCCGCTCGATCTTCCCCGGGTCCACATCCACGCCCAGGACGTCGAAGCCCAGAACGGCCATGCAGATGGCATGGGTGGCGCCGAGATATCCGGTGCCGATGACGGTGAGTCGGGGGGCGGGATCGGTCATGGCGGCCTCCGGGCCTGTGTGGTCGGGCGGGGGAGGGGAGCGCGGCTGCGCCCCGTGCCCCCGAGGTGTCGCGTCCGGGGTGAGCGTGGGTGTGACGGATCGCCGCACCTGCCGTCGTCGGGAGACGGCGGCGGTGACGGTGCGGTGTCGGTCCCCGTGTCTGTGCTGGTCGCTGGTCGCTGTGCGGGTGCGGGTGCGGGTGCGGGTGCCGGTGCTGTGCCTGTGGCGGTCGGGCGGCTCGCGTCGTCGGCCGTGGGCCCTCAGGAAGCGCAGTCGACGTTGGCGAGCCCCTTCGCGGCGTCGGTCACCTTGTTGTCGCAGGCGACCTCGTTGCCGTCGGAGGTGAGCCGGAAGCCCCAGCCGGGTCCGTCCACGACGGCGGTGTTGCCCTTGAAGGTGTTGCCGGTGCCCCAGCCCTTGACGATCTGATGGGTCTGGAAGCCGTCCTCGGGGGAGTCGCGCCCCGTGTTGTCCTCGATCAGCCAGTCGTTGCCCTTGACGTCGACCCAGGAGTCGTTGTGGGAGCCGACCAGCTTGGAGCCGTCGAAGGTGTTGTCGGCCACCCGTCCGCCGGTGGTCCCCTCCTTGATGTCGACCGCCTCGGCCGTGGTGTCGCTGATGCGGTTGCCGACGATCTCGTTGCGGTCGCTCGCGTCCGGCGCGCAGCCGGTCACCTTGCACCAGTTGGACTTGGCGGTGCCGATGTAGACGCCCTCGCCGAACTTCTCCTTGCGCTGCCCGGTGTCCCGGACGACGTTCTCCCGGATCACATTGCCGGAGCTGAATCCGCGCAGATGGATGGCCTCGTCGCCGATCCGCTCGACGGTGAGCCCCTGGAACACCGTGCCCCGGACCCGGTCCGCCATCACGCCCTTCTGCCCGTTGCGCACGGTGAAGCCGATCACCCGCCAGTGGTCGGCCCCGTTCAGATGCAGCGCGTATCCGCCCTTGATTCCGCCGCCGTCGATGACCGCGCCCGGGCCGCCGCAGAGGAAGACGGGCTTCTCGGCCGTGCCGGCGGCCGTGGCGACGAAGCGCCCCTCGTAGACGCCGTCGGCGATCCGGATGACGTCCCCGGGCTTCGCCATGGACAGCGCGGACTTGAGGGAGCGGGCGTTCTCGACCGTGACCGAGGCGGGCGGGCAGTCGACGTCGCCGGAGGGGGCGGGCGGGACGGAGCCGGCGGGGGCGGTGGACGGATTCCCGCTCTCCGCCTCCTCGGGCGCGTCGGGTTCCTCGCGTTCGCCGGGCTCCTCCGTGTCGCTGGGCAGCACCCCGGGCCGCACCGACCAGGTCGACTTGGGCCCGGCCTCGGAGGCCCCCGGCCGCACCGCGGAGTCGGAGCCGTCGCCGTCCCCCGAGACGGCCACGACGAGGGCGGTCAGGGCGATCAGGAGGGCGGCCCCGGACATCCATACGGCCGGCCCCCCGGGAATCCCCGGCCGCGCGGGCGGCTCCGGCGGGTGCGGAGGCTGCGGCGGCTCGGGCGGCGGTGGTGGAAGGGATGACATCGTCGGTGACTCCGGCTTCGCGGGATGGTCGTGGTCGTGGCCGGGGGCGGCGGCGGGCCCGGTCGGATCCGCCCGGCCCCGGGCGGGGCTGTGAGCGGCGGCCGTCCGTCATCGCCCGCCGCCGACGGCGGCCGGCGACCTCGGGCCGCCGCACTCGCGTCGGAGCCTCACCCCCGGTTTCGGTGACGGCCGCTGGGCAGGGGCATCTTGTCGGCGTACGGATGGACGCCCAGCACCGCCGGGCCGCCCCGGGCGCGGCGCGCGCCCAGGATCGCCGAGACCAGGATGAGCAGCAGGATGAACGTCCAGAGCAGGGTCATCGGGCTGGCGTAGTGGCGGAACTTGATCCAGAAGGTGCTGGTGTCGTGCCAGGCGAAGGTCTGGTTCTTCTTGAGCGTGATGTCGCCGCGCGCCCGGCTGGTGTCCAGCGCGCTCGGGCCGACCCCGGCGACGACGTTGTACGTGACCTTGGACTTCCCGACCCCGCCCACCAGGGAGATGCCGTGCCCGGTCCCGTCCTGCACGGTGTTCCCCCGGACCTCGACCCGGGAGTCGCGCACATAGACGCCGGTGTCCGCGCCCTCGACGAGATTGCCGCTGACGGTCGCCTCCGACACCCCGTCGCGCACCGAGATGCCCTGCCGGGCCTGGCCGGTGAGATGGTTGCCGGTGATGGCGACCTTGCTGGCGTCCGCGCGGGCCACGATGCCCATGTCGCCGCCGTCGACCTCGTTGTCGTGGACGCCGACGTTCACGCCGCCGAAGATCTCGATGCCGTAGCGGCCGTTGTCCCGGGCCGAGCTGTGGGACACCGAGTTGGATCCGTAGCTGGCGATCGACTCACCGGCGGCGGACGGTCCGTCGGCCAGCGGGCGGCCGCTGAGCGTGAAGCCGTTGCCGCCGTTGGACAGCGCCTTGGAGCCGGTGACCCGGACCTGCTGGGTGGCGCGGGAGAGCACGAAGCCGTCGCCGGCGTTCTTCTCGGAGACGGTGCGGTCGACGACCACATTGGTGACGCCGCGGTGCAGCACCACCCCGTCCTCCAGGCTGTCGTCCACCCGGGTCCGGGTGATGTTGACCCCGGTCGCGCCCGAGATGAACATCCCGAACAGATTCCCCGAGACCGTGGAGTTGCTGATCTCGGCCGACAGATAGGAGAGATCGGGTATCGAGAACCGGCCGTCCGGCGTCGTCAGCTCTCCGGCGGGCTCGGCGATCACCCCGCTGCTCCGGGGCGTCTGCTCGGACTGCCGCTCCGCCTTGTCGTCCGCCGCCGACTGCTCCCGCTGGTTGAGATCCTGGTCGGCGCCCGAGTACTTGATGTTGCCGGTGTCGGGCCGGTCGGTCCCGGTGAGACTGAGCCCTCCGGTGCGCCCGCTCCAGAACCCCAGGTGGGAGACTCGGGTATGGGTCATGGAGAACTGGCCGCCGATGGCGCGCACATAGGCCCGCCCGTCCCGTACGTCCGTGTCGGGGTCGTTGGAGCCGGTGTCCGAGCTGCTGATCCGCATCGGAGCCTGCGGGGTGCCCTCCAGCATGAGCCGGCCGCCGAAGGAGACGATGGAGACGAAGCCCTTGGTGTTGCTCGCCAGCCGCAGATTCAGCCCGCCGGGGCTGGACAGCTTCAGCTTGGCCCCGGTGTTGAGATAGATGTTCTCGGTCAGCAGATAGGAGCCGTCCCGCTTGCGGACGAAGGTCTGCGGGGCGAGTTTGAGCAGGTCGGAGACGCCGTACGGCTTGGTGCGCGCGGTGAGCACCAGGGTGTATCCGCCCTGGGTGTCCAGCCGGTACGGGCGTGACCACTGGGGGCCCTTCAGCGGGGCGACGGCGGTGACCGCGCGGACCTGGTCGAGCCGGCGGTCCTCCGCCGCGACGAGGGCGGACTGGTTCTCCGCGTCCTCGGCGGTGAGTTCCTGGTTTCTTCCTCCGTCGTCGGCCGCGGCGAGCCCGGCCGCCGACGACGGGGCGGCGAGCAGCAGCGCCGTCGCGACGGGCAGCGCCGTCAGCAGCCGCGTGAACCGGATGCGCCGAGGGTTCATCGCCGTACCGCCCCCGCCGGAGTGGCCGCGCCGGACCGGCTCGGAGTGGTGAGGGAGGCCGAGTCCTGTCCCTCGCCGCCCACACTGGCGCTGGTGCGGGTCAGCCAGCCCTGCTTGTTCATGGTGAGGAAGGCGTACAGCTTGATCGGGAGCGAGATCATGATCACGACGAGCGCGAGCAGCGGCAGCAGGAAGATGTCCTGCGGGTAGCGGCGCAGATGCGAGTAGCCGCGGATGCCGCGTCCCACCACCAGCCAGATCACCACCAGCACCACGCCCCGGCCGTTCAGCTCCAGCCGGCTGAAGAGCAGATAGCCGAGCGCCATGCCCATCGTCACCGGCGTCAGCAGGATCTGCAGCACGGTGATCTTGGTGACCAGCGGCGCCCGCCAGAGCCAGCCCTTGTAGAGGGCGGTGAGATAGCAGCGGTAGGAGTTCCTGCTCCAGCGCACCCGCTGCTTCACGAAGGCGGAGAGGGAGGCCGGGAACATCGACAGGGCCCGGGCGGAGGACTGGTGCACGGTGCGGTAACCGGAGGCCAGCACCAGCCAGGTCAGCCGGCCGTCGTCCCCGGCGACGCAGCGGCGGCCGAGGAAGAACTCGTTCTCCAGGTTCTCCAGCACCGGCGCGACCGCCGCCCGCCGGTAGGCCGCGGTACGGCCGGAGAGACAGGCGACGGCTCCGGCGCGGCCCATGGCCGGGACGTAGTCGTAGTAGCGCAGATTGACCAGCCAGTCGGCCAGCCGCCGCCAGACGCTGGTGTTCCTGAGGTAGACGTTCTGCTGGGTGCCGACGCCGCCGACCTCCGGATCGACGAACGGCATCTGCACCGCCGCGAGCAGCCCGGGCTGCCAGCGGGTGTCGGAGTCGACCAGCACGATCAGCTCACTGGTCGCGGCCCGGATGCCCACTCCGAGCGCGGAGCGCTTGCCGTGGTGCTCGAAGGCCAGCACCCGCACCCGCGGGTCCTCCACCAGCGCCAGCCGGCGCAGCACCTCCGTGTCGTCCACGTCGGGCACGATGATGATCTCGGTGGGGTCCTGTTCCAGCCAGGTGTCCAGGCAGTCCAGCAGGATCTGAGGATCCTCGCGGTACGCCGGGACCACCACCGAGACGGTGGTGCGGAACTCGTTCACCACCGGCCGGGCGAAGCGCGAGAGCACCGCCCGGTAGAGCCACAGCGCCCAGACGAACGCCCCCGCGATTCCCAGAGGCATCAGCTCGCGCCACGATGTCTCCGCCACTGCCATGACGATCCATGACCACACCACGTCGAAAAAACCCGACACCTGTCCCCGGCCCCCCAGCCCACATGGCGATGACGTGGAATCTCAGAAGTCCACGCGAGGCGCAACTGTACGGGAGAAGGGCGGGGGCAAAGGACGATCTCTCCACACTTGACGCACAGTTTTCGCTCGACTCGCTCCATAAATCTCCACAACTTGGGCGGAGTTGATGCGTGGAAGGCCCATCATGACGTGTTCACAGGGGAGTTGGGGTGCCGCATCTGCTGCTCCGGAGCCCGTCCGGACGGGTCGGCGGTACGGGTCGGCGGTACGGGTACGGCGTCCCGTACGGCCCGGGTGCGCGCGGCGCGCCGGGGGCCGGCTCCCGCGACGGTCGGGGCGGGGGTGATGGTCTCCGGTCCGGTCCGACGGGCGGGGAGATGGGGCGACTTCCGGCCATTCGGGGGCCCGGCGGTCCACGGCGCTCGCGGCGGGCGGCGGCGGGCGGCTGCCGATGGCGTCGACCGGTCCGGTCCGGGCCCGTCTGTCGCGGTCCGGGGTGGCGCGGCCCTGGCTGTCGCGGTCCCGGGCGGCGCGGTCCGGTTCGGCGGTGCGGGAAGCGTTCCCGTGCTCGGCCGGCCGCCGTCGGAGCGGTTCCGTCCGGAGGCCGCGCGGCACTGAACGGGCCGACACGGGGCGCTGGTTGAGAGTCAGGCTAGGGCCTGTCTCTCCGATCACGAGAGCCGGGCCGGGCTGGGGCTATGCGGCCCCAGCCGTGCTCAACCGACCGGCGACATCGGTCGGGTTCGTCTCCTGCGCTGGTGAACAGTGCGGTCAGCATGGGCAAGCCGTGATCGAGTGTCTGGTGCGGCAGGGGGCCTGTGGCGACAAGTGAGGCGAGTCCGTGGCCGATCGTCCAGCTCTGTGTTGCCAGTTCCAGCGGGTCGACCTCGTTGCGGAAGCGGCCGTTCGCCTTGGCCCGGTCGATAGCGCGGACGAGGCGGTGCAGGGTTTCGTCCGCGGCACCGGTGTCTTCGAGGTCGAAGCCCGCGTCGAACATGACGCGGTAGAGATCGGGGTTCTCCATGGCATTGGCCAGGTAGGCGGCGCCCAGTGCGGCGAGGTCTCGTACCGGGTCCGCAGACATCTTGACGGCTGCGAGTTGGGCGGCGAGGCGTGTGAAGCCTTCCTGCCGCAGCGCCTTCCAGAGGCCGTCCATGCCTCCGAAGTAGGTGTAGACGGCCATCGTTGATACGCCGGTTCCGGCGACCAGGGTGCGCAGCGTGACCGGTTGCCTCGTCCGCAGCATCTGTGCGGCTCGGTCGAGCAGCAGGGAGCGGACCGCTGGATCTTTCGTCCTTGCCATGACCCCACAATACATAGCATCGCTATGCTTTCATGGGTGCTGATCTTGCTGCTCCTGACGCCAAGAGGAAGAGGCCGTTCATGTCCGTGACGCTGGTCAATCCCGAGGGGTTGCCGAAGCCCGAGGTCTACCGGCAGCTGTCGGTCGCCACCGGATCGAAGCTGGTGTTCCTTGCGGGGCAGGTCGCCCGCGATGCCGACGGCCGGCCCGTGGGCCAAGGGGACTTCGCCGCTCAGGTCGAGCAGTGCTATCTCAATATCGCCACTGCTCTGGCCGGGATCGGCGGCTCCTTCGATGACGTGGCGAAGCTGACCATCTATGTCGTCGACTGGAGTTCCGAGAAGATGCCGCTGCTGGGTGAGGGCGTGGGCCGGGCGGCAGCGAAGCTGGGCATCGATCCGGTCAAGCCGATCACCCTGCTGGGCGTTGCGGCGCTGGGGGAACCGGACCTCCTGGTCGAGGTCGAAGCCACCGCGGTCATCGAATAGCCGTATCGCTGCGAGCAGGGAGACCTTGGGGCTGGCCATGCTGAGCCGGGGGATCTGACGGACGGCGAATGGGCGGTGCTGGAGCCGCTGCTGCCGGTGAGTAACAACCGGTGCGGCCGGTGGCGCGATCACCGGCAGGTGATCAATGGGATCATCCACCGGCTGGGCACCGGGGTGCGGTGGCGGGAGCTGCCCGAACGCTTCGGCCCGTGGAAGACCGTCCACAAGCGGCACTTGCCGTGGTCGGCCGACGGCACCTGGGAAAGGCTCCTGCGGCACGTTCAGTTCGCAGCCGACGCCGAAGGCGACATCGACTGGAACATCAACGTCGACTCCACCATCTCACGGGCTCACCAGCACGCCGCAGGAGCACCGCAGACTCCACCGCCCGCGCCGGGCCCTTCAAAAGGGGGCTGCCGAAGGCCAGTGCGGCTGCTGCTGGCCGTCGTGATGCCGCACGGCCTCCTGGAGGGGGCGGTGCCACGGGCGAAGCTCTAGGCCGGTCCCGCGGTGGACTGACCACCAAGGTTCACATTGCTGTGGAGGGCCGCTGCCGCCCGCTGTCTTTGCTGATCACGCCGGGACAACGGGCGGACTGCACGCAGTTCGAGCTGGTCATGGACAAGATCCACGTACCACGCGCGGGACCGCCGCACGCCAGACAGCGTGAGCGCCGAGAAGGCGTACAGCAACCGCAAGATCCGCGCCTACCTCCGCAAACGCGGCATCCGGCGCGCAATCCCGGAGAAGAAGGACCACAAGGCCGTGCGCCTGCGCAGGGGTTCACATGGCGGACGGCCTCCGAGCTTCGACAAGGCCCGGTACAAAGATCGCAACACAGTGGAACGGGCCATTGGCAAGCTCAAGCAATTCAGAGCCGTGGCCACCCGCTATGACAAGCGCGGATACGTCTACCTCGGCACCGTCACCGCCGCCGCACTTCTCATCTGGCTCCGGTCGTAATCGGGGAGACAGGCCCTGGTCAGAGCCCGGCGGCTCGGGCGTGGGCGTGTGCCCGTCAACGGGCCCGTATACGCGGGGAATCGGGCAAGCGCGAGGGCGGGGGCCGGGGGAGTCCCGCTCCGCCCGTGCTCCCCGCCCGGCGCGATCGCGGTGGGCGAGGATCCGCCCACCGCGATCTCACTGCCCCGACGGCGCTATGCCGTCGCCTCAGCCGACGTTGACGTCGACACAGGCGTAGAAGGCGTTGGGGGTGTCGGCGATGTTCCAGACGGCGAGCACCTTCTGCTTGCCGCTGAGACCGCCGAAGCTGACCTGGTGGGACACGGTCTCGCCCGGCCGCGCGCCGCCGTCGTTGAACTCGGCGATCTTCCGGCCACCCGCGTAGTACTGCCAGGTGCTCGTGGCGTGGCGCGCTGTCAGACGCCAGTTGAAGGTGGTCGAGCTGCCGACCGGGGTCACCTTCCAGCCCTTGCCGTCGTTGTCCAGCTCGGAGAAGGCGGAGTTGCCGCCGCTGCAACTGCGCAGCCCCTTCGGGCCCTCGACGCTCTGCGGCTCGTACTTGATGGGACCACAGGGGACCGTTCCGGCGGCGCACTGGGCCTGCCGGCTCGGCGGTGAGGAGATGTAACCGTGGGCGCTGGCGCTACTGGCAGGCAGGCTCACGGCGAGCAGCGGCGCGATTCCCGCGCCGATGACCACGGCCAGCCTCTTCTTCCCGTTCATGTCAGCTCCTTCAGCCAGGGAGGCCCGCCGGCTCTGACGGACCTCGTCCAGGGCGGTGAGGAGGCGGTGACATGGCGCGTGTGCCGAGGCGGCGACCGGGTGTGGGGACACCGGCAGTCGGTGACTCGGCGACGGCCTCCCGCACCGCCTTGGTCTGGACCATACCGCTTGTCTGAGCACGGTCAAGTCGGTCGGGTGGTCGCCGCGGCCCCCGCGGGGCCCCTCCCGCGGGCCGCCGCCACCGGGAAAGGGCCGGTCAGCGGGGCTGTGCGCGACCCGCGGCGGAAGAAAGAATTCCGTCTCAGGAAAGGTACCCGTTCGGGGCGGACTTCGAGCGTGCTTCGAGAACGGTGAAGTCGCCTTCGGGCCGGACGAGTTGCCCACGGCTCGGACGAGCCGGGCGGGTCGGACGGGCCGGACCCGGACAGGCCGGTCGGGTCAGACGATATGGACATCGGGGACGTAGAGGATCCACCGCCCGCCCGACGCCGTGAACTCCTTCTCCTTCGCCATGATCTCCGCCGCGTGGTTCCACGCGAAGAGGACCGCGTAGTCCGGGTACGGCGAGGAGAACGCCTCCGACGGGCGGATCGGGATGTGGGAGCCGGGAGTCACCCGGTGCTGCTTCTCCAGGGTGGAGTCGCAGATGAAGGGGACCAGCTCGGGGCCGATCCGGGAGTAGTTGGTGACCGTGGCGCTCTTGCACGTCGCGCCGTAGCCCACCACGCTCTTCCCCTGGTCCCGCAGATCCGTGAGAAGCGACTTGAGGCTGAGGCAGTTGGACTCGGCCCGGGCGCCGAAGCTCGTGTAGGTCGCCCGCTCCGCGAGCCGCTGCTCCCGCTCGCGGGCCAGCCACCGGCCCACCGCCTCGCTCGGACGCCGCTCGCCCGCGCGGGCCGTCGTGTAGCGCATGGTGCCGCCGTGCACCGGGAGATGCTCGACGTCCACCAGGTCGAAGCCGTAGAGCTCGGCCATGGCCCGCACCGAGCGCACGGAGAACAGATAGAAGTGCTCGTCGTAGATCTGGTCGAAGTACGTATGGCTGATGATGTCGCCGAGATAGCGGTCCTCGAAGACGAAGACGCCTCCCTCGGCGAGCAGCGCGCGCACCCCGGCGAAGACCGAGTCGATGTAGGCGATGTGGCTGACGGTGTTGGCGGAGAAGATGAGCCGGGCGGTCCCCTCCGTCTCCCGGATCCGCAGCGCGGACGACTCCTCGAAGAAGCCGATGTGCACCCGGCTGCCGGCCGCCCCCGCCACCTTGGCCGCGTTCTCGGCCGGGTCGACGCCCAGATGCCGTACGCCCGCGGCCCGGACCGAGCCGAGCATGATGCCGTCGTTGCAGCCGATCTCCACATAGAACGGGTCGGGGCCGGTCAGCTCCGTCGCCAGATAGTGCCGGGCGGTCTCCTCGAAATGCCGGCGCATCAGCGCCGAGCCGGACGAGCGATAGGGATAGTCGGCGGGGAACATCCGGTCCCGTGACACTTCCTCGAACTGCTGCACCATGGTGCAGGTGTCGCAGAATCCGACGGCCAGCCGGTAGAAGTGTTCCGTGCCGATGTCGCCGGGCTCGGGGAACACGTCCGAGACGGGCTGGCGGCCGAAGTCGAAGAATTCCTCCACCGGGCCACCGCATATACGGCAATGAGACATGTCACGCAGCTTTCTGTCGGGGGTCCGGACGACCGACCCCGGTGTCGATGTCGGATGAGCGGGGCGAGAGCGATTGCGCGGTGTGCGTGAACGGCGCTGTGCGCGAACTGGACGCGCGGGCGGCGACGCGCGGGCGGTCGGACTCAGCCGGGCGGCATCCGGTGCTCCCGGTACCACGCGGCGGTCAGCCGCAGCCCTTCGCGCAGGTCCCGAGGGCGGAAGTCGGCGATCTCGCGCATCTTCGCGAGGTCGAAGGTCCTGTTCGAACGCCCGCCGGACTTCTCCCGGTCGAGCACGTACCGCTCCGGACGGCCCAGCGCGCCGCAGACCAGCCGGGCCAGCGCGATCGGCGAGACCGCCTCCGGCGTCCCCATGTTCACGATCCGGTGGACGTCCTTCTCGACCATCCGCAAGGTCGCGTCGACCAGATCGGTCACATAGAGATACGTACGGGTCTGGGCGCCGTCGCCCCAGATCTCGATCTCCTCGCCCGCCGCCGCCCTGGCGAACATCCGGGGGACCACCCGGTCGGTGTCCGCCTCGAAATTGTCGCGCGGACCGTAGATGCTGGTGAGCCGGGGACGGAAGACGCGCATTCCGTACTCCTCGCCATAGGTCTCGGCGAGGATCTCGGCATAGCTCTTGGAGAGGTAATAGCCGTCGGGGGCGTATTTCATGAAGGTGCGGAAGTCGTCCTCCTCCCGGGTGGGGCGGTCGGTGGCCGAGAGATAGACCTCGCCGGAGCCGAGCAGCACGACATCGGCCGTGCCGTGCCGGCGCGCGCAGCCGAGGACGTTCGACACGGTGCGCATGTTGGCGTCGAGGACGGTGGCCGGACGCTCCCGCCGGAAGGCCGCGTTCCCCGTGAGCGCCGCGCAGTGCACCACGGCGTCGACGCCGTCGGGCTCCGCCGCGACGGCCTCGTTCAGCGCGGCCTCGTCCAGCAGATCCAGCCGGACGGTCCGCAGCCGGTCCGTCGCCGGAAGCTGTGCCAGCACCTTCCGGTTGTCGCGCCGGTAGAGACCGATCACCCGCGCTCCCCGGGCCAGCAGCCCTTCGGCGAAGTGCGAGCCGATGAAACCGGCGACTCCCGTGACCAGCACGGTTCTGCCGGACCAGTGATCAGCCGCCATCCCCGCCCCCTTCGCGCGGCGTCGTCGCCGCGACCGTCGCCGGTCCCGTCCAGCGCGGCAGCAGACCGGCCGCCCTGGCCTCGGCCACCGTCGGGGCCGCCGCGTCCTTCGGGGAGAGCAGCCACCGCCCGTCCCCGGAGCCCCCGTCGCCCCTGTCATCCCCGAAGTCCCCGCCCGCCCAGTCGATGGCCAGATCGGGATCGAGGGGATGGATGTCGAGCTGCGTCCCCGGGACATGCGCCGAGGAGAGCAGATAGCAGACACAGGCGTCGTCCGTGAGGGCCAGAAAGCCGTGGGCCACCCCCTCGGGGACGTACACCGACCGCCCCGACGCGGCGTCCAGCTCGGTGATCTCGTACCGGCCGAACGCGGGCGATCCCAGCCGGAGATCGACCACCACATCGCGCAGCGCCCCCCGGACACAGCTGACGAGCTTGGCCTGGCCGGGCGGGATCGTCACCCCGTGCAGACCGCGGAGGGTCCCCCTCCGCGAGACCGAGTAGTTCACCTGCCGGGGAGTGAACGGCTGCCCCGTCGCCTCCTCCAGGGCCTCGGTGCGCACCCCCTCGTAGAAGGACCCCCGGGCGTCGGTCAGATGGCGCGGGGTGAGCGTGAACACGCCGGGGACGGCCCCCGGGACCAGGCGCGTCATGCCCGTACGCCGACGTACAGCCCCCGCCCGTTGGGCGGGCCCGGGAGGTGCTCGGTGCGGAGACCGGCGTCGGCGAAGGCCGCCGTGTACTCCTCGTGGGTGAAGAGGGAGTAGGTCTCCTCCTCGGTGAAGTGCCGTACGCCCGAGGGCTCGGCGACCGTGTAGTGGACCGTCATCCGGGAGCGGCGGCCGTCCCGTACGGAGTGCGAGACGCGGCTGACGACCAGCCGCTCCGACTCCGCGACGCTGCCCGTGACGAATCCGTCGAGGAACCGCTCGGGGAACCACCACGGCTCCGCGATCACCACACCGCCCGGCGCGAGATGCCGGGCCAGGGCGCCGGCCGCCGCGCTCAGCTCGGCCGTCGACGCCATGTACCCCATCGAGAAGCACATGCAGGTGATGGCGTCGTACTCCCGGCCGAGGTCGAAGTCGCGCATGTCGCCCCGGTGGATCGTGCTGTCCGGCAGCGCGGCCGCCGCGATCTCCCGCATGCCGTCGGAGAGTTCGAGTCCGTCGGCGACCGGGAAGCGTTCGCGCAGCCGGCGCAGATGGGCCCCCGTACCGCAGGCCACGTCCAGGATCGAGGCCGCGCCGGGTCTGCGGTCGAGCACCAGCCGGGCGATCTCGTCGGCCTCGGCGGCCCAGTCGCGGCCCCGGGCGGCGTGGACGAGGTCGTAGATCTCCGCGTGCCGGGAGCTGTAGGCGGTGGGGGAGGTCATGCGGCGTCCTTGTCCCGGGCGGCGGTACGGGCCTCGACACAGGCGCGGAACTCGGCAGCCACCGTACGGACGTCGGCGTCGTCGAGGCCCGCGTGCAGGGGCAGCAGCAGGGTGGTGTCCGAGGCGCGCTCGGCGTCCGGCAGCGGCCCGGCGTACGGTCCGTACGCCGGGACCCGGTGCAGCGGCGGATAGCGGAAGGTGGTGTAGACGCCGCGTTTCAGCAGGTCGGAGGCGACACCGTCGCGGATGTCCGGATCCAGTCGCACCCAGTAGAAGTAGTACGAGGAGGTGTGCCCGGCGGGCAGCGGCGGAGGCAGCCGGACGCCGTCGAGCCCGGCCAGCAGCCGGTCGTAGGTCTCGGCCACCGCTCGGCGGCGGGAGAGGATGGCGTCCAGCCGCCGCAACTGCACACTGCCGATCGCGGCGGTGAGATCGTTGCCGATCACCCGCCGGCCGAAGTCCCGGACGTCGAGATCCCACCAGCGGACGGGCACCCGGGCGCCGGAGGCGGGCACCCCGGCCGCCGGGTCGCTCGCCGGATCCTCCGCGGCCCGGTCGGTCCGGTCGGTCCGGTCGGTTTCGTCCGTCCCGTCCGCCGCCCGGTCCGCCCCGGCGCTCCGCGCCGCGCTCAGACCGCTGGACTGCTCCAGACCGTGGTACGCCAGCCGCCTCGCCCGCCGCGCCAGCGCCGGATCGGCCACGTACAGCATCCCGCCGTCCCCGGTGGAGAGCACCTTCATCGCGTCGAAGCTCCACACCGAGAGCGCGCCGAAGGTGCCGCACGCCCGGCCGCCGACGGCCGAGGCGACCGCGCAGGCGGCGTCCTCGATCAGCGCCACGCCCCGCTCCTCGCAGAGCCGGGCGATCCGCTCGACGTCCCCGGGGCTGCCGCCGTAGTGCAGGACGAGCACGGCCCGGGTGCGCTCCGTGAGCGCCCGCCCGATGTGCTCGGCCGACGGATTGAGGGTGTCCGGATCCACCTCGCAGAAGACCGGCCGCGCGCCCGTCGCGGCCACCGCGCTGGCGGCCGACACAAAGCTGATCGTCGGCATCACCACCTCGTCGCCGGGCCCCAGACCCAGCAGCTCCGTGGCGAGATAGAGCCCCGCCGTCGCCGAGGAGATGAAGATCGTCTGCTCGGCGGGCACCCCGAGGTGCGCCGCGAACTCCGCCTCGAACGCCGAGGTGCGCGGACCGTGGCCGAGCCAGCTGTCCGCGAACACGGCCGCGACGGCGCTCAGCTCCTTCTCGCCCAGGCTCGGCTGGAACACATTGATCACACTGGCCTCCGGGCCGCTGTCCGGCGGATCTCCCGCAGGAGCACCGCCTCGTCGAGAGGAACGGGATCGGGGCCGCCGCCCGTACGGACGGCGGCGGTGAAGGCGGCCAGCACACCGGCCGCCTGGTCGTACGCGGGCAGCTCCAGGAACCGCTCGCCCGCCTCGTCGACGACCCGGATCCGCGGCCGGTGGTCGGCGGGCGGTGTGAACGCCCGGTCCACAAGGATCCGCCCGGCGCTGCCGCGCAGCTCGTACGCGGAGCGGTACGGATGCTCCAGGCCGAAGGCGAGTTCGGCGGTGACCCCGGTCGGGGTGCGCAGCACCGCCGAGCCTCCGGTGTCGACCCGCGAGCCGGGGGACCGGGAGAGCGCGGCGTCCACCACCGTCAGCGGCCCGGGCAGCAGACACAGCGCGGCCCGCACCGGATACACGCCCACGTCGAAGAGGGCCCCGCCGCCCAGCTCGGGGCAGAGACGGATATCGCCCTCGGGCCGGGCGGGCACCTCGAAGGCGGCGTGCAGCGAACGGAGTTCGCCGATCGCGCCGTCCGCGACGAGCCGGCGGACGAATCCGTGCTGCGGATGGTGGACGAACATGATGTTCTCGGCCAGCACCAGCCCGCGTTCGGCGCCGAGCGCCAGCAGCGCGGCGGTCCGGTCCGCGTCCGTGGTCAGGGGCTTCTCGCAGAGGACATGCTTTCCGGCGCGCAGCGCGGCCTCGGTCCACAGCGAGTGCAGGGACGCCGGCAGCGGAACGTACACGGCGTCGACGTCGTCGCGCTCCAGCAGGGCCGCGTAGCCGTGCTCGGCGCGGCAGCCGTACGCGTCGGCCCAGGACTCGGCGGTCGCGGGCCGCCGGGAGGCGAGGGCGGTGATCGTGATCCCGGGGTCGGCCGCCATGGCCGGCAGCATCCGGCGCCACGCGATGTCCGCGCAGCCGAGGACTCCGAACCGTACCGGCTCCATCAGCCCCGCACCGCCAGGCTGTTGAGACAGGCGAGCAGGGTGCGCGCCTGGACGTTGACATAGTGCCCGTGCCGCACCAGGCCGGTGAGCTGGCCCGGGGTGACCCAACGGAAGCCGGGCGGGGCGTCGAGCGGGGCCTCGTCCTCGGCGGCCTCCACGATCAGACAGCGGGTGTCGGCCGCGAGGAAGCGGCCGCCCTCCTCGCTGTGGTGCGCGTCGTAGCGGATCCGCTCCGGGCCCGCGCCCAGCACCAGATCCAGGAAGCGCGGCGGCACCCGGTGGTTCCCCGGGGTGCACTGGACGGTGGGGCCCAGCTCCACGGTGTTGCGGTAGCCGCCCTCCACCAGGGCGTGCGCCAGCACATGCGGCACCCCGCCGAAGCGGCGCAGCACAAAGGCGGTGACACCCGTGCCCACGGGCGCGAACAGCGGCTGCGTCCAGTGCCCGACCTCGCGGTTGCCCGCCCGGACGTCCACCGCGACCACCTGGAAGTAGCGGCCCGACCGGTGCTCGATCCGCTCGGGCGACCTGTGCCAGTCCGCCACGGACGCCAGCGGGATCCGCTCCGCGCGCAGCCGCCGGGACGAGCGCTGCCCGGTGATCCAGGAGAGCAGCTCCACATCCCGGTGGAGGGCGGTCGGGCGGGGATCGGCGAAGGGCAGACAGGACAGCACCGTACGGGCGTCCATGTTCACCAGATGATCGCGGGCCAGCAGCTCGTGGATCTGGCCGAGCGTCAGCCAGCGGAAGTCCTCGTGCGGCTCCACGTCCTCGTCGGTCTCGACCACCATGTTGCGGTTGGCCTTGTGGTGGAACCACGAGCCGTGCTCGGACTGGAGGACGTCGGCGATCACCCGGCCGCGGCCCGGTTCGGTGAAGTGCTCCAGATACCGCACCCCGGATCCCCGGTGCACCTTCGTGTAGTTGCTGTGGGTGGCCTGCACGGTCGGGGAGAGCTGGAGCAGATTGATGTTCCCCGGCTCCATCTTCGCCTGGAGCAGGAAGTGCGGCACACCGTCGATCTCCCGGCACAGCAGCCCCAGGATCCCCACCTCGGGCTGG
This sequence comes from Streptomyces sp. NPDC014894, assembly GCF_043080985.1. Taxonomy (NCBI): domain Bacteria; kingdom Bacillati; phylum Actinomycetota; class Actinomycetes; order Kitasatosporales; family Streptomycetaceae; genus Streptomyces; species Streptomyces sp. NPDC014894. The sequence goes on from NZ_JBIBWD010000016.1 coordinate 61,987, forward strand.
ACGATCACGGGCTGCTGCCAGCGTCCGTCCTCCGCGCCGGCCGCGCCCTTCTCGACGGACGTCACGGAGACGTCCAGCCCCTCGACGCCGAAGAACCGTCCGCTGCGATGGACCAGATTGCCGCCCGGCTCCTGGAACGACCAGCCCTCCAGCGCCTCGAAGGGGATCCGCTCCACCCGGAACGGATGCGCCCGCGCGCGCTCCGCCAGCCACCCCGCCACCTCCGCCGTGCCGATCCCGGCCCCTTCGCGGGCGGCGGCCGAGCGGGCGAGCCGCTCGGCGACCGACGGGTCGTGGCGCGGCCCGGGCCGCGCGAGAACTCCCCCGGCGGCGCCCGCGGCCGCCATCACCGCGGCGCTCATCGCCGGTTCCGTACGGTGAGCTCCTCCAGCACCGGCACCAGCTCCGCCGGCCCCGGGGCCTTCGCCGCCTCGTTGGCCAGCAGCCGCGCGCCGTCGCGGAACGAGGGATCCCCGAGCACCCGGCCCAGCCGCTCCGACAGGGCCTCGGCGGTGAACTCCGCCACGCTCAGCGAGAGACCGGCGCCGCGCTCCTCCACATGGCGGGCCGTCTCGTTCTCCGACCAGAACGGCACCGGGGTGACCAGCTGCGGCACCCGGTGGGCCACGGCCGCCGCGAAACTGCCGGCCCCGCCGTGGTGGATCACCGCCGAGCAGGTCGGCAACAGCTGGTTGAGCGGCAGATAGTCGACCAGCCGTACGCCGTCGGGCGGGCCGTCCGCGGCCTCCGGCAGGCCCGGGCGCCCGGTCGCCACGACCTCCGCGCCCAGCGCGGTGACGGCGGACACCACCTCGGAGAAGGACACCCCCGACTCCTCGTAGAGCTGACGGCCGCGACCGCCGACGCCGAGGGTGAGGGCGACCCGGGGCCGCCGGGGCGGCTCGTCCAGCCACCGGGGCGCGGGCGCGCCGCCGTTGTACGGCACCCAGCGCATCGGCTCGTAGTGCAGATCGGCCGGCAGCCGCATCGCCTCCGGGACGGGGTCCACGGTCCACTGGCCGAGCAGCAGCTCCTCCGTGTAGGGCAGCCCGTACGCCTCCAGCATCGGCCGCATCAGGGCCGCCACCGGGTCCCGGCGCGTCCGGCCGTCCGGGGCGGCGGCGGCCTGTTCGAGCTGCTTTTTGCGCAGCCAGGCGATGTTGTCCTGGGCCCACAGAAAGCGCGCGTGGGCCGCGCCGGTCACCTCGGCGGCGACGGCGGCGGGCACGCACAGGGGATCCCACAGGACCAGGTCCGGCCGCCAGCCGCGGGCCAGCGCGACCAGATCGTCCACGACCGGCCGGTAGCGGGCGAGCATCGCGGTGTAGTGCAGCCACTGCGCCTGCCACCGGCTCGGTCCGGCCGTCGGATCCAGGACCATGGCCCCGGTCAGCCTCGGCAGCCTGGCCGGGTCGGGGTTGGCCGCGACGATCTCGGAGAGGTGCTCGCGGGCGCCGACGGCGACCGCGGTGAGCCCCGCGTCGGTCGCCAGCGACAGCGCGTCCTGGTGCAGGGCGACCCGGACCTCGTGACCGGCGTTCTGCAGCGCCCACGCCAGCGGAACGACGGAGTGCATATGGGAGGTATGGGGAAAAACGCAGAACAGTACGCGCACAGGGTGCTCCAATCCGGGGCGGTCGAGGCGGGCGGGCTCGGGCTGGGCCGGTGTCCCCGTCAGCCGCGGGTCGCGACGAAGTGCTTGATCGAGGCGACGACGTAGTCGAGCATCTCGGCGGTGAGCGCCGGATAGACGCCGGTCCAGATGGTCTGGCTGGTGACGATGTCGCTGTTGGTCAGCTCGCCGGAGACCCGGTGCCGCAGCCCCTGGTACGCCGGGTGGCGGGTGAGATTGCCCGCGAACAGCCGCCGGGTGCCGATCCTGCGGCGCTCCAGGAAGTCCACCAGCTCGGCGGTGGTGAAGGGGGCTCCGGGGTCGATCGTCATCACGAAGCCGAACCAGCTCGGGTCGCTGCCCTCCGTCGGCTCGGGCAGCAGCAGATGCGGCAGCCCGTCCAGCCCCTCGCGCAGCCGCCGCCAGTTGCGGCGCCGTGCCGCGCAGAACTCGTCCAGCCGGGCCAGCTGGCTCAGGCCCAGCGCGGCCTGGAGATCGGTCGCCTTCAGGTTGTATCCCACGTGCGAGAAGATGTACTTGTGGTCGTAGCCCTCCGGCAGGCTGCCCATCTGGTACGCGAAGCGCTTGAGGCAGCGGTCGCTCTGACCGGGCTCGCACCAGCAGTCCCGTCCCCAGTCCCGCAGCGATTCGACCACTCGCGCCAGCGCCAGGTTCGAGGTCAGTACGCAGCCGCCCTCGCCCATCGTCAGATGGTGCGCCGGGTAGAAGCTGACGGTGGACAGATCGCCGAAGGTGCCGGTGAGCCGGCCCCGGTAGGTGGAGCCCACCGCGTCGCAGTTGTCCTCCACGAGGAAGAGCCCGTGGGCGTCTGCCAGTTCGGCGATCTCGGCGGCCTCGAAGGGATTGCCGAGCGAGTGCGCCATAGAGATGGCGCGGGTACGGGGGCCGATGGCGCGGGCGACCTGATCGGCGGTCGCGTTGTAGGTGCCGAGTTCGATGTCGACGAAGACCGGCACCAGCCCGTTCTGGATGATCGGGTTGACCGTGGTGGGGAAGCCGGCGGCGACGGTGATCACCTCGTCGCCGGGGAGCAGTCTGCGGTCCTCCAGCGACGGCGAGGTGAGGGCGGAGAGCGCGAGCAGATTCGCCGACGAGCCGGAGTTCGTCAGATGCGCCTTGCGCAGGCCCAGTCTGCGGGCGAACGACGACTCGAACTTCCGGGAGTCGGAGCCCGCCGCGATGCGCAGCCCCAGCGCCGCCTCGACCAGCGCCACCCGGTCGTTCTCGTCCAGGACGGCGCCCGAGGGCCAGATCTCCGTGACGCCGGGCTCGAAGTCGCGGTCGGGCTCCTCCTCCTGGTGAAGCCGGCGCACTTCCGCCAGGATGCGCTCCTTGCGGTCGCCCATGGGCATGTCCTTCCCGGTCGCGGTCACGGTCGGGGCTCGGTCAGCAGGCCGTGCCGGCGACCGGCCGGGGCGGGGGCGTCGGGCCGGGTGTGCCGCTCCAGCTCCTCCCGGCTGATGAGGCCGGCCCGGAAGGCCGTCTCCTCGGGGCTGCCGATGGGCCGGGCCCCCGTCTGCTGGTTCATCCGGATGTACTGGGCGGCGTCGAGGAGGCTGTCGGGGGTGCCGGTGTCGAACCAGGCGCCGTCGTCGCCCAGCTCCACGAGGGTGGCCCGCCCCTCCCGTACGTACGCCCGGTTGAGGTCGGTGATCTCCAGCTCGCCTCGGTGCGACGGCTTCAGCGCCGCGGCCTTGCCCAGGGCGTCGTTGTCGTAGAAGTACAGTCCGGTGACCGCCAGGTTGGAGCTGGGGCGTTCGGGCTTCTCCGCCAGGTCGACGACGCGGCCGTGTCCGTCCACGGTGGCCACCCCGTACTGTTCGGGATCGGTGACCTTGCGGCTGAAGAGGGTGCAGCCCCGGTGGCGGCGCAGGGCGTCGCTCAGCCGCTCGGGGAGCGCGGGGCCGTGGAAGAGATTGTCGCCGAGCGCCAGACAGATCTTCTCGTCGCCGATGAACGAGCGGGCCAGCAGCAGCGCGTGGCCGAGACCCCGGGGCTCGTCCTGGACGGTGTACGCCAGCCGGATGCCCAGCCGCCCGCCGTCCCCCAGGAGCCGTTCGTACTGATCGCGGTGTTCCGGGGTGGAGATCACCAGAATCTCGCGCAGCCCCAGTTCGATCAGCAACGACAGCGGGTAGTAGATCATCGGTTTGTCATATACCGGAAGCAGTTGCTTGGACGAGACCAGAGTCAGCGGGCGGAGCCGGGTGGCCGAGCCGCCGGCGAGGATGATGCCGCGCACGGGGTGTCCCTCCTCTCGCCGTTCCGGGCGCCGCCGCTCGGGCGTCGCGGTTCGTCGGCCGGCAGGGCGCCGCCGTCCGACCGGTCCCACCAGTCGGGATGAGTGCGGTACCAGTCGACGGTGGCGCGCAGCCCCTCGGCGAATCCCACCCGCGGGCGGTAGCCCAGCGCCCGCAGCCGGCCGTCGTCCAGGGAGTAGCGGCGGTCATGTCCCTTGCGGTCGGTGACATGGCGGACGGCGCTCCAGTCCGCGCCGCACGCGGTCAGCAGCTCACGGGTGAGCCGGCTGTTGGTCAGCTCGGTGCCGCCGCCGATGTGGTAGACCTCGCCCGCCCGGCCGCGCTCCAGGGCGAGCTGGATGCCCCGGCAGTGGTCGTCGACGTGCAGCCAGTCGCGGATGTGCCGGCCGTCGCCGTACAGCGGCACGCTCCGGCCGTCGAGCAGCAGGGTGGTGAAGCGCGGGATCAGCTTCTCCGGGTGCTGGTACGGGCCGTAGTTGTTGCTGCACCGGGTGATGCGGACGTCGAGACCATGGGTGCGGAAGTAGGAGAGCGCGAGCAGATCCGCGGACGCCTTGGACGCTGCGTAGGGCGAGTTGGGGCTCAGCGGCGAGCGCTCGGTCCAGGATCCGGTGTCGATCGAGCCGTACACCTCGTCGGTCGAGACCTGGAGAAAGGGACCGGCGCGCCGTTCGAGCGCGGCCTCCAGCAGCACATGAGTGCCCGTCACATTGGTGTGGACGAAGGACTCCGCGTCGGCGATCGAGCGGTCGACATGGGTCTCCGCCGCGAAGTTGACCACGACCGTGCCGGGGTCGATCAGCTCGCGCACGAGCGCGGCGTCGGCGATGTCGCCCGGCACCAGCCGGAAGCGCGGATGGTCCGCCACGGCCGCGAGATTGGCCGGGTTTCCGGCGTACGTCAGCTTGTCCAGCACCGTCACGTCCGCGTCGGCCGACGCGGGATGGGCGCCGGAGAGCAGCGCGCGCGTATAGGCACTGCCGATGAATCCGGCTCCGCCGGTCACGAGTATGCGCACGGGTATCAGTTCCGGTGGGCGACGGCGACGGCGGTGCCCAGGGCGCTCAGCGGCACCGTGCGCCGGAGGGTGAAGCCGGCCTCGGCCAGCTCCGCCGTGAGCGAGGCGGTGTCCGGGTGGTAGGCCGCGCCCAGGGCGAGCCAGTCGACGGCGGAGGCCGCGAGCACCGAACCGGCCGGGGGCGCGTCGTACAGGAAGTCATGGATCATCAGCAGTCCGCCCTCGGGGAGGATGCGGCGCGCGCGGGTCAGCAGCTGCACCCGTTCCCGCCGGTCGAGAAGATGCAGGACGTGGGAGAGGAGCGCCGCGTCGTGCGGGCCGCCGCCGGGGGCGCTGTCCGGGCCCCCGGCCGGACCCTCGGCGGGGCCGCTGTCCGGGCCGCCGAGCGGATCGGTGCGCAGATCCCAGGGCTCCAGACGTACGCGGTCGGTGAGAGCGGCCTCCTTGACGACGGCCTCGGCGTGCTTCAGCATCGGCGCGCGGTCGTAGACCGTGGCGGAGAGACGGGGGAACATGCGGCACAGCGTGACCGAGTACCCTCCGCTGCCGCCCGCGATGTCGGCGAGGCTGGTGCGATGGCGCAGTTCGGGAAGCCGGGCCAGATACGGGGCGCTGGCACGGGCCCCGGTGAGCATGGCGTCGGCGAGGGCGGGCAGTTCGGCGTCGGGGATCTCCGTGGGGTGGCGCCGGCCCCGCAGGGCGGCGGTCACACCGGCGGCGTTGAGATGGTCCTCGGCCGCCCAGCGCTCGATGCGCAGCAGGGGGCGGGCGCTGCTCCCGGGCGGGCCGGTGAGCAGATCCCGGTAGACGCCGGTGAGCCGCCACGCGCCGTCCCGCTCGCTGAGCACGCCGTGCCAGCCCAGTATGCGGAGCAGCGCGAGCAGGGGCTCCGGACGCAGATCGAGCAGCTCGGCGAGCCGGTCGGCCGGGACGGCCGTGTCCGCCACGGCGTCCAGGAGCCCGACCTCCTCCGCCGCCTCGACGGCGGCGAGCGTCTTGCGTGCGGACCGCAGAGGGGAAAGGGGATCCGGGTCGGCCACGACTCCCTCGCTCTCCTTGTGGACGTTGACGATAGTCAAGAGATGTCTCCGAAGTGTGGGACACGAACTCACGCTTGGCAATATCTGTACCCCTTGTGATGACTATAGTAATGTCCCGCTTGACTGGACCTCGAATGAAGGAGTGTCAGGTAGATGAGTCCCACTGCGCAGGCGTTCGCCCCCCTCTTCCGGACCGCCGAGGACCCCGTCCTCGACGCGGGATCGGCGCCGGGGATCTCAGGTCCGGCGTCGGCCGGCACAGGATTCAGGGGCCTGTTCGACGGACTCTGTACGGGGGATCGCCCCGGGCGCGGCCGGCTCCGGCCGGCGGGCGGGAGACACGCCGAGGACGACTGGCCCTGGAAGGCGCGGGGGAGACGCTCCCGGGTGGAGGTGTCCTGGTCCGAGCAGGACAAAGGCGCTGAGGACGACTGGCCCTGGAAGGCGTGCGGCAAGGCCGCCGGGGACGACTGGCCCTGGCTGTCGCACGGCGAGGGCGCGTCGGAGGACAAGGCCGACTGGCCCTGGTAGGACCGCGCGCGGGAATGGGGTGAAGCGAGGCCGCTTCACCCCATTCGCCGCTTCGCGCGCGGATACGGCGGGCGGGCGGCGCGGCGGACGGGACGGCGGGCGGCGGGGCGGCCGGAGGCGGTGGGGCGGGTATGCGGGTCCGGCGTCGGGGCGGGCGCCCGGGCGGGCCCGGGGGAGGGCTTCACCGGACGGGCCGCGAACGGACGGCGAACGGACGGAGGACGGCGCGCGGTTGAGCGCGCGGCCGGACCCTCGCGGGCGGGGCCTCGGCGGCGGAGCCCCGGACGGACCTTCGGAGACGGCCCCCGGGCGGGGCCTCGGTGCGAGGGCTCGTGGTGGAGCCTCGGGCCGGAGCCTCGGGGCGGGGCCTCAGGCGGGCCGGATCTCGTCCATCCGCCGCCACATCTGCACCGCGAGCTGGTACGCCCCGTTCTCCTCGCAGATCGCGGCGGCGCTCCGCAGGGCCTCCAGCGCCTCGGCCGGCTGCTCCAGGACGTGCAGCTCCTCGGCCTTGGCCAGGCAGACCCGGGCCAGCTGGAGCCCGGAGAGCGGCGACCTGTCGGCGGTCAGCTCCGAGTACAGCTCCAGCGCCCGCTCGTGATGGCCGAGCGCGGCCTCGTGCCGCGCGCGCAGCGCGGTGAGCGCGGCGGTCTCCGCGGGCACGTTCATCAGGGAGGTGGTGTGCTCGGCCCCGATCAGCCAGTTGTGCGCCTCCTCCAGATGTCCCGTGCTCAGGAGGATGCTGGTGGTCGACCGGCAGAAGCGCAGCCAGTCCCGCAGCGTCATGGTGGCGGGCGGCAGATTGTCCCGCGCCCTGACCACGTAGGTGTGCGCGTCCTCGCCCCGGCCGAGCTGGTCGTAGGCCATCGCGGCGGCCCACTCGGAGCGGCCGAGGATGCCGGGGGTGTCGACCTTCTCCGCCAGCTCCAGCATCTGGGCGACCAGGCCGGGGACCGGCTCGGTGTCGCTCAGTTCGCACAGGACGGAGATCAGCGCGCCCAGCAGCCGCACATGCTCGGAGGTGCCGTGCAGCCCGGTGGGGCGCAGCAGCCCGGTGGCGTTCTCCAGGGTGGTGCGCGCCCGGACGAGATGACCCGTGTCGCGCAGCGCGGTGCCCAGCTCGGTGGAGAGCGCCACCGTCACGGCCTGCGAGTCCGGCCCGCACGCCGTGGTGGCCATCAGCTCCTCCAGCAGGACGAGCCGCTGTTCGTGGTCGCCCTGCGTCTGGAGCAGCCGCTGGAGCTGGAAGCCCACCTCCACGCTCTTGGCCTGGTCGCCGTCGGCGCGCAGCTGGTCGTAGAGACGGCGGAGCAGTTCGATGGCGCGTACGTAGTCGTTGCTCTGGAGCGCGTTGTCGGCGAGGATGCGCAGAGGCGCCCGCTGTTCCTGGGGGGCCGTCCGCGCGGTCGCCGTGCGGGCCGTCTGCGCCGCCTGTGCCGCCCGGTCCGCGGTGGGGCCGGTGGGGCGTGCGGGGGCGGGAGCCTCGGGGGCGAGGGTTCCGGCGATGCTCTGCCCGGTCAGTTCCTCGATCGGCATTCTGAGGCGGTCGGCGAGGTGGATGATGACGTCCAGCGTGGGCGCGCGCTTGTCCGACTCCAGCAACGAGACATAGCTGGAGGTCACAACGTCGCCGGCCAGCTGCTTTTGAGAAAGCCCCAGCTCAAGGCGGCGCGCTTTGATCCGCTCGCCGAAGTTCGGGTGTTGATTCCTCACTGTGTCCACCCTTTGCTCACCTGAGTTGCCCGACCTTGCCGACCGGGTGGTCGACGGGGCGGTCAACTGACTGCCCCGTCGCCGGTCATCTGTAGTTCCTGTGGTTCCGCTTTCTGGCGGAGTGTAACTCCAGTTGCCACTATACGGTCTATTCAACGATCATTGTTCTGGGTTCCGTGTGCGGTGGGTAGTCGTCCTTCAGCCAAAGGTTGACTTTAGTCAATGACTTCTGTCAATCTCGGGTAAGAGTCATGTCAGGCTCGACCGAAGGGGCGGGAAATGATCGACGGGCTCATCGGCAACGACCTCGTGGTCAACGAGGACTCATGCAACCTGAGCTGCACGTACTGCCTCACCGGTCAGAGCAACCTCAAGCAGGCCCACTCCGAGCAGCTGATCTTCCGGCCCCCGACGCGTGACCGCTACGAGCCGGAGAGCCTGCTCGGCAAGCAGCTCCCGGTCATCGACAGCCGCATCGACGCCACCTTCCGGGTCCCGCTGCTGAAGGTGACCGGCGGCGAGATCTTCCTGGTCGCCGGAGTCATGGAGTTCCTGCGCGCGCAGGCCGCCGAGCACGAGGTGCTGGTCATCCAGACCAACGGGGTGCTCGTCCGCGACGCGCACCTGGAGGAATTCGCCCGCTGGGGCAATGTCGTCCTCCAGGTCTCGCTCGACAGCCATCTGCACTCCGGCAACTCCCACCGGGTCGCCTCCGCGAAGCTGCACGTCAAGGTGGTCGAGCGGGTCGAGGCGATTCTCGACAGCGGTCTCGACGTCGAGATCTACGGAGTGCTCAACGACCGCAGCGTCGGCGAGCTGACCGCCTTCGCGCGCTGGCTCGCCGACCGTCCCACACCCCCCGTCTTCTTCCCCTTCCCGGTCCGCGGCCCCGACTCCGACCAGTTCGCCGTCCGCCCCGACCAGATCCACCACGTCGAGGAATTCGCGGCCCGCTACGACGAGTTCGCGACCGTGCTGCCGCCCCGGGCCTACTTCGACCGGCTGGTGAGCTTCTACCGCGAGAGCGGGCGCACCTTCCGCTGCCATCTCCCGCGGATGGTGATCTCCACCTTCAGCGACGGCGTCGTCACGCCCTGCCCCAACATCTGGTTCTCCAACATGGGCAATCTGCTGGAGGACGACTGGGAGGACACCCTGAGCCGGGTCGGCGAGACCGGGCTCTATCAGGCGCTGCTCGCGGAACGGCCCCGACTCGACGCCTGCCGGGGCTGCTTCACGCCCTGGGACACCCTCAGCATGTACTTCGACGACGAGATCACCCTCGACGAACTCTGCTCCGCCCCGACCTACTCGCCGCCCGCGATACGCCGGCTGATCGCCGAGAGCAAGCGGCGCTATCTGGCAGAAGAGGCAGGGCGCCGGTGACGGCGGCCACCGGCGCGGGGGCCGGCGGCCCGGCCGGCGCTCCCGGCGAGGTCGTGGCCCTGACCGGCCCCGGCGGCGCGGCCTGGGTCGACGCCTACCGGCGGCTGCTGAGCGCCGGGGCCGTACCGCTGCTGGTCGACCCGGCCGCGCCCGCCGACGAGCACCGGCGCTGGCTCGACCGCGCGGGCGGCGGACGGATCCTGCACACCGGAGCGGGCGAGGACGGCGGAGCCACGGCGTCCACCGCGGCGACCGGAGACACCGCGTACACCGGGGCCGCCGCGTACCCCGCGTACCCCGGGACCGGCGGAACCACCGAAGGCGGCTCGGCGACCGGGGTCGTCGGACACGCCGGGGCCGCCGGGGGGCTCGCGCACCTCGGACCCGCGACCGCCGCCGGACCGTTCGGCCCGGGGCCGACCCGGGCGGGCGGCGGCGGCCCCCACCCCCCGGGCACGGTCCTGCTGCCCAGCTCCGGCACCACCGGCACGCCCAAACTCGTGGCGCGCACCGTCGACTCCCTGCGCGCCGAGGGCCGCAGACATGTGCGGTGGGCCCGGCTCACCGCCGCCGACCGGGTGCTGCTGCCGCTGCCGCTCTGGCACGCGTACGCCCTGGGCTGGCTGCACGCCGCCCTGGAGGCGGGAGCCGCCGTGAGCCCCCATCCGCCGACCGCGCTCGGCGCGGCGCTGCGCGAGATCGAGCGGGGCGCGACCGTGCTCCCGCTCGTGCCCGCGGTCGCCCGGCTGCTCAGCGCCCGCGCGGGCCGGGCCCCGCTCACCGGCTCCGCGCTCCGGCTGGCCATGGTGGGCGCGGGGGCCGTCGACGCGTCGCTCGACGCCTCCTTCCGGGCCGCCTTCGGCATCGGCCTCGCCCGTGACTACGGCTCCTCGGAGACCGGTTCGCTCTTCAGCGCCCCGGCCGGGGCCCCGCCGGGCCGGGTCGGCCACCCGCTGGACGGCGTCCGCTTCCGGATCCTGGGCGACGACGGGTCCCCCGTACCCGACGACACGGCGGGCGACCTCCGCGTCAGCCTGGCCGAGGACCCGGACGCCGGCTGGCGGACCACCGGGGACATCGCCGCCTACCACCCCGAACACGGACTGCGGATCCTGGGCCGCCGGGGCCGGGCGGTGCGCCGGGGCGATCGCTGGGTGGCCCCCGAAGAGGTCGAGACCGTGCTCCGGGCGCACCAGGACGTGCTGGACGCGCGGGTGACCGGCGTGGAGGGCCGTACGGCCGCGGGCCCCACGACCCGGCTGCACGCCGAGGTGGTGAGCCTGCGCGGCACGGGGGCCGACAGCGCGGATCTGCACACCCACGCCAAGGACCGGCTCGCCGCGTACAAGGTGCCCGACCGGATCAGGGCCGTCGGCGAGCTGCCGCGGGGGCGGTCCGGGAAACCGCTGCCCGCCCGCCGGCTGATCCCCGGCGACGAGGCCGTGCTCATCGCCTGCGCCCAGGCGCACAAACGCAGCGAACTGCTCTTCGCGCTGCTCCGGCTGGGCGTCGTGGACCTGCTCCGCCAGGGCCCCGCCGACTCCGCCCGGATCGCCTCGGCCCTCGGGCTCGACCCGGACGTGTGCGAGCAGCTGCTCCAGGTCGCCGAGAGCGCCGGGCTGCTGCGGGCGGCCCCGCCCGACCCGGACGAGCGCCCCGCCGTACCCGTGGCGGCGGCCCACGAGGACCCGCCCGGGCCGCCGGCCGACGACGGCGGACCCCTGGCCGGGACGCTGGCCGTCCTCGCGCTGGAGGAGCGGCTCTCCCGCACCTGGGTGACCCGCGAACAGCTCACCGCCGTCGCCCGCACCGGACCGGCCGGACGCGCCTTCGACACCGAGGGCCCCGACGACGCGCTCCGCGAGGTCTACCAGCGGGCCATGCACACCCCGGCGGCCCACGGCCGCAGCCGGATCGGCCTCCGGCTGGCGGGCCCGCGCCCCGGCCGGCTGCTGGAGATCACCTGCGGACCCGGCCGGTACGCGCGGGCGCACGGCCGCCCCGGGGACGGCCGGCTGCTGCGCGTCGGCACGCTCGCCCAGCAGTCCGCGCACAGCGCCGCGGAGCCCGGCGGCCGCGAGGAGATCCCCGCCCCGGCCGACGGCGAACTCTTCGACCTGGTGGTCGTCTGCAACGCCGTGCACCTGCCCGGCCCCGGCAGCGACCTGCGGGCGCTGGCGGCGCGACTGGCCCCCGGCGGGCGGCTGCTCGTCGACGACGTGTTCCTCGACGCCCCGGGCGGTCTGCCCCAGGAGATCCGGCTCGACTGGCTGACGCACGGCGGCTCGGCCTGGCCCACCGAGGCCACCCTGACCGCCGGGCTGGGCGCCGCCGGATTCACCGTCCACCGCACGGTCCGCCTCGGGAAACCGGCCGTCACCCTGATCGTCGCCGGGTACGGGGCCGACCCGGGCCGCCCCACCGGGGGAGCCCCGACCGCACCGGGCCCCGAGGAGACCTCATGAGCGCCCGCCGCACGGGCCCCGCCGGGCCTTGGGGGCGCGCCCGCAGGGGCGGGTCCGGTTCGAACCGGGCCGTCCGGGTCGCGTCTCTTGTCGATGTCGGGGTGCGCCGCACGGCTTGTGCCGGGCGCCGGGACCGTGTCCGCCAAGGCGGGCCCGGTTTCGACCGGGCCGACCGCGTCGTGCCTCCCGCCGTCGTCGAGGAGCGCCGCGCTGCTCGTACCGGCGACCCGGAGCCCGCCCGCCCGGGCGGGTCCGGACGTGTCCGCGAGGTGTGCCGTAGCGCTCGTACCGGCGGCCGGGAGGGTCTCCGGGCGGCGGGGCGCGGCGCGTTCGCGGCCGATCGTCTCGGCTCCGCACGGCGCGTACCCGGCGCGGCCGCCGACGGGCCCGGGGAGCCCGCCCGGCCGCCCGGAGCCCGGCGGTGTCACCGCCCGGCCGGGCCGCGCGGCGCGTTCGTGACGGGCAGACCCGGGGCCCGCCGCGCGCGACGGGAGCGCGCCGGGGCGTCCCGTACCGATCCCGCCCGGTACGAGGACGGTTGTGTCCCGGGCGGTGGCGGAGTCCTTGTCCGGCAGGGTCGTGGAGGCACCTCATGACGGATCACTCGACCGGCTCGCTGGACGGCCGGCTCGCGCTGGTCACCGGGGCCACCGGTCACCTCGGGGAAGCGGTCTGCCGGGCGCTGGCGGCGCGGGGCGCGGCCGTGGTCGGGGTGCACCGGACGCGGGCGGAACTGGCCGAGGCGATCGGGGCCGCTACCGGGGCCCGGTTTCTGCGGGCGGACCTGGCCGATCCGGAGGAGACCGCCTCGGTCCTGACCCGGGTCAGGGAATGGGGCCCCGCGCCCGACATCCTGGTCTGCGCGCACGGCGCCACGGCCCGCCGCCCGGTGCTGACCGGCGCCCACGACAGCGCGGCCGAACACCGTCTGTGGCAGCTGAACACCGGCTCCGTACAGCAGCTCGCGTCCGCCGCCGCCAAACGGATGGTGCGCGCCCGGTACGGCCGGATCGTGCTCTTCGGCTCGCGCGGCGGGTCCGTGGGCATGCCCGGACAGCCCGGGTACGCGGCGACGAAGGCCGCGCTCTCCGGCTGGGCGGCCTCGGCGGCCTGGGAGCTGGGGCCGTTCGGAGTGACGGTGAACGTCGTCGCCCCCGGCGCGATCCGCGCGCGCACCGACCCAGGCACAGGCACCGACACAGGCACCGACACAGGCACCGACACCGGCACCGACACCGGCACCGGCACCGGCACCGGCACTGATACGGACACCGGGACCGGCACCGGCACCGGCGGGGTGTACTCCGCCGAGGAGGACGAACGGGCGCGCGGGCGCACCGCGGTCCGCCGGCTCGGCGAGCCCGCGGAGGTGGCCGACGCCGTCGCCTTCCTCGCCGGGCCCGGAGCCTCGTACATCACCGGCCAGACGCTCCAGGTGGACGGCGGGGCGCGGTGGTGACGGACACCGGCCCGGCGGCGCAGCCGCCGCCCGTCTCCCGCCCCCCGGCCCCCGGGGACCGCCCGCCCGTCGTGCTCGCCGTCGACATCGGCGGCACCAAGGCCGCCGTACGCGCCCGCGGCGACGGCGCGGACAGCGGGGTCCTCAAGGTCCGGTGGAATCCCGGGGCCACCCCCGACGACGACCTCGCCCAGCTCGCCGCCGCCGCCGCCCGCGCGCTGCGCGCCGCCGGCGCGGACCGCCCGAGCAGCGCGGTGGTCGCCCTGCCCGCCACGCTCGACGCCGACGGCCGGATCAGCCGCTGGCCGGGCCGAGCCTCGTGGCGCGGCCGGCGGCCGGCCGCCGAACTCGCCGCACTCTGGGGCCGGAGCATCGCCGTCCACGACGACGCCCTCCTCGCCGGGTACGCCGAGGCCCGCGCCCGGCCCCGGTTCGCCGGCGGGCTGCTCTATCTGGGCCTCGGCACCGGCGTCGGCGGAGCGTGGCTGCCGCCCCAAAGCGCCGCCGCGCCCCCGCCCCGCCTCGGCGACCTGCTGCCCTGCGAGGCGGGACACCTCGTGGTGCGCCCCGACGACGGACGGCCGTGCGACTGCGGACGGCGCGGCTGCCTCCAGGCGTACGCCTCCGGCCCGGCGCTCGAACGCGCCGCCGCCGCCGACGGCCGGCCCGCCGCCCTCGCCGAGGCCGCCGACGCCTGCGCCCTCGCCGTCGCGGACATCGGCGAACTGCTGCCGTTCACCGCGGTGGTGCTCGGCGGCGGGCTCGGCGCCGGGTCCGCGGGCCTCGCCGCCGCGCTGGGCGGCCGGCTGCGCCACCGCACCCGCCACGGCAGCACGCTGCCCGAGGTGACCACGGCCGCCCACGGCGCCGGCGCCTCCCTCCAGGGGGCGCTGCTGCTGGCCGAGTCCCGCGCGGTCGCCGGCCGGCCCCCGCTCCGCCCGCAGGCCGGACCGGTCCCCAGGGGGGCCGGACGCCGTCTCACAGAAGGAGACCCCACCGCATGACGATCAACGACCGGTTCGCGCCCGAGGCCGGTACGGCCCCGCCCGCCCTCGGCCCGGCCGAACTGCCCGTCTGGCCGCAGTACGACGACGGAGAGCGCACCGCCCTGATCCGGGCCCTCGAACAGGGCCAGTGGTGGCGGGCGGGCGGCAGCGAGGTCACCTCGTTCGAGCGGGAGTTCGCCGCGTACAACGGCGCCCCGTACGCGCTCGCCGTCAACAGCGGCACCGACGCGCTCGAACTGGCCCTGAGGGTGCACGGCATAGGCCCCGGGGACGAGGTGATCGTGCCCGCGTTCACCTTCATCAGCACCTCCCTCGCCGTGCAGAACACCGGGGCCGTCCCCGTACCCGCCGACGTGGACCCCGGCCACCAGTGTCTGACCGCCGAGACCGCCCGCAAGGCGGCCACCGAGCGCACCCGCGCGATCCTCCCCGTCCACATGGCGGGCCATGTCACGGACATGGCCGCGCTGCGGGAGGTCGCCGACGAGTACGGCGCCGTCGTCATCCAGGACGCGGCCCACGCCCAGGGCGCGACCCGGGACGGGGTGCTGGTCGGCGCCGATCCGTCGATCGCCTGCTACAGCTTCCAGAACGGCAAGCTGATGACGGCGGGCGAGGGCGGCGCGCTGACCTTCCCGGACCGCGAGTCCTACGACCACGCCTATCTGCTGCACGCCGTCGGCAGGCCGCCCGAGGACACCAGCTACCAGCACGTCACCGGCGGGATGAACGCGCGGATGAACGAGTTCTCCGGAGCCGTGCTCCGCACCCAGCTGGGCCGGCTGGCCGGGCAGACCGCGACCCGCGGCGAACGCGCCGCGCTGCTGGACGAGCTGCTCGCCCCGGTGGAGGGACTGCGCACCCAGACCCGCGACCCGCGGATCACCGTCAACCCGCACTACATGTATCTGCTCACCCTGGACGCCGACCGCTTCGACCGGCAGGCCCGCGACCGCCTCGTCGAGCTGCTCAAAGAGCGCGGTGTGCCCGCCTGCGTCAACTTCCCGCCCGTCTACCGCACCGCCGGATTCTGGGCCGGGGCCACCGAGTCGGTCACCGCGGACGAACTCGGCGCGCGCTGCCCCGAGGCCGAGCTGATCGGCGGCCGGGGACTGTGGCTGCACCACCGGATCCTGCTCGCCGAGCCCGAGACCGTCCGCAGGGTGGCCGCCGTCGTCGCGGCCGCCGTGGACGAGGCCGGACGCTAGCGGTGGGCCGCGCCTTCAGGACCGGGCTGATCGGCTTCGGCTGGATCAACGCACAGGTGTGGCTGCCGAGGCTGCGCGCGCACCCCTGCTTCGAGGTGGTGGGCGTGCACGACCCCGCGCTCGCCGCGGCCGGCGGGGCCGGACTGCCGCCGGACCTGATCGCGGACCGGCTGCCCGACCTGCTGGCGCGCGATCTCGACCTGGCCGTCGTGGGAACGCCCAACCATCTCCACGAGGAGACCGCCGGAGCCGTGCTGGACGCCGGGGTCGCCGCTCTGATCGAGAAGCCGCTCTGTCTGTCGACGGCCGAGCTGGAACGGCTGAACGCACGGTCGTGGGCGACCGGCGCGCCCTTCCAGATCAGCCGCCCCTCACCGCGCCGGCTCGATGTGGCGCGGCTGCGCTCGCTCGTCCCGCAGCTGTGCGCGGGGCCGGTCCGGGTCCACGCCGAATGGCTGCGGGCCGCCGGAGTGCCCCGGCCGGGCTCCTGGTTCACCCGGCGCTCCGAGGCCGGCGGGGGAGCCCTGCTCGACCTCGGCTGGCATCTGGCCGAGGTCGTCCAGGACCTGCTGCCGGACTCCCGGCGCACCGGACTCACGGCCGAACTCCAGGGCCCCGGAGGGGAACTGGCGCTCGGCGGGGCGCGCTGGCGCGGCGACGCCCCGGCGGCGGGCGCGCCCGCCGCCGCGCCCGGGGTGTTCGACGTGGAGGCCGACGGACGGCTCCGGGCCCGCTACCGCGACGGCTCGGAGCTGTCCCTGCGCGCGGCCTGGGCCAGCGAGACCGCCGTCGACACCACCCGGATCGAGGTGCGCGGCGCCGCGGCCGACGGCGAGGAGTGCCGGCTGGAGCTGGTCACCACCTTCGGATTCAGCCCCAACCGCGTCGCCCACCCGGTCCTGCGGGTGCGGCGCGGCGGCCGGAGCACCGAGTGGTCCGTCGGGACCGTGCCCGGCAAGGAGTACGACGACCAGCTCGACGCCACCGTGGCCATGCTCCGCAGATCCGCCCCCTGGCGCACCGAACTCAAGCGCACCGCCGAGGTGCTGGGCCTCCTGGAGGACGCCTACCGGATCGCCGGGCGGCCGCTGCGCCCGGGGACCCCGGCGCGGCCGGCGGGAGCGACCCGGTGCTGAGCGTGGTGATCCCCACCCGCGACAAGGCGGCCTCGCTGCGCGCCACGCTCACGGCGCTGGCCGCGCAGCGCTGCCCGCTGCCGTACGAGGTGCTGGTGGTGGACGACGGCTCCGCCGACGGCACCCGGGAGACGCTGCGCGCGCTGGACGGGGAACTGGCCGCCCCGCGGCCGAGGGTGGTCGCCGGGCCCGCGCGCGGTCGCGCAGCCGTCCGCAACGCGGGCGCGCGGGCCGCCCGGGGCGAGCGGCTGCTCTTCCTCGACGACGACATCCTCACCTCCGCCGGACATCTGGCGGCGCACGCGGAGGCCGGGGCGCGGACGGTGCTGGCGCACGGCCCGCTCCGGGAGTTCCCCGGGGCGCGCCGCTGGCTGGACCGGCACCGGGACGCCCCGGTCGCCGAACTGGCGGCCGCGGCGGCCCGGGTGGTGGCCGGCACTGAGGGCCGTCTGCCGCGCAACACCCTGGAGACGCTGATCTGCGCCATGGACGCGGGACAGGTCCCGCCCGTCGCGCCCTGGGCGGCCTGTGTGGGGGCCAACACCTCCATGCCCCGGGCGCTCTTCGAGCGGGTCGGCGGCTTCGACGAGGAGTTCGGCCGGGGCTGGGGGTGCGAGGATCTGGAGCTGGGCGTACGGCTGTTCGCGGCCGGGGCGCGCGCGGTGGTCCCGGCGGCCGCCGCCGGGGTCCATCTGACCCACGCCCGCCCGGACCGCTGGGACCAGCACGCGGCGAACATGGAGCGCTTCCGCGCCCTGCACGATCTCCCCGCCGTACGGCTGCTGCCGGAGCTGCTGGGGGAGGGCGGCGGCGTACGGGCCTATGTGGCGGCCTGCGTCCAGTAGCCCCAGGCGCAGCGGCGCGGCGCGCCCGTGTGCCGCGCCAGCGCGCGGGCGAAGGCGGGCGCGCCGCCGAACATGCCGCGCACCTGGGACTCGTACACGAGCGAGCCGCGCAGCCAGTCGCCGAAGTCGGCGGGCTCGGTGCGCTCCTCGTACCCGCCGGGGGGCGGCGGCGGGGCGTAGGGGAATTCCCGGTAGTGGCGTACGCGGGGGAGCGCGCCGCGCGGGGAGGTCCCCAGGGAGCGCTCGGCGGCGTCGCGCACCAGCCGGTGGTCCGCGTGGGTGCGGACGCCCAGCGGCAGCAGCAGTTCGTCGCACGCGCCGGTCAGCGGGGCGAGCAGCGCGGCGAGGCGTTCGGCGAGCGGGGCGTCGAGGGGGTGCGGGGCGCGGCGCAGGGCGAGGGGGCCGGGGTAGAGCGCCCGGCCCCCGCCGTCGTGCCGCAGGGTCGCCTCGGGGAGGCCGAGCCGGACGGCGCGCAGCGGCCAGCGGCCCAGCGCGGCCGTGTCCTCGGCGCGCCGCGGCGCGGCGGACCGCCCGGTGAGGCGGCCGTCGCCGTCGCCGTCGCCGTCGCCGTCGAAGACGGTGACGACGGTGAGTTCCCCCTCCCGGCACCACCGGGCGAGCATGCCGCCGCAGGACCACACCGCGTCGTCGGGGTGCGGCGCGAGCAGCAGCCGCCTCATCGGTCGCCGGGGGCGAGCCGGTGGATCAGCGCCTGGGCGGCGAGCCGGTATCCGTGCGCGCCCAGACCGCACAGGACGCCCGACGCGAGCGGTGAGAGGACCGAGTTGTGGCGGAAGGGCTCGCGGGCGAAGACATTGCTGAGATGCACCTCGATCCAGGGGCCCGGATAGCTCTCCAGGGCGTCCCGCAGGCTCCATCCGGCGATCATCAGCGCGCCGGGATTGACGATCGCCCCCGCGCAGTCGGAGGCGTCGTGGACCGCCCGGACGAGGACCGCCTCGCTCTCGTCCTGGACGCAGCGGAGGGTGAAGCCCGCCGCCGCCGCGGTCTTCTCGACGTCGCGTTCGATCTCGGCGAGTGTGGTGGTGCCGTAGATGTCCGGCTTACGGGTGCCCAGCCGGCCCAGGTTGGGGCCGTTGAGCAGCAGCAGCTCGCCGCGCGCCCCGGGGCCGGCGCTTCGCGGGCGTCCGGCGTGCTCAGCCAACGGAGACCTGCCGGTCCGCCGCGGGCACCAGCGCCGCGAGCAGGTCGAGCGGGCCCTCGGCGAGGGAGCCGGGCCGCTCCGCCAGGAGGGTCTCGCGGGTGCTCTGGCCCCAGCAGGCGGCGATCGTGGGCACCCGGGCGGCGTGGCCGCAGCGCAGATCGAGCACGCTGTCGCCGATGAACACGGCCCGCTCGGCCGGCACGGGAGCGCCCGGGAGCAGGGAGAGCGCGGTGCGCAGGATCTCGGCGTCGGGCTTGGGCAGCCGGACCTGGTCGCTGCCGACGACGACGTCGAGCAGTTCGTACAGCCCGCCGGAGCGCAGCGCCTCGACGGCCCGCTGACGGGACTTGCCGGTGGCGACGCCGGTGGGCACGCCCGCGGCGCGCAGGGCGCGCAGCACCTCGACGATCCCGGGATAGGGATGGACGAGATCCAGCCGGGCGGTGCTGGCGGCGGCGTACACCGGGGCGTAGTCGGCGCCGAGGCCGAACTTCTCCAGGATGACGTGGAGCGGAGCGCCCATGTGCTCCAGGAACGTCGTGAAGGGCGGCGGTTCGGCCCGGCCCGCCGCGGCCCAGACCGAGCCGAACGCGTGCCGCATGTTCTCGGTGGTGTTCAGCAGCACGCCGTCCAGGTCGAAGACGACGGCGCTCGGCGAAGTGTTCGGCGGTGTCATGAGTGCTCCGTTCACCGACACGACTTACAACTATAGTTGTCTAATGCTGACTAATATTGACTGTAGTTAAGGCTCCTGTCTAGTCTCGGACACCGGAGGAGCCGTCCACCACGCGAGGCGGTCTCCGAGGGGAGGAGGCACCGTGACCGCACACCCCAAGGCGCTGATCCTGGGGATCGACGGCGGAAGCCTGGCGATGATGGAACCGCTCATCGCACGGGGGCTGCTGCCCCATCTGGCCACGCTGCTCGGGCAGAGCATGTACGGCACCACCACGACGACCTGGCCCGCCCACACCGCACCCGGCTGGTCCACCTTCGTCACCGCGCGCCGCCCCGGGGGGCACGGCGTCTACCAGTTCTTCGGCACCCAGGAGGCCGACTACGGCGACCGGCTCACCGGCACCGGCGACTTCGGCTGCAGCACGATCTGGGAGTGGCTGGCCCAACAGGGCTGGAGCGCCGGAATCATCAATGTGCCGATGTCCCACCCGCCGCGCGAACTCCCCGGCTACCAGGTCACCTGGCCGCTGGAGCGCACCCTGCGCTTCAGCAGCCCGCCCACGCTCCTGGGCGAGATGTCCCGGGCGGGCGCGCCGTTCATGCCCGACATCATGGCGATGTTCCAGGGCGACCACGGCTATCTGGACAAGGCGCTGGCGAACGTCGCGGCCCGGGGCCGCTCCATCGTCCATCTGATGGAGCGCCACGAGACCGACGTCGTGATGGCGGTCATCACCGAGATCGACCGGATCTGCCACCACTACTGGCACTTCGCCGACGACTGCCACCCCCGCCACACCGCCCCGGACCGCGCCGAGTGGGGCGACGCCGTGGAGCTGATCCACCGGGCCGTCGACGCGGTGATCGGCGCCGTCCTGGCCAGGGTCGGGGACGACACCCCGGTCATGCTCGTCTCCGACCACGGCCTCGGCCAGGGGCGGCTCAACCTCGGGGTGAACAGCGTCCTGGCGGAGGCCGGACTGCTCGCCGTCCGCCCCGGCGAGGGCGGCCACGCCGGCTGGTTCGACGCCGACGGCGCCACCGTCGACTTCGAGCGCACCCGCGCCTACATGCCCACCCCCGGCTGCTACGGAGTCAATCTCAACCTCGCCGGACGCCAGCACAGCGGACTCGTCCGCGCGGACGAGAAGGCCGCGCTCACCGCCGAGCTGAGCGACCTCTTCCTGTCGCTGCGGGCCCCCGACTCGGGAAGCCCGGTGTTCGCCGCCGTACTGCCCCGCGCGGAGGCGTACCCCGGCGAGATGTCCCGTACCGCCCCCGATCTGCTGCTCGTCCCCGCCGACGAGGGGGTGCTCGCCGACCCCGGGCTCTCCGGCGGCGTCTGGCGCCCCAGCGAGCAGACCGGCATGCACCGCTACGCCGGCCTGTGGGCCTATCGCTCCCCGCGCGTCCCGGCCGGCCGCCGCGAGGAGCCCGTCGCCCTCTGCGACCTCGCCCCCACCCTCCTGCACGACCTCGGACTGCGCCATCCGGCCGCCGTGCACGGACGCCCCGTGCCCGAGGTGCTCGACGCCGGGGCCGGGCCGCTGCCCTTCCTGCCCGACCCGGGCGCACCCGAACCGCACCCGAAGGACACCGCACGCAGCCTGCGTGAGGACGATCTGACCGCCCGGACCCTCAGCGCCATGGGTTATCTCTGAGAGGAACACGCCATGACAGCGACAGCGGAGACCAAGGACCGACTGCGCAAGGTGGTCGTCGAGGCCCTGCGGCTGGACCGCGAGCCGAGCGCCGTGCCCGACGAGGGCCTGCGCCAGGCGCTGGACATCGACTCGGTGGCCGGCCTGGAACTGCTCATCTGGGTCGAGAACGAGTTCGGCATACAGATAGACGACGAGGATCTCAGCGTCCTGCTCGTCGACTCGCTCAACGTCCTGGGCGACTACGTCGAGGAGCGCCTCGCCCGCGCCGACGGCGCCCCGAGCGCCGGGGCCGCCTGATGCCCCGGCGCCGCGCCGTCGTCCTCGTCACCGAGGGCGCGGCGCCCGAGCTGCTGGAGCGCTGGGGCCCCGACGTCCTGCCGGCGTTCGCCCGGCTGCGCGCCGAGGGCGCTTCCGGCACCATGCACTCCGAGCTGGTGCCCTATGAACCCCCCGGCCTGATCAGCGCGTTCACCGGACACGGCCCCGCCGAGCACGGCTGCTTCTCCTACTGGGACGCGCACAGCCCCGACTACGAGCCCGCCGTGCTCGACAGCTCCTCCCCGCGCCGCCCCCTGCTGTGGCAGCGGCCCGAACTCGCCGATCTGACGACCGCCGTCGTCAACGTCTTCGGCAGCCACCCCGTCCGCCCCCTCAACGGCGTCTCCATCGGCTACCCGATGCGCCGTACCCTGCACGCCTGCCACCCCCGGGACCTGCCCGTCCGCCTCGGCCGGGCGGGCATCCACCTCGCCCACGACGTCAACATCTGGTTCACCGGCCAGGACAAGGAGGAGTTCACCGCCAAGGTGCTCGGCGCCGACCGGGCGCGGGCCGACGCCGCGCTCCATCTGTTCGACGGCGGCCAGGACGAGCGGCCCGATCTGCTCGTGCTCAATCTGACCGCGATCGACCGGCTCTCCCACGTCTACTGGCAGGAACTGGAGCCGGGCAGCCCCGTGCCCGAGGAGGAGCGCTCCGTACGGCGCGCGTACCGGCTCGCCGACGAGGTGCTCGGAGCCTTCCTCGACCGCGCCGACGAGCACACCGAGGTGTTCGCGTTCTCCGAGATCGGTTTCGGCCCGCTGCGCGCGTACTGCTCCGTCAATGAGGTGCTGGCCGCCGCCGGACTCCTCACCCAGGGCCCCGACGGCCGCCCCGACTGGACGGCCACCCAGGCGTTCGAGGCCGTCCAGGGCACCCAGGGCGTCAACCTCAACACCGCCGGGCGCTACAAGCACGGCATCGTCGAACCGCACCTGCGCGAACGGACGGCGGACCGGGTGCGCGAGGCGCTGCTCGCCCACATCAACCCGCTCACCGGGCTGCCGCTCTTCGCCGAGGTGCTCCGCGGCGAGGACGTGCACTCCGGCCCGGCCGCCCACCGCGCCCCTGACCTGATCCTCGTCCCCTACGACTGGCGCTATCTGCCGCTGGGCGACACCCACTGGTCGGCCCAGGTGCACCGCACCCTCCAGAGCGGCTGGCACCGGCGCGAGTCGTACTGGGGCGGGATCGGCGGCTCCTTCGGCTCCGGCGCGGGCCCCGACGGGCGGCCGCTCGATGTGGCCCCCACCGTGCTGCGGATGCTCGGCCGCCCGCCGCTGCCGGACCTGCCGGGCGTCCCCCTGGGGGCCGGATGAACACGCCCGTGAGCGAGCTGGTGCCGCTCGCGGTCACGCTCGACACCGACGGCGGGGCCTGTGTCGCGGGCGTCACCCCCGAGCGGCGGTGGATACGGCCCGAGCCGGTCACCGCCGCCCAGGTCACCGGCGGCGACCCCGTCTACGCGATGCACCGGCCGGTCCTGCTCGCCCTGGGGGCCCCGACCGGCCCCCGGGCCCGCCCCGAGGACCGCTCGGTGCACGGCGCGCCCCGGCCCGCCAGGCCCCCGCTCGCCCCCGCCGAGCGGACCGGGCTGCTGGCGGACGTCGCCGATCCGGACATCGCGACCGCCTTCGCGGGCGGGCGCAGCGCCGGACTCGTCGCGGTCCGCCCGCTGCGCTACCACCGCCGCCGCGCCACCGGCGGACGGACCTTTCTGCGCCTGGAGTTCACCGACGCGAGCGGCGAGCTCTTCGACTGGATCGTCCGCGACGTCCGGCTGCTCGGCGACGGAGACGACGGACCCATCCGTGTCACCCCCGACCCCGGCGACCCCGGCGGCGGCGATCCGGCCGCCGCCCTGCCCGCCGGAACCGGGGCCCCGCTGCTCTACGCGGCCGTGGGCCTCACCCACCCCAACGACAGGTTTCCCGGCCGGTTCCGGGGCTGCCACCCCCTGGTGGTGGGTCTGCACCCGGCCGACGGAAGCCCGCTCACCGCCACTTCGCTGGAAGGAACAGCCGGTGCACCAGGCACTGCGTGAACTGGAGAACGAGACCGTGCACATCCTGCGCGAGGTGCGGCAGCGCTTCGCCCGGCCCGCCCTGCTCTGGTCCATGGGCAAGGACTCCACCAGCCTGCTCTGGGCGATCCGCAAGGCCTTCTTCGGCGAGGTGCCCTTCCCCGTCATCCACATCGACACCTCCTACAAATTCCCGGAGATGTACGAGTTCCGCGACCGGATGACCGAGGAGTGGGGACTCGACCTCAGGATCCACCGCAACGAGGCCGCGCTCGCCGCGGGCATGGGGCCCACCCGGGGCAGCAAGCTCGACTGCTGCACCGCGCTGAAGACCGACGCCCTCAAACAGGCCATCGCCGCCGGCGGGTACGACGCCGTCATCGCCGGCATCCGCGGCGACGAGCACGGGGTCCGCGCCAAGGAGCGCATCTTCAGCCCCCGCGACGCCTCCTTCTCCTGGGACTACCAGGACCAGCCGCCCGAGTTCTGGAATCTGCACGAGACGGCGGTCGCCGACGACGGGCACATCCGGGTCCACCCCATGCTGCGCTGGCGCGAGATCGACATCTGGGAGTACGTCCAGGCCGAGAACATCCCCGTGCCCGGGCTGTACTTCGCCCGGAACGACGAGCGCTACCGCTCCATCGGCTGCGCCTGCTGCTGCACACCGGTCACCAGCACGGCGGGCAATGTCGTGGACGTCGTCCTCGAAGTGCGCCACGCCCGCGACGGCGAGCGGGCCGGCCGCGCCCAGGACAAGGAGGACGCCGCCGCGATGCAGAAGCTGCGGGCCCTCGGCTACATGTGACCGCCGCGCCCGGACCGCGCGTGCCCCGCACCGCACCGCCCCGGGCCGGACCGCGCCCGCTCCACCGCCGCCCGGCGTCCCACCGGACCCCGGACCCCGCACCCGCACCCCGCACCTCGCGCCCCCCGCCGTACCGCCTCGCCGTACCCGAACCGACTGCGAACCCACCGTGAACCGACCGGATTCGACCGGAAACGAGACCACATGACAACCCCGCGAACCACCGTGCCGGACACCGCGCCCGCCACGGCTCCGGCCGACACACTGCACGTGGCCTTCGTCGGCGAGGTCGACCACGGCAAGTCCACCCTCCTCGGCAGGGTGCTGCACGACACCGGAGCGATCACCGCCGACCGGCTCGGCGCCCGGATCGAGGACGGCGGACTGGCCTTCCTGCTCGACGGGCTCAGCGAGGAACGCGCCGACCTCTTCACCCTCGACACCGCCCAGGCCGTCCTGGAGACCGAGGCCCGCCGCTACGTCCTCATCGACGTCCCCGGCCATCTCGCCCTGCTGAAGAACATGGCCACCGGCGCGTCCCGGGCCGACCTCGGCGTCGTCGTCGTGGACTGCCTCGCCCGCACCACCGACCAGACCCGCCGCCATCTGCGGGTCCTCGAACTCCTCGGCGTCACCACCGTGGTCTGCGCCGTCACCAAGATGGACCTCATCGGCTACGCCGAGGACGGCTTCCGCAGGGTCGCCCGCGAAATGGCCGAACTGGCCGCCGACTGCGGCCTGCGGCTCTCCGCCACCGTCCCCGTCAGCGCCGTCGCCGGACACAACATCACCGCCCCCGCCCCGGCCGAACTGCCCTGGTACACCGGCCGCCCGCTGCTCGACACCCTCCACGGCCTGGGCCAGGAGCGGTCCCGCTCCGCCCTGACCCGGTTCGTCGTGCAGACCGTCGTCGGCGCGCCCGGCAACCGCCGTATCGCCGGCCGGGTCGAGAGCGGCACCCTGCGCCCCGGCGCGGTCCTCGCCGACAGCACCGGCGCGCGCCGCGTCGTCCGCACCATCGAACGGTTCGGGGAGGCAGCGCTCGACCAGGCGACCGGAGGCGACAGCGTGGGCCTGCTCTTCGACGGGGCGGAGCCCGCCCCCGGCACCGTACTGGCGCCGCCGGACCAGCCCATGACCAGCGGCCGGACCTGGCACACCCGGATCCTGTCCACCAGCGACACCACCGTCGTCGCCGAGGGCGACCGCTGCGTCGTCCGCTACGCCGCCGCCTCCGCGCCCGCGCGCGTCGAACGGATCGAACGCCGCTGGAACAGCGCGACCCTCTCCCCCCTCCCCGGGGAAGGCCCCGTCCGCTTCACCGAGTTCGCCGAGGTCCGGCTGCTGCTGGACACCGCCGCGCCCGCCGACCCCGTACACGACTGCGCCCCGCTCGGCCGCTTCATGCTCTGCGACGACGACGGCCACGCCCTGGCCCTCGGCGTGGTGGACCGGGTGGACCCGGAACCGGCCGCCCCCGGCCGGGCCCCGCTCCCGACGACCGCCGAGGAGTCCGTATGACCGCCCCCGCCCACTCGCGCTCCCTGGTCATCGGATTGGACGGGGTGCCCCACTGGCTGCTCCGGTCCCTCGCCGACGACGGCGTCATGCCCCGGACGGCCGCCCTGCTCCCGCAGGGCACGCTCCGGCCGCTGCGCGCGCCGGTCCCCGAGATCAGCTCCACCTCCTGGGCCAGTTTCCTCACCGGCGCCGACCCCGGCCGGCACGGCGTCTACGGATTCATCGACACCGAACCCGACAGCTACCGCACCTACTTCCCCAACGTCCAGGACCTGGCGGCCACCCCGGTCTGGCAGGCCACCGCCGCGGCGGGCGTCCCGGCGCTGGTGCTGAACGTGCCCGGCAGCTACCCCGCCCCGCCCGTCCACGGCGCCGTCGTCTCCGGCTTCGTCGCCCCCGACTTCGACCGGGCCGTATCGCCGCCCCGGCTCCGCGAACCCCTGAGCGCCCTCGGCTATCAGCTCGATGTGGAGGTCGGCGACGCGGCGAGCGATCCGGCCGGCTTCCTGGACCGGGCCGTCGAAGCGCTCCGCGCCCGCCGCCGGGCGTTCCGGATGCTGCTGACCGAGGAGCCCTGGGCGCTCGCGATCTGCGTGTTCACCGAGACCGACCGCGTCCACCACTTCCTGTGGGCCCAGGTCGTCGACCCGGCCGCGCCGCTGCACGGACGGATCATGGACTTCTACCGCGAGGTCGACGAGGCCGTGGCCGAACTGGTCGCCCTCGCGGGCGACGGCGGTCTCGCCATCGTCAGCGACCACGGATTCGGGCCTGCCGACACCCAGTTCTACCTCAACGCCTGGCTGCGCCGGGCCGGATATCTCGCCCTCCCCTCCGGCGCCGCCTCCCTGACCGAGATCGACGAGCGGACCACCGCCTTCGCCCTCGACCCGGGCAGGATCCATCTCAACCGCCGGGGGCGGCGGCCGCGCGGCCGGGAGATCGCCCCCGGCACGGCCGACGAGATCGCCCGCCGGCTGCTGTCCCTGCGCCGCGCCGACGACGGCTCCGTCACCGAGGGCGGCCCCGGCCGGCCGCTGGTCGCCGAGGTGCTGCACGGCGACCGGCACTACGCGGGACCCGTCGCCGACCGGGCCCCCGACCTGGTGGCCATGCCCGCGCCCGGAGTGCAGATCCGCGGCGCCTGGTCCACCGACGACCTCGTCGTCCCCGGACCCTTCACCGGCACCCACACCCGGGACGACGCCACCTTCTGGTGCCGCGGCGACCGGGGGCGCGGCGGCGTCGACATGCGCGATGTGATGCCGACCGTCCTCGCCGGACTGGGCATCGACTCCGCGCCCTCCATGGAGGGCCGGGACATGCGGGGCGTCGACACCTCGGCGCCCGTCAGCGCGGGCACCACGAGAGGAATCCGGGATGAGCACTGACGCGATCACCTCCCTGCCGATCGAGCCGGTCCGCCGGGCCAGACCGGGGGACTTCACCATCGCGCTGGACGAGCGCGTCACCGACCCGGCGGCCTTCCGGGTCAGCTTCGTGATCCTCCTCGACGGCGACCTCGTGATGTCCCCCGAGCACCTGGGCGTCGCCTACATGGCCGCCGTCCTGCGCCAGGTCGGCTTCACCTGCGAGATACGCGAGGTCGAGCACGGCAGCCACCGCACGGCCGTCGAGGAGATCGCCGCGTTCGGCCCGAGACTCGTCTGCTTCACCCTGATGAGCCTGAACGTGCCCAGCTGCGTGGAGTTCGCCGAGGCCCTGCGCGAGGAGCTGCCCGACGTGGTGGTCGCCTGCGGCGGCCCGGCCGGCACCTTCACCGGCAAGGACGTCCTGCGCGGCAATCCGTACGCGGACCTCGTCGCCGTCGGCGAGGGCGAGCCGCTCATCCTGGACCTGGTGCAGCGCCTCGCGCTGGGCGAGAGCGTCGAGGACTGCCCGGGGATCGCCTACCGCAGGTCCGACGGGGAGCTGCGGCAGAATCCGCCGCGCCCGCTCGTCCACGATCTCGACGTCCTCCCGTACCCGGCCCGGGACCAGCTCAAGGCGCACGGCAACAAGCTGGAGTACGTACGCGTCAGCACCAGCCGCGGCTGTGTCGCGCAGTGCACCTTCTGCTCGGCGCCCAATCTGGGCAACCGGGTCCAGGCGGGCAAGGCGTGGCGCGGCCGGAGCGCCGAGTCCGTGGTCGACGAGGTCGAGCACCTCGTCAAGGAGCACCACTTCCGGACCCTGGACTTCGTCGACTCCACCTTCGAGGACCCCGACGGCGGCCGGGTCGGCAAGAAGCGGGTCCGCGCCATCGCCCAGGGCATCCTCGACCGGGGCCTGGACATCTACTACAACGTCTGCATGCGGGCCGAGAACTGGCACGACACCCCGGAGGACCACGACCTCCTCGATCTCATGGTCCGCAGCGGTCTGGAGAAGGTCAACGTCGGCATCGAGTCCGGGGTGGCCGAGGAGCTGCTGCTCTGGGACAAGCGCGCCACCGTCGAGGACAACGTCACCGTCATCCGGATGCTCCGCGAGCACGGCATCTATCTCGCGATGGGCTTCATCCCCTTCCACCCGTACGCCACGGTGGAGACCCTCGTGGAGAACGCCCAGTTCCTCCGCTCGCACGCCGGTCACAATCTGCGGCGGCTCACCGAGCGGCTGGAGGTGTACCCGGGCACCTCGATCGTGACGAAGATGGAGGCGGACGGGCTGCTCGGGGAGAACTACCGCAAGGTGCTCGACCCGTACGACTACCGCTTCAAGGACGAGCGGGTGCAGGCGCTCGCCGTGCACTACGCCTCGCTCTACAACAACGACGACTACCACCAGCGCGGCGTCCTGACCGACCAGTCCGCGGTCTTCGAGTTCGAGACCTTCAACGTGGTGGTGCAGACCTTCGTCTCCCGGCTCTACCGGCGCTTCCACCAGATCCCGGCGGCCGTGGCCGAACTGGACGAGTTCAAGGACTTCCTGCACGCGCGGCGGCAGGAGATGGGACTCGCCAACTACGCCTTCTTCATGGAGAACCTGGAGGACGTGCTCTCCGGACGGCTCGACGCGGCGAAGCAGCGACGCCAGGTCGAGGAGGTCGAGGACCGGTTCCGGCGCTGCATCGACGCGATCCGCAGCGGACAGCTGAGGACCGGCATGCGGCTGCACCGGCTGGGTCTCGACGTCGCCGAGATCAGCTCCACCCTGCCCGTCCCGGAGCCGGGCGGCGCCCCCCGCAGCTACAACGGGGGCGCGCCGACATGGTGAACGGGGCCGCCCCGCCGGACTCCGGTGTGCCCGGGACCGGCCGGGACCTGGCGGTCTGCACCCTGGACGACCGGCGGCTGGCGGCCCGTATCGCCGCACATCCCAGGGTCGCCGGGGCGGGCCCGCTCGCCACGGCGAACGTCGGCATCGAGGAGCTGGTACGGGCCGTGGTGGCCCGGGACGGTGTGCACCGGCTCGTGGTCGCGGGCCGGGAGTCGAAGCTGTTCCGTCCCGGGCAGAGTCTGCTGGCACTGGCCGCGAACGGCGTCGACGAGACCGGGCGGATCATCGGCGCGCTCGGCCACGAACCGTATCTGCGGACCCTGCGGCCCGGTGTGGTGGCCGAGTTCCGCCGCCGGGTGACCATGGTCGATCTGCGGGGCTGCGCGGACGAGACCCGCCTCGCCTCGGTGCTCGACGCCCAGCCGCGCGCGGCGGCCGGAGCGGATCCGTGCCGTACGGCCGGGCTCGCCGAGGCGCTGGCCGGCAGCGGTCCGAGCGTGGTCCGGCTGGCCCCCGGCGGACGCCGCCGGCTGCTGAGCGCGGCCGGGGCGGGGTACTTCGTGGTGACGGTGGACGCCGCGCGGCGGCGGATCGTGCTGCGGCACTACGGGGAGGACTTCACCCAGTGCCGGGAGCTGGTCGGGCACAGCGCGGAGGCCCTGCTGCTGGGGGCGATCGAGCATGAGCTGCTGGGGCCGGGGGAACCCAGCCACGCGGGGTATCTCGGCGCGGAGCTGGCGAAGGCCGAGACGGCCCTGCGGCTGGGTCTGACCTATGTCCAGGACCGCCCGCTGACCGCCCGCTGAGTCACCGGAGCGGTGACGGCCGGAGCGTCTCACCAAAGGGGTGCCTCCGGAGCGGTCTCGGCCGGAGCGTCCCACCGGAGCTGCCTCGGTGGAGCTGCCTCGGCGGGCAGGACATCACCGGGCGGGAATCTCACCGGGAAGGATCCCGCCGGGGAGGCTCTCGCCGGGACGGTCCGGGGGGTTCACTCCGCCGGCGCGAGCGGGGAGTTGATCTCGACGAGATAGCCGTCGGGGTCGCGGAAGTGCGCGGCCCGGATGCCCCAGCCCGGCCAGTCCTGGACCTCCTTGACCAGCGTGGCGCCCGCGGCCTGGAGCCGGGCGGCGGTGGCGTCCACGTCGTCGGTCTCCAGGATCAGCGCGAACCGGTCCTGGCCGGGCAGCTCCGACCCGGCGCGCAGGGTGCCCAGCGCCTCGGCCATGACCTCGCGCTTGTTGATCGCCAGGTGGGTGCCCGACCCCATATCCAGCTCCGCGTATCGGCTGTCCTCGTCGCCCCAGAGGACGGAGAAGCCGCACACATCGCGATAGAAGAGGAAACACGCCTTGTAGTCCTCCACCATCAGGCGGACATAACTGCAGTGCACAGACGTTCCTTTCGTTGGCTCGCAGAACGTCAAAGTAGCACTCAGAGCCGCCCCACGATCCGGGCCGCGGCCCGCCCGTGGAAGATGTTCACCGCCGCCATCGGATACTCCCCGGAGGCGGGGGAGCGGGGCGAGCAGTGGCCGAGTCCGAGGCCGAACAGCCCCGGCACGGGACGGCCTTCGCGGTCCAGCACCCGCCCCCGGTCGTCCACCGCGATGTCCCCCGGACCGAACAGCGGCCGGCCGTCCGCGTCCAGCACCGGGAGTCTGCGCGCCCGGTATCCGGTCGCGGCGATGGTCAGCCGGGGCGGGGCGGTCGTCAGCCGGGGCGCGGCGGCCGGGGCCTCGCCCTCGCCGCCGCGCAGCAGCCGCACCCGGGGCTCGGCCCCGCGCAGCACCGCGCGGTAGATCTCCTCCGACTCGCCGCGCAGCCCGGCGAACCGGTTGATCTCGCGGGTGTCGGGGTCGACGGTGGCGACGGCGCCGGCCGGGGCGGCCGGCCCGCCCGGGCGGTAGACCAGGACCTCGCCGCGGGTCTCCACCCGTATCTGACCCGGGCGCAGCCCGTCGCCCCACTCGCGCAGCAGCAGCCCGACCGCCGAGAAGGCGCTGTGCGATCCGCCGAGGACGCGGATCGCGGCACCCTCGCGGACGGCCGCCGCGCACAGCGTGTCGCACTCGCGCCGCAGCATCGCCTCCGAGGTGACCTCCCAGGGCCCGCCGTCGCTCGGGGCCAGGGGCCGCGCGCCCACCGCGATCACCGCGCTGCGGGAGAGGGCGAGGGTGCGCCGCCGGGCGTCGCGGCTGTGGAACAGCCCCTTCTCGTCGACGAGGAGATGGTCGACGGGGGTGGAGAACAGGGTGTGCGCGCGGTTGAACCGCAGGGTGTAGTCGGCGACCTCGCGGGCGGTGCGGGCGAGGAAGCGGGCGGCGAGCCGGAGCGGGACCGGACGGTCGGACGCCCGGGCGAGGGCGCGGCCCTCCGGGGAGCGCAGCGCCGCGCGGAGCCGGCCGTCCGGGGCGAGTCCGTCGAGGAAGTCGACGGCCGCGGAGTTGGAGGGGATGTCATAGTCGAGGCTGCGCCACTCGTGGCGGGCGCGCCGGTCGAGGAAGACGCAGCCGTCCCGCATCAGCTCGTCGAGGAGCCCGGCGCGATCGGCGGCGACCGGGATGCCGAGGGCCGCGGGACCGAAGCCGATGACCTGGAGCCGCGCGGCGCCGAGCTGCATGGATGACCTGCCCTTCAACTGGTGTCAGGGGAAGCCTAGGAGGGGGATTGACTATAGTCAACGTGGTGGTTATGTTTGGGGCGTCCACTGGAGAGGCGCCTGTCACAGGGCAGCGGGGAGAGCGCGATGACCGTCGGGACACAGCCGCCGACCGAGGAGCGCGTGCTGCGCTTTCTCTCCGTCGGACAGGGCTTCCACCTCTTCGCGCAGGAGGAGGGCAAGACCACCCTGGGCGACCACTTCGTCTTCTACGACGACCTGGTGGACTCCGACGGCACGGTCGTGGGCCGCGACGCCGGTGTGTGCACCCTCGCGTCCGACCGCAGTTACCACCTCAATGTGACGATGGAGCTGCCCGGCGGCTGTGTCACGGCCCAGGGCTTCGTGGAGGACCAGCTCGGCCTGCTCGCCGTCACCGGCGGCACGGAGTCCTACCGCCGGGTCCGCGGCGACGTCCGGATCAGCCACTCGGGCGCCGAGGGGCTCGACGTCACCCTGAGGATCTCCGGAGTGCTCGAGCCGTGACGTCCGCAGCCGCCAGGATCCCCGCGACGGCGTCCGACGCGGTGATCGACGAGCTGCTGGCCGATGTCGCCCGGATCCCCGACGAGCACCGCAGCTACACCTGCGGCGGCTGGGAGGCCAGAACCCAGCACGGCGTGGGGGCCGAACTCCTCGAACGGCTGGCCCGCGCCGGACTCAGCAGCCGCGAGGTGGACGGCGAGCCGCGCTACGACGGACTGGACCTCGGGAACATCGCCCTCCACCTCGGGCTCTCCTCGGTGCAGCGGGTGGCCATCCGCTCCTGGGGCCGCTCCTGGGCCCGCGTCCGCCGGGGCCCCGGCCGCCACCGCCTCCAGTACGTGCCCGCCTGCCCCGACCCCGGCCACGAGGGCCTGTGCCGCTATCGGTTCGCCCTCCCCGGCGGCGAGCGCCGCGAGATCGCCCTCGGCCCGCTGGACGAGCCGCCGCCCGTGGTCCTGGAGAGCGTCCCGCCGCCCGCCGCGCCCGAACTCCCCGCCGATCTCGCCGCGCTGTTCCGCGAGATCGCCGGACTGCGCTTCTTCCTGCTGGCCGAGTCGATCCGCTGGGACGCCGACTTCATGCGCGCGACCGGCATCGCGGACTGCGGCGGAGTCTCCACCCTGCTGCTGCGCGAGGCCCGGGAGCTGGGCTACGAGGCCCGCCGGTCGTTCGGCCTGATCGTCGCGGAGCCCTTCTCCACGCCCCACCACTGGGCGGACGTCCGGATCGCAGGCGAGTGGGTTCCGTTCGACCCCATGATCATGGCGGCGATGGCCCGATGGTCCACCTCGGTCCCGGACGACACCCCGGTGACCCAGCCGCTGACCGGCCTCGTCACCCGGATCTCCGGGGAGTTCGTGCCCCCCGCCACCCACGGGAGCGCGGAACCCCGGGTCTCCTACGTCACCGAGTACCACGCCCACGGGAGCACCCCATGACCACCAACGACCGCCCGTCCGGGCCGCCGGCGGACCAGGACCCGCCCGGCGGACTCCCGTCCGACGTGCTGCACGCCCACTGCATGGCGAAGCCCGGCGTCACCCACGACAACGTCTTCGGCCCGCAGACCACCTGCTACCGCATCGCGGGAAAGATCTTCCTGATGGTCGGACAGGACGCGGACCCGCAGTACGCCACCTTCTCGTACGACCCCGAGGAGTCGCTCGCCCTGCGCGCCGCCTACCCGTCGGTGGTCCCGGGCTACTACTCCAACAAGCGCCTCACGAACACCGTCTACTACGACGGCCGGGTCCCGGTGGAACTCAGCCTCGACTGGGTGGACGAGTCCTACGCCATCGTCGTCGCCAAGCTCCCCCGCAAGGTCCGCGACCAACTCCCCGGCTGACCGCCGAGATTGTGAAGGTGTCCCAATGAGCGAACGGGACGGCACCGCCATCGGCTCCTTCCCCGGGGCCCGCGCCGACGCCGAGTGGATGAACGATCTCCGCCGCGAGCGCACCGCCGGGCCGCGCATGCCCCACCAGCAGTCGGTGGACGCGCCGGCCGGGGACTCCACCACGGCCGTGCACGGGGGCACCTATCTCGACCCCACCACCGGGGCGGTCGGCACCCCGATCTTCCAGACCAGCACCTTCCTGCTCGACGAGACCAGCTACGACGCCTTCTTCGAGGGCGTCACCCGCGATGTGCCGATCTACACCCGGTACGGCAACCCCTCGCAGTGGAGCGTCCAGGAGAAGCTCGCCCTCCTCGAAGGCGCCGAGAGCGCCCTGGTCACCTCCTCCGGCATGGCCGCCATCTCCACCACCGTGCTCGCCCTCACCAACCCCGGCGGACACATCATCACCGCGTACGACGTCTACGGCGGCACGTACAACCTGATGCGCGAGGACATGCACGCGGCGGGCCGCGAGGTGTCCTTCGTCGACGCGGCCGACCCCGCGCGCGTCGCCGAGGCCATCCGCCCCGAGACCCAGATGCTGCTCGTCGAGGGCCTGACCAATCCCCTGCTCAAGGCCCCGCCGCTGGCCGAACTGGCCGCGCTGGCCCGTGAGCACGACATGCTGCTCGTGGTCGACAACACCTTCCTCTCCCCGGCGAATCTGCGCCCCCTCGACCTCGGCGCGCACCTCGTCGTGCACAGCGCCACCAAATATCTGAACGGGCACAGCGATCTCACCGCCGGCGCGGTCGCCGGGTCCCGCAAGTTCGTCGACCGGGTGTGGGCGCAGGCCATGCGGCTCGGCGGCACGCTGGAGCCCTTCTCCTGCTTCCTGCTGGAGCGCGGACTGAAGACGCTCCCGCTGCGGATGCGCGCCCACCACGAGAACGCCACCGGCATCGCCCGCGCCCTCGCCGCGCATCCGCGCGTCACCGCCGTCCACCACCCCAGCCTCCCGGACTACCCCTATCCGCATCTGCGCGAGAGCGCCCGGGGCTACGGCGGCGTCGTCAGCTTCGAGGTCGCCGGGGGCGACGCCGCCGCGCTGCGCGTCATGCGGGCCCTGCGGCTGCCCCGGGTCGCCACCAGCCTCGGCGGGGTCGAATCGCTGGTCAGCATGCCCTTCAACACCTCGCACAGCTCGCTGACCCAGGCCCAGCGCTCGGCGGTCGGCATCCGCCCGGGGCTCATCCGCTACTCGGCGGGCATCGAGGAACTCTCCGATCTCGTCGCCGATCTGCACGCCGCCCTCGACGGGCCGGAAGAGGAGGACCCGTGCGCAACGGAATGAACATCGCGGGCGTCAGCGAACTGGTCCACGAGGTGCAGACCGAGCCCCGCGAGGCGATCTACCGGTACGCCGCCACCGCGCGCTGGGACGCGGGCCGGGGGCTGCGCGCCCGCAACGAGCCCGCCGTGCTCGGCACCGTGAAATCGCCCCGCCGCTTCGAACTGGCCGTCGCCGACGAGCGCGGACCCGCCGCGGCCGACGGACCGACCCCGGTCCGGCTCGCGCTCACCGCGCTCGCGTCCTGCGCGCTGACCACCTTCGTCGGCGGCGGCAGCGCGCGCGGCGTCACCCTGGAGTCCCTGCGGCTCGTCATCGCCGCCGACCGGGTCCGCGACGAGACCACCGACCGGCTCACCGACCTCGCGTACGCCCTCACCGTCCGGGCCGACACCGGGGGAGTGGACATCGCCGAGGTGCTGGCGGGGATGGAGGCGCAGAGCCCCAACCACCGGACCCTGGTGGACGCCCAGCCGCTCACCCTGGTCCTCGGCGGCGAGAGCGAGCCGGTGCCCGCGCCGCCCGCCCCCGCGGCCCGGCCCGGCACGCCCGTGTCGACCACGGTGACCTGGTCGTACAGCACCCAGTTCACCGCCGTGTCCGACGACGACCCGACCCCGCTCAGGGTCGACCAGCCCAAGCAGATCGCCGGTGTCGACTGGGGGCCCAACCCGCAGGAGTACCTCCTCATGGCGCTCGCGTCCTGTGTGCTCGGGCAGCTCGCCCGGCTCGCCGCGGACCGGGGCCTGCCCGAGCGGTCCTGGCGGGCCAGGGCCGGCGGACAGGTCGACATCCGGGGCCTGTTCAACATCGGCGACGACCCGATCGTCCCCGTCCACCGGCTGACCCTGGACATCACCCCGCCCGCCGAGGACGGCGGGCCCGGAGAGTGGCGGGACCTCGCCCGCGAGGCGGTGCGCCGCTCCCCGGTCGTGGCCCTGCTGACGGCGGGACACATCGTCAAGACCGACCTCGACGCGGGCGGGGCGACCGCCCATGGCTGACCCGGACCGCGTCGAGGCGGCCGCCCGCGAGTGGTGGACCCGGACGGCCTCCCGCGACGGCTCACCGCCCGCGCCCGACACCGACTTCTTCGCCGCGGGCTGCACCTCGCTCCAGGCGGTCATGGTCACCGCGGGGATCTCCGAGGACCTGGACGAGGAGATCCCCGTCCGGCTCCTCCTCCAGAACAGCCGTTACGGGGCCTTCCTCGACGCCCTCCGCACCTTCCTCGCCACCGCCGACGCCGACGCGCCCACCGGCAGACCGCCGTGGTGAGCCGCACCCCGCCCGCCGCCCCCGGGCCGGACCACCCCGGGCCGGACCCGAGCGGCGGCGCGGCGGACGCGCCCGCGCCGGGCGCCGAGTCGCGACCCGACACCCTCACGCCCGCGCCGCACGGCGGCGGATCGGCGCCGGACGCGCCCGTCCCCGCGCCTGACCGTGAGCCGCGCCCCGACAGCCCCGCGCCCGGAACGCCCGCCGAGCCGGCCGTCTCCGCGCCGCTGACCGATCTGCAACACGCCTACTGGGTGGGCGAGCAGGGCGCGTACGACCTCTCCACCGCCGCGCGGCTGCATCTCGACTGGGAGCTGCCCGAGCTGGACGAGACCGCGCTGCGCCGTGCGCTGGACGCGTGTTCCGCGCGGCACCCCATGCTCCGGGCGCGGGTCCGGGCCGACGGCGCCCAGAGCGTGGACGCGAACCGGCCGATACCGCTGATCGTCCGGGAGGACGCCGCCGAGGGCGAGCGCGATCCGGAGGCACGCCTGCGCGCCGACCGCGCGGAGGCGTCCGCGGCCCTGCCGCCGCTGTCGGAGGGTCCGCCGCTCGCCGCGGTGCTCGTGCGGACGCCGGGCGCGGTGCGGCTGACGCTGGTCCTGCGGCTGTTCGCCTTCGACGCGGCGTCCGTCGGGATCCTGCTGCGCGATCTCGCCGCCTTCCACCGGGACGCCGGACTGCGCCTCCCGCCCCCGGGCGCGTCCTTCCTCGACTTCGCCCGCCGCGAGGAGCGGCGCGCCGGACGGGCCAGACGGGACGCCGAGGCGTACTGGGCCGCCCGGATCCCCGAGCTGCCCGGCCCGCCCGAACTGCCCCTCGCGGCGGGCGGCCCGCCCCCGGACTCCGCCTCCTTCCGCCGGCACGTCTGGACGCTCGACGCCGGGCGTTCCGCCCGGCTGCGCTCCCGAGCCCGCGCCCGCGGCCTCTCCGTCAACGCGGTGCTGTGCTCGGCGTACGCCTCGGTCCTGTCCCGGTTCTGCGGCCAGGACGCCTTCACCCTCACCGTGCTCGCCTCCCGCCGCCCGGCGACCGCCCGCCACGCCGAGGTCATCGGCAACCACGGCACCACGGTCGCCCTCGCCGTCCCGCCCGCCCCCGGCGCGTCCTTCGCCGAGCGCGCCCGGCTGCTCCAGGAGCGGCTCCACGAGGCGTACGGACACTCGGCGGTCTCCGGCATCGAGGTGCTGCGCCGGATGAAGGCGCTCGGCGCGAACGCCCCCGAACTGCTGCCCGTCGTCTTCGCGAGCAGCGTCGGCCTGCCCGGCGGCGGCCCCGCGCCGGACGGCGGCGACACCGGCGCGGCCACCGGCGCCGGATCCGGCCCGGAGCGCGCGGAGGAGCCCCCCGGGCTCCCGGGCGCCCGTCCGCTCGGCGGCGCCCTGCACACCCCCCAGGTCTGGATCGACCACCAGGTCTACGAGGACGGCCCCGGCATCGGCTGCACCGTCGACCTGGTGGAGGACGTCTTCCCCGAGGGCTTCACCGCCGCCTTCCTGGCCGTCCACCGCCAGTGGCTGGACCTGCTCACCGACGCGGAGGACCGCTGGGACGAGCCGATCCGGCCCCTGCTGCCCGAGGCGCAGACGGCCGCCCGCCGGGCCGCCAACAGCACCGCCCGCCCGCTGCCCGCCCGCCTCCTCCACGACGGCTTCGACGAGCGGCGCCGGCGCGACCCCGGGCGCACCGCGCTCATCCACGGCGCGGAGCGGGTCGGTTACGGAGACCTCTGGGCGGAGGCCGCCGCGCTCGCCGCCCGGCTGACCGCCCGGGGCGTCCGACCCGGCGACCTCGTCGCCGTACGGGCCGCGAAGGGCCGCCGGCAGATCGCCGCCGTCCTCGCGGTGCTCCACGCGGGCGGCGCGTATGTGCCCCTGGCCCCCTCCACCCCGCCCCGCAGGCTCGCCAAGGTGATCCGGCACGCGGGCATCCGGCTGGTCCTCACCGACGACCCCGGCGGACTCGGCCCCGACCCCGGGGCCCCGGCCCTCGACCTCCGTACCGCGACCGCGCGCACGTCCCCGGCCCCGGCCGGTCCCGGCCACCGGGCCTCGCCGGACGATCTCGCGTACGTCATCTACACCTCGGGCACCACCGGCGAGCCGAAGGGCGTGGCCGTCGAGCACCGGGCCGCCATGAACACCATCGACGACCTCCTCGAACGCTTCGCCCTCGGACCCGGCGACCGGACCCTGCAACTCTCCTCGCTCGGCTTCGACCTCTCCGTCTTCGACGTCTTCGGCACGCTCGCGGCCGGCGGAGCGATCGTCGTGCCCGCCGACGGGCCCGTGCCCGACCCGGTGGAGTGGACCTCCCTCGTGCGCGAGCACCGCGTCACCGTCTGGAACTCGGTGCCCGCCCTGCTCGACATGGCCCTCCACGCCGGCGGCCCGCACGACCGGCTGGACTCCCTGCGCCTGGTGATGCTCAGCGGCGACTGGATCCCCCTCGGCCTCCCCGCGCGGATCCGCGAGCACGCCCCCGACGCCCTCGTCGCCGCGCTCGGCGGCGCCACCGAGGCCGCCATCTGGTCGAACATCCACCTCCCGGGACCGCGCCCGCTGCCGGGCTGGACCAGCGTCCCGTACGGCACCCCCCTCGCCAACCAGGGCTTCCACGTGCTCGACGGCGAACTCGCCGACGCCCCCGACTGGGTCCCGGGCGACCTCGTCATCACCGGCGCGGGCCTGGCCCGCGGCTACCACCGCGCGCCCGAGCAGACCGCCGCCGCCTTCCGCCGCCACCCGGAGACCGGCGAGCGGATGTACTTCACCGGCGACCGGGCCCGCTACCGCCCCGACGGGACCCTGGAATTCCTGGGCCGGGCCGACACCCAGGTGAAGGTACGCGGCCACCGCATTGAACTCGCCGAGGTCGCCTCCGCGGCCCTGGAGCTGCCCGGCGTCCGCGCGGCCGTCGCCGACGTCCTCGGCGAACGGCCCGACGAGCAGCGCCTCGCCCTCTTCGTCGCCTGCGACCCGGCCGACCGGACCGGACTCGCGGAGAAGGCCCGCGCGGCCGCCCGCGAGAGTCTGCCGCCGTACATGGTCCCCGCCGACGTGGTGCTCCTGGACGCCCTGCCGGTCACCTCCAACGGCAAGGTGGACCGCGCCGCCCTGCGCCGCGCGGCCGCCCCGGCCGCCGCCCGCAGCGGCGCGGGCAGCCCGCCCTTCCCCGGCACGGAGACCGTGCTCGCCGGGATCTGGGAAGCGGTCCTCGGCGCCCCGGTGAACGACCGCGCCGCCGACTTCTTCGACCTCGGCGGCACCTCGCTGCTCGCCGCCCGGATGGTCGGCCGCATCGAGACCGCCCTCGGCGTGCGCCCCGTGCTCTCCGGGCTCTTCCGCCACTCCACCCTCGCCGGACAGGCCCGGCTGGTGGAAGAGGCCGGCGCCTGCCCGGCCCGCTGCGCCGCCGTTCTGCGCGAGGAGCCCGGCGCGCCCCGGCTCGTGCTCTTCCACCCCGTCGGCGGCGGTCTCCTCTGCTACCGGGAGCTGGTCGCCGCGCTGCCGGAGGCCCGCCATGTCGTCGGCGTCCAGTCGCCCCCCGTACGCGCGGACGAGCCCGACGGCCGCGGCGACCCGGGCGATCGCCCCGCCCCCGGTGACGGAGTCACCGCCCTCGCCGCCCGCTACGCCGCCGAGCTGCGCGTCGAACTCGCCCCCGGCCCGGTCGTGTTCGCCGGCTGGTCCATGGGCGGCGTCCTCGCCCTGGAGACCGCCCGGCTGCTGCGCGACAGCCCCCTCGACGTCACCCGTGTCGTCGCGCTCGACAGCTATGTCGCCGCCGAGCCCGGAGCCTTCGTCCACACCGGTCCCGCCGCGGAGCGCGCCTTCCTCGCCGATCTGCGCGGCGGCTCGGGAACGGACCGGACCGCCGCCCCCGACGGCGACCCGCCCCCGGAGCGGCCGCTCCCGCCCGAGCTGCACGACCCGTACCGCGCCTATCTCGCCAACTACCGCGCGCTGCTCACCCACCGGCCCGCCCCGCCCCAGGACGTACCGGTGCTCGCGGTGCGCTTCCGGGACAGCGCGCCGGACGCCTTCCCCGGCCTGGTGCCGCTGACCGACCACTGGCGCGAACTTCCCCCCGGAGTACGCGTACAGGAGCTGCCGGGCCATCACTTCGCCGTCGCGGATCCCCTCCGCCGCGGAGCACTCGCCGACCTGTTGACACCCCAGAGGCCGGCCACGGAGAAAACGGCGGTCCCCACCGCCCGAGAAGAGCGAGGAAATTTATGACAACGGCTCAGCACCCGGCGACAGTGCCGGAGACCGGTGCGGACACCGTCATCGACGTGGTGGACCTGGCCAAGGACTATCCGGCCAAGGGGGGCGAAGCCGTCCACGCCCTGGCCGGGGTCAGCTTCCGGGTCCGCCGCGGGGAGATCTTCGGTCTGCTCGGCCCCAACGGCGCGGGCAAGAGCACCACCGTCCGGCTGCTGGCGACCCTCGCCACCCCGACCGCGGGCAGCGCCCGCATCGCGGGCCACGACACCGCGGCCCAGGGCGAGGCCGTGCGCCGGAGCATCGGCGTCGCCCTCCAGGAGACCGGTCTCGCGGAGCTGATGACCGCCCGTGAGGCGCTCTGCCACACCGGCAGACTCTGGGGAATGACCACCGAGGCGGCCGCCGCCCGCGCCGTCGAACTGCTGGAGCTGATCGGCCTGGAGGAGGCCGCGGACCGGCTCGTCAAGACGTACTCCGGCGGTATGAAGCGCCGTCTCGACCTCGCCCTCGCCCTGGTCCACCGCCCCGAGGTGCTGTTCCTGGACGAGCCGACCAACGGGCTGGACCCGGTGGCGCGCCGGCGCGTCTGGGACCAGGTGCGGGCGCTGCGGGACGCCGGCACGACCGTCCTGCTCACCACCCAGTACCTGGAGGAGGCCGACCAGCTCGCCGACCGGGTCGCCATCATCGACGGCGGCCGGATCGTCGCCGAGGGCACCCCCGACGAGCTGAAGCGCGCCCACGCCGCCGACACCGTCGAACTCGTCCTCGCCGACGAGGACGCCGCGCGCTCGCTGGCCGCCGACGTCCTCGTCGAGGGCGAGGCCGGCCGGACGACCGGGGCCCGCGTCGCGTACGCCGTGCGCAACCCCGACTCCGCCGTCC
This sequence comes from Streptomyces sp. NPDC014894, assembly GCF_043080985.1. NCBI lineage: Bacteria > Bacillati > Actinomycetota > Actinomycetes > Kitasatosporales > Streptomycetaceae > Streptomyces > Streptomyces sp. NPDC014894. The sequence continues at coordinate 103,317 of NZ_JBIBWD010000016.1, forward strand.
CCGAACTGCTGCTGACCCTGCACGCGCGCTCCGTCCGCCACCACGGCCTGCGGATCAGCCGGCCCAGCCTGGACGATGTGTTCATCGCCCTCACCGGCCACGGCCTCGCCCCCGGGGAGAGCGCCGACCCCGAGCCCGAGGAGCAGGCCGCGCCGACCGCCGACCGGCTCCGCAGCCTCGCCGAGGCGGCGACCGCCCCCCAGGGCGAATCCGCACCGCAGGCGCGCACGGCCGCCTCGCCGCTCACCCAGACCTGGCTGCTGCTCCGCCGGCTGCTGCGCGAGGCCCTGCGCAATCCGGCGGCCACCGCGCCGAACCTGATGATCGGCACGTTCTTCCTCTTCGTCTACGACGGACTGCTCGGCGGCTCGGCCGCCGCCCAGACGTCCGGCGGCGGCAACTACGCGAACTTCCTGCTGCCGACGATCCTGCTCTTCACCTCGCTCTCCGGGGGCGCGGCCGGACTGACCCTGGTCCAGGACATCGAGGCGGGCCATCTCAAGCGCCAGCTCACGATGCCGCTGTCGCGCACCGCGCTGATGACCTCGTTCACCGCCATCGGCGCGATCATGGTGCTCGCCCAGGCGGTCATCGTGACCCTGCTCAGTCTGACCCTCGGCATGAGCCCCGAGACCGGACTGCCCGGCCTGCTCGCCGTCTTCGGCCTGGCCCTGCTCTGGGGCCTCGGCATCGCCGGATACTCCGCGGCCACCGCCGTGATCACCGGCAACGCGGCGGCGGCCCAGGCGGCCACGCTGATCTTCTTCCCGCTGCTGTTCATCTCGCCCGCCCTGATGCCCGCCTCCGAGCTGAAGGGCTGGATCGAGGTCGCCTCGGCCGCCAACCCGGCCACCTATCTGCTGGAGTCAATGCGCGGACTGCTCAACGAGGGCTGGGACGCCGGACAGCTCGCCGTCGGCGTCGGGGTCGGCGCGGGCTTCGCCGCGCTGATGCTGGCCTGGGCGGCGACCGCGGTGAAGCGCGGAACGAGCCGCGTGTGACCGCCGGCCCGGAGGGGGACCTGAGCGGCCGCCGCCTGCTGTACGCGCTGTGGGACGGCGGCGGCAATGTCGCCACCACCCTGCTGCTGCTGCGCTCGCTCGCGGACCGCGGAGCCCGGATCACCGTGCTCTCGAACGAATCCGTGGCGGACCGGGTCCGGGCGGAGGGGCTGGACTTCACCCCCTTCCTCCTCGGCCCGAGGCACGATCCGCGCACCCGGGAGACCGACGCCCTCCAGCTCTGGGAGGCCTCGTCACCCGCCGAGGCCTCCCGGCTGATCCGGGACCGGGTCATGTTCGGGCCCGCGGAGGCGCTCTGCCAGGACACCCTCCGGGCCGCCCGGGAGTGCGGCGCCGAGCTGCTCGCCGCCGACTACACGCTCTTCGGATCGCTGGTCGCGGCCGAGCGGCTCGGTCTGCCGCACGTGGTGCTCATGAACACCATCTATCCGCTGCCGACCGAGCGGCTCGCGGGCCTGCGGGCGGCCCGCAGCGGTCCCTTCACCTATCTCTTCACCCGCATGCTGGCCCAGGGACTGCCCGAACTGAACCGGGTGCGGGCCTCGTTCGGACTGCCGGGGCTGACCACGGCGCAGGAGCAGTACGAGCGCGCCGACGCCGTGGTGGTCACCTGCCACCCGTCCTTCGACCCGGCCTCCTCCTCCGTCCCGCCCCGGGTCCACTACATCGGGCCGCAGGTCGAACCTCCCGCGGAACTCCCCGATCCGCCGCGCGGTCCGGTGCGCCGGGTCCTGGTCAGCCTCTCCACCACGGAGCAGCCGGAGGAGGCCCTTCTGGTCGACTCGCTGCTGAAGGCGGCGGCCCTGGTCGAGAACGCGGAGTTCGCGTTCCTCGGCGGGGTCCTCGACCCCGGCCGCGCGCTGCCCGCCCATGTCACCGCGCACGGCTACCTGCCGCTGGAGGAGCGCCTTCCGGGGGCCGATCTGATCCTGCACCACGGCGGCTTCGGCACCACGACGCGCGCCCTGCTGTGGGGGGTGCCCGCGATCATCTTCCCGTCCTTCCAGGAGCAGTTCAACAGCGCCCGCCGGATCGAGGAGCTGGGCGCGGGCGCCGGTCTGCGCCGGGACTCGACGCCGGAGGACATCGCCGAGGCGGTACGGGGACTGCTCGCCGATCCCGCGCTGCGGCCCTCGGCCCGGGAGCGGGCCCGCGCCTTCCGGGCGGAGCACGACGCGTCGGCGGCGGCCCGGGTCTTCGCCGGTCTCCGGCGCTCCGCGCCGGCCGCCGGGAGCCCCGCCCTCCCACGGCTCGCGGGGCCGTGATCCCGTAGCGATCAGACCGCCGCGACAGGCGGCGCCGGACCCTTCCGGCGCCGCCTGTCGCGCGTCCGCCCGGCGGTCGCGGCGGAGTCGTCACGGCGGGGAGCTTGACCTCATGTTTGGTTGAGGTTCCATGCTGGTCCCCATGAACACACCAGTGCTCGACAGCGAGACCCGTGAGCGGGAGACCGAGGCGATCCGGCGGGTGGTCGCCGCCCTCGAACACTCCCAGCGCGAAGAGCTGCCCGAGGCCTTCATCGATCTCTTCCGGGCCGACGCGATCTGGACCACGGGCCACGGCAGAAGGCTCTTCGGCCGCGAGGAGATAGCGGACTTCACCCGGAAGGCGCTCCCCGGGTCGATGCGCGGCTCGTCCGTCGCCTACGAGGTGACGCATGTGCTCTTCATCCGCCCCGACGTCGCCGCCGTCAAGGCGCACGCCCAGTATCTGACCGCGGACGGGGAGCCGGACGGCAATCCGGGCTCCCCGCTCTATGTGATGGCCAAGGAGGACGGCCGGTGGCTCCTGACCGCCTGCCAGAACACCGAGGTCCTCGACCTCTGAGCCGGAAGCGCCCCCTCCACCTCCCCCTCCACCTCCCCATCCTTCGGCCCGACCGGGACCCGAGCCCAGAAACCGGAGCGCAGGACCATGCAGGAACACCGCCCCGAGCCCGCCCGCACCCCCGACCCCGCCCGCACCCCCGACACTGCCCGTACCCCCGACCCCGCCCGTGACCTCGCCGCCGTCCGCCGTCTCGTCGCGGACGCCGAGCGCCACCAGAAGGACCCCGCCGCCCTGCTGCCGCTCTACACCCCCGACGTCAGCGTGGTGAACTTCGGCGGGCGGCGGGTCGTGGGCGTGCCGGCGCTGGCCCGGGCCATGGAGGAGGCGCTGGCCTCCCCGCTCGCACAGGTGTCGACCCGGACCGAACTCCAGGACGTCCGCTTCCTCGGCCCCGATGTGGCGATCGTGGCCGCGATCAAGCATGTGTACGACGAACGCGAGCCGGCGCTGCGGGACGGCCCCGACACCCGGCTGCCCTCCCGGACCGGACGGCTCACCTATGTCGTCGTCCGGGACCTCGACGCGGCCCGCGCGGGCGAGGACGTGTGGCGGATCGCCTCCGCCCAGACCACCCCCGTACGGAACTGATCCGTCCGCCCGCGCCCGGCGCCGCCGTGCCGCGCGGAAAACCCGTGGTGACGGCGGGGCGGCTCGGATACGATCCCCACGCTCGGGGCGACAGCCGCCCCGCCGTTCCCACTCCTGACGGAGGTCCTGAGAGATGCGTCAACTCATCGGTGCAGCCCACCTCGACGCCCCTTTCGCCTCTCTCAAGGACCGACTTGTCTTCGCACACCATCAATGTGGGCATCCTCGCGCACGTCGACGCCGGTAAGACCAGCCTCACCGAGCGGCTGCTGTTCGACCACGGGGCCGTCCCGCGGCTCGGCAGCGTCGACGCGGGCGACACCCGGACGGACTCCGGCGAGGTGGAGCGCCGGCGGGGCATCACCATCCGCTCCGCCGTGGCGTCCTTCGCCGTCGGCGGCCTCCAGATCAATCTGGTGGACACACCCGGCCATCCGGACTTCATCGCCGAGGTCGAGCGCGCCCTGTCCGTCCTCGACGGCGCGGTGCTGCTGATCTCCGCGGTCGAGGGCGTCCAGGCCCAGACCCGGGTGCTGATGCGGTCGCTCCGCCGCCTCGGCCTGCCCACCCTGATCTTCGTCAACAAGATCGACCGCACCGGCGCCCGGCACGACGGACTGCTCGCCGACATCCGCCGCGGGCTCACCCCCGCCGTCGCGCCGATGACCCGGGTCACCGGCCTCGGCGGCCCCGGGGCCCTGGCCGTCCCCCGCGCCCCCGCCGGACAGCCGTTCCCCGCCGAGGTCGCCGAGCTGCTCGCCGACCACGACGACGAGCTGCTGCGCCGTCTCATCGACGGCGACGGCGACGGCCCCGGGCCCACGCCCGGGGATCTGCGCCGGCGGCTCGCGGAGCAGACCCGGCAGGGCCTGGTCCATCCGCTCTTCTGGGGATCGGCGATGTCCGGCACGGGCGTCGCCGAACTCGTGGAGGGCGTACGCACCCTCCTCCCGCGCCCCGGGGCGCGCCCCGGCGGCGACCCGCGCGGCACGGTCTTCGCCCTCGAGCGCACCGGGCACGGCGAGAAGACCGCCCTTCTGCGGCTCTTCTCCGGTGAGCTGCGGGAGCGCGAGCGGGTCACCTTCCGGCGGCGCGGCCCCGGCGGCGCGAGCGAGGAGTACCGAGGCCGGGTCACCGGTCTGGAGATCATCGGCGCGGACGACGGCGGCCGGGGGCGCTCCGGCCCGCTCACCGCGGGGAACATCGCCAGGCTCCGCGGACTGCCCGGCGTCCGGATCGGGGACCGGCTCGGCGAGCCCGACGGCACGGAGCCCCGGGCGCACTTCGCCCCGCCGATCCTCGAATCCGTCGTCCGCCCGGCCGAGCCCGGCCGGGAGCGCGAACTCCACGCCGCGCTCGGCGAACTCGCCGACGAGGACCCGCTGATTCGGACCCGCACCGCGGGCGTCACCTCGGTCCTGCTGTACGGGGCGGTCCAGCGGGAGGTCATCGAGGAGCGCCTGCTGCGCGAGTTCGGCGTCGCCGCCGTCTTCGAGAAGGTGCGGCCGGTCTGCTTCGAGCGGCCCGCCGGTACGGGGGAGGCCTTCGTCGAGTTCGACCCGCGCGGGCCCAACGAGTGGTGGCAGACGGTGGGGGTGCGCGTCGAACCCGCGCCCCGGGGCGGCGGGAACGTCTTCGTCCGCGACGTCGAGGGGGGCCTGCTGCCCAGGGCGTACTTCCAGGCCGTCGAGGACGCGGTGGCGGCGACGCTCCGGCGCGGCCCGTACGGCTGGGAGGTGACCGACGCGCTGGTGACCCTGACCAGGGCCGGGTACGAGGCGCCGCTGACCACCGCCGCGCACTTCCGCGAGCTGACGCCGATCCTCCTCATGGCGGCGCTGCGCCGGGCCGGGACCACCGTCCACGAGCCCGGCCTCGCGGTCGAACTGGGCCTCCCGGGCGACGCCCTGAGCCCGGTGATCGGATGTCTGTCGGCCCTGGGCGGTGAGCCGGGCGCTCCGGTCGCGGACGGTTCGCGCTGGTCGCTCCCGGGCTCCGTGCCCGCCCGGCGCCTCCAGGACCTGGTCGCCGCCCTGCCCGGCCTCACCCACGGCGAGGGAACCCTCTGGTACGCCCCGGGCGAGGACCGCCGGGTGCGCGGCCCGGTCCCGGTCAGGAAGGACTGACCGGGACCGGGCGGACGGGGCCGTGCCGGAGTCCCCGGCACGGCCCCTTCGTCCCCACCCCGCCTCAGCGGGGCGCTCGCCGACGGGGGATCACTCGGACTCGTACCGGATGCCCTCGTACGCCAGCCACTGCGCGTAGGTGTGGAGCCCGTGGTGGAGGTCCACGGCGGGCTTCCACCCGGACGGCCGGACCGGGTCCATGACGGGCTCCGGGGCCGACGGGGCCGACGGGCCCGCGTCCGGCCGGGGCGGCGCGGACGGCCCGGACGGCGCGGGGACGGTCTCCACCGGGACCGGACGGACCGCGGACCGCACCCGCTCGGCCATCTCGGCCCTGCCGATCGGCTCCGGGTCCGGCAGGAAGAGGGGGCCCGACGGCGGCGGGGTCCCGAGCACCGCCGCGAGCGCCCCGATCAGATCGGCGGTGTGCAGCGGCCGCAGCGCCCCGCCCGGCGGGTCCGTCACGATCACCGGATGGCTGCGGAGCGCGCTCCACACCATGCGCCCGATCGGCGGGCCGGCCGAGCAGCCGGGACCGTACAGATCGCCGGTGTGCAGCACGGACGTGGTGCGGACCGTGCCGCCGGCGCGGTCGAGGAGGCGCACCACGGCCCGGGGCCCCAGGCCGTCGCCGTGCTCCGCCGTGAGCGGGCGCAGATCGATCAGCGCGTCGAGTCCGACGGGCGCTTGGCCCGCCGAGGGGGCGGCGGCGACCCGGTGGCCCCGGTCGGCGAGCCCCCGGCCCACCTGTTCGCCGAGCGGGGTCGCCCCGCCGATCAGTCCGATGTCACGGGCCGTGCTCCGGCGCGGCGTTCGCGCGGCGGCCGGCCGGCCGCCCGCCTCCAGACCCGCTTCGACGCCCGCCCGGGCGATCTTCGCCAGCCCTTCGCGGATCTCGGCGATCCGTTCCTCGCCCTGCGTGTGGCTCACTCCGCCGGGGCCGATGGTGGCGAGCGACTCGGCGAGGGCGGGTGTCTGGGAAAGGTCGGTGCCCCGTCCTTCCCGTCGATGGACGAATCCCATGGTGAAAGCGGTCAGCCAGGTGCCCCGAACCGCCTCCGGATCGGCTGCTTCGGTCAACCCGAGGTTGGCCGATTTAAGGCTGTCGACGCGTATGCCGGAGCCCTCCAGATAGTCCTCGCACTCCAGATGGAGCCAGCGCTCCGGACCCGGTCCGTCCACGCGTACCGTGCACTGCGCGACCCCGTGCTTGAAGAAGGGGACGACCCGCAGGCCCTCCAGCCGCGCGCCCTCGTTCCCCGGGCGGTCGCCGGGCAGGAAGCAGACCGAACGGCGCGGTCCCCGGAAGGCGTTGCCGGAGATGCTGCCGTGGTCCTCGTGCTCGGCGAAGCTGGGCACCGAGACATAGCCCGGGATCCGGTTGGCCCGCAGATACTGGTACATCAGGATGTCGTCGGGCCAGGCGTCGAGACGCTGTCTGCCGTACGCGACGAAGCCGGCGGCCACGCGGCGCGGCAGGATGATGGCGACACAGGGGAAGTACTCGTTGACCGCGCCGACCCAACGGGCTCCTGCCATCGCGCCCAGACGCACGGCCGCGCCGTTGCGCGAATCCCACAGGGCGAAGAGGGCGAGCGCCGCGTCCGGCATCTCCTCCACCGCCGCGCGGGCCCGTTCGAAGAAGGAGTCGGACAGGATCATGTCGTCCTGGACGACGAGCTGGTGCGTGGCGCCCTCCTCGACGGACGACCAGGCGGCCAGCGCCGTCCGCAGCACCGACGGCCGCCCGGCCGGATCAGGGTCCATGACGACCCTCAGGGCGCCGGGGGGAGCCGACTCGGCCAGTCTCCGCGCCGCGGGCAGGCGCTTGGGGTGGGTCATCACCGCGCCGCTGATGCGATATCGCGCCACTGATCCTCCGCGCTCCGGTTCCTGATGGACTGTTGAATTCCGCATCCTTGATGTCCTTCGCCTATTAATTTCGGACAGTGGGGTGGGGCTTTCGAAGGCTGCGGGGTTCTGAAAAGGCACCCTGGTTTCAGCCGACGAAGATCGTCATGCTGGCAGCACGCGAACCACATGCGTATCACCAATAGAGGAGTCCGCATGACCGTGAAGACCGATGCCGAAGGCGCCGACGCCATCGAATCCGTGGCTTCCCGACTGGAGAAGCTCCGAGGCAGCAAAGTGGTGGTGACCGGCGGAGCCGGGCTGGTGGGAAGCAGACTCACCGCCCTGTTGCGCGGGGCCGACGCGGAAGTCACCGTGCTGGACCGGATGGACGCCTATCCGGATTCCACGCATGAGCTGTTCGGTGCTCAGAAGATTGCCACCCGGCTGGTCGTCGGCGACATCCGCGACCGGGAACGGGTACGGGACGTTCTGCGCGATGCCGATTATGTCGTCCATGCCGCTGCTTTCGCCGATGTCGCCGCCTGCACCCGGCGTCCGGATATCGCCTTCCGGGCGAATATCGAGGGAACGGAGGTCGTCCTGGAGGAAACGGCCGCCGCCGATGTGCGGCGTCTCGTTCTCATCTCCTCCGCCGCGGTGTACGGCAATGGCGTCGCCCCCGCCGAGGGCGCCCAGGTCTTCGCCGAGGACCAGCCGGTGCACCCCTTGTCCGTATACGCGAACTCCAAGCTCTGGGCCGAGCACCAGACCCGGCTGATGCTCGGCGGCACCGGGACCGAGTACTCGATCCTGCGGTACTTCTCCGTCTACGGCGACCCGCAGGTGCCGAAGCCGGGCAGCCACTCCTGGATGGTGGCCTGGCTCGCCATGCACGCCCGGCTCGGTCTGCCGATGCGCCTCAACGGCGGCGGCGTCCAGGTGCGCGACCTCGTCCATGTCGACGACATCGCGGCGGCCACCGCGCTCGCGCTGGTCGAGGACGGGGTGGTCGGCGAGACCGTCAACGTCGGCACCGGCGTGCCGACCTCGGTCCGCGAGGTGGGCGAGCTGATCGCCCCGCACTTCCCCGGCTCCGAGTTCATCATCACCCCCCGCCCCGCCGACGACCCGCTCGGCGGCTACGCGGCGACCGACCGGCTCCACGAGCTGATGCGCTGGCGGCCCGGCATCACCGTCCGCGACGGGGTCGAGCGCTATGTGCGCTGGCTGACCGCCACGCCGGAGGCGGTGCCGAACTGGCTGACGGAGCCGGCCGCGTGACACCTTTGGCACAGACGGCCGGGCCCCGGCCGGGCGCCGAGGAAGGCCGCACGCTGGTGAGTCACACCGGGTCCTACATCTGGACGCTGCGCCAGTCGGTGGGCAGCAGACCGCTGCTCGTCCCCGGCGCGCAGATCCTGCTCCGGGACGGCGCGGGACGGATCCTCTTCCAGCAGCGCGCCGACAACGGCGTCTGGGAGATCCCGGCGGGCGCCTGCGAGGAGGGCAGCGACTTCGCCGGCACCGCCGTCCGCGAACTCCAGGAGGAGACGGGGCTGCGGGTCGGGCGCGAGGATCTGGTCCCGTTCGGCTCCCTCTCGGACCCGGACGTCCACACGCTCACCTACCCCAACGGCGATGTGACCCACTGCTTCGCCCTCTGCTTCCTGGCCCGGACCTGGTCCGGGACGCTCGCCCCGGACCCCGGCGAGGTGGTCCGGGCCGAGTTCCGCGACCCGGACGACGCTCCGGCCCCGCTGCATCCGCCGACCGCCGTGGTGCTGGAGATGCTTCGGGAGTTCGACTCCACGGGAAGGTTCCAGGCACGGTGAACGACCTCGATCCGATACGCGCGGCGGTGCCCTGCCGGGCCTGTCTGTCCGGTGAGGACCTGGACTGGCTGGGCGGCAGATCCGTCAGCCTCGCCCTGGACCTGACCACCACCGTGACGGCCGCCGCCGTACCGGCCGCTCCCGTCCCGGCCGCCCGCGCGGCCGGGACGGGGGGCTGGCCGGACCAGGTGTGGGAGTTTCTGCGCGGCCGGATCACCGGCCTCGGACCCGAACCGCCCGCCGTCACGATCCGCAGCGACGCGCCCTCGGCGAGCGGACTGTCGTCCTCGACCGCCCTGATCGTGGGGCTGTTCCGGGCGTACACCGGCGCCGCGGCGCCGGGCATCGGCCTCGGCACGCTCGCCCAGTGGGCCTACGAATTCGAGTTCGCCCACTTCAACGGCGGCGGGATGGACCATCTGGCCGTCGTCGAGGGCGGTGCGCTGCTGCTGGAGGGCAGGCCCGTCGGGCTGCCCGGCATTCTGGCGCGCCACGAGTTCCCCCGTCAGTGGGCCGTGGTCGTCGTGGACTCGGCGACCCGCAAGGACACCAGCGACCACATCCGTGTGGTGCGGGCCCAGCTCGCCGACGGCGATCCCGCGCTCTCGCTCTATCTCAAGGAGGCGGACCAAGCGTCGGCCGAGGTCTGGGAGGCGATGGGCACGGGCGACCTCGACGGGCTCACCGCCGCGATGGACCGCGCCCACGCCGCCATGCGCGACCGCCAGGGGATGTCCACCCCGCTGCTGGAGGAGCTGCGGAAGGCCGCACTCCGCTCCGCCGGCCTCCGGCTGAAGCTCAGCGGGGCCGGCGGAGGCGGAGCCCTGGTCGGGATCTGCCGTACCGAGGATCTGGCGGAGACGGCCGCCGCGCTGCGGCCGGCCCTGGACGCCGTCCACCCCGCCGCCCGGGTGATACCCGCCCGGGCGGCGGTCGGACTGGCCGCCCGGGAGACGGACGGCAGGACCCCGGTCTAGATGAAGGGGTCGTAGTCACTGCCCAGCTCGGGCGTCACCGCTTCGGCCGCGATCTTGTCCATTTCGAGGTTGGAGCGGTGACGCGCGCAGTGGAAGAGGCAGTCCCGGCTCGGATCGATCACCCCGCGGTCCGAGTTCTGCCAGATGTCCGGCAGCCGCTCGGTGACCGCGTCGCCTATCTTCGCCTGTGAATTGCCCCGGTGGTAGGAGCAGACATAGACCCCGGACGGGGTGATGAGCGTCCGCAGCTCCGCCACCTTGCAGTGGTGGTACTCCTTCGGCTGCACCGCCCCCACCCGCTTGCGCAGTGAGGTCAGGGTGGAGGAATTGATGATCTCGAACGAGCCGTCCGCCCACTGTTCGGCCTCGGCCAGCTGGTCGTCGACGGACTTCAGGATCTCCTCGGCCACCTGGATCACATGGTGGCCGTCGTCGAACATCGCCTTCGTCTCGAAGTAGTCGCAGCCGATGTCACGCGCCAGCCGCGCCGCCTCCAGCACCTCGTGGTGATTGCTCACCATGGTCCCGTCCCGCTTCCGGCGAGTCATCACCAGGAACGAGTAGCCGAGCGCCCCCTTCTTCACCTCGGCCAGCATTCGCATGTTCCCGACAACCTTGTCGAAGACGCTGCGGCCCTTGCGGTCAGGTCTGAACACGCCGTACGTCTCACTGGTCCCGGCGTCCATCGAGACGCGCACCCACGACGCGTACTCGGCCAGTTCGTCCAGGTTCTGCTGGATCATGGTGCCGTTGGTGACCACGCCGAGGGCGACGCCGGCCTCGCCGAGGACACGCAGCACATTGCGGGTGCCGCGGTGGGCCAGCGGCTCCCCGCCGCCGATGAGCACCACACCCCGCACGTTCATCTCTATGAGCTCTTCGGCGAGCTCGGCCAGTCGTTCGGGAGTGAACCGCCCCTGGTTCAGCAGCTTTCCGCTGATGCACTCCGGGCAGGCGAGATCGCAGAAGGTCGTCGGATCCAGGTCCACCACCAACGGCCCGGAGGAACGTTTGCCCTCCGCCGCTTCGAGCACTCGGGGCCAGCCGGAGGGCTGGTACAGCTTGGACACCAGGTCAAGACGGTCGAACGTCAAAATGAGCTCCTGCTGGTCAAGAGAACGGGGCCGGACGGCCCCCGTGTTCTCGGTGTTTCGACGGGGCGGTGCGCTGTGCCCCGCGCCCTGTCCATCGGGCGCTCCGCTGCCGGTGCGGCAGCGGCGGGGCGGGCCTCTGGCGGTCATCCCTTGACGGCTCCCGAGGCCAGGCCCGCGGCCACGCGGCGCTGGACGAAGAGGAAGAAGACGACGACGGGCAGCGCGGTGAGCGTGGCTCCCGCCATCAGCGCGCCGTAGTCGGTGCCGAAGCTGGTCTGGAAGGTGACCAGCCAGATGCTCACGGTCTGCTTGTCGGCGCTGGACAGCAGGACATACGCCAGGACGTACTCGTTCCACGCCTGGACCAGGGAGTAGATGGAGGTGGCGACGAGGCCCGGGGCGAGCAGCGGCAGCAGCACCCGCCGGAACGCGCCCGCCCGGGTGCAGCCGTCGACCATCGCGGCCTCCTCCAGCTCCACCGGGATCGCCGCGATGAACCCCCGCAGCAGCCAGACGGTGAAGGGCAGCATGAAGACCAGATAGGTCAGGATCACCCCGGTCAGACTGTCGGTCAGCCCGGCGTCGCTGAGCAGCAGATAGATCGGGATGATCAGACCGGCCAGCGGGATCATCTGCACGGAGAGAATCACCAGGACGAAGGCCTTGCGCCCGGCGAAGGCGAACCGCGCCACGGCGTAGGCGGCGAGCACCCCGATGAGCAGCGAGATCACCACGGTTCCCGCGCCGATCAGCACACTCGCCCGGACGCTGGACCAGAAGGTCTCGGACGCGATCGCCCGGCGGAAGTGCTCCAGGGTCAGGGCCGAGGCCCAGAAGGACGGCGGATCGCTGCGGATCTCCGAAGCGGGCCGGAAGGCGGTCAGCAGCATCCAGTAGACAGGGAAGGCCATGACGGCGCAGAACAGCAGCCCCAGCGCGTCGGCCCGCCGCGACCGCCGGCCGGCTCCGCGCCGGCGGCGGGGTGCGATCCTCACTCGGCCTCTCCCATTCTGACGAGCTGACGGACGTAGACGACGGCGCCGACGAGCAGCAGCAGCACGGTGATCACCGCGATGGCCGCCCCGGTGCTGTAGCGGTTGACGGCGAACGACTCGATGAAGGAGTAGACGCCGAGGAGGTAGTACTCCTTCTCGGGCTGGCCGGTGCGCATCAGCCAGATCTGGTTGAAGACCCCGAAGTTCCAGATCGCGGTCAGCGTCGCCACCATCACGAACGCCGGTTTGATGACGGGGAAGGTGATGTGGCGGAAGACCTGGCGGGGCTCGGCGCCGTCCACCCGGGCGGCCTCCTCCAGCTCCTGCGGCACCTGGGTGAGCGCCGCCTGGAGCGTGATGGCGGCGAACGGCAGCGCGCCCCACACCACGACGGCCACGATGACGGCGAATCCCTGCCAGGGATCCTCGAACCAGTTGTGCTTGGCGAAGTCCAACCCGGGCAGCCGGCCCAGCAGCCAGTTCACGACCCCGTAGTCCGCGTCCACCAGCCAGCGGAAGACGGAGGCCGCGACCATCACCGGCATCGCCCAGACGGTGACCAGGACCCCGGCCATCGTCAGCCGCACCCAGGGCGAGACCCGCCGCATCAGCAGCGCGACGAGCATCGCGGCCGTCATCGTCACCACGGCGCAGGCCGCCGTGAAGAGCGCGGTGCGCCCGACGACCTCCCAGAAGAAGGAGTCGGAGGCGATGGTGCGGTACTGCTCCAGACCCGCCCACGGCGGCGGGGTCCCGGCGAACAGCTCCCTGCGCGTCATGTCCTGGAACGACAGCGTCACCAGATCGACCAGCGGATAGCCGAGCACCGCGAGCAGCGCGAGCACGGTCGGGGCGATGAGGAGGTACGGAACCGTCCGCCGCACCGCCGAGGGGCCCCGGCGGCCGGGTCCGGAGCGGGCGGACTGCGGGCGTGAGGGCACGCCGGTAGGGCGTGGCGGACCTGCGGTCACCATGCGGGCGAAGCTCCTCGCGTCGTCGTTCGCGGCGCGCCCGGCGTGCACGCGGGGTGGGCGCAGGCGTCGGCCCCTCGGCCGGTGTCAGTTGTCGTTGACGAGTTCGTCGATCTCGCGGTCGGCGTCCTGGGCGGCCCTGAGCACGGACTTCTTGCCGGTGGCGATGGACTGGAGCATGGAGGGGACGATGTTGGACTTCTCCACGGCCGCCCAGCCGGGGGCGAGCGGGGTGACCCAGCCGCGTTCGGCGGCGCGCGCGGCGGGCCCGTTGATGCCGTCGGCGGGCACGTCGCGCAGCTGGACGGTGTTGTTGGGCAGGGTCTCGGCGTCGATGAGCCGGCGCTGCGAGGTGTGGTCGGTGAAGAGCTTGATCCACTCGTTCGCGAGCCGCTGGTTCCCCGATTTGACCGGTACGGCGAGGAGTGAGCCGCCGAGGAAGGGCGGCATCAGCTCGCCGGAGGGGCCGGGGAAGGCGAAGGTCGCGAACTTGCCCCGGAGGGCGGGGTTGCCGCCGGCCCGGCCGTCGGTGGCGGCCTCGGCCTCCCAGGTGTTGCCGTAGAACATGCCGACCTTGCCCTGGCCGACCACGGCCGGCTCGTCGGCGTTGTCCTTGGAGCGGTCGCCGACGTAGTAGGCGTCGAGCAGCTTCTTCCAGGAGGTGAGCCCGGCGACGGACTTCGGGGAGGAGAGCGCCCCGCGCCAGCGGCCGTCGCGCTCCACCGCCATCTCGCCGCCCGCGTCCTTCACCCAGGCCATGGCGGCGTACCAGTACCGTCCGGGCATGTAGAAGGCCGAGAAGTTCTTGTCGGCCGACCCGAACTCCTCCTTCAGTTTGTCCAGAACCGAGAGCATCTCCTCGTAGCTGCGGGGAGCCTCGGTGACGCCGACCTTCTTGAGCAGATCGGTGCGGTAGATGCCCACCCGCGCGCCGGCGTAGTAGGGCACACAGTAGGTCTTGCCCTCCCACTCGCAGGCGTCGGCCAGCGCCGGGAGCCATTCGCCGGAATGGTCGTAGTCTTCCTTGTCCACCGCCGTGAACGCGCCATTGATGATGTAGTTGGTGGTTTCACTGTTTCCCATTTCAACTACATCGGGAACGTCCTGGCCCGCGAAGGCCGCGTCAATCTTCTGGTTCTTGCTGGTCCACTGCTGGTACTGAACCTTGACTTCCGTCTCGGGATATCGCTCGGCGAAACGTTTGTTCGTGGAGGCGACCAGATCGGGCCAGCTCTGCCGGGCGTCCTCGGTGAGCCAGACCGTCAGTTCGTCCTGCTGTCCGCCGGAGTCCGGGGAGCCTCCCGAACCGCACGAGGCGAGCGTCGCCACCAGAGCGACGGTCCCGACAATCGAGGTGAAGCGAGGTAAGCGCCAGGGCATGGGTCTCCACCTTTCGAGGACGGGCTGAACCGGGCTCCTATCTACCCAGGGAAGAGCGGCAAACTACCCAGGGGGCGCTTTTTGGCCAGGATGGATCACTGAATTATGGAACGTTCTTGCTACACATAACCCCCCGGTCAAGGGGGTGCAGGTCAGGAGGAACACCGCACAGCGGCTGATCAGCCGTTCTGAATTGACGCAAAATACTATGATGCACCTCTTGGGTGCCCTTGACGGTGACGCCCCTCCTGCCTCATTTTTCTCCAGGTGTCTCCCGCGTCACCTATCGAAGGGTGTGGCACGTGATTAAGCACGGCACGACTACTGGCGAATCGGCCACCAGGCCGATCCGGGTCAACTCATGGAACGGCTGGGACCCACTGCGCCATGTCATCGTCGGCAGGGCCGACGAGGCCGTGGTGCAGGCGCCCGAGCCCGCGGTCCGGCGCGACTTCCCGGACGACGGGTTCCCCCTCGGCACCTACGGCCCGATGCCGGCCGAGATGACCGCCGAGGCCAATGAACAGCTCGACGACTTCGCCGACATGCTGCGCCGCCGCGGCATACGGGTGGACAGACCCACCCCGGTCGACTTCAACCAGAAGGTCTCCACCCCGGACTGGGAGCAGGAGACCATGTCCGGGTGCATGCCCCCGCGGGACATCCTGCTCACCGTGGGCAACGAGGTCCTCGAAGCGACCATGTCCTACCGCAGCCGCTGGCACGAGTACCTCGCCTACCGGCCCATCCTGCAGGAGCTCTTCAAGGCCGACGAGCGCATGCGCTGGGAGACCGCGCCCAAGCCGCGCCTCACCGACGCCAGCTACAACACCGCCTTCTGGGACACCTACAACGAGCTGCCCACCGATGTGCAGCTGGCCAAGGTCCGTGACTACGACCTGGTCCTCACCGAGGAGGAGCCCCTCTTCGACGCGGCCGACGTCGCCCGCTTCGGCAAGGACCTCTTCGTCCAGCTCTCCTTCGTCACCAACCGCAGCGGCTACGACTGGCTCAAGCGCCACTACCCCGACCACCGCGTCCACGCGGTGACCTCCACCAACACCCACCCGCTGCACATCGACGCCACCTGGGTGCCGCTGCGCCCCGGTCTGGTGCTGCACTGCGGCGAGCGCCTCGCCGACCAGGAGCTGATGGACTTCTTCAAGCTCAACGACTGGGAGATCGTGGAGGCGGTGCAGCCCGCCAGCTGGGACCACCCGCCCAAGCTCTCCTACTGCAGCCCCTGGCTCGCGGGGAACATGCTGAACCTCGACCAGAACACCCTCTGCATCGAGGAGAAGGAGGTGCGGCTCTCCGAGCAGCTCGCCTCCTACGGCTTCGAGATCGTGCCGGTGCCGTTCCGGTCCGTGGGCCCCTTCGGCGGCGGACTGCACTGCGCGACCGTCGACATCGAGCGCGACGGCGACTGCGAGGACTACTTCCCCCGCCGGCACGGACGGTACTGATCCACCATGGGCGCCCTACGGCCCGGCGGGCCGTCCGATGTCAAGGCCGTGATCTTCGACTTCTACGGCACGCTGGTCCGTATGGTGCCGCCCCTCCCGCCCCGCCACGACACGTTCTTCCTGCGCCGGGGGCTGCCCGAGGCCGCCGCGCGCTGGGGGGACCAGTGGTCGGCCGGACCGCGCGACGGCGAGGAGCATCTCGCCCACTCCGCGGACGAGGAGACCTATACGGCCTGGGAGCGCGAACGGCTGCGGCTGCGCGCGCTGGACTGCGGGGTGCCCGGGGACCAGGCCGAGGAGCTGGCCGCCGAGCTGGACCGGGCGATCAAGCGGCTGCGGGTCGAGCTGTTCCCCGACGTCCGGGCCGTGCTCGCGCGACTGCGCGAGCACGGCCTGACGGTCGCGATCTGCTCCAACTGGTTCTGGGACCTGGGCCGGGCGCTGGACGAGGCGGGCATCGGCGATCTCGTCGACGTCGCCGTGACCTCCGCCCGGGCCGGGGCGCGCAAACCGCACCCCCGGATCTACCGCGCCGTGCTCGACGAGTGCGGCGTCGCTCCCGGACAGGCGCTCTTCGTGGGGGACATGTGGGAGCCGGACGTGCTGGGCCCGCTGGCCCAGGGGATGCGCGCGGTCCATCTGTGGCGGCCCGACCGGGCCGTGCAGGGAGCCGCGCCGCCGCTGCCCGGCCGGGCCGAGCGGATCGACGGGCTGCACGCGCTCACCGGGCTGCTGTAGCCCGGTGCGAGAGCCGGTCCAGCACATTGCGGGTGACCCGGACGACCCCGGCGTCCTGCTCCCGGCCGCACACCACCGGCCAGTCGGTGGTGCCGGCGGCGAACACCGTGCCGCCCGCCGTGTGCACGCCCATCGTCGCCGCGCGGGGGCCGGACTGTCCCGGCTCCCGCTCGGGGCAGTTCCAGTGACCCCACTCGAGATCGTGGAAGCTCTCGTTCACCGGGTCCAGGACATAGATCCCGAGAATCCGGAAGGAGTCGGGAGTGCCGTCCGCCCCGGTCGCCCGCGCCACACCGTGCTCGTCGTACGCGAAGGCCGCGCCGTCGCACTCGTACCCGATCAGCGGGGTGCCCGCGCCGAGCGCGTCCGGCTCGCCGCCGTCCGAGCCGTCCCGCAGCCCCGTTCCCTCGAAGACCCAGTGGTCGGCGTGTTGCACGGTGTACCCCGCGCGCGGCCGGTCGCCCGGCCAGTCGCCGGGCCACATGCCGCCGTTGCGGAAGCTCATCCCGGTCAGCGCGTTCTCGGGGTCCCCGGCGCCCTCCGGCGGCCGGGGCCACCACAGATCGGTCGCCGGCAGATGCGGATAGTCGTCGCCCACCCGGTGGTCGGTGTCCGAGACGAACGCGGTGTTCCCGTCGACCGGGTGCACCCGCCACCAGCAGGTGTTGGCGCTGAAGTACGCCACATTCCCGCCCGAGCGCACATGGGCGTCCACATGGTCGCGCATCGCCCGGCTCCAGTACTCGTCGTGCCCGACGCTCAGCAGCAGATCGTAGGGCGCGAGCAGCTCCGGGTCCTCGTGGAGATCGAGGTCGGTGCAGTACTCGACCCCGTAGCCGCACCGCTCCAGCCAGGCGATGAAGGGAGCGTCCCAGTACGCCAGATCGATGACCCCGCCCGGCCGGTGCAGACTCAGCCGGTGCCCCCGCGGCTCGCCGTCGGAGCCGTCCTGGTAGACCGGGTTCTCGTAGAGATTGCAGCCCCGGGTCAGCTCCTCGTTGTTCGACTGGTTGTAGGCGTGCCGGGTGTACGTCGACTTCTTGTAGAGGATCCGCCCCCGCAGCCCCGGAACACGCGGTCTGACGACGAAGAACTCCCGGGCGAACCCCTCGATTCCGGAGTCGTCCAGCAGCGGGACCGACCGGGCCCGTCTCTCGTCGCCCTCGATCAGATGGGCGAGATAGATGCCCGGCGTCCACTCCTCGGGCGTGGTGAAGGCGTACGCCGGGAAGTCCCAGGCCACCGCGGGCGAGGCGTGCCCGGCGACCCCGTCCGGATGCGGCGGCGGGGCCTTGAACTCCCCCCGGAACGGCTCGGACTCCGCCAGGAGGGTCAGCTTCTCGCCCAGCCGGTAGAAACGCACCCGGAACTCGTCGGCGTCCGTCGACACATGGAGTGTGAGAACCTCACCGGCCGTCACGCTTTCGCGGTTCACATAGCCTTCGATCATATGCCCTCCCAGTGCCCTTCCGCTCATTTCGAGCGATCCGTGTCGGGCCCGATGCTAAAAGATGATTTCCCCTACAACAACCAATCGGGGAAGATCGGACGTTCCTCGGTTGATTCAGGCCAAGTAATACGGCGGAGGAATGCTGTTGCATGGGCCTGGGTAGCGCGGCTGAACAGCTTGAATCGCTCTCTGAGAGGATCTCGATGAGTAATGAATTTCGCGTGCGGGAACTGGTGCTCGGTATCGAGGGGCTGGCCCTGCTCCGTACGGCCATGGACGCGGACGAGACGTTCTTGAAGGAACGGCTCGCGGAGATAAGGAAATTCGCGGGCGACGGCGCCGAAGAGCTGCCGGACGGCGGATCCGCGGTGAGCGAGCTGGACGCCTCCGCCGGGTACGCCGCCTGGTCGACCGTGTACGACTCCCTGCCCAGCTCCTACATCGAGGTCGAGGAGCCGGTGGTCCACGGGCTTCTCGACCAGGGCCCGGTCGGCACCGCGCTCGACGCCGCCTGCGGCACCGGGCGGCAGACCGCCGCCCTGACCGCGCGCGGCTACCGCACCATCGGCGTGGACCAGTCGCCCGAAATGCTGGAGCACGCCGCGCGCAAGGCGCCGGAGGCCGAGTTCCGCCAGGGCCGGCTGGAGAGCCTGCCGGTGGCGGACGAGTCCGTCGACCTCGCCCTGTGCACCCTGGCCCTCACCCATCTCTCCGACCTCCCCGCCGGGATCGCCGAACTGGCGCGCGTGGTCCGCCCCGGCGGCCGGGTCATCGTCTCCGACATGCACCCCTTCGTCATCACGCTCCAGGGCCAGTGCCTCTTCGTGGAGGGCGACGACCGGCTGGCCTTTGTGCGCAATTACGTCCATCTGCCCAGCCACTATCTGGAGGCATTCGCGTCCGCCGGTCTGACCGTACGCGCCTGTGTCGAGCCGGTGTTCAATGGCCGGCTCGCCCCGGGAGGGTATGAGGAGTTCATCGCGGACGCGGCACGAGCGGCCTGGAACGGAATTCCCATTGTGATCGTTTGGGAAGCCGTCAAGGCGTGAGGGAAAAGAAAGAAGGAACCATGAGAATCGTTCTGCATTCCGAACGTCCGGAGCTTTGGGACAGGATCCCCGAGGTGTTCGCCGGAGTCGTCCCCGAATACAATCTGCACGGGGACATCAACGAGACCCACTGGAACCGTCTCTTCGACGAGTTCAGCGACCACCAGTTCGTGCTCTACGACGAGGAGAGCGACGACATCCTGGGCGCGGGCCGTTCGCTGCCGAGGGTCTGGGACGGCACCCCGGAGGATCTCGGCGCCGGGCTCGACGAATCGATCACCGCCGCCTTTCTCGCCCACGACGCCGGGACCAAGCCCACCGCGCTGGTCGCGCTCGGCGTCGAGGTCGCCCCCGCCCACCAGGGCCGGAGCCTGTCCAAGGCGCTGCTCACCCAGATGAAGGACATGGCCCGCGCGGACGGACTGCCCCATCTGATCGTGCCGGTCCGGCCCATATGGAAGCACCGCTACCCGCTCGTCCCCATCGAGCGCTACGCCTCCTGGCTCCGCGCCGACGGTGAGCCCTTCGACCCGTGGATCCGCGCCCAGGTGCGGCTCGGCGGAAGGGTCACCGCCAGCGTCGCCGAGTCCTCACGGATCACCGGCACGGTCGCCGAGTGGGAGACCTGGACGGGGATGGCCTTCCCGGAGGACGGCGACTACGTCTTCCCCGAGGGGCTGAGCACCCTGCGCGTCGACCGGGAGAACGACCGGGCCTCCTACTGGGAGCCCGGTGTGTGGATCACCTTCGATCTGCGGGATCCCGCTCCGGAAGCGACTCCCCGCACCTGATGGCGGTCCAGGCGTACGCGGAGAGCAGCTCCGTGTGCGCCTGGCCCACGTCCGGCCGGCGCTCCGGCGGCAGCCCGGCTATGCCGACGGTGGAGACCGCCGCCGCCCGCAGCCGCTCACCGGCCGGCGTCCCGGCCTGTGTCGCGCCCGGGGGAGCGCACCGCAGGGCCGCCTCCCTCGCCTGCCGGCCCAGCATCAGACAGTGGATCCAGAACTCGTCCGCGAAGGACTCCCCGTAGAGGTCGCCCACCTCGCGGGCGGCCGGCCCGGGCCGCCCGGCGCGCATCGCGTCCTCGATCAGCTCCTCCGTCAGCCCCGTGTGCGGCAGCGCCTCGCGCCAGCCGAAGTGGTCGCGGGCGCGGGGCGTCGCGTCCTGGCCCGGCAGCCGGACGAAGCCCTCCCCGTACCGCATGTACGGCAGCCAGTCCAGCTCCTCCAGCACCCAGCCCTCGTACAGCGCCGGACGGGCGTCCTCGGCGCCGGCCGGGCAGACGGCGCGGCGCACCCCCTGCGCCGCATGGCCGTTGATGCTGCTGGTGCCCATGTGCTCGGTGACGGTCGGCACCGCCAGCAGGGCGCTGCGCCGGCCGTCCCGCCGCAGGAAGGCCGCCATCACCTCGTCGTCGTGGCGCTCGCCGCTCTCCAGCGCGTAGCGGCGGAAGTCGGCGGCCATGGCGACCGGGAGGGTGATGGCCAGGGTCGGGGCGAACTCCTCGGGCACGGCGCGCACCCAGCCGGCCCCCGCCAGCGCGGCGAGCCGGGCGGCCGCGCCGTTGCGCGCGTGCCAGTTGGTGTAGAAGGCGAGTGCCTCCCCGGGGAACCGGTCGGCGCAGTGCGCCACCAGGTCCAGCAGATCCGCGGGAGCGTCCACATCGTCCTGGATCATCAGCTGGTGGGTCGCGCCCTCGGCGACCCGGGACCAGGCGACCAGGGCCGTGCGCAGCGCGGAGGGGGAGTCGTCGGGGGCGGGGTCCAGCGCGAGGCCGCCCAGACCCAGTCGTGCGCACAGCTCCTCTGCCTGGGCCCGGCGCACCGGGTGGGTCATCACGGCCGAACTGACGCGTGCGGTGGGCATCGAGGGCACTCCTTCAGCCAATGACCAGTGGAGACTTTCGTGTCGATCATGGCCGCTGCCCGGGCGGGAGCCGCCGGGCGGGAAGGGACTACGACCGGAAAGGGCCGATCGCTGACTCGATTCAGCTGCCCGCGGGCAGCGGTTCGCCCGACCGGGCGCGGCACCGGCGCCGGCCGGTCGGGGGCGACGGCTCACAGGCTGCTCGGGGATCCGTCGGGGACCGTACGGGGGCGACGGCTCGGGGGCCGCCGAGCACCGGTCGGGGATCGGTCAGGGGCGGCCGTACGGCCGCCCGCAGGCACGCGCCCTGGCCTCGCGGTCCGTGCGGAGGCGCAGGGCCCGGCGCTGTCGCACCGCCTCGGCCGGACGGCCGCGTCCGGCGGCGGGGTCGCCGCGGTGGAGCAGGGCGAGCGCCGCGCAGCCGCCGACGGCGAGGGCGATCGCCGCGTCGGCCCAGAGCCGGACGGCGGTCCCGGTGTCGAGGAAGAGATGGACGGCCGTCACTTCCAGCCCCAGAATCGCCGCTGCCGCGCCGACGACCGCGTACCGACCGTTCCGCTTCACCCTGGCACCTCTCCGGCGGGGCGGGCCGACACAGGAAGTCGCCCGCGCCTTCGACGTATACCCAGCCGGAGGCGGGCCGATCCCGGGGCGGGTCCGCTCCTGGAACTTGGCATATGCCCGCACCGGCCGCGGGTTCCGCTTCCGGGCTCCCGGTACCGTGCGGAGATGAGCGATGAACGGGTGGGGGACGGGGAGACGGCGATGACGGACTCAGCGGAGGCGCCAGGGGTCTCGGCGGTCCCGCACGTGCCGCAGATCCCGGTGGTGGCACGGGTGGAGGCGGCCCTCGCGGCCCTGGGCGCCGACGGGCCGCCGGTCTTCGACCGGCGGCCCCAGGGGGAGCGGGCCTGGTTCGCCGACTGGGCCGGGGACGTCCTCGGCTCCGACGTCTACATCGGCCTGGGCTCCTGGGCCCCGGACGGGGAGACGGTCCAGCTGCTGCTGGACGACTGGACCCTGGAGCCGGTGGCCTCGACCGACGCCGCCGCCCTGCTCACCGCGGCGCTCTCGGGCCGGGGCCGGATCACCGACCGGCGCACCCTGCTGGTCCTGCGGGACCAGCTCCTGGAGATCCCGGTGGGCGACTCGGTCCACTCGGCCGCGCGCCCTGCGACGGAGTACGCGGAGCTGTCGCCCTGGGAACGCCGGCTGTACACGCCCGGGGCCCGGTGAGCGCACGCCGTCCGTGCCCGCGCCGACCGTCGCGGTCTGTGGTTGTCTGAAAACCGGGCGTGACAGGGCCGCAGCGGCCCCGCCCCGGACGACCATCCAGAAAGGGACAGAGCCATGGGCAAGGCGAAGGCGAAGGCCAAGCAGGTCAAGGGCAAGCTCAAGGAGGCGACCGGCAAGGCCGCCGGCGACCGGGGCCTCCAGGCGGAAGGGCGCGGCGAACAGGTCACCGGCAAGGCGCAGGAAGCCGTGCACGACGCCGCCGACCGGGTGAGGAAGCCCGGCGACCGCTAGAGCCCGCCTCCCGACCGCGCGCCTCCGGACCGCCCCCGGGCGACCCGGAGGACGCGGTCGGCCCCCGCGGACGCCGTGCCCCCGGAGCGCACCTTCCGGGGGCACGGCCCGCCGCCGCGCCCCACGGCACGGCGGGCGGACCGGGGCGAACCGGCGTAACCTGGACGGGGCAGTTGGCTGTTCAACTGCCTGTTCGGGAGGTCACCATGGACGTCCTGGTCCTCATAGGGCGCATCCTGTTCGTCCTGCTCTTCTTGTACTCGGCCGTCGGCCATCTCACCCAGACGCAGGCGCTCGCCGGCTACGCCCGCTCCCGCGGCGTCCCCGCGGCCTCCGCCGCCACCGCGGGCAGCGGAGTGCTGATGCTGGTCGGCGCCGTGAGCGTGCTCCTCGGCGTCTGGGCGGACCTCGGCGCGCTGCTCCTCGCCGTCTTCCTGTTCGCGACGGCGCTGCTGATGCACCAGTTCTGGAAGGAGAGCGATCCGCAGGTCCGTCAGACCGAGACGCTCAACTTCCTCAAGGCGGTGGCGCTGGGCGGCGCGGCCCTGATGCTGCTCGCGTTCTTCTCGTACACGGGACACGATCTGGGGCTCACGCTCACCGGCCCGCTCTTCCGCATCAGCTGACCGGCCCGGGCTGCGCCCGCGCCACCAGCCGGAAGAACTCCTCCTCGTTCCCCGCCATGCCCAGGGCGTCCAGGGCGCGGTCGGCCTCGGCGATCGGCGCGGCCAGCAGCGGCAGCGGCGGCGGGGCCCCACGGCTCTCCGAGAGCGTGGCGCGGACGGTCCTGAGCAGCCGTACGTACGCCCTCGCGGCCGCGATCTCCGGTTCGCTCATCTCGTTTCCTCCTCAAGGGTCTGTCGATGCGTCAAGCATCCCCTCCGCCACTGACAACGGCCCCTGGCCGCCCTCCCGGCCCCTTGACCGCGCGCCCTCCCGGTGCCTTGACCAGCCGACCGACCGACCGGCCGACCACCCGCCCGTCGCCTTCCCGGCCCCCGGACACGGCGGCGGGGCCCGTCCGCCGGACGGGCCCCGCCGTTTCCGGTGTCCTTCGGCGTCAGACGATCTGGTCCGAGAGCTGGGCCTGCTCGCGGGCCGAGCCGTACGCCTGCGGCGTGCCGTACGAGCGGCGCGCCACGAACCACCAGACGGTGGCCAGGGTCAGCACCGCGACCAGGGCCACGGAGGCGTAGTTCATGGTGTCCACGGTCACCGGGTTGGACTGCGGCAGCAGGAACAGCACGGTCACCACGGCCACCCAGACCACCGCGATCCAGCCGATCGGCCTGCTCCACTTGCCCAGGTTCCACGGGCCCGGCTCGAAGCGGTCGCCGGCCCGCAGCTTCAGATAGATCGGGATCGCGTACGCCGGGGTGATGCCGATGACATTGATGGCGGTCACCGCGCCGTAGGCGGTCGAGGAGTACAGCGAGGGGAGCGCGAGCAGGCAGGCGAAGCCGACCGACAGCCACACGGCGGGGACCGGGGTCTGGGTGCGGCTGCTGACCCTGCGCCACAGCGAGGAGCCGGGGAGCGCGTTGTCACGGCTGAAGGCGAAGACCATCCGGCTGGCCGCCGCGACCTCGGCGTTGCCGCAGAAGAGCTGGGCCACGATCACGATCAGCAGCAGCGCGGACGCGCCGCCCGTGCCCAGCGCGTCGACCATGATCTGGGCGGGAGGCACCTCGGTCTTGGAGTTGAGCGCGCCCGCGTAGTCCTGGATGGCGAAGGTCAGCCCGGCGAGCAGCGCGAATCCGGCGATCCAGGAGACCCAGATGGCGCGGACGATGCCCTTGGCCGCGGTGACGGAGGCGTTGGAGGTCTCCTCCGAGAGATGGGCCGAGGCGTCGTAGCCGGAGAAGGTGTACTGGGCGAGCAGCAGACCGACCGCCGCCACATAGAGGGGATTCTCCCACCCGGTGCCGTTCACGAACTCGGTGAAGACGTACTCGGGGGACTGGTGGTTCTTGGGGACGACGGCCAGCACGCCGACGATGAGCGTGACGCCGCCGATGTGCCACCACACGCTGATGGAGTTCAGCACGCTGACCAGCTTCACGCCGAAGAGGTTCAGGGTGGCGTGCAGCAGCAGAATGATCATGAAGATGATCATGGTGGAGCCGGGAGTCGGGTCGAAGCCCCACTGGAGGTGCAGGAACGCGCCGGTGAACAGGGCCGCGCCGTAGTCGATGCCCGCGATCGCGCCGAGCAGTCCCAGCAGATTCAGCCAGCCGGTGTACCAGCCCCACTTGCGGCCGCCCAGCCGGTCCGCCATGTAGTACAGCGCGCCGGAGGTCGGGTAGGCGCTGGTCACCTCGGCGAGGGCCATGCCGACGCAGAGCACGAACAGGCCGACGCCCAGCCAGCCCCACATCATCACCGCGGGCCCGCCGGTGTTCATGCCGAAGCCGTACAGCGTCATACATCCCGAGAGGACCGAGATGACCGAGAAGCTGATGGCGAAGTTGCCGAAGCCTCCCATGCGACGGGCGAGAACGGGCTGATAGCCGAGTTCCCGCAGCCGCTCCTCCTCGTCGACGGGGGACTTGGGGTCAGCACCCGACCATCTGGGTGAGGGGATGGACATGATGAATCAACCTCCGGGGGAAAAGGTGCTCGCACTGAACATTCGGTGGGGGGTGACACGGCACGGAACGGGGATCCGTGCCGGGGCGGCGGCCGTCGCCGAGCGCACCGGGGGGTGCGGTCGGTCAGTGGCCGCCGCCGCGTGCGGCGGCGATGCACCGGCTCCGGGCGCGGAGGAAGACCTCCTCGGCCAGGGCCGGGTCGCCGGGGTTCTGTGAGCGGTACAGCCAGGGCGGCGCGGTGAAGTACGGACCCAGCGACTCGAAGACCCGGGCCGCCTCCGCGAACCGGCCCGAGCCCCACAGCGCGTGGGCCAGGTGGTTGAGGTCGAGCAGCGAGGCCTCGGCGGGGTCGACATGGTCGAACCAGCCCTCCAGGGCGATCACGGCCTCCCGGGTGGCGTCCTCCGTCACCCAGTGCAGATCGAGCGCCCGCTCGTGCCCGCGGTCCCGCCGGTAGCGCTCCACCCGGACATGGAGCGGAAGCGCCAGCAGCGCCGAACCCGCCGGCGCGGCCGACGCCGCCCACTGGACGAAGTTCACCGCCTCCGACAGATGGCCGCCGGACCTGCGCGCGTACACGAACTGGAGCATCCGGTGGTACGCCTCGCGGTTGTACGGGTCCCTCTTGTGCGCCTCCGCGAGCAGCCCCCAGGGGCCGGGGAACAGCATCGGACCGGGCGGCACCTGCCGGTGCTCGTCCAGCCGCTGCTTCTCGTCCAGCTGGGCCAGCGCCAGCAGGCACACCCACGGCACCGGGTCGTCGGGGCCCTGGTGGGCGGCGATCCGGCACGCCTCCCAGGCCTCGTGCCACAGCTCCTGGGTCCGCTGGTGGTTCTCCCGGTGGGCCCGCAGCGCCCGTTCCACCGACACCCGGCACTGCATGACGTTCGCGGCCAGCGAGCCCGGCTCCTCGGCGCGCCACGCCTGGACCGCGTCGGAGCCCGCCGCGACGGCGGCGAGCACCTGGGTGCGCTGGGTCCACAGTCCCCAGCTCGCGGTGGAGTGCAGCAGATTCCGCATCGACAGCCAGCGGCCGGTCCGTAAATCCTGCATGGCGGTGCGCAGTTCGTTGTCGTGGCCCGCCGGGTGGTACACCGGACGGAACTGGTCCTGGGACATCAGTCCGCCGCCGCCCCCGTCGTTCTGCATCGACGTGGATGTCGGGAAAAGGTCGTCATGAGTCCTCATAGGGACGGCTGGGGGGGTTGACCCGGTGTGGAGATCAGATCCACTCCGCGTATGCGCGCCGATCTTACTCAACCAATCGATTACGACAAGAAGTTGACGAAGATCGGTCACATCGTGGAACGCCGGACACATCCGCTGGGGCATTTGCCCGTCTCTTGACGGCAAACGACGGCTGATCCACTCTGTCATGTCGTCAACGGACAACAAGATTCCGGCACTTCCGCTCAAGACCGGGCGGAAAACCATCCGAAATGAGCGTGCTGCCCGATGTCCCGTGCCGTACTCGCCGTCGACCAGGGCACCTCCGGCACCAAAGCCCTGGTCATCTGCCCCGAACGCGGAGTCATCGGCGCCGGGACCGCGCCCGTCGCCCCCCGCCACGGCCCCGGCGGAAGCGTCGAGGTCGACCCCGAGACCCTCCTCGCCTCCGTCGTCGACGCCGGACGCCAGGCCCTCGCCGAGGCCGGCGAGCCCGTCGCCGCCGTCGGACTCGCCAACCAGGGCGAGACCGTCCTCGCCTGGAACCCCGCCACCGGCGAACCCCTCACCGACGCCCTCGTCTGGCAGGACCGCCGCGCCGAGACCGTCTGCGCCGAACTCGCCCCGCACGCCGACGAACTCGCCCGCCTCACCGGACTGCCCCTCGACCCGTACTTCGCCGCCCCCAAGATGGCGTGGATACGCCGCGAACGCACCCGCGAGGGAATGGTCACCACCAGCGACTCCTGGCTCGTCCACCGGCTCACCGGCGCCCATGTCACCGACGCCGCCACCGCCGGACGCACCCAGCTCCTCGACCTCGACACCACCGACTGGTCGCCCCGGGCCCTCGACCTCTACGGCCTCGCGGACGAACGCCTCCCCGAGATCGTCGACACCGCCGGCCCCGTCGGCCTCACCACCGCCTTCGGCGACCCCGTCCCGCTGACCGGCCTCATCGTCGACCAGCAGGCCGCCCTCCTCGCCCAGAGCGTCACCGAACCCGGCGCCGCCAAATGCACCTACGGCACCGGCGCGTTCCTCCTCGCCCAGACCGGAACCACCCCCCGCCGCAGCGCCAACGGACTCGTCGGCTGCGTCGCCTGGCGGCTCGGCGGACGCACCAGCTACTGCCTCGACGGACAGGTCTACACCGTCGCCTCCGCCGTCCGCTGGCTCACCGAACTCGGCGTCGTCTCCGGCGCCGCCGACCTCGACCGGATCGGATCCACCGTCCCCGACAGCGGCTCCGTCTCCTTCGTCCCCGCCCTCGCCGGACTCGCCGCCCCCTGGTGGCGCGGCGACGTCCGGGGCTCCCTCACCGGACTCGGCCTCGACACCGGCCCCGGCCATCTGGTGCGCGCCCTGTGCGAAGGCATCGCCGCCCAGGTCGCCGAAGTGGCCCGGGCCGCCGCCGCCGACCTCGGCCGCCCCCTCACGACCCTGCGCGTCGACGGCGGACTCACCCGCTCCGCCCTGCTCATGCAGAACCAGGCCGACCTCCTCCAGATCCCCGTCGAGGTCTCCGCGATCCCCGACGTCACCGCCCTCGGCGCAGGTGCCCTCGCCCGCCTCGGCCTCGAACCCGGCCTCACCGCCGAACAGGCCCTCCCGCACTGGCGGCCCGCCGCCGTCTACGAGCCCGCCATCGGCGCCGACGAGGCTGCCGAACGCCTCGAACGCTTCCGCACCGAGGTCGCCGCCCTCCTCGCGCGGACGCCCGCAGACCCCCGGGTACCTTGAGCCGCGTGAGAGTCACCACCACCGGCCCGCTCCCCGAAGCCCCCTACGACATCGTCGTCGTCGGCGCCGGAGTCGTCGGATCCGCCATCGCCCGCGAACTCGCCCGCCACCGGCTGCGCACCGCGCTCGTCGACGCCCGCGACGACGTCGGCGACGGCACCTCCAAGGCCAACACCGCCATCCTGCACACCGGCTTCGACGCCGTCCCCGGCTCACTCGAATCCCGGCTGGTACGCGAAGGACAGCGCCGACTCGCCGCGTACGCCGCCGAGACCGGCATCCCCGTCGAGCCCGTCGGCGCGCTCCTCGTCGCCTGGGACGAGGAACAGCTCGCCGCGCTGCCCGCCCTCGCCGCCAAGGCCGAACGCAACGACTACCACCACGCCCGGATCATCGGCCCCGACGACCTCTACCGGCGCGAACCCCGCCTCGGCCCCGGCGCGCTCGGCGCGCTCGACGTCCCCGGCGAGAGCATCATCTGCCCCTGGACCACCACCCTCGCCTACGCCACCCAGGCCGTACGCGGCGGCGTCGCCCTCCACCTCAACTGCCGTGTCGAACAGCTCACCGACCACGGCGACCACCACGAACTCACCACCGGCCGGGGCGTTCTGCGCACCCGCTTCCTCATCAACGCCGCCGGGCTCCACGCCGACGAACTCGACCGCCAGCTCGGCCTCGACGACTTCACCGTCACCCCCCGGCGCGGCCAGCTCATCGTCTTCGACAAACTCGCCCGCGACCTCGTCCGCCACATCCTCCTCCCGGTGCCGACCCGGCTCGGCAAGGGCGTCCTCGTCTCCCCGACCGTCTACGGCAACGTCCTCCTCGGCCCCACCGCCGAGGACCTGGACGACAAGAGCGCGACCGACTCCACCGCCGAGGGAACGGAACACCTCCTGCGCGAGGGCGGACGCATCCTCCCCGAACTCGCCGACGAGGAGATCACCACCGTCTACGCCGGACTGCGCGCCGCCACCGAACACGACGACTACCGCATCCGCGCCCACCCCGCCCGCCGCTGCCTCACCGTCGGCGGCATCCGCTCCACCGGGCTGACCGCCTCCATGGCGATCGCCGCCCATGTCGTCGCCCTCCTCCCGGAGGCCGGCCTCACCCCCGGCCCCGCCCACGAGCTGGAACCGCCGCGCATGCCCAACCTCGGCGAGGCGTTCCCCCGCCCCTACCAGCGACCCGAACTCATCGCGGCCGACCCCGCCTACGGCACCCTCGTCTGCCACTGCGAACGCGTCACCCTCGGCGAGATCCGCGACGCCCTCGCCGCCACCGTCCCCCCGCGCACCGTGGACGGACTGCGCCGCCGCACCCGCGCCCGGGGCGGCCGCTGCCAGGGCTTCTACTGCGGACCGGCCGTCGACGCCCTCCTGGAGGCCGGACTCCCCGAACCGGCCGCCCCGCCGCCGCCCGGGACCGCCGCCCGATGACCACCCGGCCCGGCCCGCCGCACCCGACCGATCCACCGCACCGGCCCGGCCCGCCGCACCGCGTCGATCCACCGCACCGCACCCGACCGAACCTCCGCACCGCACCGATCCACCGCACCCGACCGGCCCACCGAGCCACCCGGAAGGCACCGACATGACCGACCCCACCGCCCCCGGCACCCCGCGCGCCGCCCCGGCCCGCGTCCTGGAGCGCGCGGTCGACGTCCTGGTCGTCGGAGCGGGCCCCGCCGGACTCGCCGCGGCCGCCCGGCTCGCCGCCGCCGGAGCCGGCGGCGTCGACGTACTCGACCGCGAACAGCAGCCCGGCGGCATCCCCCGGCACTGCTGCCACGGCGGCTTCGGCCTGCGCGACCTCCACCGCCCCATGCGCGGCCCCGAATACGCGCGCCGGCTCGCCGCCGACGCCGAACGCGCCGGAGCCGCCCTGCGCACCGGCGTCACCGCCACCGGCTGGGCGGGCCCCCGCACCCTGGAGACCACCGGACCCCACGGGATCGAACGCGTCACCGCCCGCGCCGTCCTCCTCGCCACCGGAGCCCGGGAACGCCCCCGAGCCGCCCGGCTCGTCCCCGGCTCCCGCCCCTCCGGCGTCCTCACCACCGGAGAACTCCAACAGGCCGTCCACCTCCACGGACGCAGAATCGGAACCCGCGCCGTCGTCGTCGGCGCCGAACCCGTCGCGTACAACGCCGTCCACGCCCTGCGCGCCGGCGGCGCCGAGACCGTCGCCATGATCAGCGCCCGGCCGCCCACCCCCGCCCCCGCGCTGCGCCGCCCCGTCCCCGTGCTCCACCGCACCACCGTCGCGGAACTCATCGGCCGCGCCAGACTCACCGGCGTACGGGTCCGGCACCAGGACGGCCGGACCACCACCATCGCCTGCGACACCGTCGTCTTCACCGGCGACTGGATCCCCGACCACGAACTCGCCCGGCGCGGCGGCATCCCCCTCGATCCGGGCACCCGCGGACCCGCCGTCGACACCGCCTACCGCACCGCCGAACCGGGCGTCTTCGCCGCGGGCAACCTCCTCCACGGCGTCGAGCGCGCCGGGATCGCCGCCGAGGAGGGACGCACCGCCGCCGACCGGATCCTCGGCCACCTCGACGGGGACCCCTGGCCCGGCCCCGGGCTCCCCGTCCGGGTCGAGCCCCCGCTCCTCTGGGCAGCCCCCAACCGCGTCCACCCGGACGGGCCCGCCCCGCTCCACGGACGGTTCATCCTGCGCACCGCCGAGCCGCTCGCCCTGCCCCGGCTCACCGTCAGCCAGGACGGCCGGATCCTCCACCGGCAACGCCCCCTGCGCCCCGCGCTCCCCGGCCGCCCCGTCCATCTGCGCGCGAACTGGACGACGGCGGCCGACCCGTCGGGAGGCCCGATCCTGATCACCGTCTGACCTCCGGGCCCGGCGAACGATCCGGTACGAGAGCCTCCGCCCCACCGCCGCGACCCGCCGGGCCCCGGCGCGCGCCCGTCCCGCGACGGGGCCAGGGCGTCGGCGGGACCGGTCCGGGAGCCTCTGAACGTGACGTCCGAAATCCGCCGGCCGGGCCGCCGACGAGCCGCCCATACTGGCCGTATGACGGTCGAGGACAGCAGATACGAGGCGGTGAGCAGCAGGGACGCCCGCTTCGACGGGGTCTTCTTCTTCGCCGTGGCCACCACCGGCATCTACTGCCGGCCCAGCTGCCCGGCGGTCACCCCCAAGCGGTGCAATGTCCGCTTCTTCCCGACGGCGGCCGCCGCCCAGGGCGCGGGCTACCGGGCCTGCCGCCGCTGCCGGCCCGACGCCGTCCCCGGCTCCGCCGAGTGGAACGTCCGCGCCGATGTGGTGGGCCGGGCGATGCGGCTGATCGGCGACGGCATCGTCGACCGCGAGGGCGTCGGCGGCCTCGCCCACCGGCTCGGCTACAGCGCCCGCCAGGTCCAGCGCCAGCTCACCGCGGAACTCGGCGCGGGCCCCCTCGCCCTGGCCCGCGCGCAGCGCTCGCACACCGCCCGTGTGCTCCTCCAGACGACCACGCTCCAGGCCGCCGAGATCGCCTTCGCCGCCGGATTCGCGAGCGTCCGGCAGTTCAACGACACGATGCGCTCCATCTACGCGGCCACCCCCGGCGAACTGCGCTCGGCGCGGCCGGGCCGGGGCTCCCGCTTCGGACCGGTCGTCGCCGAGAGCGGGCGGGCCGGAGTGCCCCTGCGCCTCGCCCACCGGGGTCCGTACGCGACCGCGGAGGTCTTCGACCTGCTCGCGGCGGAGGCCCTCGGCGGCGTCGAGGAGATCACCGGAGCGTACGGCTCCCGCACCTACCGCCGGACCCTGCGGCTGCCCGGCGGCCCCGGAATCGCCGAGGTCCAGGAGCGGCCCGGCGGCGCGGACGGCTGGCTGGAGTGCCGGCTGCACCTGTCCGACCTGCGCGATCTGACCACCGCCACCCAGCGGATGCGCCGCCTCTTCGATCTCGACGCCGACCCGTACGCGGTGGCGGAGCGGCTCGGCGGCGATCCGGCCCTCGCCCCTCTCGTCGCGGCCCGCCCGGGGCTGCGCGCGCCCGGCGCCGCCGACCCGGAGGAGCTGGCCGTACGCGCCGTGCTCGGCGGCGGCTCGGCCCGCGCCGCCCGCGCCCTCGGGGAGGCGCTGGTCGCGGCCCACGGGCAGCCGCTGTGCCGGGCGAGCGGCGGACTCACCCATCTCTTCCCGGAGGCGTCCGCGCTCGCGGAGGCCGATCTCTCGGATCTCACCGGGCTCGCTGATCCCACCGGTCCCGCCGAGCCGGCCGGCCGCCGACTGCCCGAGCACCGGCGTACGGCGCTGCGCTCGCTGACGGCCGCGCTCGCGGGCGGCGATCTCGTCCTCGACCCGGGGGCCGACCGGGACGGGACCGAGCGTGAGCTGCTGGCCCTGCCGGGCGTCGACCCCGTGACGGCGGGTCATGTCCGGATGCGCGGCCTCGGCGACCCCGATGTGCCGCTGACCGGCGATCCGTCCGTCCGCGCCGGGATGCGCCGGGCCGGGGCGGACCCGGCGCACGACGACCGCAGGCGGCCCTGGCGGTCCTACGCGGCGCACCACTTCCGGCACGCGCCGTGAGCCGCGGCGGTACGCCCCGCCCTCGCCCGGGCGGGCGTACCGCCGCGGCTCAGGCGATCGCCGCCGAGACGATCGCGGACACGGCGAGGTTGCAGGAGGCGGTCACCCACACCGCCGGATGCGGCTCGGGCTCCACCAGCGTCGCCCCCAGCTTCCCGGGCGTGATCAGGTCGACCACGAGGAAGGCCACGGCCATCATCACCAGTCCGAGGACGCCGAACGCGGCGGTCGAGGCGAGGCCCTTGCCGAAGTCGTCGTAGGTCGTCCAGATCGAGGTGAACACGATGCCGCCGATGCCCAGCAGCGCCGAGCTGAGGAGCAGCGCCGCGTTGCGGTTCCGGTCCTCCCATATCTGACGGCCGAGCTTGCCCGGGGTGAGCAGATCGATCAGGACCATGCCGAGGATCAGAAGGACCAGTCCGAGGGCGCCGTAGGCGCTCGCGCGGCCAAGTCCGTTGACGATGTCGCTCATTGAGGGGCCAGTCTCCGTGTCCACAGGTGATACCGGTCAAGGGCGCGCAAAATCTACCGTACGAACCCCTTGACGGCTCAGGGGCCCCGCCCCGGAGCCCCGGCCGGGCTCCGGACCCTGGCGGGACGGCGGCGGCGCCGGGCGCGGCGGGGCGTCGACGCAGGTTACAGCCACGCCGTCCGGACAACGGAGCGGCGCGAAAACGGCGACGGCCGCCGAGGGCTCCGCGGGGCGGACCGGGGGCGGGAGTCGGGGCGTCCACGGAGGTATCCAAGCAATAAGGGAATTAGCGCCTCTTTGACGTCGCGGAGGGACTTGTTCAGGCCATGCTGAGGAAGTCTGCCGATGTCTTGATCTGATACTGGGGCAAACGACGGATTAGGCCGGTCCAAGGCTCTCCAGCAGGGTCGAGATGTCGCCAACGAGTCTGTTCAACGCCTGGTCAGGGCCGTGGAACAGGCCATTCCGGCCACTGTAGGGGTGGCGGCTAGGGGTACCCCCTAGTTTGGCTGATCTGCTAGACATAGTGTGAGTGAAACGTACGTACACCCGAATCGTCGAACGTACGTGACTGCACCTGAGGTCTGTAACGGGGAGTTTCAGTCCATTGATTGAAAAGCGAAACACCAGCCGCTGGGTTCGTCGTTATCACGCCGCCGACGAAAGTCCGATCCAGCTGGTCTGTCTGCCGCACGCCGGAGGCTCCGCCTCCTTCTATTTTCCGATGTCCCAGTCCCTCGCCCCGGCGGTGGACGTCCTGTCCGTGCAGTACCCCGGACGGCAGGACCGCCGGAGCGAGCCCGGGATCACCGACATCGGCGTCTTCGCCGACCGGTTGACCGAGCAGCTCGTGCCCTGGCTCGACCGCCCCATGGCGCTCTTCGGACACAGCATGGGCGCGATCCTGGCCTTCGAGGTGACCCGCAGGCTGGAGCGCGACCACGGCGCCGCCCCGGTCCGCGTCTTCGCCTCCGGACGGCGCTCGCCCGCCAGCCACCGGCACGAGACGGTCCATCTGCGCGACGACGACGGAATCGTCGCCGAAATGCGGGAACTCAGCGGAACCGACGCGAGGATCCTCGGCGACGAGGAAGTCCTGCGCATGGTGCTGCCCGCCATTCGCACCGACTACACCGCGATCGAGAACTACCGCGCCGCGGCCGACGACCGGATCGACACCCCGATCACCGTGCTGACCGGCGACGCCGACCCCAGAACGAGCCGGGAAGAGGCGGACGCCTGGAAGGGCCACACCACGGGTGAATACGACATTCACCGTTTCCCCGGCGGCCACTTCTTCTTGGCGAATCATCAGCAGAGCATCATGAAGATCGTCTCCGAACAACTCTCCGCAGCGGTCCGCCAGGGCTGAACAGGAGCGCCGTCGAGCACGCCGGGTCGATCCGGCGTGCCCGAAAACCCCTCCCCGCCCGGCGGGGAGGGGGAAGCCGCACGACCACCGGCACACCCGGAGCGGGGCCGGAAGGGGGAGCCGCGTCGACGGCCCGGCGGCACACACGGCGCCATCCATCCACACCACAACGCGGTACGACGGCGCCTTCGCCGGGTGACGGTCCGGCCTGTCGTGATGTTTTCGGAAGTCGTGCAGTTCGGGGGAAGGAAAGACTGTGGCCGCAAGGCTGGTCGAGCGTGAGAAACAGCTCGACACACTGAAGGAACTGCTGGGCAGCGCACGCCGCGGCAGAGGACGGGTCGCCGTCATCAGCGGATCCGTCGCCAGCGGGAAGACGAGCCTGCTGGAGAGCTTCACCGAACAGGCCATCGGCGCCGGCGCGCTGGTCCTGGAGGCCGCCGGCTCCCGCGCCGAGCGCTATCTGCCGTTCGGGAACCTCCGCCGGATCCTCGACAGCGTCGCCTCCGTGTCGCCCGAGGTGTACGGCCAGGTCACCGAGGCGCTGGACGGGGTCACCGCCGCCGGGACCCCGGACACCGAGAGCGCGCTCGACGAGGCCAAACGCATCCTGCCCGCCGTCGCCACCGCGCTGCTGCGGCTCGCCCAGGACCGCACCCTCGTCATCACCGTCGACGACGTCCACCACGGGGACGAACTCTCCCTCCACTTCCTGCTCTCCCTGGCCCGCCGGGCGCGACAGGCGAGCGTACTGATCGTGCTCACGGAGACCGTCCCCCTGCGCTCCGCGCAACTCGCCTTCCAGGCCGAACTCCAGCGCCAGCCCAACTGCACCAGCGTCCGCCTCCCGCTGCTCACCGCGGAGGGCACCGCGGCGATCCTCGCCGACCACTTCTCGCCCTCCACCGCACAACGCCTCTCCGACGAGTGCCACCAGACCACCGGCGGCAGCCCCCTGCTGGTCAGGGCGCTCCTGGAGGACGGGCTCACCGCCCTGAGGGACAGCGAACCCCTCAAGCGGATCGACCCCGCCGACGCCTTCGAACGCGCCGTGCTCGACTGCCTCCACCGGGGCGACCCCGAACTCCTCACCGTCGCCCGGGGCATCGCCGTACTCGGCGACTCCGACTCCGCCGTCCTGCTCAGCCGGATCGTCGACCTGCACATCAAGGGCACCGAACAGGCCCTGCGCGACCTCCGCCGCTGCGGGCTCCTGCACCACGGGGCCTTCCGCGACACCACCGCCCGCACCGCCGTCCTGGAGGCCACCCCGCCCGCCGCGCTCTCCGCCCTCCATCTGCGCGCCGCGAAACTCCTCCACCAGGAGGGCGCGTCCGCGGTCGACGTCGCCCGCCACCTCCTCGCCGCCCGCAAGAACGTCGAGGACTGGGCCATCCCCGTCCTCCAGGAGGCGGCCGAGTACGCGCTCGTCGACGACGACCACGAACTCGCCCTGCGCTGCGGCGAACTGGCCGTCCACTCCTGCCCGGAAGGACCCCGGCACGCCGCGCTCAAATCCCGGCTCGTCAGCATCGTCTGGCGCAGCAACCCGGCCGCCGCCGAGGGCCATCTGCGCCAGCTCTCCCGCGAACTCGATCGCGGCCGGCTCGCCGACCGCGATCTCGTCCAGGCCGTCTCCTGCCTCTCCTGGGTGGGGGAGGCCCGCGGCGCGGGCGAGGCGGTGCTGCGGCTGCGGACCGCCGACCGCGTCCCGTCGTACGACCCCAAGACGCTCGCCGCCGCCCAGAGCTGGCTGACCATCGTCAGCCCCCCGCTCACCTCGATGTTCACCGCGGTCGGACCGCCGGAGGCCCCGGCGGCCGCACCGGCCGCGGCCTTCCCCGCCGGCCTCGCGACCGTCCCGTACGACAT
This sequence comes from Streptomyces sp. NPDC014894, assembly GCF_043080985.1. Lineage (NCBI taxonomy): Bacteria > Bacillati > Actinomycetota > Actinomycetes > Kitasatosporales > Streptomycetaceae > Streptomyces > Streptomyces sp. NPDC014894. The sequence goes on from NZ_JBIBWD010000016.1 coordinate 139,853, forward strand.
GGCGGACAACGCCTACGCCCACGCGGCCGACGCCATGCGCACCGCCCTGCGCGGCGGACAGACCGAGGCCGCCGTCAGCGAGGCCACCCGGGTGCTCCAGCGCTACCACCTCAGCGACCGCACCCTCCAGCCGCTCACCTTCGCCCTGCTGGCCGTCGTCTACGCGGGCCGCCTCGATCTGGCGCTCGCCTGGTGCGAACGCCTCCTCGGCGAGCGCTCCGCCCGCAGCGCGCCGACCTGGCAGGCCGCCCTGGGCGTGGTCCGGGCCGAGATAGCGCTGCGCCAGGGCGATCTGCCAGGCGCGGCCACCCGCGCCCGTACCGCCCTCTCCCGGATCTCCCTCCAGAGCTGGGGCGTCGGCATCGCGCTGCCGCTGGCCATCCTCGTCGAGGCCGAGCTGCAGATGGGCAATGAGGAGGAGGCCGCGAGCCTGCTCGACCAGCCGGTGCCCGAGGCCATGTTCGCCACTTTGGTCGGACTGCACTACCTCAGGGCCCGGGGCCGCTGCCATCTGGCGACCGGCCGCTACCACGCGGCCCTGCGCGACTTCCTGACCTGCGGCGAGATGATGGAGTCCTGGGGAATGGACGCCGTCGAGCTGGTGCCGTGGCGGCTCGACGCCGCCGAGGCGTGGCTCGCCCTCGGCAGCCCCGGCCGCGCCCGGGAGTACGCGGAGCAGCAGAAGCAGCGGGAGGCGGGGCCCGCCGGCAGCCGGCCGCGCGGCTCCCTGCTGCTGGTGCTGGCCCGTACCAGCGGTGATCTCAAGTACCGGCTCAAGCGGCTCACCGAAGCCGTGGAGACCCTGGAGGAGGGGGAGGACCGGCTGCAGTTCGCGGTGGCGCTCGGCGAACTGGGCCGCGCCTACCGGGCGCTCGGCGACTTCAACCGGGCCCGGATGCTCGTCCGCAAGGCCTGGCACGTCGCCAAGTCCTGCGGCGCCGAGCCCCTGTGCCGGCAGTTCATGCCCGGCCAGGGCGACAGCGAGGGGCCCTTCTCCGGCGGCCGGGAGACCGAACAGCCCAGCGAGGCGGAGGTCCTCTCCGAGGCCGAGGCCCGGGTGGCGCTGCTGGCCGCCCGGGGCCACACCAACCGCGAGATCGCGACCAAGCTCTACGTCACCGTCTCCACCGTCGAGCAGCATCTCACCCGGATCTACCGCAAGCTGAAGGTCAAGCGCCGCCGCGATCTGCCCGCCCGGCTCTCCGATCTGAGCCTGCCCGGCATCGCCTGAGCGACCTCCGGGGCCGGACCTGCCAACCCTCCGGGGCCGGCCGGTCCGGCCCCGGGGACGCCGCGCGCTCAGGACAGCAGCCCGCGCTCCATGGCCTTGATCACCGCGGCCGTGCGGTCCGACACGGCCAGCTTCTTGAACGAGCGCAGCAGATGCGTCTTCACCGTCGCCTCGCTGATGAACAGACGACGGCCGATGTCCGCGTTGGTCAGCCCCTGGCTCACCAGCCGCAGCACCTCCCGCTCGCGCTCCGACAGCATCGGCGGATCCACCACCCGGGCCCGGAACAGCTTGGGAGCCAGCGACGGGGTGAGCACCGTCTCCCCCCGCGCCGCCGCCTTCACCGCGCGCACCAGGTCGTCACGGGAACTGCCCTTCAGCAGATAGCCCGCCGCCCCCGCCTCCACCGCGCGCAGAATGTCCGCGTCGTCCTCGTACGTGGTGACGATGACCACCTTGGTACGGCGCGATTCGCGCAGGATGTGACCCGTCGCGGTCACCCCGTCCATCTCGCCCATCCGCAGATCCAGCAGGACGATGTCCGGGCGGAGCCGGGCCGCCGCGAGCACCGCCTCCTCGCCGGAGCCCGCCTGCCCCACCACCCGTACGCCGTCGGCGGACTCCAGCATGGCGCACAGACCCTCCCGCACCACCGGATGGTCGTCGGCCAGCAGAACGTCGATCATGTCGCCCTCACCCATCGGCCGGCTCCCCGGCCGCCGGTCCCAGCGGCACCGACACCTCGATCACCGTGCCCTCTCCCGGACGGCTCGCCACGCTCGCCGTCCCGCCGATCTCCTCCACCCGGGCCCGCATTCCGCGCAGCCCGAAACCGTCGTGCTCGCCGTCCGCCCGGAAGCCCGCGCCGTCGTCCCGGACCACCACCCGGACCGCGTCGTCGCCGTGCGCGAGAAGCACCTCCACCGTCCGGGCCTCCCGCGCGTGCTTGCGCACATTCGCGAACGCCTCCTGCACCGTCCGCAGCAGCACCACGCCCACCGCCGTCGGCAGCGGCCCCTCCTCGCCCTCGACCGCGCACCGCACCTCCAGCCCGGTCTCCGCCGTCAGCAGCCGCGCCTGCCGGCGCACCGCCTGCACCAGCGAACTCTCCCGCAGCGCCGGGGGAGTGAGCGCGGCGACGAACTCCCGGGCCTCCGCCAGGCTCTCCTGGGCCACCCGCCCGGCGAGACCCAGATGCGCGCGGGCCCGGTCCGGACTCTCCTCCACCTCCGAATCCGCCACCTGCACCAGAGCGATGATGCTGGTCAGACCCTGCGCCAGCGTGTCATGGATCTCCCGGGCCAGCCGCTCCCGCTCGGCGGCGATCCCCGCCTCGTGGGAGAGCCGCGCCTCCCGTTCCCGGCTGTCCCGCAGCTCCCGGATCAAATCGCCCCGGTCCATGCTCTGCTGCACCACACGGCTGATCCACAGCCCGAGCAGGACCGACAGCGCGATCCCCAGCAGCGAGGTCGGCAGCACCGCCAGGATGTGCGGATCGAACTCCCCGCCCCGCAGCCACACCACCGTCACCGGCCACAGATTGGCCAGCATCACGAAGACGATCGCCGGCGGCATCGACAGACTCATCATCAGCATCGGAACCACCGCGAACAGCGCGAAGGAACCCGCGAGATCGGCCGTGCCGGCCACCGCGAACAGCACGAACAGCCCCACCGAGAAGACGACGTTCCGCCGCCCGGCCGTCCGGTGGATCATGAGTCTCCGGCCGAGGCCCGCGTACCAGGGAACGATCAGCGTCAGGGCGCCGATCGCCACGGCGCGGTGCGCCGCGGCCCCGCCCGAGGTGAACAGCAGGATCGTGGTGACGAGGTAGGAGATCGCGAAGTAGCCGTCCCACAGACCGAACCAGCGCGTCCCCGATTCGGGGCCGTACCCCGCGCCGGCCCGCGGGACGACCCCCTGAGTCTGAGTGTGCACAGGACAAGTCCTACCATGCGATCTTGACTGTCAACCGGTCGGTTGACAGCCGGTCCCACCGATCGGTCGGCACCCGGCAGCGCCCGCCGGACCTAGCGTTGCCGTAGCGGGTCGCCGGGCGGAACGGCGCACCCGGACGGGAACGAGCGGCGGAGGGAGTCGGTCACATGGGCCAGTTCACAGCGGCGCTCATCACCGGTGCGACGACACTGGCGGTCATCCTGGCCGCCGACCTCGGCGACCGCCGCGTCACCGCACCGCGCACGACCGGCCCCGTTCTCGCGGTCGCCGTCGCCGTCGTCCTGTGCGTGCACTCCTTCCCGGCCTCGGGCAACGACCTGTCCCTGCAACTCGCCTGCGTCGGCGTGGGCGTGATCTGCGGTCTGATCGCCGGCTCCCTCCTCCCCGCCCGACGGGAATCCTCCGGGGAGATCCATACCGTCGGCGGAATCGGGTACGCGCTGATCTGGCTGGTCCTCGCGACCGGCCAGACCGTCTTCGCCTACGGCGCCGAGCACTGGTTCACCGCGCGGATGACCCGCTTCACCACGGACTACGACCTCAGCGGCGACACCGTCCTGGTCAGCTCCGCCGCGCTGATGACCCTCGCCATGGCGGCGGCGCGGACCGCGGTCCTCCTGTCCAGGGCCCGTGCGCTGCGGGCGGCGGGGGCCGACTCCGCGACGGGGTCCGAGCCGGATCCCGTGCCGGGGTCCGGCGCCGAGGCGGCGGCCGGGGGCGAGCGGCGGACCGGCGGAGGCAGACCGTGACCGGCCGTCCGGCAGATGTCCGCACCAGCGTGTGATGTTCGAAGGTCTTCAAGGGCTAGGGTGAAAACAGTGGTACGCAATGACGAACTGAGGCTGCGTCCGCCTCGCAACCGGGTCGAGAGCCGCGCGATCGGCTGGTGGACCCTTCAGTCCGCGCTCTTCGCCCTCCCGCTTCCGATCGTCTTCGGAGTGCTCCACCTCTTCATCCCGCCCGCCAGATTCGTCTTCGTCTGGGCCTTCTTCGCCACCCTCGTCCCCGGCCTCCTCTACATGGCCGTCATGCCGATCTGGCGCTACCGCGTCCACCGCTGGGAGACCACCGACACCGCCGTCTACGCGGCCTCCGGCTGGCTCTGGCAGCGCTGGCGGGTCGTCCCCCTCTCCCGCATCCAGACCGTCGACACCATGCGCGGCCCGCTCCAGCAGCTCTTCGGCCTCTCCGGAGTCACCGTCACCAGCGCCTCCGCCTCCGGCGCGGTGAAGATCAACGGCCTGGACCACCGGGTCGCCGCCGAGATGGTCGAACAGCTCACCCAGTCCACCCAGGCCGTACCGGGAGACGCCACATGAGCCCGGACGCCGCCGCCGTACAGCCGCGGACCGAACCCGACGCCGAGAGCTGGGGACGGCTCAACCCCCGTCTCGTCCTCGTCAACCTCAGCGTGGTCGCCGCGCCGCTCGCCCTCTACGGGGCCACCCACCTGGTCACCGGCGGCCAGGTCAACCTCCAGGTGCTGATCACACTCGGCTCCTTCCTCATCACCTGCCTCGTCATCGCCGGCATCAGCCTGATGCGGCTCCTCACCACCCGCTACCGGCTCACCGGCGACCGCGTCGAAGTCCACAAGGGCCTCCTCTTCCGCAGCCACCGCTCGGTGCCCGTCGACCGCATCCGCAGCGTCGACCTGACCGCCAACCCGCTCCACCGCGTCTTCGGCCTCACCTCACTGGAGATCGGCACCGGCGAATCCTCCGAATCCGCCGGCGCCGGCCTCACCCTCGAAGGCATCGCCAAGAAGGACGCCGACCGGCTCCGCCGACGGCTCATCGAGAGCCGCCGGGCCGGACACGGACTCACCGCCGACGAGGCCGACGGCCCGATCTCCGCGATGGACTGGGCCTGGCTGCGCTACGCCCCTCTCACCGTCTGGGGCGTCGGCGGCGTCTTCATCGCCGTCGGCACCGTCTACCGGACGCTCCACGAGATGAAGATCAACCCCCTGGAACTCGGCATCGTCCAGGACATCGAGGACCGCTTCGGCTCCGTGCCCCTCTGGTTCGGCATCCTGGTCACCGTGCTCCTCATCGTCCTCATCGGTGTCATCGGCTCCACCGTCACCTTCATCGAGGGCTGGTCCGGATACCGCCTCGAACGCGAGGACGGCGGAATGTTCCGGGTCCGGCGCGGCATGATGATCACCCGCTCCGTCACCATCGAGGAGCGGCGACTGCGGGGCGTGGAGGTCGCCGAGCCGCTGCTGCTGCGCTGGGCCGGGGGCGCCCGCCTCAAGGCCGTGGCCTCGGGCCTGGGCGACGAGGAGGAGAACAGCGCCCGCAGCCGTCTCACCCCGCCGGTGCCGCACGCGCTGGCGCTCACCGTCGCCGCCGACGTCCTGGCCGAGAAGCGCTCCCCGACCGCCCTGGCCGAACTCGCCGGACACCCCCGCGCCGCCCTGCGCCGCAGGATCAACCTCGCCGTGGGCACGGTCGCCCTGATCGCCGCCGCCCTCGTCGTACCCGGTCTGTGGCTCACCCCTGTCCTCGTGCACGCCGGCTGGATCGCCGCCCTGGTGCTGCTGCCCGTCCTGCTGGCCCACGCGTACGACGCCTATCGCAACCTCGGGCACGGAATCCACGGCCGCTATCTGGTCACCCGTTCCGGGACCTTCGCCCGGCGCACCGTCGCCCTCCAGCGCGAGGGAGTCATCGGCTGGTCCATCACCCGCTCGGTCTTCCAGCGCCGCGCCGGACTGCTCACCCTCGGGGCGACCACCGCGGCGGGCGAGGGCGTCTACAAGGTGCGCGACGTGGCGGTGTCGGACGGACTCGCCCTCGCCGAGCGGGCGGTGCCCGAGGTGCTGGGGCAGTTCATCGAGCGACGGCCGGGACCCGGCGACGACTGACCGCTCCCGGTCCGCGCCGGCCCGTACCACCGGTCGGCGCCGCGGCCCTCCACCGGCCCGAACCCCCGGCCGGCGACGTACACCCCCTGCCGACCGCACACAGGTCGGCGACGTACACCCTTCAGACCAACTGGCGCACCCCCGGGAGGTGGAGGGGCGGACCACCCCCGGCCGCCCCTCCACCTCCGTATTCCGTTTTCCGTGCGCCGTCCCCGGAGTCCCGGAGTCCCGGAGTCCCGGAGTGCCGGAGTCCTTGAGCCCCGGGAGCCCCGGGGCGTTGGGCCCCGGAGCCGCCGAGACCCCGGACGCCGAATCCCCGGCCCCGGCACACCGCTTCAGGGGCTGGTAGGGGATGTGACCCGGCACGCGCGGAAACTAGCCTCGGGGCGGACAGTCGCGCCCTCCGGACGCCCCGAGCCCCCGAGGCCCTGTCCGAACACCCCGTGATCTCCTCCGGCGCCGGCGCGGGAGCTGTGCGCCCAGGCGGTCAGGAAACGCCGAGCTATGAGGAGCACCGCATGTGCGGCATCACCGGCTGGATAGCCTTCGATCGCGAGCTGAACGGGGAGAACACCCCCCTGGAAGCCATGGTCCGCACCCTGACGAACCGGGGCCCCGACGCCGGGGGCACCTGGATCGACGGCCACGCGGCCCTGGGCCACCGCAGGCTCTCCATCATCGACCTGGCCGGCGGCGTACAGCCGATGCAGGCCGTGACGCCCGGCGGCCGTGTCGTCCTCACCTACAGCGGCGAGGTCTACAACTTCACCGAGCTGCGCGACGAACTGCGCCGCAAGGGCCACCACTTCCGCACCTCCAGCGACACCGAGGTCGTCCTCAACGCCTTCCTGGAGTGGGGCGAGGCGATGGCCGAGCGCCTCAACGGCATGTTCGCCCTCGCCGTCTGGGACACCCGGACCCAGCGGCTGACCATGATCCGCGACCGTCTGGGCATCAAGCCGCTGTTCTACTACCCGACGGCCGACGGAGTGATCTTCGCCTCCGAGCCCAAGGCCATCTTCGCCCACCCCCTCGCCAAACCCCTCGTCAGCGCCCGCGGTCTGCGGGAGTTCATCGCGTTCCACCGCCCGCCCGGCGAGACGATCTGGGACGGTCTGCACGAGGTCGTCCCCGGCACCGTCGTCACCGTCGACCGCGCCGGAGTCCACCACCGCACCTACTGGCGGCTGGAGACCCGGGAGCACACCGACGACCTGGAGACCACCGTCGGCCGGATCGGCGAACTCCTCGACGACACCGTCGCCCGGCAGCTCGTCGCCGACGTGCCCACCTGCGTACTCCTCTCCGGCGGACTGGACTCCAGCGCCATCACCGCGCTCGCCGCCGCCCGGCGCGCCTCCCGGGGCGAGCCCCTCGACACCTTCGCCATCGACTTCGCGGGCGAGTCGGACAGCTTCGTCGCCAACGAGGTGCACGGCAGCCGCGACGCCGGATTCGCGAGCGAGATGGCCGCGCACGCCGGCACCCGCCACGCCGAGATCGTCCTCAGCCCCGCCGACCTCGCCGACCCCGAAGTGCGCCGCCAGGTCGTCATCGCCCGTGACAGCCCGGCCGGCCTCGGCGACATGGACGTCTCCCTCTACCTCCTCTTCAGGTCGATCCGCGAACACTCCACCGTCGCCCTCTCCGGCGAGGCGGCCGACGAGGTCTTCGGCGGCTACGGATGGCTGCACAACCCCGTCGTCCAGGAGAGCGAGATGTTCCCCTGGATCACCGCCGGAATGATCGGCGCGACCCCGAACACCCAGCCCGCCGAGATGTACAACCTCGACATGCTGATCGCGACGAATCCGCTGGAGGCCGTCGCCGACGGCTACCGCTCCGCCGTCGCGGAGATCGGCCTGCTGGAGAACGAGAACGCCCACGAACGCCGGATGCGGGTGCTGTCCCACCTCCACCTCACCCGCTTCCTGCGCATGATGCTGGACCGCAAGGACCGGATGAGCATGGCGGTCGGCCTGGAGGTGCGCGTGCCCTTCTGCGACCACCGGCTCGTCGAGTACGTGTACAACACCCCGTGGTCGATGAAGACCTACGACGGCCGCGAGAAGAGCCTGCTGCGCGGCGCGACGCGCGAGCTGCTGCCGACCTCGGTGGTCGAGCGGGTGAAGAGCCCGTACCCGGTCACCCAGGACCGGGCGTACGGCGAGGCGCTCCAGCAGCAGGCCAAGCAGCTCCTCGGCGAGGACGGGCCCGTCTTCGAGATCGTCAGCCGCGACTGGCTCGCCGAGACCGTCGCCACCGCGCCCGGCGAACTCGCCCTGGCCGCCCGCAACGGCCTGGAGCGGGCCCTGGACACGTCCATCTGGCTGGACGCCTACCGGCCCGAGATCCGCATGTAGCGGTACGTGGGCGAGGCGGGCCGGTCCGCCGGGCGGCGGTCGTCGCCGTACCGGGAACGGCGAGGGGGCCGGCATCATCGCGATGCCGGCCCCCTTCGCCGTGGCCCTTCGCCGGGCGCCGGGTCGGCCGTGGTGCGCGGTGCCGGTCGCTCGGTCGGCCGCCGTCGCCCTTCGCCAGTGCCGGGGGCCGCTGACGTGATCGGCGCCCGGAGACCGGCCCGCCCCCTTCGCCGTCGCCCCCGGCGGCGGTCAGCCGGTCAGCGCCTCCAGCCTCGGCACCAGGGACGCCGGCGAGGGCATCCCCGCGATCTCCGCCCCGATGTCCCGCGCGACCCCGGACAGCTTCTCGTCCTCCAGCAGCCGCCGGAGCACCGCCGTGTCCAGCTCCTCCGCCGTACCGGTCAGACCCGCGCCCCGGTCCCGTACCGCTCCCGCGTTGATCTGCCGGTCCGCGCCGTCGGGCAGGATCAGCTGCGGTACGCCCGCGTTGAGCGCCGCCAGCGTCGTACCCGCGCCGCCGTGGTGCACCGCCGCGTCGCACCGCTGGAGCAGCGCGGTCAGCGGCACCCACCCCACGACCCGCACATTGCCGGGAAGCGTCCCGAGCGCCGCCGTGTCCACCTCGCCCAGCGCCAGCACGAACTCGGCGTCCACCTCGGCCGCGGCGGCCACCAGCCGCTGCACCGGCCCCAGCCCGTTGATGTGCACCGTCGCCGTCCCCAGCGTCACCCCGACCCGGCGCCGCTCCCGCCCGTCCAGCAGCCAGTCCGGCAGCACATCACCGCTGTTGTACGGAACAGGCCGCATCGACCAGCCGTCCCGCTCCGGCTCCACCATGCTCGGCGGCGCGATGTCCAGCGTCGGCACATCCTCGGGCACACTCGCCACACCGTGCCGGGCCATCGTCTCGGCCAGCATCGACACCGTCAGCTCCCGCAGCTGCGTACCCCGTACGAAACCGAAGTTGTGCTGCACGGCCGGAACGCCCAGCCGGGCGGCGGCTATCAGCCCGGAGACGAAGATCTGCTCGAACACGATCAGATCGGGCCGGAATCTGTCTGCGGTCCGCACGATCCCGTCCGCCAGATGATCGTTCAGATGGGCGAACAGCCGCAGCCCGTCCATCGGATCGATCTCCCCCGGAGCGCGCAGCCGGGCGATCAGCTCCCCGGCCGTCGACTGGAGGAACTCCTCCAGCGCGAACCCGGGGGAGACGTCCGCCACATGCAGACCCGCGTTGGCGGCCTCCAGCGCGTCGCCCGCACTGGCGACCAGGACGTCATGACCGGCCGAGCGCAGCGCCCAGGCCAGCGGAACAGTGGGAAAGACATGGCCGATGGCCGGATAGGTCACGAACAGCACGCGCATGAAAATGCGTTCCTCTCGGATAGCTGTGTAAATGTGAAGCCGGAGATTCGATCGGCGACAAGGCAACGTCGATATTCTTGCAATTACCCGTCATCTAAGGGCATCCTGATGCAGTCGCGCACGCGGAGTCAAGAAGCCCCGAACAGCTCTCGGATAAGGGTCCGTAGGGGGTTGTTAGGGGTTTATCCCCCGCCTTTCCCATGGAAGGGTCGACTCTGGTCTTGGATTCTCATTCCGGGGGTATGGAGCGCGCGATGTTGAACGAGTCCGAGGATTTCGCACCCGAAATCAATGCTGCCTCCGGGGCCGAGGGAGCCGAGGACACCGCCGGCCGGGGACAGGAATCCTGGCAGCGCCGGCTGACCGGGCTCACCGAGACCGAACAGCACACCGCGCTCCTCGACTGGGTCACCTCGCTGGTCTCCGCCGCCCTGCGCGACGCCGCACCCGCCGCCCTCGACCCGCACCGCCCCTTCCTGGAGCTGGGCTTCGACTCGCTCGCCGCCGTCGACCTGCACAGCAGGATCACCGCCGGCACCGGTCTGCGGCTCCCGGTCACCCTCGCCTTCGACCACCCCACCCCCGTCGCCCTCGCCCGCCGGCTGCGCCGCGACCTCCTCGGCCTGACCGGCCCCGACGGTCCTCCCGTCACCGCCGCCGTCACCAGCGACGAGCCCATCGCCATCGTCGGCATGGGCTGCCGATTCCCCGGCGACGTACAGTCCCCCGAAGCCCTCTGGGACCTTGTCGCCTCCGGCGCCGACGCCATTTCCGAATTCCCCACCGCACGCGGCTGGGACCTCGAATCCCTCTACGACCCCGACCCCGACCGGGCCGGCACCAGCTACACCCGCGAGGGCGGCTTCCTCCACGACGCCGACCAATTCGACGCCGCATTCTTCGGGATATCCCCGCGCGAAGCACTCGCGATGGACCCGCAGCAGCGACTGCTCCTCGAAACCTCCTGGGAGGCGTTCGAGCGCGCCGGCGTCGATCCCGCCGCCGCACACGGCAGCCAGGTCGGCGTCTTCGTCGGCGTCGAGACCCAGGAGTACGGCCCCCGCCTCCAGGACGCCACCGACGGCTTCGAGGGATACCTCGTCACCGGAAACGCGGCGAGCGTCGCCTCCGGCCGTATCGCCTACACCTTCGGCTTCGAAGGCCCCACGGTCACCGTCGACACCGCCTGCTCCTCCTCCCTCGCCGCCCTCCACCTCGCCGTCCAGGCCCTGCGCACCGGCGAGTGCTCCCTCGCCCTCGCGGGCGGCGCGGCCGTCATGGCGAGCCCCGGCTCGTTCATCTCCTTCAGCCGCCAGCGCGGACTGGCCGCCGACGGCCGCTGCAAGCCCTTCGCCGCCGCGGCCGACGGCACCGGCTGGGGCGAGGGCGTCGGCATGCTCCTCGTCGAACGCCTCTCCGACGCCCGCGCCAACGGCCACCGGATCCTCGCCGTCGTACGCGGCTCCGCCATCAACCAGGACGGCGCGAGCAACGGCCTCACCGCCCCCAGCGGACCGTCCCAGCAGCGCGTCATCCGCCAGGCCCTCGCCAACGCGAGCCTGACCGCCGAAGACGTGGACGTCGTCGAGGCGCACGGCACCGGCACCAGGCTCGGCGACCCGATCGAGGCCCAGGCCCTCCTCGCCACCTACGGCCAGGACCGCGCCGAGGACGCCCCGCTCTGGCTCGGCTCCCTGAAGTCGAACATCGGCCACACCCAGGCCGCCGCCGGAGTCGCGGGCATCATCAAGATGGTCATGGCCATGCGCCACGGCGTCCTCCCGCGCACCCTGCACGTCGACGCCCCCACCCCCCACGTCGACTGGGAGGCCGGAGCCGTCTCCCTGCTCACCGAGGCCCGCGACTGGCCCGCCGGGGACCGCCCCCGCCGGGCCGGAGTCTCCTCCTTCGGCATGAGCGGCACCAACGCACACGCCATCATCGAGGAACCCGCCGCCGAGGACCGCGTCCCGCACTCGGGAACGAGCCCCGCGGACGACGAGAACACCGACGCCCCGGCCGCCCGCGACGAGGCCGGCGCGGACGCCCCCGCCGCGAGCGCCGCCCTCCCCTGGACCCTCTCCGCCAAGACCGCCGAAGCCCTGCGCGCCGGAGCCCGCCGGCTCCGCGCCCACCTCGACGGCACACCCGACGCCGCCCCCGCCGACGTCGGCCACTCCCTCGCCGCCACCCGAACCGTCTTCGACCAGCGCGCCGTCATCCTCGGCGACGACCGCGAAAGCCTCCTGCACGGCCTCGACGCCCTCGCCGACGGCGCCGACGCCCCCGCCCTCGTCCAGGGCACGGCCGCCCCGGGCAAACTCGCCCTCCTCTTCACCGGCCAGGGCAGCCAGCGGCTCGGCACGGGCCGCGAACTGTACGACGCGCAGCCCGTGTTCGCCGACGCGCTCGACGACGCCTGCTGGCACCTGGACGAACAGCTCGACACCCCCCTCCTCGACGTGCTCTTCGCCGAAGAGGGCGCCCCCGAGGCCGAGCTGCTCCACCAGACCGCCTACACCCAGCCCGCGCTCTTCGCCCTGGAAGTGGCCCTCTACCGGCTCGTCGAGAGCTGGGGCGTACGCCCCGACTTCCTGGCCGGCCACTCGATCGGCGAGATCGCCGCCGCCCACATCGCCGGCGTCTTCTCCCTGGAGGACGCCTGCACCCTGGTCGCCGCGCGCGGCCGCCTGATGCAGGCCCTGCCCGCCGGCGGCGCGATGATCGCCGTCCAGGCCGCCGAGGACGAGATCCTCCCGCTGCTCACCGACCGCGTCAGCGTCGCCGCGATCAACGGCCCGCGGTCGGTCGTCATCGCGGGCGACGAGGACGCCGCGACCGCGATCGCCGCCGCCTTCGAGGCCCGCGGCCGCAGGACCAAGCGGCTCACGGTCAGCCACGCCTTCCACTCGCCCCACATGGACGCGATGCTGGAGGAGTTCCGCCGGGTGACCCAGGTGCTGGAGTACGCGCCGCCCGCCCTCCCCGTCGTCTCCCTCCTCACCGGACGCACGGCCACCGCCGACGAGCTGTGCTCCCCCGAGCACTGGGTGCGCCACGTCCGCGACGCCGTGCGCTTCCTCGACGGCGTACGCGCCCTCGCCGACCAGGGCGCGGCCACCTTCCTCGAACTGGGCCCCGGCGGTGTGCTCACCGCCATGGCACAGGACTGCGTGGACACCGACGGCGGCGCGTCCGCGCCCGCCGCCGCCCCCGTCTTCGTACCGGCGCTGATCCCCGGCCGTCCCGAGACGGACACCCTGCTCGCCGCGGTCGCCCGGGCGTACGTCCGGGGTGCCGGCGTGGACTGGCAGGGGCTCTTCCAGGGCTCCGGCGCACGGCGCGTGGAGCTGCCGACGTACGCCTTCCAGCGCACGTCCTACTGGATGGACTCGCGCACCGCCGAGGCCGAGGCCCCCGCGTACGCCGCCGACCCCGCCGACCGCGCGTTCTGGGACGCGGTCGAACACGAGGACGTGGCCACCCTCGCCGCCGCGCTCGATCTGGACCTGGACGGCGACCAGCCGCTGAGCGAGGTCGTCCCGGCGCTGTCGGCGTGGCGTCGCAGGCACCGCGTCCAGTCGGAGGTGGACGGCCGGCGCTATCGGGTGGCGTGGAAGCCGGTGGCGGATGTGTCCGGGGCGCGGTTGTCGGGTGTGTGGGTGGCGGTGGTTCCGGCGGGTGTGGATGAGTCCGCGCTGTTGGGTGAGTGTGGGGCTGAGGTTCGGCGTGTGGTGGTTCCGGGGGGTGCGGATCGTTCCGTGCTTGCTGGACTCCTCGCCGGGGTTGAGGGTCCGGTCGCGGGTGTGGTGTCGTTCCTGGCGCTTGAGGGCGATGGGGTGTGGTCGACGGCTGCTGTGGTGCAGGCGTTGGGTGATGCCGGGGTGGGTGCTCCGGTGTGGTGTCTGACGCGTGGTGCTGTCTCCGTCGGTCGTTCGGACCGGTTGGAGTCCGCTGTTCAGGCTGGGGTGTGGGGTCTGTGCCGGGTGGCGGCTCTGGAGGTTCCGGAGCGGTGGGGCGGTCTGGTGGATCTGCCGGCCGTGCTGGACGCGCGTGCGGTGGCTCGTGTGGTGGGTGTGCTCGCGGGCGGTGGTTCTGAGGATCAGGTCGCGGTGCGTTCGTCGGGTGTGTTCGGGCGGCGTCTGGTCCGTGCCCCGCGTGCCGAGGGTGCGGGTTCGTGGGTTCCGTCGGGGACGGTTCTGGTCACGGGTGGTACGGGTGCTCTGGGCGGCCGGGTGGCTCGGTGGCTGGCGGGCGCGGGTGCCGGGCGCGTTGTGCTGACGAGTCGTCGTGGTCCGCAGGCTCCGGGTGCTGCTGAGCTGGTGGCGGAGCTGGAGGCCCTGGGTGTTGAGGCGGAGGCGGTGGCCTGTGACACGGCCGACCGGGACGCTGTGCGTACGCTCCTCGCCTCGCTGGAAGGTTCGCTGACCGGTGTGGTGCACACGGCGGGTGTGCTGGACGACGGTGTACTCGACGCGCTCACCCCGGACCGGTTCGAGAGTGTGCTGCGGGCGAAGGCGACCTCCGCCCGCAACCTGCACGAGCTGACGGTCGAACTCGGCATCGAGCTCTCCGCCTTCGTTCTCTTCTCCTCCGTCACCGGCACCTTCGGCGCGGGCGGCCAGGCGAACTACGCTGCTGCGAACGCGTACTTGGACGCGCTGGCCGAGCAGCGCCGTGCGGACGGTCTGGCGGCGACGTCGATCGCCTGGGGCCCGTGGGCCGACGGCGGGATGGCCGCCGACGACGCCATGGACGCCCGGATGCGGCGCGACGGCATGCCGCCGATGTCGCCCGAGTCCGCCATCGCCGCGCTCGAACAGTCCGTCGGCGCGGGCGAGGCCGTTCTCACCGTCGCGGACATCGACTGGGACCGCTTCCCTTCCGTCGTCGCCGCGGTCCGCCCCAACCCCCTCATCAGCGACTTCATCACGGGCGCGGAGGGCGCGGCCGCCGTCACCGGCCACGGCGCGGTGGTCACGGGCGCCGATGTCGTCGGCACGGTCGTGAGCCAGCTGGCCGGTCTCACCGAGGCCGAGCAGACGCGTGAGCTGCTGGATCTGGTCCGCACCCATGTCGCGTCCGTCCTCGGCCACGGCGGCTCGGACGCCGTGGGCGCCGAGCGGGCCTTCAAGGAGCTGGGCTTCGACTCGCTCACGGCGGTCGAGCTGCGCAACCGGCTCGGCGCGGCCACCGAACTGCGGCTGCCCGCCACACTGATCTACGACTACCCGACCGCCGCCGCGCTCGCCGCGTACCTGCGCGACGAACTCGTCGGCAGCCTGCCCGCCACCCCCGGCAGCGGACTTCCCGCCGCCGTCGCCACCGACGACGACCCGATCGCGATCGTCGCCATGAGCTGCCGATTCCCCGGCGGCGTACAGACCCCGGAAGAGCTGTGGCGGCTCCTCACGGACGGCACCGACGCGGTCGCCGGATTCCCGGCCGACCGGGGCTGGGACCTCTCCGCCCTCTACAGCGCGAACCCGGACCAGCCCGGCACCTCGTACACCCGCGAGGGCGGATTCCTCTACGACGCCGCCGACTTCGACGCGGACCTCTTCGGGATCTCGCCGCGCGAGGCGCTCGCGATGGATCCGCAGCAGCGGCTGCTCCTGGAGACCTCGTGGGAGGCGTTCGAGCGGGCCGGGATCGACCCGGCGACGCTGCGCGGCAGCCAGGCCGGCGTCTTCGTCGGCACCAACGGACAGGACTACCTCTCCCTGGTGACCCGCGAGGCCGACGGCCTGGAGGGCCACATCGGCACGGGCAACGCGGCGAGCGTCGTCTCGGGCCGGATCTCCTACGTCTTCGGCCTCGAAGGCCCCGCGATCACCGTCGACACCGCCTGCTCGTCCTCCCTCGTCGCCCTGCACCTGGCCGTACAGGCGCTGCGCGCCGGAGAGTGCACCGTGGCGCTGGCGGGCGGTGTGACCGTCATGTCCACCCCCGACGCCTTCATCGACTTCAGCCGTCAGCGCGGACTCGCCGAAGACGGCCGGATCAAGGCGTTCGCGGCGGGCGCGGACGGCACGGGCTGGGGCGAGGGCGTCGGCATGCTCCTGATCGAGCGCCTCTCGGACGCGCGCCGCAACGGACATCCCGTCCTCGCCGTGGTCCGTGGCTCGGCGATCAACCAGGACGGCGCGTCCAACGGCCTCACCGCCCCCAACGGCCCCTCCCAGCAGCGCGTCATCCGTCAGGCCCTGGCCGGCGCCGGTCTCTCCGCCGCCGACGTCGACGCGGTGGAGGCGCACGGCACCGGCACCAGGCTCGGCGACCCGATCGAGGCCCAGGCGCTGCTCGCCACCTACGGCCAGGACCGCCCGCAGGACCAGCCGCTGCTGCTCGGCTCCCTGAAGTCGAACATCGGCCACACCCAGGCCGCCGCCGGTGTCGCGGGCATCATCAAGATGGTGCTGTCCATGCGGCACGGCGTGCTTCCGCGGACCCTGCACGTGGACGAGCCGACCCCGCACGTCGACTGGACGACGGGCGCGGTGTCCCTCCTCACCGAGCCGGCCGCATGGCCGGAGACCGGCCGTCCGCGCCGGGCCGGCGTCTCGTCCTTCGGCCTGAGCGGCACCAACGCCCACACCATCATCGAAGAGGCCCCCGCGGACCCGGCGGCGGACGACGCCGACAACGGCTCCGTACCGTCCTCGCTGCCCGTCCTCCTCTCCGCCAAGAACCCCACCGCGCTCCGCGCCCAGGCCGCGCGGCTGGCCTCCTACCTCGCGGCCGACCCGACCGCCCCTCTCGACACCGTCGCCCACTCACTCGCCACCGGCCGCGCCTCCCTGGAGACCCGCGCGGTCCTGATCGGCGAGTCCGACGGGTCCGACGGGTCCGACGGCCGTGAAGCGCTCATGGCCGCGCTGCGTGGCCTCACCGTCGGCAAGTCGACATCTCGTCTTGTCGAAGGCACGGTCGCCGACGGCGGCCTAGCGTTCCTCTTCACGGGGCAGGGGAGTCAGCGGCTGGGGATGGGCGCCGAGCTGTATGAGGCGTATCCGGTGTTCGCGGACGCGCTGGATGAGGTGTGCGCGCACTTGGACGGGCTTCTGGATGTGCCGTTGAAGGAGGCGCTGTTCTCTTCGGAGAGCGGTGCTCTCGATGAGACGGCGTTGACGCAGCCGGCGCTGTTCGCGGTCGAGGTGGCGCTGTTCCGGTTGTTCGAGGCGTGGGGTGTGCGGCCGGACTTCGTGTCGGGTCATTCGATCGGTGAGATCGCGGCCGCGCATGTGGCTGGGGTGTTCTCGCTGGCGGATGCGTGCACGCTGGTGGCTGCTCGTGGCCGTCTGATGCAGGCGCTGCCGACCGGTGGCGTGATGATCGCGATTCAGGCGTCGGAGGAGGAAGTCCTTCCGCTGCTGACCGACCGGGTGAGCATCGCCGCGATCAACGGCCCCCGGTCGGTCGTGGTC
Organism: Streptomyces sp. NPDC014894; assembly: GCF_043080985.1. Lineage (NCBI taxonomy): Bacteria > Bacillati > Actinomycetota > Actinomycetes > Kitasatosporales > Streptomycetaceae > Streptomyces > Streptomyces sp. NPDC014894. The sequence continues at coordinate 157,073 of NZ_JBIBWD010000016.1, forward strand.
GCGGGTGACGAGGATGCCGCCCTGGCGGTCGTCGAGCACTTCGCGGACCGCAAGACCAAGCGCCTCACGGTCAGCCACGCGTTCCACTCGCCCCACATGGACGGCATGCTCGACGCCTTCCGCCAGGTCGCCGAGGGGCTGACGTACGGGACGCCCCGTATCCCCGTGGTGTCGAATCTGACGGGTGCGCTGGTCTCGGACGAGATGTCGTCCGCCGACTTCTGGGTACGGCACGTCCGTGAGGCCGTCCGCTTCCTGGACGGCATGCGGGCGCTGGAGGCCGCCGGAGTCACCTCGTACGTCGAACTCGGCCCGGAGGGGGTGCTCTCCGCCCTGGGGCAGGAGTGTGTCGCGACCGGGGTCTTCGTTCCCGTACTCCGCAGTGGTCGCCCGGAGGCAGAGACGGCGGTCACCGCTCTCGCGCAGGTGCACGTGCGCGGCATCGTGGTGGACTGGCGGACGTACTTCGCCGCCCTGGGCACGCCCCGAGTCGACTTGCCGACGTATGCCTTCCAGCGCCAGCGGTACTGGCCCGAGGGCGCGAGCAGCATCGCGCCGCAGGCCGGTGGGCCCGTGGACGCGGTGGACGCCCGATTCTGGGACGCGGTGGAGCGCGAGGACCTCGCCTCGCTGGTCGCCGAGCTGGGCGTGGGCGAGGAATCGCTCGCGGAACTTGTCCCGGCCCTGTCGACATGGCGTCACGAGCGGCGAGTCCAGACGGCAGTGGACGGCTGGCGCTATCGGGTGATGTGGAAGCCGGTGGGTGAGGTTTCTGCGGCGCGGTTGTCGGGTGTGTGGGTGGCGGTGGTTCCGGCGGGTGCCGGGGACTCGGTGCTGGTGGGTGCTCTGGGTGAGTGTGGGGCTGAGGTTCGGCGTGTGGTGGTTCCGGGGGGTGCGGATCGTTCCGTGCTGGCTGGACTTCTCGCCGGGGTTGAGGGTCCGGTCGCGGGTGTGGTGTCGTTCTTGGCGCTTGAGGGTGATGGGGTGTGGTCGACGGCTGCTGTGGTGCAGGCGTTGGGTGATGCCGGGGTGGGTGCTCCGGTGTGGTGTCTGACGCGTGGTGCTGTTTCTGTGGGTCGTTCGGACCGGCTGATGTCTCCGTCTCAGGCGGGGGTGTGGGGTCTGGGTCGGGTGGCGGCTTTGGAGGTTCCGGAGCGGTGGGGCGGTCTGGTGGACCTGCCGGCCGTGCTGGACGCACGCGCGGTGGCGCGTGTGGTCGGCGTGCTCGCGGGCGGCGGTTCTGAGGATCAGGTCGCGGTGCGTTCGTCGGGTGTGTTCGGGCGGCGTCTGGTCCGTGCCCCGCGCGGTGAAGGCTCCTGGGTTCCGTCGGGGACGGTTCTGGTCACGGGTGGTACGGGTGCTCTGGGCGGTCGGGTGGCTCGCTGGCTGGCGGGTGCGGGTGCCGGGCGCGTTGTGCTGACGAGTCGTCGTGGTCCGGAGGCTCCGGGTGCGGCTGAGCTGGTGGCGGAGCTGGAGGCCCTGGGTGTCGAGGCGGAGGCGGTGGCCTGTGACACGGCCGACCGGGACGCTGTGCGTACGCTCCTCGCCTCGCTGGAAGGTTCGCTGACCGCTGTGGTGCACACGGCGGGTGTGCTGGACGACGGCGTACTCGACGCCCTGACCCCGGACCGGTTCGAGACCGTACTGCGGGCGAAGGCGACCTCCGCCCGCAACTTCCACGAGCTGACGGTCGAACTGGGCATCGATCTCTCCGCCTTCGTCCTGTTCTCCTCGATGAGCGGGACGATCGGCACCGCCGGTCAGGGCAACTACGCCGCCGCGAACGCCTATCTCGACGCCCTGGCCGAGCAGCGCCGTGCCGACGGCTTGGCGGCGACGTCGATCGCCTGGGGCCCGTGGGCCGAGGGCGGGATGGCCGCCGACGAGGCGCTCGACGCCCGGATGCGGCGCGACGGAGTTCCGCCGATGCCCGCAGACCATGCGATCAGGGCGCTCAGCCAGGCCGCCGAGGGCGACGACGCAGTTCTCACCCTCGCCGACATCGAATGGGACCGCTTCCTCAAGGCCTTCACCGCCGGCCGCCGCAGCGAGCTGTTCGACCAGCTGCGCGAAGTACGTGAGGCTCGCGCCGCACAGACCCATGCGCGGACGGCCCACGAGACCGACCCTTCGGCCACCTCATCCCTCGCCGGACGGCTGTCCGCCCTCGCGCCGGCCGATCAAGAGCGTGAGCTGCTGGATCTGGTCCGTACCCAGGTCGCGTCCGTCCTCGGCCACGGCGGCTCGGACGCCGTGGGCGCCGAGCGGGCCTTCAAGGAGCTGGGCTTCGACTCGCTCACGGCGGTCGAGCTGCGCAACCGGCTCGGCGCGGCCACCGAACTGCGGCTGCCCGCCACACTGATCTACGACTACCCGACCGCCGCCGCGCTCGCCGACCATCTCCGGAGCGAGCTGGTCGGCGGCATCCGCGTCGCGGACACGCTGCTCCCCGCCGCCGTCGCCACCGACGACGACCCCATCGCCATCGTCGCCATGAGCTGCCGCTTCCCCGGCGGCGTACGCACCCCCGAAGACCTCTGGCAGCTGCTCGCCACCGGCCGCGACGCGGTGGGGGAGTTCCCCGCCGACCGTGGCTGGGACCTGGAGCGGCTCTACAGCCCCGACCCGGACCAGCCCGGCACCTCCTACACCCGGGAAGGCGGATTCTTCGACGGCGCGGCCGACTTCGACTCCGCGTTCTTCGGCATTTCGCCGCGCGAGGCGCTCGCGATGGACCCGCAGCAGCGGCTGCTCCTGGAGACCTCGTGGGAGGCGTTCGAGCGGGCGGGCATCGACCCGGCGACGCTGCGCGGCAGCCAGGCCGGCGTGTTCGTCGGCACCAACGGACAGGACTACCTCTCGCTCGTCGCGCGTGAGCCGGACGGCCTCGAAGGCCACCTGGGCACGGGCAACGCCGGCAGTGTCATGTCCGGTCGAGTCTCCTACGCCCTGGGCCTGGAGGGCCCGGCCGTCACCGTCGACACCGCCTGCTCCTCCTCCCTCGTAGCCCTGCACTGGGCCATCCAGGCGCTGCGCACCGGCGAGTGCACCATGGCCCTCGCGGGCGGTGTGACCGTCATGTCCACGCCCGAGAACTTCATCGACTTCAGCCGTCAGCGGGGTCTGGCCGAGGATGGCCGGATCAAGGCGTTCGCCGCCGGTGCGGACGGTACGGGGTGGGGTGAGGGCGTCGGCATGCTGCTCGTGGAGCGGCTCTCCGACGCGCGGGCCAAGGGCCACCCGGTGCTCGCTGTCGTGCGTGGTTCGGCGGTCAACCAGGACGGTGCGTCCAATGGTCTGACGGCTCCGAACGGTCCGTCGCAGCAGCGGGTGATCCGTCAGGCGCTGGCGGGCGCCGGTCTGTCGGCCACCGATGTGGACGCGGTGGAGGCGCACGGTACGGGGACGAGGCTCGGGGACCCGATCGAGGCCCAGGCGCTCCTCGCGACGTACGGTCAGGACCGTCCGGAGGATCAGCCGCTGCTGCTGGGGTCCATCAAGTCGAACATCGGCCACACCCAGGCCGCGGCGGGTGTCGCGGGTGTGATGAAGATGGTGCTGGCGATGCAGCACGGGGTGCTTCCGCAGACCCTGCATGTCGATGAGCCGACTCCGCACGTCGACTGGACGGCGGGCGACATCGCTCTGCTGACCGAGGCCGTGGAGTGGCCGGAGACCGGCCGCCCGCGCCGGGCCGGCGTCTCGTCCTTCGGTATCTCGGGCACCAACGCCCACACCATCATCGAGCAGGCCCCGGAACTCCCCGTCGAGTCGAATCCGGCTCCGGCTCCTGTCTCCGCCACTCCCGCGGCTCTGCCGTACGTCCTCTCCGCCAAGAGCCCCGAGGCCCTGCGTGCCCAGGCCGACGCCCTCCGCACCCACCTGAGCACCACCACCGACGCGAACCGCCCCGGTACCGCCGACCTGGCCTTCTCCCTCGCCACCTCCCGCGCCCACCACGACCACCGCGCGGTGCTCACGGCCACGGACCACCAGGAACTCACGGACGCGCTGACGCGCCTGACCGACGCCGAGACCTCCTCCCGGATCACCGCGGGCACGGCGAACGAGGGTCGTACGGCGTTCCTGTTCACGGGGCAGGGGAGTCAGCGGCCGGGTATGGGCGCCGAGCTGTACGAGGCGTATCCGGTGTTCGCGGACGCGCTCGATGAGGTGTGCGCGCACTTGGACGGGCTTCTGGATGTGCCGTTGAAGGAAGCACTGTTCTCGTCCGAGAGCGGTGCTCTCGATGAGACGGCGTTGACGCAGCCGGCGCTGTTCGCGGTCGAGGTGGCGCTGTTCCGGTTGTTCGAGGTGTGGGGTGTGCGGCCGGACTTCGTGTCGGGTCATTCGGTCGGTGAGATCGCGGCCGCGCATGTGGCCGGGGTGTTCTCCCTGGCGGATGCGTGCACGCTGGTCGCTGCTCGTGGCCGTCTGATGCAGGCGCTGCCGACCGGTGGCGTGATGATCGCTGTTCAGGCGTCGGAGGACGAGGTGCTGCCTCACCTCACTGACCGGGTGAGCATCGCCGCGATCAACGGCCCCCGGTCCGTCGTCATCGCGGGCGACGAGGACGCGGCCCTGGCGGTCGTCGAGCACTTCGCGGACCGTAAGACCAAGCGTCTGACGGTGAGCCATGCGTTCCACTCGCCGCACATGGACGGGATGCTGGAGG
>NZ_JBIBWD010000017.1:0-161494 GCF_043080985.1 Streptomyces sp. NPDC014894
CCATCGACCGGGGCGAGGACCCCACCAGCGCCTGAGGAGAGGGCCGGGCCCCCGCGGAGCACCCCCGCTCACGGCGCGTGCGACCGTGCGGGACAATGGGGACGAGCGTCCTGCTCAGACATGGCACACAGCAACGAGGAGCAAGCAATGGCGGGCAGCAGCCACGGTCACACCCCGGCCGCCTGGACCGGTGTCATCATCTCCTTCATCGGTTTCTGCATCGCGGGCCTGTTCATGGTGGCGGCCCAGCCGGTGGGCTTCTGGGTCGGCATGGCGATCGTCCTCCTCGGCGGTGCCGTGGGCGGCATCATGCGCATGATGGGCCTCGGCCAGCCGAAGCACAGCCACCCCGTGCACCAGGTCGCCGGCGACAGCAAGCCGGTCGGCGCCAAGGGCTGACCGGGCGACGACACCTCCCGAGGGGCGGGGCGGCCCACCCCGGCCGGCCCGCCCCGCCCGTGCGCGCGGGCCCCCCCCCCCCGGGCGGGCCGGCCCCCCCCCCCGGCCCGGGTGGACGCGGCTCCCCCCGCCGCGCCCCCAGGGGCACAGCCGCGCCGCGGCCGGGCGGGGGCCCGGGGCGGCCGCCCGGCCCCCGCGCCCGTGCTGTACGCCCTTTCCGCAGGTCATCGCGGACCCCATTACGCTGAGAGGCGGAACGAACGACTTCCTGGGGCAGGAAGGCCCCGCGGCCGCGGAGGAAATATGCACGGCGAATACAAGGTCCCCGGCGGCAAGCTGGTGGTCGTCGATCTCGACGTCGAGGACGGCGTTCTGCGGAACGTACGGGTCGCCGGCGACTTCTTCCTGGAGCCCGACGAGGCGATCGTCGCGATCGACGGGGCTCTGGAGGGCGCTCCGGCCGATACGGCGGCGGCCGGGCTCGCGGCCCGTATCGACGCGGCGCTGCCGCCCGGCACGGAGATGTTCGGGCTGACCTCCGAGGGCGTCGGGGTCGCCGTACGCCGTGCCCTGGCGCACGCCACCGACTGGACGGACTACGACTGGCAGCTGGTCCACGAGGGCCCGCAGCCGCCCGCGCTGCACATGGCGCTGGACGAGGTCATCACCGCCGAGGTCGCCGCCGGGCTGCGCCCGCCGACCCTGCGGGTGTGGGAGTGGGGCGCGCCCGCCGTGGTGATCGGCAGCTTCCAGTCGCTGCGCAACGAGGTGGATCCCGAGGCGGCCGAGCGGCACGGCATCTCGGTGGTGCGCCGGATCAGCGGCGGCGGGGCCATGTTCATCGAGCCGGGGAACACGATCACCTACTCGCTCTCGGTGCCCGAGGCCCTGGTCTCGGGGCTCTCCTTCGCCGACAGCTACGCCTATCTGGACGACTGGGTCCTCGGCGCGCTCGGCGACATGGGCGTCAAGGCCTGGTACCAGCCGCTGAACGACATCGCCACGGACGCGGGCAAGATCGCGGGCGCGGCGCAGAAGCGGATGGTGGGCAGCGGCAGGGGGGCCGTGCTGCACCATGTGACGATGGCGTACGACATCGACGCCGACAAGATGCTCGAAGTGCTGCGGATCGGGCGGGAGAAGCTCTCCGACAAGGGGACCAGGAGCGCGAAGAAGCGGGTCGATCCGCTGCGGCGGCAGAGCGGGCTGCCGCGCGAGGCCGTCATCGAGCGGATGATCGACTCTTTCCGGGGCCGGTACGGGCTCACCGACGGCGGGATCTCGGACCATGAGATGGCCCGGGCGCTGGAGCTGGTGGAGAGCAAGTTCGGCAGCGAGGAGTGGATCGGGCGGGTGCCGTAGCGGGTGCCGTAGCGGGTGCCGCGGCGGCCGCCGGCGCGCCGGGGGGAGCCGGGCCCCTCGGCGCGCCGCCGGGGCCGGGTCACTTCGGGAAGCGGTACTTCAGATGGGTGGCGAGGGGCGTCTCGACCACCCTGACCTGCTGGAGGGACGCCCGCGGCGCGCCGGGTCCGCCGAAGAGCGGCAGCCCCGCGCCGAGGAGCGCGGGCACCACATGCAGCTGCAGCTCGTCGATGAGCCCTTCCCGGAGGTACTGCCGCACGGTGTTCGCGCCGCCCGCGATGTCGACGTTCCGGTCCCCGGCGGCGGCCCGCGCCAGGTCGAGGGCGCGGTGCGGGCCTTCGGCGACGAAGGTGAAGACGGTGCCGCCCTCCTTGACCAGGGCCGGCCGGGGGCGGTGGGTGAGCACGAAGACCGGGGTCCGGAACGGCGGGTTGTCGCCCCAGAACTCCTCGCCCAGGTCGTACATGGTCCGGCCCATGATCACGGCGCCGGTGGCGTCGAACCACTCGCGCATCAGCTCGGAGTCACGGTTCTCCGTCCCGCCGGTCAGGCCCTGGCGCTCCCGCCAGCTCGCCAGTCCGTGGATCCATGCGAAGAGCGCCTCGGCGCCGTCGCCGCCGGGGTTGTCGGGGGCGACGCCGGCGCCGGCGATGTAGCCGTCGAGGGAGACGGCCAGATCCGCGGTCACGGTCACAGTCACGGTGGGCTCCTGAATCTCTGGGGTCGTGGTGCTGCTGTCACCCTCGCGTCGATCGGGAGCCGCCGTATTCGACACTCCCGGCGGCAGAGGACGGCCGACGGTCGGCAGACGGAGACCGACGGCCCGGGGCGGCCGTCACTTCGCCGGGCGGGCGTCCGGCGGACCGCCCCCGGGCGGGGGCGATCCGCGCCGCCCGGTCGAGGAGCGGTCCTCGCGGCTCTCCCGGTCTTCCGGGGCGTCCGGGGAGTCCGAGGAGTCCGGGGAGTCCTAGGAGTCCGGGGAGTCCGGGGCGAACGCGCCGTCCCGCGCGGCCTCGCCGTCCTGGGTGAACATGGCGACCATCGAGCGGAAGGCCGCCCGGTAGACGCCGGGGGTGGTGCCGTTGAGGCGCTGGAAGTGATGGCGCAGATTGGCGGGCGTCCCGAGCCCGGTCCGCGCGGCGATGTGCTCCACCGGGAGATCACCGCGCTCCAGCAGCTGCTGGGCCCGCTCGATCCGGACCCGGAGGAGGTACTGGAGCGGGCTGAGCCCGGTCGCGGAGCCGAACCGCCGATTGAGCGTACGGACGCCGACGCCCGCGTGCGCGGCGATCTCCGCGAGGGTCAGCGGGCGGTGGAGACCGGCCTCCATCCACCGCAGCGTCGGACCGAGCCCGCCCTCCCCGGCTCCGTCCGCGCTCGTGCCGGTCACCCGCGGCGCCCCGCCCGCCCCCGGCAGCCGGAGGAAGAGCCGCCGGTCCGCCTCCCGCCCCACGGGCTCGCCGTGGTCCTCCTCGATGAGGCGCAGCCAGAGGTCCTTGCCGCCGAGCACGCCCGCCGAGGTGAGGAAGGGGCCGTCGGCGACGATCTCCGTCCCGGGGGCGACCTCGACCCGGGGGCGGCGTACGGCCAGCTCGCCGGTGTGCCGCCAGTCGGTGGTGGCCCGCCGGCCGTCGAGCAGTCCGGTGGCCGCGAGCGCGAAGGCGCCGGTGCCCACCGCGCCGATCCGGCAGCCCCGGCCGGCGGCGGCGCGGAGCGCGTCGAGCACGGCGGCCGGGGGCTCCTCGCGAAAGCCCCGGTATCCGCCCACGACCACGGTCTCCGCGCCGTCGAGGCCGTCGAGTCCCGTGGGGGCGGCGAGTCCGAGCGGGCCCGGCCCCGCGGTGGCGCGGAAGCCGGGGTCCGCGCAGATCCTCAGCTCGTAGGGGGCCCGTGCCTCACCGGCGTACGCGACGGCTCCGAGCAGCGCGCCGGGGACGGTGAGCTGGGGTCCGGGGATGCCGTCGAGCACGAGCAGAGCGACCACTGTCATGGCCAGAATTTAACCGAGGGTGGCATCACGGGCGCTGTTTCCGACCGGTCGGCGGCCCGGAGGATGAAGGCGCACGCTCCGGAAGCGAGGGGACGCCCGGGCCGCGCGCACCCCACCAGACCACCGTGAAAGGGATATCCACCATGGTCCACCCGACCTCTCAGCAGCAGAGCCGCCCCGCCCGCCGACGGCTGGCGCGAACGGCCGCGGTCGGCGCGGCCGCCGCCGTCGCCGTCACCGGTCTGGCCGGAACCGCCGGGGCCGTCGTCAACGGGGAGGACTCCACCCAGCGGTATTCGTTCATGGTCTCGATCCCGCAGGTGATGCAGACGCCGGAGGGCACGGTCGAAGGGGTGTGCGGCGGAACGCTGATCGCCCCGCAATGGGTGGTCACCGCGGCCCACTGCGCCGGCCACCCGGACCTCCCCACCGATCCGGCGGGCACGGTCCGGATCGGCAGCGAGTACCAGAGCAAGGGCGGGACGGTCCGCGCCATCGCCAAGAAGGTGCTCCACCCGGACTACGCCGTCGGCCACGACGCCTATCGGGGTCACGACGACATCGCGCTGCTGAAGCTGGACCGCCCGGTCGCCCAGCAGCCGGCGCGGATCGCCGACCGGGACCCGAAGCAGGGCGCGCAGACACGGGTCATCGGCTTCGGCAACACGGTCGACGCCCCCGGCTGGTCGTTCGCCGAGCGGCTCCAGCAGCTCGACACCCGCAGGATCGCCGACTCCGCCTGCTCCCCCTTCAAGCCGGGGTCCGAGCTGTGCACCGGATCGCTGGTCCCGGGCGCCATGGCGTGCCAGGGCGATTCGGGCGGTCCCCAGATCCAGCGGATCGGCGGGCGCTGGCAGCTGGTCGGGGCGACCTCCGGGGACGGAAACCCGGCGGCCGGCCCCCAGTGCGGCAACGGTCCCGGCGTCTGGACCTCGGTGCCCGCCCACAAGAGCTGGATCATGAAGACGATCTGGAAGAACCGCTGATCCCGCCGGTACGGGACACCCGAAGGCCCCGCTCCGGCGGGCCTTTCGGGCCTTCGGACCAGGGCCCGAAGGCCCCGTACGGGCGCTCCGGCGACGGAGCCCTCGCTCCCGGCCCGGCCGGACACCCGCACCCGACCGCGCCCTCCGGCGCCCGGACGCCCGGGGCGCGGGGATACCGTCGCCGTATGCCCGTGGTCGCCCTTCTCGTACTCGACACCGTCCCCGGACCCCAGCTCACCACGCCGGGCCTGGTCCTCGAAGCCGCCGCGGGCGTGCACCGGCCCGCCCGCACCGAGCTGCGCGTCTGTTCGGCCGGGCCGACCGTCGCCACGGCCGGGCCGCTGTCCCTGGACATCGCCGTCCCCTGGGGACTGGACGGGCTGGAAGGGGCCGGCACGGTGGTGATCGCCGGTCGGGACGGCCCTCTCGCCGAGCCGCCGGAGGGGGTGCTCGACGCGGTGCGCGCGGCGGCGGCCCGGGGCAGCCGGCTCGCGGCCGTCGGCTCCGGCACGTTCACCCTCGCGGCCGCCGGTCTGCTCGACGGCCTGCGCGCGACCACCGAGTGGGGCCGTACGGCAGAGCTGGCCGCACGCCACCCGCGCGTCGAGGTCGACCCGGCCGGCGCGGTGGTGACGGAGGGTCCGTTCCCCACCTCGGCGGGCGTCTTCGGCGGGATCGACCTCTTCCTCCATCTCATCGGCCTCGACCACGGCCCGTCGGTCGCCGCGCGGACCGCCCGGCAGCTGATCGCGCCCCTGTACGAGGACGCCGGGGCCACCCGGGAGGAGATCGACCGCGAACTGGCCGAGACCGCGGGCCTGGAGCCGACCATCCGGTGGCTGGAGACGCGTCCGCACGACTCACCGACGCTCGCCGAGATCGCCGCACACGCGAAGACCAGCGTGCGCAGCCTCAATCGCCGCTTCCGGGTGCGGACGGGCATGACGCCACGTCAGTATCTGCTGCGGTCCCGGCTGGAGCGGGCCCGGCGGCTCCTGGAGGCCGGGGACGGGACGATCGACGAGATCGCGGCCCGGGCCGGGTTCGGCTCCCCCGAGAGCTTCCGCCGCCATTTCCGGCGGCTGACGGGCGCCACCCCGACGGCGTACCGCGCGGCCCACCGGCCCGGCGCCCGACAGGGGCGGGAGGCCCGATAGGGGCGGGAGGCCCGCCGCACCGGGCCACACCACGGAAAGATCTCCCTGACCGGATCCTCACATCGCCCCGCCAGGATTCCCCGCACGGTGTCCCGGCGCGTGTCCGGGGCGGCCGCGTACGGACCGGGGACCCGAGCCGAGGACGGCCCGCGCCCGGCGCTCCGGCGCGTACCGCCCCGCCGCTCCGGACGGCGCCCGCCGATGCCTCGTCGGCCCCGCCCGGCCGCCCCGGGCGGGCACCCCCGACACGTCAGAGAGAGATCCCGTGCCCCGTCCCGCAGACCATCGCGCCCTCCCCGCCGGCCCCCCGGACTCCCCGGCGCCGCCGGTCCGTCCGAAGCGCGGCCTCCTCCGGCTCGGCGGCGCCCTCGCCGCCGTCACCGCCGTGGCCCTGCTCGCCCCGCCCACCGCCGGGGCGGCCCCCGCCGTACGCGGCGCGAGCGCCTCCGCCGTCGTCCGTCCCGTCGCCCCGACCGCCGCCGACGAGAAGGCGGTACGTGACTACTGGACGCCGGCGCGGATGGCGGGCGTCCTCTCCGAGCCGCCGTCGGACCGGCCGCCCGCCGACGGCCCCGACGGAGCGGCCTGGCAGGGCTCCGCCGCGCTCTCCGCCTCCGTCGGCCGGCTGTTCTACACCGACCGCGACGGCGAGGATTCCAGCTGCACGGCCACCCTGGTCGCCGCCGCCAACCGGAGCACCGTCGTGACCGCCGCGCACTGCGCCCTCGGGCACGACCTCCTCGGCGAGAACCCCCGGTGGCACACGAACCAGCTCTTCGCGCCCGGCTACCGCGACGCGAGGACCCCGTACGGAGCCTTCGCGGTCCGGCTCGCCTCCGTACACCCCGAATGGGTGAAAAGCGGGGAGAGTTCCGCGTACGACCAGGCGTTCCTCGCGCTCGGCCGGAGCGCCGCCGGGCTGCGCGCGGCCGACGCCGCCGGGTCCGTCCAGCGTCTCGGCCACGACCTGCCGGGAGACCGGCCGGTGCGGCAGTTCGGCTATCCCCGCGCCGCCGCGTACAAGGAGGAGCACCGGGGGCGGCCGGAGTTCACGGGCAAGCGGCTCGCCCACTGCCGGGGCACGGCCGGGGAGTTCCTCGGGTGGGGCGACGCACCGCGCCGTGAGGACCAGTGGGGCGTCCGCTGCGACATGGGCGGCGGCTCCAGCGGCGGGCCCCGGATGGCCGGGTTCGACGCCTCGACGGGCCGGGGCACGGTCGTCGGCGTGAACAGCATGGGGGCGTACATGGACGCGAGCGGCCGGCACTGCGAGTCCTCGGCCGCCGGCTGCCACCGCCATCTGGTCGGGCCGCGGTTCACCGCCCGCGTCACGCACCCGCTCTTCGCGGCGGTCCAGAACTCCTGATCCGCGCGGGGCGCCCGGACAGGGCCGAGGCGGCCTGCGGATCGCCGGACCGGCGTACGGAACGATCCGCTCCACGCACGGCGGCAGATGTCGGGCGGACGCGGGGGCTCGTCGTCCGAAAGGCCGTCTGACCACGTGATATCACGTGGTCAGACGGCATGCGAGGCGGTGGATGAGTGCTTGAGGAGTGCCCTCCAGGACAGCGGTGCGGGCGCTTCCGGCCAATCGACCTTACATGTGAAGTCGATCACTCAGGCAACCCTGACCGGCGTCCTAATCTCATCGAGCCCGACCGTCCGAAGATCGCGAACAGGAGCTCTCGATGTTCTTCACGAAGCGAATAGTCACCATCGGTCTCGCGACCGTGCTGGCTCTGCCGGCCACCGCCGCCGTCGCCGGCGAGATCACCAACAGCCGACTGCCCTTCTCCATCGCCACCTCCGGCTCGGCGGAGGACAACAACCGCTGGAGCGGGCCCGGATCCGGCCATGTCAAGGCGTGCGGCGACGTCCCGGTGAACGAGCCGAACTCGTTCAGCGCCTATGTTTACCGGGACAGGACGGCACTGCCCGACCCGCAGATCGCCTCGACCTCGCGGGCCTACTCCCAGGCCTACGGGTGTGGCTCCTACAAGAACACCAGCACGGGTGACAAGTACTACACCACGGCCACGTGGTCCGGCATTCCCGGCAGCCGCGCCTACGGCTACGTGGCCGCCGAGAACTGACAGGAAACCGTGTCCGTAGAAAATGACACCACCGCGGTCGGCAGTGCGCCGACCGCAACCGTCGAGGGCGCCACGGTCCGTTACAAGACCGTGGTCGCCCTCGGCGGCGTCCACGCCGAGTTCCGTCCCGGCACCACCGCTCTGCTCGGACCCAACGGTGCGGGCAAGACCACACTGCTCTCCCTGTTAAGCACCGCACGGCAACCGGACGAGGGAAGCGTGAGCCTGCTCGGCGCGCCCGTGCGCGGGCGCGCGGGCGTACGCGAGGTGCGCGAGCGCATCGGCGTGCTGCCCCAGGCGTTCGGCTACTACCCGCGCTTCACCGTGCGGGAGTTCGTCGAGTACGCGGCCTGGCTGCGCAGGGTGCCGCGCGCGAACCGGGGCGAACAGGTCCGCGAGGCGCTGCGCCTGGTGGAGCTGGAGCGGTACGCCGACCGGAAGATGAGCCAGCTGTCCGGCGGCATGCTGCGCCGGGCCGGCATCGCCCAGGCGGTCGTCAACCGGCCCGCCCTGGTGCTGCTGGACGAGCCGACGGTCGGACTCGACCCCGCGCAGCGGATCGGCTTCCGCGCTCTGATCCAGGACCTCGGGGAGCGCTCGGCCGTGGTGATGAGCACCCATCTCGCCGAGGACGTGGCCCAGGTCTGCGACCGTGTCCATGTCCTGCTGGAGGGTCAGGTGCGGTTCACCGGCACGGCCTCCGAGCTGTGCGCCCAGGCCGACGGCCACGACGGCGAGAAGCTCGACGGCTCGGCCGTGGAGTCCGGCTATCTGGCCGTGGTGGAGCGGAACGGGGTGTCGGTGTGACACGGGTCCTGCTCTACGAAATGCGGCGCGGCGAGGCGGGCAAGGTCGCACTGCTGTCGGGCGTGATCGGGGTCTGGTACCTGGCCTCGGCGGACGCGGCGACCAGCGACTGGATCGGCTGGTGGGGTCAGGCGAGCGTCAAGGTCCAGGTCTTCGGCGTGATCGTCGTGGGCTCCATGATGAGCGCCGCCGCCGCGTGGACGGCCGGCCGCGCCCGGCGCACCCGGGTGAGCGCCTGGTCGGACACCGCCCCCCGGAGCGGCTGGTCGCAGGCCGTGCTGCTGTGGGCGGCGGCCTGGCTGTGGTCGCTGCTGGTCTACGCGGTGATGACCGCGGTCGCCTTCCAGCGCACGGCCGGAGTCAGCGAGGTCATCGCGCCGGTGTGGAGCCCGCTGCTGCTGGCCGCCGCGATGACGGCGTTCCAGATCGCGGCGGGCGTCGCGGCGGGCAGCCTGCTCCCGTCCAGGATCACCGCCCCGGCCATGGGCGCGCTCTGGTACTCGGTGTTCGTCGTCTCCGCCTTCTTCCCGGACCTGCCCCTCGTCCGGCTCTTCCCGGCCGTCGACGAGCACTGGGACTCCCTCTTCCAGCCGAACACGGGCCGGCTGCTGATCGCGGCCCTCTGGTGCGCGGCCGCGGCGCTCGCCCTGCTGGCGCTGCCCGCGCTGCTGCGCCGCGCGCCCCTTTCTCCGGGTCCGCTCGCGGCGGCGCCCGCGGCGGTGGCGCTGGCGGCCGGTGCGGCGCTGATGACCCTGGACGCCCCGAAGGGTGAACCGTTCTGGGCGGTACGGGCCGAACAGCCCGCCGAACCCGTCTGTGTGACGGAGGGCCGCACCCGCGCGTGCCTCTGGCCGGACGACCGGCATCTGCTGCACCAGGCGCGCACCGCGGCTTCGACCGTGGACCGGGCCCTCGGCTCCATGACCGGGTTCAACCGCGACTTCGCGCAGCGGGGACTGCGGCTCAGCGGCCCGAAGAGCGTGGAACTGCCCGTGCAGCAGCCGGTCACGGACTCGGCCGCCATGACCCACATCATGCTGGCCTCGGCGCTCCCGCAGCGGCCCGGCTCATGCGTGCCGCACGTGCTGGCGGAGACCGGCGGCTATCCCGACTACTTCATGGTGGAAGCCGTGCTGTTCGCGCGCGCCAAGGTGCCCACGACCTACTTCGGCGAGCAGTTCGGCGAGGTGCTCGAACGCATCCGCGAGGCTCCGCCCGCCGTCCAGGACCGGTGGCTCAGCGCCGCCGCCACCGCTGTCGGCGACTGCCGGCCCGTCCCCCCGCTGCCCCGGTGAACCCCGTCCTCGCCTTCGCGCGCAGCCGGAACCTGCCGCGCGCGGCGGTCACATCGCTGGTGCTGGCGCTCGCCACCGTGCTGTTCGCCTCGGGCAACAGGGTGGAGATCCCCGACTTCCGCTATCTGGTCGACTACGCGGTGCCCGTGGCGGCGGTCGTGCCGGTGATCCACGCGGTCGTCCTGGGGACCACGTTCCACTCCCCCATGGACGATCTGGAGCACACCGCCGCCCAGCCGATGGCGGTCCTCCGGCGGCTCCATCTGGTCGCGCTCACCCTGCTGGCCACCGTTCTGTCGGCGCTGCCCCTGGTCACCGGGCTGCCCGCGGACACCGCCGGCGCAGCGGCCCGTAACGCGATCGGCTATCTGGCGCTGGCCTCGATCAGCGCACGCTTCTTCGGCAGCGGACTGGCCTGGCTGCTGCCGCTGGTCATCTTCGGTCCGACCCTCCTGTTCGGGGTGGCGCCGGACAACACCCCGGAGTGGTGGGCCTGGTCCATCCAGCAGCCGTCCTCTCCAGCGGCCCTGACCATCGCCGCGATGCTCTGGCTGGTCGCCGTGCTCCTGCCCGATGCCCCGCCCCGGGCCGACGACCGGGCGGAGGCCTAGGGTCTTTCTTTTGGATCAGGCCGGATCAGGGAGCGGGGTCTGGTGCCGTGCGTCGCAAGGCGGAGGATTGAGTCCATGCGGTGGGGGCACCTCCCGCGCCGCCAGGCGCAGGGTGGGGGCACCTCCCGCGCCGCCAGGCGCAGGGGGAGTGCGGTGCCGGGGCACGCGAGCCCGGCAGGATCCGAAAGAGAGGCCCTAGCCCGGCGGATCCCCGTCCGGCTGAACGGCCGCCCCGGCCCCGGGGCGGCCGTTCAGCCGTTCAGCGCGGGGATGATCTCGGAGCCGTACGCGTCGATCACCGCTTCCTTCGCGTCGTGCATGGCGTACAGGGCGAACTGGTCGACGCCCAGGTCGCGCAGGGCCCGCAGCTTCTCGATATGGGCCTCGGCCGGGCCGAGCAGACAGAAGCGGTCGACGATGTCGTCCGGGACGAAGTCGGCCGAGGGGTTCCCGGCGCGGCCGTGGTGGCTGTAGTCGTAGCCGTGACGTGCCTTGATGTACGAGGTGAGGGCCTCGGGCACCAGGGCGGAGTGCTCTCCGTAGCGGGCGACGAGATCGGCGACGTGATTGCCGACCATGCCGCCGAACCAGCGGCACTGGTCCCGCGCGTGGGCGAGGTCGTCGCCGAGGTAGGCGGGGGCGGCGACGCAGACGGTGAGCGCGTCCGGGTCGCGGCCGGCGTCGGACGCGGCGGTGCGCACGGCGGTGATCATCGACTCGGCGAGATACGGGTCGGCGAGCTGGAGGATGAAGCCGTCGGCCTTCTGTCCGGTGAGGGCCAGCGCCTTCGGGCCGTACGCGGCCGTCCAGACGGGCAGCCGGCCTTCCTCGATCCAGGGGATCCGCAGCGGCTCGCCGTCGATCTCGGCCTCACGGCCCTCGGCGAGGTCCCGGATCGCCTCGACGGCCTCGCCGAGCCGGGCCAGCGTGTTCGGCCGGCGTCCGGCGACGCGCATCGCCGAGTCGCCGCGGCCGATGCCGCAGACCGTCCGGTTGCCGTACATGTCGTTGAGGGTCGCGAAGGTGGAGGCGGTGACCTCCCAGGTTCTGGTGCCCGGGTTGGTGACCATGGGTCCGACGATCAGCTTCTCGGTGTGTTCGAGGATCCGGCTGTGGATGACGAAGGGCTCCTGCCAGAGCACCGCCGAGTCGAAGGTCCAGCCGTGGCTGAAGCCCGCCCGCTCCGCGCGCCGCATCAGATCGACGACGGCGGAGGCCGGCGGGTCCGTCTGGAGGACGAGTCCGAAGTCCATGGTTGTGCCCTTCAGCCGAGGTACTGACAGGTGCCGCGCGGGGTGTAACGGCCGTGTCCGGCGCGGCCGGTGAAGGTCCGCCCGTCGATCACGACCTCGCCGCGCGAGAGCACGGTCTCCACCCGGCCGGTGACGCGCCGGCCCTCGTAGGCGCTGTAGTCGACGTTCATGTGGTGGGTGCGCGCGGACAGGGTGTGCTCGGCGCGCGGGTCGTAGAGGACGAGGTCGGCGTCGGAGCCCGGGGCGATGGTGCCCTTCCGGGGGTAGAGGCCGAACATCCTGGCCGGGGTGGCGCAGGCGATCTCGATCCAGCGGCGGCGGGTGAGCCGTCCCTCCACGACGGCCTGGTGGAGGAGGTCCATCCGGTGCTCCACGCCCGGCAGCCCGTTGGGGATCTTGGAGAAGTCGCCCCGGCCCAGCTCCTTCTGTCCGCTGAAGCAGAAGGGGCAGTGGTCGGTGGAGACGACCTGGAGGTCGTTGGTCCGCAGTCCGCGCCAGAGCGCCTCCTGGTGCTCCTTGGGGCGGAGCGGGGTGCTGCACACGTACTTCGCGCCCTCGAAGCCGGGTTCGGCGAGGTTGTCGGTGGAGAGGAAGAGGTACTGCGGGCACGTCTCGCCGAAGACGGGGAGCCCCTTGTCGCGGGCGGCGGTGATCTCGGCGAGGGCCTCGTCGGCGGAGACGTGGACGACATAGAGGGGGGCTCCGGCGACCCGCGCCAGCTGGATGGCGCGGTGGGTGGCCTCGGCCTCCAGGAGCACCTTGCGGACCTCGCCGTGGTGGCGCGGATCGGTGCGGCCCGCGGCGAGCGCCTGTTCCACCAGGACGTCGATGGCGATGCCGTTCTCCGCGTGCATCATGATCAGTCCGCCGTTTCCGGCGGAGCGCTGCATGGCGCGCAGGATCTGGCCGTCGTCGCTGTAGAAGACGCCCGGGTAGGCCATGAAGAGTTTGAAGGAGGTGACGCCCTCCTCCACCAGCCGGTCCATCTCCCGGAGCGAGCGCTCGTCGACGTCGGAGAGGATCATGTGGAAGCCGTAGTCGACGGCGCAGTTGCCGTCGGCCTTGGCGTACCAGGCGTCCAGGCCCTCGCGCAGTCCGTGTCCGACGCTCTGTACGGCGAAGTCGACGATGGTGGTGGTGCCGCCCCAGGCGGCGGCCCGGGTGCCGGTCTCGAAGGAGTCGGAGGCGAAGGTGCCGCCGAACGGCAGCTCCATGTGGGTGTGGGCGTCGACGCCGCCCGGGATGACATAGCGGTCGGTCGCGTCGATGGTGCGGTCGGCGGTCCAGGATTCGGCGGCGGCGGAGCCGTGGGCCGCGAGCGCGGCGATTCTGCCGTCCTCGATCAGCACATCGGCGTGGATCTCGTCCGCCGCCGTGACGACCAGACCGCCGCGGATCAGGGTGCGGGTCCTGCTCATGGGCGGTGCGCTCCCTCGGGGCGGAGACCGGGATCGGGATCGGGTCCAGGGCAGGGTCCGGGATCAGGGCAGGGTCCGGGATCAGGGCCGGGATCAGGGCCGGGTCCGGCTCCGGGATCGGGATCGGAGACGAAGGGGTACGGGGACGGGCGCCGGATCGGCCTACGCATGGCTCAGCGCCTCCCCGAGGATCGCCGCGCCCTCTTCCGCCTCGGCGACGGTCAGGCTGAGCGGCGGGGCGACGCGCAGCACGCTGGTGCGGTGGCCGCCGCCCTTGCCGATGAGCAGCCCGCCCTCGCGGGCGGCCTCCAGCACCGCGGCGGCGGCCTCGGGGCAGGCGTCGTCGGTGCCGGGGCGGACCAGTTCGACGCCGATCATCAGTCCGCGGCCGCGGATCTCCCGTACGGCGGGCACGCCCGCGCCGAGCGCCCGCAGCCGTTCGATCAGCAGTCCGCCGACCCGGCGCGCGTTGCCCTGGAGGTCGTGTTCGAGCAGATGCGTGAGGTTGGCCAGGCCGGCGGCCATGGTGACGGGCGAGCCGCCGAAGGTGGAGATGGAGTTGGCGTCCAGACTGTTCATGATCTCGGCGCGGGCGACGACGCCGCCGATCGACATCCCGTTGCCGATGCCCTTGGCGAAGGTGAGCAGGTCCGGCGGGCCGCTCGCGGCGTGGGCCTGCCAGCCCCAGAAGTGGTCGCCGGTGCGGCCCCAGCCGGTCTGTACCTCGTCGGAGATCCACAGCGCCCCGTGCCGGTCCAGGACCTCGCGGAAGGCGGCGAAGAGCCCGTCGGGCGGCGAGGTGAACCCGCCGACGCCCTGCACGGGTTCGGCGATCAGCGCCGCGACGTCGTGGGTGTGGCCGAGCAGGTCCTCCAGATCCTCCACGCACGCCGCGATGAACTCGGCGTCACGGAGCCGGGCGAAGGGGCCCCGGGTGCGGACGCCGCCGTGGACGTACAGCGTCTGGAGCGGGGAGAGCCCGGTGGGCGACCAGGCGCGGTTGCCGGTGACTCCGACGGCGGAGAAGGACCGTCCGTGGTAGCTGTTGCGCATCGCCAGCACCTGCGAGGAACGGCGGTACGCGGTGGCGAGCAGCAGGGCGGTGTCATTGGCCTCGGTGCCGGAGGAGGTGAAGAAGACCCGGGCGTCGGGGATGCCGGAGAGGGCGGCGACGCGCTCGGCGAGTTCGACCATCGGGCGGTTGAGGTAGAGCGTGGAGGAGTGGACGATCCGCGCGGCCTGCTCGCTCACGGCCCGGGTGACCTCGGGGAGGGCGTGGGCGGTCATGGTGGTGAGGATGCCGCCGAAGAAGTCGAGATAGCGCTTGCCGTCGGCGTCCCACACCCGGCGGCCCTCGCCGTGGGTGATCTCGATGGGGTCCTTGTAGTAGAGGGCCGTCCAGTCGGGGGCGACGGCCCGGTGCCGGTCGTACAGGGTCATGGCCGGACCAGCCCCTCGTACGCGTCGGGACGGCGGTCCCGGTAGAACGCCCACTGCTGCCGCACGCTGTCGATGAGGCCGAAGTCGAGATCGCGTACGAGGAGTTCCTCGGCCCGGTCGTCGGCGACCTCGCCCACGAACTGGCCCCTGGGGTCGACGAAGTAGCTGGTGCCGTAGAAGTCGTTGTCGCCGTACTCCTCGCGGCCGACGCGGTTGATGGCGGCGACGAAGTACTCGTTGGCGACGGCGGCGGCCGGCTGCTCCAGCTGCCAGAGGTGGGCGGAGAGCCCGCGTGAGGTGGCGGACGGGTTGTAGACGAGCTGGGCTCCGTGGAGGCCGAGTTGACGCCAGCCCTCGGGGAAGTGGCGGTCGTAGCAGATGTAGACGCCGATCTTGCCGACGGCGGTGTCGAAGACGGGCCAGCCGGCGTTCCCGGGGCGGAAGTAGAACTTCTCCCAGAAGCCCTCGACCTGCGGGATGTGATGCTTGCGGTACTTGCCGAGATACCGTCCGTCGGCGTCGATCACGGCGGCGGTGTTGTAGTAGAAGCCCGGGCCCTCGATCTCGAAGACCGGGACCACGATCACCATCCCGGTCTGCCGGGCCAGCTCGCTCATCCGGCGGATCGTGGGGCCGTCCGGGACGGGTTCGGCCCAGCGGTAGTGCTCGGGATCCTGGACCTGGCAGAAGTAGGGCGCGTTGAAGACCTCTTGGAATCCGATGATCCCCGCGCCCCGGCGGGCGGCCTCACGGGCGTGTTCCTCATGCTTGGCGATCATGGATTCGGTGTCGCCGGTCCAGGTCGCCTGGACGAGGGCGGCGCGTACGACATGGGCCATGAGCTGCTCCTTCGGCCGGGCGTCAGCGAGCCTCTACGCACGTAGACGCGGTGCGTAGAGAGAGAACGTAAGCCCCGTCACACACGGGGGCAAGACCATCGCCGTGAACCGGCGGAGTCGATCTCGTTTCACCCGGCCGGTCGACAGCGCCCGTGCGGGGGCGCTGTCGGGCCGCCCCCGGGAGCGTGCCGGGGACGCCGTCGCCGATCAGGGACGCGTCAGGTGGCGAGGTGTCCCGCGACCCGCAGGGCGTGCACAAGACGGTGCTCGTGGGAGCGGGACTGGGCCCGGGCGGCGGTGAGCAGCAGCGGTACGAGCCGACGCGGGTCGCCGCTCGCGATGCGGGCGGCGTCGGCGGCGGAGTGCAGCTGGACGCAGGCGGTGAGCAGGGCGTGCGCCTCGGGCGCGCGGCCCTGGCCCGCCAGGTCCAGGGCCGCCGCGGCGATCTCGTCGGCGGGGCGGGAGACGCCCTGGCGGAGCAGTCGTTCGCCGTCCTCCTCGCGGCCCTCGGCGGCGAGCGCTCCGGCGATGGCGGTCACGCGGGGCAGGGGCTGTGAGGCGGCCTCCCAGAGCAGGGTGGTCCAGTCGGCGTCGAGCCCGGCGCGGTGGAGTTCGCCGGCGAGCACCGGCAGCCAGGCGGCGGGCAGTACGGCGGCCTCGCAGAGCACGGCGTGCGCCTCGCCGCCGCGCTCCTCGGTCCGCAGCCGGGCGAGGGTGCGGACGACCTCGTGGGCGGTCTCGGAGGCGTGTCCGGCGGAGGCGGGGGCCTCGGCGGCGGGGGCGGTGTGGTCGGGGTCGGGATCGGGGGCGTGGACGGCGGGGTGATCGGGGGCGGGGGCGTGGCGCGCGCCGCGCGGGGCCTCCTCCGGGGCGGCCGTCGGCGGTGCGGCGACCGCGGTGTCCCGCGCGTCGGTCTGCTGGGCCGCGCCCGCGAACCGCGCGCCGCGCAGCAGACCGCGCCGGGGGGCGCGGCCGTCGGCTCCGGCGGGCTCGGGGATCGCGGCCCGCTCCGGCTCGCGCTCCGGCGGTTCGGCGCGGCCGCGCTCCCGGGAGCGGGGCGCGGGCAGCGGGGGCTCGCCCCGGTACGGGGACGGTGACGGCGCTCCGGGGCCCGCGGTGCGGGGGCGGGGCGCTCCGGGGTTCTCGGCGCGGGGGCGGGGCGCTCCGGGGCGGTCGGCGCGCGCGCCCGACGGTGCGCCGGGGCGGGGGCGTTCGGCCGGGGGCGCGGCCTCGGGGCCGGCGGCGCGGCGCCAGGAGGGCTCGGGGGCGGGGGCCGCCGGCGCGGCCTCCCGGTCCCGCCCGGGGCGGAACCAGCCCTCCCGGGGTCCGGCGTCCCGTTCCCCGGGGTGCTGCGGCGGCCCGGAGGCCGGGGTCAGGGAGGCGAGGCGGGAGCGGAGTTCGGCGAGGCGGGCGGTGGCGCGGGCCTGGTCGTCCCGGGTCCACTCCAGCTCGTGTTCGAGCCTCGCCGCGGTCTCGGTGCGGGCCGGTTCGACGGTCAGCCGCCGGATCAGCTCCTCGGCCCGGAGGGTGGCCTGGATCAGTTCCTGGCGCATCAGCTCGACGCGTTCCGCCAGGGCCGCGCGGCCGCCGGGCCGCCGGTCGTAGACGGCGGCCGCCGTTGTGTGCAGCCGCCGGGCGCGATCCTCCTCGCGGGCCGCGAACTGCGCGCCGCGCGCCGCCGCGAGGTCGTGGAGCAGCGCCTCGACCACGTCCCACGGCGGGACCTCGACCCCGTCGAGGCATTCGCGCATTCCCTCGGGGTCGCGCCGCGCGAAGACGGCGTACCAGCCGGTGTCCTGGTCGAGAAGCGCGGTCAGTCCTCGCAAGTACCGTGCGAAGACATCGCGCTCCGAGGGGAGTGGGTGAACCGCCATCGCCGCCGCTCCTGTCCGGAGATGTCCGGGGAATCCGCTGGCATTGCACCCCGGCCGCGTTACGGCGGCGGGGTGCGCGCTGTTACAGGCCGTTTTCGGAGAGAGTCACCGCGATGCCGGTCTGGGGCCGTTTCCCCCGGCGCAGCAGCGTGGCCGGCCGGTCGACCAGCCAGAACTGCCAGGTGTACTTACGCGCCAGCAGCCTGCGGGTCTCGGTGAGATCGTCGAACAGCTCGGCCGTGCCCCGGGCGCTGCGGGCGCCCTCGGCGATCTTGCCGCGGGCGTCGCACTCGGTCACGGTCACCCGGCTGTCGTTGCGCAGCCGTTTCACTTTCCAGGACTCGCTGTTGGTCCAGACGTACAGCTTCTCGCCGTCCTGGGCGAACCAGACGGGGGTGGCGACTCCCGTCCCGTCCTTGCGGAAGGTGGTCAGGCTGATGTACCTGACAGCGGCGAATTCCTCGGCGGTCACGGTGCGAGAGTACGCCGTCGGACCCGTCGGGGAACACCGAACGCGCCACACCGGCCGGGCGGTCAGACCACGGGGGCGGGGGCGCAGCGCGCCATCAGGTCGTCCATGGAGAGTTCGAGGGCGACGGCGAGGGCGGCGACGGTGAAGAACGCGGGCGTGGGGGCACGGCCGGTCTCGATCTTCCGCAGGGTCTCGGCGGAGAGCCCGGCCGCCGCGGCGACCTCCACCATGCTGCGTTCGCCGCGCGCGGTACGGAGGAGTCGGCCGAGCCGCTCGCCGCGCTCGCGCTCTTCGGGGGTGAGGGGGGTGCGCACCATGCCGTTATTCTAATGCCGGTCGGACCGGTATGAGAATAACGCCTGAAGCGGTATAGTAATTGGCATGGTGGAGATCAAGACCGATACATCGATCGAGGCGATGCGCGAGGCCGGCCGCGTGGTGGCCCAGGCCCTGACCGCGGCGCGGGAGAGGGCGGCCGTCGGCGTCGGCCTGCTGGAGCTGGACCGGGCGGCGCGCGCGGTGCTGAAGGAGGCCGGGGCGGGCTCGCCCTTCCTCGGCTATCACCCCGACTGGGCCCCGGTCCCCTTCCCCGCGGTCCTGTGCGTCTCGGTCAACGACGCGATCGTGCACGGCATCCCGGACGCCTACCGGCTGCGGGACGGGGACCTCGTCAGCGTCGACTGCGGCGCGATCCTCGGCGGCTGGGCGGGGGACGCCGCCGTCAGCTTCACGGTCGGCCGGGCCCGTCCGCAGGACACCCGGCTGATCGGGGTCGCGGAAGAGGCCCTGGAGGCGGGGATCGCCGCCGCCGTGGTCGGCGGGCGCATCGGCGACATCGCGCACGCCGTCGGCCGGGTGTGCCGCACGGCCGGCGTCGGCATACCGGACGGGTTCGGCGGCCATGGGATCGGCCGCGCGATGCACGAGGACCCGGGGGTGCCCAATGAGGGCCGGGCGGGCCGGGGGATGCAGCTGCGCCACGGAATGGTGCTCGCCATCGAGCCGATGGTGATCGGCGGCGGCACGGACGACCACTACACGGCCCGCGACGGCTGGACGATCCGCACGATCGACGGCAGCCGCGCCGCCCACGCCGAGCACACCGTGGCGATCACCGACGACGGCCCGCGCGTCCTGACCGCCCTCTGAGCCCACCGGGGCCGGGGTCGGGTCCGGGGTCACGTCCGGGTCCCGGGTCACGTCCGGGTCCGGGGTCACGTCCCGGGTCACGTCCCGGGTCACGTCCCGGTCCGGGTCCGGGGGACCCGCGGGCGCCGGCCGCGCACGGTCAGTCGGCGCGGAGGAATCTCCGGGCGAGGGACTCGCCGAGTCTCGCCGCCTCGGCACGGTCCTCGATCGGGGTCGCGCGGGAGTCCTTGAAGAAGATGTAGGTGACCCCGGAGCCGGCGCCGCCGGTTCTGGGGTCGGGGTCGATGCCCAGTGACTCGGCCATGGCGTAGGAGGCCTCGCCGATGATCCTCGCGGGGCCGGTGTCGCCGACGACGCCGTAGCGGACCTTGTCCTCGTGGACGACGGCGACCACTCCCCCGCCCCTGACGCCGGAGGCGGAGTGCCGCCAGATCGCGCTGGGCGCGGGCACCACCACGAACGGCAGCCGCTCCGCGCTCAGCGGTCTCCCGTCGGACTGGGTGAAGGCGGTCTGCCCGACGAAATACGGATCGGTCGCGGCGTTGCACCGGCGGGTGCTCAGACCGTCGCAGTCGACGTCCAGATCCGCCTTCCAGTACACCGCGCCGTCCTTCTCGCAGACCCGTACGCTCGCCGGACCGTTCGCGTCCTCGCGGTACGCGCCCCGGGAGACCTGGGCGGCGCAGCCCCGCACCTTGGCGAGCAGACGGGCCGCGTCCGCCGGGACGTCCCGGACGCCGTACGAGCCCGGCACCATGACCCGGTGGACGCCGCTGGCGGCGGCGGGCGGCGCGAGGGCCGGGAGGAGGGCCGCGGAGAGCGCGGCGGAGAGCGCGAGCGTGCGGGAGGGCATCGGATGATTCGCCTTTCGGTAGGAAAAGCGTCCTTACCCGGTCCCGGTCGCAAACGATCCCCCGTGTTTCCGCCGCGGACGGACCGCCGGGAGGTCAAAGCGGGCGGCCCGCCCGGCGGTTGACGCCGGACGGGCCGCGAGCGCTCAGAGCCGGACGGTCTAACGGCCCGTGCGGTCGGGGCGCACCACCATCGCCGAGCCGCCGCCCCGGCGCACCTTCTCCGCGGCGGCGAGCCACCGCCCGTCGGGCAGCCGCTCGACGCCGGTGGCCGCGCCGATCTCGGGGTTCTGCCGGAAGGCGTGGCCGATCGCCTCCAGCTCGCCCCTGAGCGGGCTGTTCCAGAGTCCCGGCTCCAGCTCGGTGGTGGTCTGGTTGCGCTGGCTGGCGCGGGGCGCGGCGATCGCGTCCACCAGTGGAAGGCCCCGGTCCAGACGGCCCGTCAGGGACTGGAGCACGGTGGTGATGATCGTCGCCCCGCCCGGGGAGCCGACCGCGAGCACCGGCCGGCCGTTCTTCAGCACGATCGTGGGGGCCATGGACGAGCGCGGGCGCTTGGCGGGGCCCGGCAGATTGGGGTCGTGGACGGCCGGGTTCGCGGGAGCGAAGGAGAAGTCCGTCAGCTCGTTGTTGAGCAGGAAGCCCCGGCCCGGCACGGTGATGCCGCTGCCGCCGGTCGATTCGATGGTCAGGGTGTAGGCGACGACATCGCCCCACTGGTCGGCGACCGTCAGATGGGTGGTGTTCTCGCCCTCGTACGTGGTCGGCGCGGCCCGGTCGGCGGCGGCGCAGGCCACCGGGTTCCGCGGGTCGCCCGGCGCGAGCGGGCTGGTGAGCACCGCGTCGTCCTTGATGAGGCAGCCGCGCGCGTCGGCGAACCGCTGGGAGAGGAGTTCCGCGGTCGGCACGGACTCGAACGCCGGGTCGCCGACCCAGCGGCCCCGGTCCGCGAACGCGATCCGGCTCGCCTCGATGAGCCGGTGGAGATAGCGGGTCTCGGAGACCTTCGACAGATCGGTGCGCTCCAGGATGTTGAGCGCCTCGCCGACGCTGGTCCCGCCCGAGGAGGAGGGGGCCATTCCGTAGACGTCGAGCCCCCGGTAGGAGAGCTTGCTGGGAGCCTGCCGGAGCGTCTTGTAGGAGCGCAGGTCGCGGGCGGTCAGATCGCCGGGCCGGACCGTGCGCGCGGCGTCGGGGTCCACGGGCGGGGTGCGGACGGTGCGGACGATGTCCCGGGCGATGTCGCCCCGGTACAGGGCGCGGGTGCCCTTGCGCGCGATCTCCCGGTAGGTCCGCGCCAGATCCGGGTTCTTGAAGACGGAGCCGACCTCCGGCAGCCGTCCGCCGGGCAGGAAGAGTTCGGCGGTGGCGGGGAAGTCGGCGAACCGGGCCTCGTTGGCGGCGGTCTGGGCGCGGAAGGTGGCGTCGACGGTGAATCCGTCCTTCGCCAGGCGCTCGGCCGGCTTCAGCAGCTCCTCCAGGGAGCGGGTGCCCCAGGCGTCGAGCGCCGCGTCCCAGGTGGCGGGGGTGCCGGGGGCGCCGACGCCGAGCCCGCTGGTCTGGGCCTCGTCGAACGGGATGGGCCGGCCGTCCTCCAGGAAGAGCGAGGAGTCGGCGGAGCGCGGCGCGGTCTCCCGGCCGTCGATGGTCCGCACGGTGCGGCTGTCGGCGTCGTAGTGGACGAAGTAGCCGCCCCCGCCGATGCCCGCGGAGTACGGCTCGGTCACGCCGAGCGCGGCGGCGGTCGCCACGGCCGCGTCGACGGCGTTGCCGCCGCGCCGCAGCACCTCGATCCCGACGGCCGAGGCGTCGGCGTCGACGCTGGCGACGGCCCCGCCGTGGCCGACCGCTACGGGCGTCTTCACCGGTTCGGCGGGGGCGGGGGATAACGGCGCCGCCGCGCCGACCGACGAGACCAGGGCCACGGAAACGGCCAGAACGGACAGATTCCGTACGGCTGAGCGACTCATCCATACCTCCGGATCAGCGAATGTCCGCGCACTGTAACGTCACCGGACGGCCGACGTCATGACTGCTCGAACAGGGTTGCGACAGCACCGATATCATGCGCGCCCATGAACGACGATGTACGCAATATCGTGCTCGGCGTGGCGGCGGCGGGCATCAGCGCCGCGCTGGGCTGGGTCGCGCGCACCTATCTGTGGCGGCGCGGACTCCGCCGCAAGCGGGCGTTCTTCGGGCTGCCGGAGGGCTCGGAATCGCTGCTGGTGGTCAATCGCGAGGCGGGCCGGGACGGTTCGGTGCACCGGTTCGACGTGTTCGCCCTGCTGGAGCTGTCCGCGCTGATCAAGGGGTGCGGCTCGCTGGCGCAGATCGTGTGGCACGACACCGCCCGGCAGGGCTTCGGGGAACGTACGGAGTTCTGCGTCGGCGGCCCCTTCTCCAATCGCCGTATGGCGGCTCATCTGCACAGCATGCTGCCCGGCGTCCGGATCAACGTCGACCTCGAGCCGGGGCCCGACCAGGGGGCGTTCCAGATCGGCCGGGACCGGTACCGGGTGGAGCCCGGGGTCGCGGAGTACGCGCTGCTGGCGCGGCTGACGACCGAGCCGGGCGCCCGTCCGGTCTTCCTCTTCTGCGGCCAGCGGGCCATCACCAATCAGGCGGCCACCCGCTATCTCGCCCGCCACCACGAGAAGCTGGCCCGTACGCACGGGTCGGCCTCCTTCTGTCTGCTGCTCAAGGTGGTCAACTCCCAGGCGTACGGTCCCGATGTCGTGGAGCTGGTCGCCGATGTCACCCGGGCGGCCCGTGAGCCCGTGCCGCCCCCGGCCCCGGCCTCCCACCGCGCGGGCGGCTGAGAGCCGAGCGGCGGCGGCGCGCCGTCCCGGTCGCCGGCGCCAAGGAGAGCGGCGCCCCCGTCGTGGCTCTCCACGGCGGGGGCCCGCTCGGCCTCGGCAAGCCGGTCGGCAATGCCCGTACCCCGTCCACGGCGGGGGCGGCCGGCGAGCCGTTCGCCGTCGCCCCGGAGCCGTCCTCCACCGCCTGTGGCGGTCCGGCCGGCCACCGGCTCGCCGTGGTCGTCGACACTGTCGACCCGCTCTCCACCGGGCACGACCGGGCCGGCGCGCGGCTGACCTTCTCCTCGCCCGCGTCCGAACCGCCGCATCCGCCGGTTCCGCCGCGCCAGAAGTGATCACCGGCCGCGGCCGGAGCCCCCGCCCGGGGACGCCGGTTCGTGCCCCATGCACTGCTGTCCCGGCCCCTATGTCCGCCCGGGGGCGGTGGGGCCCTGGGTCAGCAGCGTCCCTGGTTCGGCCGGGGCGATGTCCGCGGCCTCGGTCTTCGGATTGCGGCGCTGCCGCCGGGCCACCCAGTTGGCGAACCAGGAGAGCAGCATGCACATCCCGATGTAGATCGGCGAGATCACCATCACCACGGGGATGAACGGCAGGTCGTAGTCGAGGTTGGACGCGATGAGCTTCCCGGCCTGGAGGAACTCCTCATAGGTGATCAGATAGCCGAGCGAGGTGTCCTTCAGCGCGACCACCAGCTGGCTGATGATGGCGGGCAGCATCGCCCGTACCGCCTGCGGCACCAGGACATGGGTCATGACCTGGGTCTTGCGCATGCCCAGGGCGTACGCGGCCTCGCGCTGGCCGCGGTCGACGGAGTGCACGCCCGCCCGGAAGACCTCGGCGAGCACCGAGCCGTTGTAGAGCGTCAGCCCCGCCACCAGGGCGGGCAGCGGCTGGACCTTCAGCGCCACGAAGATGAAGAAGATCATCACCAGTACGGGCATCGCGCGGAAGAACTCCACCAGCAGGGTGGAGACCCAGCGCACCGGGCGGTGCTCGGAGAGCCGGCCGCAGGCCAGGATCCCGCCGAGCACCAGGGAGAGCACGGCCGCGTAGACGAAGGCCTTGAGGGTGTTCCCGAGGCCGCGCAGCAGCAGTTCCTGGATGCCCTTGTACTCGAAGGGGGCCCATTTCTCGGCGGTGAACTGCCCGGTGTCGAAGAGCAGATAGACGATCCAGCCGAGCAGCGCCGCGATGGCGGCGGTGGAGACGATCCCGTACAGGCGGTGCCGCCGCCGGGTCCGGGGGCCCGGGATGTCGTAGAGGGCGGTGGAATCGGTCATCGGGCGACTCCATAGCGCTTCTCCAGCACGTTGAACAGCGCACTGATGGTGAGGGTGATGATCAGATAGCCGACGGCGATCCAGACGAAGGTCCAGATGATGTTGTAGCCCAGCTCGCTGAGGGTCTTGTAGGTGCCGAGGAGTTCGGTGACGCTGAACGCCCCGGCGATGGCGGAGTTCTTGGCGAGGGCGATGAGGGTGGAGCCCACCGGCGGGATGACGGTGCGGAACGCCTGCGGCAGCACCACGCTGCCGAGCGTCTGGCTGAAGCTCAGGCCCAGGCTGCGGGAGGCCTCGCCCTGCCCGGTGGGGACGGTGTTGATGCCGGAGCGCAGCGCCTCGCAGATGAAGGCGGAGGTGTAGCAGCCGAGGGCGAGCACCGCGAAGACCTTGAACGGCAGGACCAGGCCGAAGCGCGGCAGACCCAGCAGGACCGCGAAGAAGAGCAGGGTCAGCGGGGTGTTGCGGAGCACGGTCACCCAGACGGTGCCGATCGCCCGGAGGGAGCCGACGGGCGCGACCCGGAAGCCGGCCATCAGGAAGCCGAGGGCGAGGGCGAGCAGCGAGGAGTAGACCGTCAGTTCGACGGTGCCGAGGAAGCCCTCCGCGTACAGGGAGAAGTTGTCGGTCAGTACGTCCATGTCCGTCCTCGTGCTCCTCAGCCCGCCGGGTAGCGGTCGATCGGTGGCGGCTTCGGCGCCGGGACTCCGGAGAGGCCGAGGGTGGCGTCGTAGGCCTTCTTCCAGTCGCCGTTCTTCTCATTGGCCTCCAGGGCGTCGTCGATGGCGAGGCGCAGGGCGTTGTCGTCGCGCGGGACGCCGATGCCGTAGGGCTCCTCGGAGAAGGGCCTGCCGACGACCTTGAGTTCGTCGGGGGCCTTGGCCGCGTAGCCGATGAGGATGGCGTCGTCGGTGGTGACGGCGTCGACCTGGTAGGTCAGCAGATTGTCGACGCAGATGGAGTACGTGTCGTAGGAGACGAGGTCGGCCTCGGGGTAGTCCTTCTGGATGCGCTGGTACGGGGTGGATCCGGTGGCGGAGCAGACGCGTTTGCCCGCGAGGTCCTGAGGTCCCTCGATGTCCTTCTCGTCGGCCCGCACCAGCAGGGACTGGCCGGCCAGGTAGTAGGGGCCCGCGAAGCCGACGAGTTTCTTGCGGTTGTCGTTGATGGTGTAGGTGCCGACGTAGTAGTCGATCTGCCCGTTCTGGAGGGCGGTCTCGCGGTTGGCGGAGGCGATGGTCCGGAAGACGATCTTCGCGGGGTCGAGGCCGAGCGAGGCGGAGATCATTCTGGCGATCTCGATGTCGAAGCCGGAGTAGAGGCCGCTCGCGGGGTCCTTCTCGCCCAGATAGGGCTGGTCGTCCTTGGCGCCGACGACGAAGTGGCCGCGGGCGGCGGCCCGGCGCCAGGTGGGCGAGTCGTCGAGCCGGAAGCCGGTGTTCACCCGGTACTCCGGCAGTTGTTCGGGCTGCGGGCCCTTGACGGGCGGGCTGCCCTCCTTGCCGCAGGCGGCGGTGGCCGCGAGGAGGAGGAGCGCCAGCGCCGCGAGGGCGCGTCGTGTGCGTGCCATCAGCCGTGCACCCCCCGTCAGTGCTTGAGGATCTTGGAGAGGAAGTCTTTGGCGCGATCGCTCTCCGGGTGGGTGAAGAAGTCCTCCGGGGCGCGGTCCTCGATGCACCGGCCGTCGGCCATGAAGACGACGCGGTTGGCGGCGGAGCGGGCGAAGCCCATCTCATGGGTGACCACGACCATGGTCATGCCGTCCCGGGCGAGCTGCTGCATCACCTCCAGGACCTCGTTGATCATCTCCGGGTCGAGGGCGGAGGTGGGCTCGTCGAAGAGCATGACCTTGGGGTCCATGGCGAGCGCCCGGGCGATGGCCACCCGCTGCTGCTGGCCGCCGGAGAGCTGGGCGGGGTACTTGTCGGCCTGGGAGGCGAGGCCGACTCGCTCCAGCAGCTCCCGGGAGCGGCGGTTGGCCTCGTCCTTCTTCTTGCCCCGGACCTTCATCGGGGCGAGCGACACATTGGCCAGCACGGTCTTGTGGGCGAAGAGATTGAAGGACTGGAAGACCATGCCGACGTCGGCGCGGAGCGCCGCGAGCCCCTTGCCCTCGGCCGGCAGGGGCTGTCCGTCGATGGTGATGCTGCCCGACTCGATCGGCTCCAGCCGGTTCATCGTCCGGCAGAGGGTCGACTTCCCGGAGCCGGACGGCCCGATGACCACCACCACCTCCCCGCGCCCGATGGAGAGATTGATGTCCTGGAGAACGTGCAACTGTCCATAGTGCTTGTTCACGTCCCGCAGCTCGATCAACGGATCGACGACGGCCATACGCTGCCCTACCCACTCATCGCTGTGTCGAGGTCAGCGCAAACTATCCAGCGCGATAAGGGACTTCACACACGACACGCATAAATGGGGCATAAGCCGTATTTATCGGCCCGGGTGAACGGGGTCCGGCGGGGCGCCGGAGGGGGCCGGGGGCGGTCCTCCCTAGGGCCTTTCTTTTGGATCAGGCCGGATCAGGGAGCGGGGCCTGGTGACGTGCATCGCAAGGCGGAGGAATGAGTCCATGCGGTGGGGGTACCTCCCGCGCCGCCAGGCGCAGGGGGCCATCGGCGATTGACGACAACGCCGCGAGGTGCGGTGCCAGGGCACGCGAGCCCGGCAAGATCCGAAAGAAAGGCCCTATGCCTCCGCGGCCTCCGCGTAGACCTGGGAGAGCTGGGGCGCGCCGTGGGACGCCCAGTCGAGGCCGGCCTCCACCACGCCGATCTCGCGGCCGGAGGCGAGTCTCACCACCGGGTGACCTCCCGGCCAGATGTGCCATCGCGCCCCGGGCACCGTACGGACGATCACGGTGCCGAGGTAGAGGCCCGCGTCATTGCCCACCCAGGGCAGCTCCTCCGGGTCGTCCCGCCAGCGCGGCGGCAGCTGGTCGAGCGCGGCCAGGGAGGCCGGGGTGTCGTCCAGCGTCAGCCCCAGCCGCTCGGCCCGGACCCGCAGCAGCTCGCACTCCGAGAGCAGTTCGGCGATGGCCGCCGCGCGCTCGGGATCGTCCTCGGCCCCCCGGGATCCGCCGGCTCCGTGGGCGGTGGGGCCGCCGCGCGGCCGGTCGTCGCCGTGCCTCCTGCGCCAGTTGTCCAAGAAAGGGATGTTCATACCGCTCAGCGTCGCATCCGGGGCCCCGGACACACCACAGGGCGCGCGCCGGGGCTCCCGGTTGTCCCGACGGGCCCGGGCGGGACCCGAAGGGGCGGGCGGTCCGTCAGAGGTCGAGGTCGACCACGACCGGCGCGTGGTCGGAGGCGCCCTTGCCCTTGCGCTCCTCGCGGTCGACATAGCCGTCCTTGACGGCCGAGGCGAACGGCTCATTGCCGTAGACCAGGTCGATGCGCATACCGCGGTTCTTCGGGAAGCCCAGCTGACGGTAGTCCCAGTAGGTGAAGGGGTGGTCGTACTTCAGCGGGCGGGGCACCACGTCGGCGAGACCGGTCTCGCGCAGCGCGGCCAGCGCGGCCCGCTCGGGCTCGGTCACATGCGTACTGCCCTCGAAGGCGGCGCGGTCCCAGACGTCCTCGTCGGCGGGGGCGATGTTGAAGTCGCCGAGGACGGCGAAGGGGCGGCCGCCCGCCGCGTCCCCGGCGACGGCGTCCTTGAGCGCGCCCAGCCAGCGCAGCTTGTAGGCGTAGTGGTCGTGGGCGACCTCGCGGCCGTTGGGCACGTACACCGACCAGACGCGGACCGGGCCGCA
This sequence comes from Streptomyces sp. NPDC014894, assembly GCF_043080985.1. Classification (NCBI taxonomy): domain Bacteria; kingdom Bacillati; phylum Actinomycetota; class Actinomycetes; order Kitasatosporales; family Streptomycetaceae; genus Streptomyces; species Streptomyces sp. NPDC014894. The sequence goes on from NZ_JBIBWD010000017.1 coordinate 27,856, forward strand.
GGTCGCGGCGATCGCCCGCGGCTCCCGCACCCCTCCGTACTCCGGGCCGCCGGGCAGACCCTTGACCACCTCGTCCAGCCCGACGCGGGAGAGCAGCGCCACCCCGTTCCACCGGCCGTCGGCGAGGACGGCGGACTCATAGCCGATCTCCCGCAGCTCCTCGGCGGGGAACTGCTCCGCGGTGCACTTGGTCTCCTGGATGCACAGGACATCGGTGCCGCTGCTCTGGAGCCAGGCGAGCAGCCGGGGCAGTCGGGCGGTGATCGAGTTGACGTTCCAGGTGGCGATGCGCATGGGACGAAGCCTAATGCCGGGGTACGACAGTCACCGATCGGCGCTCTTCGCCGTCAGGGATCGGCGCGCTCCCCCACAGGCCCGCGCACAGGTCCGCGCCCGCCGCCGCGGGGCGGGCCCTTCACCGCCGCGGGCCCGCGCCCTCCGTCGTCACAGGTCCGCGCCCTCCCCCGGGGTCAGCCGCCCGTGCTCCGCGCCGCCGCCGAGATTGCCGAGGTGGGTGTCGTAGATCGGGCGCGCGAGATCGGTGAGCAGGGCGTCGTGGACGTCGATGACGCGCCGCGGCCCCACCGCGCGGACGTAGTCGATGACCTCGGAGATCTTGCTCCAGGGGGCCTGCACGGGGAGCAGCAGCGTGTCGACGGGCCGCTCGGGCACGGTGAGCGCGTCGCCGGGGTGGAGGACCGAGCCGTCCACCAGGAAGCCGACATTGGTGATCCGGGGCAGATCGGGATGGATGACGGCGTGGAGTTCGCCGTGCGCCTCGACGTCGAAGCCGGCGGCCGTGAAGGCGTCGCCGTGGCCGACGGTGCGCACCCGGCCGGGGAACGCGGCCGAGAGCCGCTCCGCGACGCTCCGCAGCGTCCACACCTCGGCGCCGGCCTCCACGGCGGCGCGGACCCGGCCCTCGTCGAAGTGGTCGGGGTGCTCATGCGTGATCAGGACGGCGTCGGCCCCGGCGGCGGCGTCCGGCTCGCTGAAGGCGCCGGGGTCGATGACGAGGGTCGCGCCGTCCTTCTCCAGCCGGACGCAGGAGTGCTTCATCTTGGTGAGCCTCATGGCTCCATCCTGCTACGGGCCGGGTGCGGTCTCCTCCTGGATGACCGTGCGGGCCACCGCGAAGGCGGCGGAGGCGGCCGGAACGCCGCAGTACACGGCCGTGTGGAGGAGGATCTCGCGGATCTCGTCGGGGGTGAGGCCGTTGCGCAGCGCGGCCCGGGTGTGGAGGGCCAGCTCCTCCCGGTGACCGCCCGCGACCAGCGCCGTCAGGGTGATCACGCTGCGGGTGCGGCGGTCCAGGCCGTCCCGGGCCCAGATCTCGCCCCAGGCGTAGCGGGTGGCGAGGTCCTGGAAGTCGGCGGTGAAGCCGTCGCTCTCGGCCGCCGCCCGGTCGACGTGGGCGTCGCCGAGGACCTCGCGGCGGATCCTCATGCCCGGCTCGTACGGGTCGGGGCGGCCCGACGCGGCCATCTGCGGCATCGCGGGGGCGATCTCGGCGATCGGGGTGACGGGCGGGGAGACCGCGGGCGAGGGCGGCGCGGGGATGGCGGTGAGGGTGTCCTGGGCGACGCCCGCGAAATGGCGGCCGAGGAGGTCCGTGACGGCGGCGGGCTGCTCCACGGGGGCGAGGTGGGAGGCTCCGGGCACCAGCGCGAGCCGGGCGTCCGGTATCCCGGCGACCAGGGTGCGGGCCTCGGCGGGGCCGGTGATCCGGTCGTCCGAGCCGACGACCACGAGGGTGGGGACCCCGACCCGGCCGAGTTCGGCGCGGACGTCGAAGGCGGCGAGCGCCTCGCAGGCGGCGATGTAGCAGCCGGGGTCGGTGGTGCGGACCATCTGGACGGCCCACTCCACGATCGCGGGCTGGGCGGCGGCGAAGCCGTGCGTGAACCAGCTCTCCGGCGCGCTGCGGGCGATCGGGTCGAGTCCGTTCGTACGCACCACCACTCCGCGCCGGCGGAACTCGTCGGCGGTGCCGAACCGGGGCGAGGCGGCGACCAGCGCGAGCGAGGCGACGCGGTGGGGGTGGCGCAGCGCGAGATCGATGCCGACCGCGCCGCCGATGGAGCAGCCCGCGTAGCCGAAGCGCTGGATGCCCAGGTCGTCGAGGGTGCAGAGAAGTCTGTCGGTGAGGTCGCCGACGGCGGTGGCGGGATGGGCGGGGGCGCCTCCGTGGCCGGGGAGGTCGTAGCGGAAGACCCGCCACTCCCGGGACAGATCCGCGATCTGCCGGTCCCACATGTGCCAGGTGGTCCCGAGAGAGGGGCCCAGGATCAGGACGGGCGCGTCCTCCGGCCCGTCCACACGGTATTGCAGGGTCTTGGTCGTCGTCTCACTCACCCGCTCACGCTCCCATATCCCCCGCCGCTCCACGGGAGGGGGGCGGGGGTGCGACCGGACCTCCCCATATGTCCGCCGCATGTCCGCCGTCGAAGGCGGGTCCGCCGTGTCCGGGCGGCTCGGCGGGCGACTCGGCGACGGCTCGGCCGGGCGCGGTTGGGGGCCGGGACGCGCCGCGGGGATCCCCGCGCCCGCGCCTCACCCGGGCGTGCGCAGTGAGGTGCGGCCGTCCCGCCAGGCGGTGAGGAGATGGTCGCCGAGCCGGGCCTCGGTGAACTCCGTGGCGTCGGCGCCGAAGGCGACGTCCTGGTCGAGGGAGGGTTCCGTTTCGAGGAGGCCGCCGACGACGTCACGGCGGACGATCTGCTCGTGCACCGCGTCGGCCTCGACGTGTTCGGCGTAGAAGCGGACGGCGGCGGGGCCCGCGCCGACCCGTTCCAGGCCGTGGGCGAGACGCCGGGAGCCGGGCGACGAGGTGGTCTCCACCGCGGCGAAGTGGCCCACCAGCGCTCCGCGCAGCGCGCGGTGCAGTCCGAACAGGGACATGAGGTTGACGCTCGTCAGCATGGGCGCGGCGGCGGAGTCGGCGTACCGCCCGTACGCGGTGTCCAGGCCGAGGTCCGCCATCAGGTCCGCGAAGAGACGGGCGTGGACGCGTTCGGCCCGGCCGGCGCCGAACTCGTCGTACTCCACGGCGACCATCGCGGCCTTCGCGCGGCCCGTCAGCCTCGGAATGACCCACAGATGCGGGTCGGCCTCCTTGAGGTGGTAGAGGGAGCGCTGGGCCGCGTACTCGCGGAAGTGCCGCAACTCCCCCCGCTTCGCCAGGAAGTGCGAGGTCCCTTCGCCGTCGACGGGTTCGACGAGGAGGTCCGCCAGCGCCTCCTCCGCCGTTCTCGGCGGGCCGGTGTCGGCGCGGAGCGCGGTGAGGAACCGGCGCTCCATCGCGGCCCGCAGCGCCAGCAGTCCGGGCTCCCACTCCCATTCCGCGTCGACGCCGGCGAAGCCGCGGTAGTGCAGTTCGTAGCAGAGGTAGAGCGCCAGTTGGAGGTCGTCGCCGTACGGGTCCGCGACCGCCGCCGCCGTCGTCGCCTCCCCGGGGAGCGGGGTGCCGACGGGCCGGGTCAGCGCCCGGAGGACGGTGCGGGAGAGTTCGCCCCTGCTCCGGGGCGGTACGGGGAGGGCGGTCCGGGCGGCGGGGGCGGGGGCGGGGGCGGTCATGCGGTGTTCCTCCGTCGGCCGCGGTGGCTGGTGTCGCACCAGGGGAAGGCGCGGCTGCGCCGGCAGACGCAGAGCGCGACCGTGAACCGGTCCGACACCGCCGTGGTCCCGTCCTCCAGGACGACCTCCACCGGCCCTTCGACCAGCACCGGCCCGTCCTTCGTCACGGTGACGCGCCGGGGCGGCGGAGCGGACCCGTCCGGCGGCTGCTGTTCAGCGGATCCGTTCGGCACGGATGATCACCAGCTCTTCCTTCTCCTCGTCGAACCGGACGAGTCCCCGCTCCCGCAGCCATTCCAGACGGGAGCGCAGTACGGGGCCGAAGGGGATACGGCCGCGGTCGATCACATCGGCGCCGAGGCCCGACCGTTCCAGCGCGGCCAGGGTCGGGGGCGTGCCGCACAGCGTGGAGTGCACCATCAGCAGCACGCCGCCGGGGCGGAGCGCCGTGTGCGCGCTGCGGCATATCCGGTCCAGCAGCAGTCGCCCGTCCTCGCCCGCGTCCCAGGCGACCGCCGCGCCCCGGGGGCGCACGGCGGTTCCGGGCGCGGGAACGTAGGGCGGGTTGCTGACGATCAGATCGAACCGGCGTCCCGCGACGGGGGCGAAGAGGTCTCCGTGGAGGACCTCCACCGGGAGCCGGGCGAGCCGGGCGTTGAGCCGGGCGGTGAGCACGGCCCGCAGGGCGGTGTCGACGGCGGTGACGCGCGCGCCCCGCCGGGCCGCGGCCAGGGCGAGCGCCCCGGCGCCGGTTCCCACGTCGAGGACGGCGGCGCCCTCGGCCAGGTGCTCGCGTTCCAGGGCCCGGGCCAGGAGCAGGGTGTCGTCCTGCGGTTCGTACACCGTCCAGGGGGCGAGCAGGCGCCCGCCCCGCGGGTCGTTTCGTGTCATCAGACCGAGCATGTGCACCTCGCCGTCCGCGCCCCCCGTGGCCGTCACCGGGCGCGCCCGCCGTGCGGGCCGGTCGGTGCGGTGAGGGGGCGCTCCGCGGGCGGGCCTCGTACGGCACACCCGGCCAATGCGTCACACCCCGCCTGCCCGGCGAATCGTTCTTCACACGGCCGGTCCGGCCCCGGGCCCGTGATCGCCCGGTCCGGGGGCGGGGATGTCGGTACGGCCCCGGGCTCGTGATCGTCCGGGCCGCGAGCGGGCGCTCCTTCCGGCTGCCGGTACCGCCGTCGGCCGCCCTCCGCGTGTCCCGGGGCTCCCGGGATCCGCGACGCCGATCCCCGCCAGGAAGATCGTGGCGCGCCTCCGGTGGAGAGCGGTCCCTGATCCCCAGGGTTGCCCGGTTCGCCCGGTCGCACAACACGAGCCGCTCGCTCCGCCGGGGCCCGCAGGCAGCCCGGGCCCTTCCCCGCCTGGCCCGGGCCGGGCTCCGGGGCCGGGCCGGGCGGGACATCCCGGGCACACGCCGCTCTGTCACCGCCCGCATCGTCACAGGCAGTGAACATGCCGGAGATCGAGGAGTCCGCCGGGGCCCCGTCCCCGTGCGGACCGCCCACGACGGCGGGCACGCGCGGCCCCGCTCACACCTCGCACGGCATTCATCCGCTTTTGCCCGGATGATGGAGTGGGGAGGCGTGGGGCCGGGACGCGGGGGAATCCGACAAGGGAGGCAGCATGAGGGCTCTGACCTGGCACGGCAGGCGCGATGTGCGCGTCGACACGGTCCCGGATCCCGGGATCCGGGACCCGGACGACGTCATCGTGAAGATCACCTCCTCCGGGATCTGCGGATCCGACCTGCATCTGTACGAGGTCCTCGGCCCCTATCTCGACGCGGGGGACATCCTCGGGCACGAGCCGATGGGCATCGTGGAGGAGACCGGCCCCGAGGTCACGGCCCTGTCGGCCGGGGACCGGGTGGTGGTCCCCTTCAACGTCTCCTGCGGCACATGCTGGATGTGCGGGCAGGGCCTGCACTCCCAGTGCGAGACCACCCAGGTCACCGAGTACGGAACCGGCGCCTCCCTGTTCGGCTTCTCCAAGCTCTACGGCCAAGTCCCCGGCGGGCAGGCCGAGTACCTCCGGGTCCCCTTCGGGAACACCCTGCCCGTCAAGGTGCCGCACGGGCCGCCGGACGACCGGTTCGTCTATCTCTCCGACGTCCTGCCGACCGCCTGGCAGTCGGTGCGGTACGCCGACATCCCGCGCGGCGGCAGCGTCACCGTCATCGGCCTGGGCCCGATCGGCGACATGGCCACCCGGATCGCCCTCCACCAGGGCGCGGAACTGGTCATCGGGGTGGACCTGGTGCCCGAGCGGCTCGCCCGGGCCCGTGCCAACGGAGTCCACACCCTGGACCTCGGCCAGTACGGCAAGGACATCGGCGACGAGATCCGCCGGCTGACCCGGGGGCGCGGCACGGACGCGGTCGTCGAGGCCGTCGGCATGGAGGCCCACGGCGGTCCGGTCGCCAGGGCGGCCCAGCGGTTCGCGGGGCTGCTGCCGGACGCGCTCGGCGAGAAGGTGATGGGCCGCGCCGGGGTGGACAGCATGGCGGCGTTCAATCTGGCCGTCGACGCGGTGCGCAGGGGCGGGACGATCTCCGTCGTCGGGGTCTACGGCGGCGCCGTCGACCCCGTGCCGATGCTGACGCTGTTCGACAAGCAGATCCAGCTGCGGATGGGGCAGGCGAACGTCAGGCGGTGGGTGGACGACATCCTGCCGCTGCTCGACGACTCCGACCCGCTGGGCGTGGACGGCTTCGCCACCCACCGGCTGCCGCTCGAAGAGGGCCCGGCCGCCTACAAGACCTTCCAGGAGAAGCGGGACGGCATGGTCAAGACCCTGCTCGCCCCCTGACACGCGACTTCACACACACTCGGAGGTTCGATGCCCCGCGCCCTCGCGCTCGTCTGCACCCTCACCCCCTCCCCCGACCCGTCCAGCAGCCATCACCTCGCCGGACAGGTGATGTCCGAACTCGCCGCCCTCGGCGTCCGGGGCGAGACGATCCGGGTGGCCGACCACGACGTCCGCTCCGGCATCGCCCGCGATCTGGGCGGCGGCGACGCCTGGCCGGGACTGTGGAAGAAGGTCATGGCCGCCGACATCCTGCTCCTGGCCACCCCCATCTGGCTCGGCCACCCCTCCAGCCTCTGCCAGCGCGTCCTGGAGCGGCTCAACGCCGACATCTCGGAGACCGACGACCAGGGCAGGCAGCTGTTCTCGGGCAAGGTCGGCGCGGTGGCCGTCGTCGGGAACGAGGACGGCGCGCACAAGGTGAGCGCCGACCTCTTCCAGGGCCTGAACGACCTCGGGTTCTCCCTCGCGCCCGGCGCCGTCGCCTACTGGGTCGGCGAGGCGCGGCAGGGCACCGACTACCAGGACCTCGACGAGACCCCCGAGGCCGTCGCCGCCGCCACCAAGACCCTCGCCGCGAACGCGGCCCACCTCGCGAAGGCGCTCCAGCAGTCCCCGTACCCGCCCGGCTGAGCCCCGGGGCCGCGCGACCGGGTCCCGGGCCCGCGCGACCGAGGACGCCGTCCGCGAACCGAAGAGAGGCGCACCATGTCCGAGAACCGGCCGGCCGCCGATCCGGCGGACGAGCACCCGCGGCCCGAGTTCGAGCGGCGGGACCGGGCCCGCCCCGGCCGGACGGGGCCGACGGACCCGTCGCACCGGCGCCCCGAGGGCGTCGGCGACGCCACGGTGCGGGCCCTGGGATCCCTGTCCGAGGCCCTGGAGACCGCGGAACGGGCCCGGGGCAGCCTCTACGCCTTCCACCAGCTGACCGGCGGCGCGGACCTGAAGCTCGACGAAGCCCTGGAGCAGCTGCGCGCCGCGGGCCACGACGCCCAGGCCGACCTGCTGGAACGCGAGATCGTGGGCCGCGACGTCATCCCCGGCCACTGGACCTTCCAGATCGTCGAGGCGTACAACGCCCACTACTACCGGCCCTTCACCGAAGTCGAGGCCCGCGTCCGGCGGGAGCTGCTGGAGGGTCGCGAGCATGTGTACGAGGCGGAGATGAAGGAAGCCCGCCGCACCCCCGGGCGCCCCGGTCACACCCCCGGGCCCTGACCGCGCCCCGGATGCGACGCGAACGCGCCGTTCGGCCCGGCGTCGCTCTTTCTCAGACGGGCCGGGAGACGGCCGGCAGGTTCTCCACGACCTGGGCGAGCCGGCCGAGCATGCTGCGGTGCCGCAGCTGGATCACCGCGTCGACGACAGAGTTGTGCAGGGCGCCGCCGGGGCCGCGCAGCGGGTGCTCGTCGACGATGACCAGCGTGTCCGCGCCCCAGGGGCGGATCTCGATCGCGATCCGCGCGGTGCCGAGCGAACCGCTGTCCACCTCCAGCTCCAGCCATCCCGGTGGGTCCAGACGCCGTACCGTCGTACGGCCCTTCCCGGTCCAGGGCCCGAGCCGCACCGTGTATTCGAGCCGCGCCCCGACCCGGGGCCAGTCGCTGTCCACGGGCCGGGAGTCCGACGTGCCCACCACCCAGTCGGCGTAGCGGTCGGCGTCCTCCAGCACCCGCCACACGTCCGCCGGCGGCCTTTCGATGAGCCGATGCCGTACCGCCATGTCACCCTCCGGATCATTGCCCCGTACATCTGAGAGTGGGACCACTACCCGGGGTCCGCACCTTGATGCCGAACCGCCCGGGGCCGCATGGGGCGGCGTACGAGGGGTACGCGGTGGCCCAGAGCAAGGAAAGAAAGGCGGTGCGTATGGACAGGTCAACGGGCCCCCCGCCCTCCGACAGCACGTCCGTGGGAGATCTGGTCGCCGAGGCGTCCGGGCAGTTCTCCCGGCTGGTGGGCCAGGAGCTGGCCCTGGCGCAGGCGGAGTTGAAGGAGAAGGGCAGACGGCTCGGCCGGGGAGGCGGGCTCCTCGGCGGCGCGGGGCTGGTCGCCGTGCTGGCGCTTCAGGCGCTGGTGGCCACCGCTGTCATCGCGCTCGGCCTGGTTCTGCCGCTGTGGCTGTCCGCCCTCGTGACCACGCTCGTCCTGTTCGCGATCGCCGGTGCTCTCGGCGCGGCGGGCAGGAAGGAAGTCGGGCGGGCGGCCCCGCCCGTGCCCCAGCGGGCCGTCGCCGATGTGAAGGCCGATGTGGCCCTGATCAAGGAGAGTGCACACCGATGAACGACAAGATCCCCACCGGACGCGACTTCACGCCCGAGGAGCTGCGCGAGCAGGCCCGGATCACCCGCGAGGAGCTGGGCCACACGGTCCGGGCGCTCGCGGAGAAGGCCGATGTCACGGCCCAGGCCAAGGAGAAGGCGGACCTGGTGAGGCAGCAGGTCCAGGACACCGCGGCGCAGGCCTGGGCGACGGCGCGGGACAGTACGCCCGAGCCCGTCCGCGAGAAGGCCGTACAGGCGGCCGCCACCGCGAACCGGAACCGCGGCCCGGTCATCGCCGGCGCCGCCGCGCTCGCCGTCGTCCTCACCCTGGTCGTCTGCCGCCGGCGTGCCCGCCGATGAAGACCTCCAAGGTCTTCTACAAGCCCGTCGGGATGACTCTCGGAGCGGTCAGCGGCCTCCTCGCCACGGCCGTCTTCGGCCAGGTCTGGAAGAGACTCGGCCACGACGACGACGCGCCGGGACCCACCGACCGGGACCGCGACTGGCCGGAGGTGCTCCTCGCCGCCGCGATCCAGGGCGCCGTGTTCTCCACGGTCAAGGCCGCGGTGGACCGCGCCGGAGCGACCGCGGTCCACCGCCTCACCGGCACCTGGCCCGGATGACGCCGGGCCGCCGCGCTCCCGCCGGCGTCCGGAGCGAGGGCCGCCGGCCGGGGCGCGGCCGCCCCGGGCGGGCGGGCTCGCGGGCCGTCAGGCGTACCGCTGCCCACCGTCTCAGCGGTCCGTCCGCACACGCCTCCAGCCGTTCGCCCAGCACCCCGGGCGTCGGATCGGCCCGCCCCGGTTGATGCCACGGCCCGGCGGGCCTCGCCGCGTCGGGGCACCGGTGCGGGGCGTCGAGCGGCCGCCCGTACAGAGGGTCGGGGCCCGGGCCGGTGACCGAGCGGCCCGGTCGATGCGCCCGGCCGGCCATGCGCGCGCGGCCGGTCAGCCGCGGTCGCCGAGGCCGGTCAGCACCGTCTCCACGAACCTCCGCCGGTCGTCGGCGTGATCGCGGAGCCACAGCCCCAGCCAGTGCGACGCGTCCGGAAGGTCGAACCGCGTGTACTGGGCGCGCGCGGCCAGCGCGTCCTGGACGGCCTCGGTCGCCTCGGGCGGGATCACCGTGTCCGTGCCCGGCACGGCGAGCACCGCCCGGCCCCCGTACGCCCGCAGCGTCCGGAGCGCGGGGGCCTCCCGCCAGCTGCCGGGCTGCCGGATGACGGCGCTGAAGCGGCCGTTCCCGTCCTCGAAGGGCAGGTCCCACGCCTCGGCTCCGTACACGGCGGGCGCGCACAGCCCCAGCGCGGCCACCCGGTCCCCGTAGTGCGCCACGAGGTCCGCGACCGTCTGCCCGCTCATGCTGAATCCCACGAGGACCAGCGGCCCGTCCGTCCCCGCGTACGCGTCGATCACCGCGACGGCCTGCTCGAACCGCCGCCGCAGACTCAGCTCGCCCAGCCGGCCCGTGCTGGCGCCGTGCCCCGAGAAGTCGAAGGCGATCCCCCGGCAGCCCTGGGACATGAACTCCCGCACCAGCGGAAGCAGTCGCTCCGCACTGCCGGAACCGGCGCCGTGCAGCATCACGGCGGTGGGCGCGGACGGATCGCCGCCGTACACGCCGCTGAGCCGTTCACCGTCGTGATCGTGTGTGAAGTCGAAGAGCACGGCCCCTATTCACTCACGCCGCGGCCGCCGCCCCCCGGTGGGGGCCCGGGGACCGCTCCGGGACGGACCGTCAGCCTCCGTCGCCGCCGCCGTTTCCGCCGCCGCCGCTGCCGCCGCTGCCGCCGCCCCGGCTCTTCCCGAGCGCGCGGACGACCGCGCCGGCGGCCAGGGTCCCCGTCGCCACCTTCCCGCTCCAGGGCGGCCCGCCGCGCTGGGACCAGACGACGCAGGCGCATCCGAAGACGGCCAGCGCCAGAACACCGAGCAGCACCAGGACCATGCGTCCCCCGTCCATTCCCACGGTTTCGTACGGCCGCCGCGACCGTCCTGATCACAAGGACGGCCCGCCGGGCTCCTCGGTTCACCGGCGGGCCGGAATTTCCGCCGCGCCGTGGCCGGCCGGCGCCGGTCAGTCCTCGATCCACCGCTCGTACAGCGTGCGGTCGGGCCTCAGCCCCGTCGCCACCAGCTCCCACATCATCTCGTCGCTCCCGCCGCCCATCCGGCTCACCTTGAAGTCCCGCCAGAGGCGCTCCAGCGGCGTCGCCTCCTCGACATAGCCGCGCCCCCCGAAGAGGTGTACGCACTCGCCCGTCACCCGCTCGCCGAGGCGGGCGACGGTCACCTTCAGCGCGGCGATGTCCGACATCGGCACCCGGCCGCCCGCGGCCATCTCCGTGACCGTCGCGTACAGGCCCCGCCGGGCGATGAGCACCTGGGCGTGGAGATCGGCGACGCGCAGCCGGAGGGCCTGGTGGCCGAGGAGCGGCACCCCGAACTGCCGGCGCTTCTTGAGATGGGTGACGGTGAGGCTCAGCGAGAGTTCCAGGACGCCGATGACCTGGGCGGCGAGGGAGAGCCGCTCGTACAGCAGGCCCTGGCCCATCGCGGTCAGCCCGGAGCCGGGGCGGACCAGGACGGCCTCTTCGGGGACGATCGCGTCGACGGCGAGCCGGGAGGTCTCCAGGCTGCGCATACCGGTGGTCGGCCACCGGTGGAGAAGGGTCAGACCCTCGCGGGGGACGATCACGATCGCCGGGCCGTCGCCGCCCCGGCACAGCACCAGGGCGAAGTCGGCGGCGGCGCCCGGGGACACGAACCATTTGACCCCGCGAACCCGCAGACGGCCGTCCTCCTCGGTCAGTTCGGTCTCGACGGCCGACAGATCGGAACCGACCCGCTCCTCGGAGGTCGCGACACAGCACACGCTCCGGCCGGCCAGCGCCCGGCGCAGCACCTCCTCGGCGTACCGGGTGCGGCCGAAGCGGCGCAGCAGGGACACGGCGGCCTCCAGATGGAGGCCCACCCCGACGCCGACGCCGCCGAGTCCCGCCCGTCCCATCTCCTCCGAGAGGAGCACGGAGCGCCCCAGATCGCCGTGGACGCCGCCCGTCCAGCGCTCGGCCAGCAGCCCGGCGGCGCCGAAGCTCTCGATCGCCTCCCGGGGGAAGCGCCGGTCCCGTTCGCCCGCCGCGACCAGCGGGGCCACCCGGTCGTCGATGAGGGTGCGGACGCGGTCCCTGAACCGTGCCACGGGACGGCTCGCCGTTCCCAGCGCGAGTTCGGCTCCGAGGTCGGGGGCCGTTCCCGGCCCGTGCCGCGGAGTGCTGTTCGACATGCTGATCACCACTGAATCGGGTCGGCTCGTACGGGGGAAGGGGCGCGGGGCGGGGTCGTTCTCAGGGGGACCCGCGCGGTGGTTCCCAGGGGGACTCGCGCGGTGGTTCCCAGGGGGACGCGCACGGCGGTCCTCGACGGGGCGGTCCTCGCCGGGGCGCGCGGGGAGTCGGGCCGCCGGGGCGGCCGGGGCGGCGTCACGCGTCCACCGCGGGCGCGGTCTCCGCCGTCGACAACAGCTCGTCGAGGGTCATCTCCGGGGGCGTCTCGATCTCGTCGAGGTCGAGACCCCAGTCGTCCTGGAGCGTCATCGTCAGCTCCACGATCGCCAGGGAGTCCAGATCCAGTTCGGAGAGGGTCGCCTTCGGTCGGATGGCGGCGGGGTCGACGTGGAACTTCTCCACGAGCCGCTGGGACAGATGCTGATAACGGGTGGTCATGAGGGGGCCTTGTCGTCGTCGGCGTGCGGGGAGCACGCGTGCGGTCGGGCTTCGGGGAAGAGCAGGGTGTGCGAGCCCCAGGCCAGCCCGCCGCCGAAGCCGGTGATCAGGGTGCGCGCGCCGGGGGCGGCCAGTCGGCGCTCCGCCGCGTCGGCGAGCGCCAGGGGGATGGAGGCGGCGGCGGTGTTGCCCAGTTCCCGCAGATTGCCGTGGCACCGGGCGGCGGGGATCCGGAGGCGGTCCGCGACCGCGTCGATGATGCGCTGGTTGGCCTGGTGGCTGATGAAGGCGTCGACGTCCTCGGCGCTCCAGCCGGACCGCCGGAGAACGCCGCGCGAGGAGGCGGTCATCCGGCGGACCGCCTGGGAGTAGACGGTGCGGCCCTTCATGGCGAAGTAGTACTTCTCCGGGGCGGCGCCGGGCGCGCCGAAGGGCAGCCGCGAGCCGCCCGCCGGGACCTGGATCAGCTCGGCGCGGGCTCCGTCGCTGCCCAGTTCCTGGGCGAGCAGCGCCCCCGGCTCGTCGGCGGAGCCGGAGCGGAAGAGCGCCGCGCCGGCTCCGTCGCCGAAGAGGATCGCGGTGTCGCGGTCCCGCGGATCGATCAGGGTGGTGCTGTAGGTCTCGGCGCCGATGACCAGGGGGCGGGTGTAGAGACCGGCGGCGACGAGTGCCTGTGCGCAGCTCAGCGCGTAGATGTAGCCGGCGCACGCGGCGGAGAGATCCAGGGCCGGGATGTCTCCGAGGCCCAGTCGGTGGGCGACCTCGGGCGCGGTCGCCGGGCAGCGGCGGTCGGGGGTGGTGGTGGCGAGCAGGACGATGTCGGGCGGGACCGGTCCGCCGGCCAGCTCGGCGGCGGAGTCCAGCGCGGCCCGGCCCGCCGCGCGGGCGAGGTCGCCGGTGCTGGTGCGGGCGTCGGCCAGCCGGCGGGCGGCGATTCCCGTGCGCTCCAGGATCCACCGGTCGTCGGAGTCCAGACCGTTCTCGCGGATCAGCCGCCGGTTGGTGACGGCGCGTTCGGGCAGGCTCGTGCCCAGACCGCACAGGACCGCGGCAGGGGTGGGCATGACAGCTCCCAGGGTGGTCGGGCGGCCCTTCCGGAGGGCCGGGGGCCGGGGGTGCGGGCGTTCGCCGAGGGGCTCTCGGCCGTGGCCGCCGCCGTCGGGGCGCCGCGGCCTATCCGCTCGTACGGTGGGCGTCCGTGCGGTGCGTGTCCGTGCGGTGCGCGTCCGGGCGGTGCGCGTCCGTGCGGTGGACATCCGTGTGGTGGGCGTCCGTGTGGTGCGCGTCGGAGCGGTGGGCGTCGGCGCCGGGGCCGTTTCTCCCGTGGCCGTTCGCGCCATGGGCGTTCGGACCACGGCCGTCGGGGACGTGACCCTCCGCGTCACCGCCGCTCGTGCCGGCGCGATACGCGTCCGCTGTCGGCGGCGGCGGACGTGTCGATGTCGATGTCGATGTCGGCCATACGAGGGTGGTGGCCGCCCAGGTCAACCCGCCGCCGAACGCGGTGAGGAGGACCCGGTCCCCCGGTTTGACCCGCCCGTCGTCGGCGTCCTGCGCGAGCAGGATCGGGATGGACGCGGCGGAGGTGTTGCCCACGTGCTGGATGTTGGTCGCCATCCGGTCCGGCCGGACGCCGAGCTTCCGGCCGACGGCGGCGAGGATATGGGCGTTGGCCTGGTGGGCGACGACCCGGTCGACCTCCGGGAGCCGCCAGCCCGCCTCGGCGAGCGCGCGGTGCGACACCTCGGTCATGCGCTTGACGGCGAGCCGGAACACCTCGGGGCCGGACACCGACAGATAGCGCGCCCCCGGACTGTCCGGTGTGCCGGGCCCGGGGTCCCGCGAACCGCCCGCCGGCACCTCGATCAGATCGCTCGCCGCGCCGTCGCTGCCGAGGACCACCGGCCCGATCGAGCCCGGTTCCCCGGGCCGCCCCGCGCGCAGCACCACCGCTCCCGCGCCGTCGGCGAAGATGGCCGAGGTGGCCCGGTCGCCCGGGTCGAGGAGCGAGGTCAGCGTCTCCGCGCCGATGACCAGAACGCGCCCGGCGGCGCCGCTCGCGATCATGCCGCCGGCGACCGCGAGCCCGTAGAGGAAGCCGCTGCAGGCCGCGCCGACGTCGAGCGCCGCGATCTGCGGCTGGCCCAGCCGCGCGGCGACGTCGGGCGCGGTGGCCGGGCAGACCCGGTCGGGGGAGGTGGTGGCGACCAACACCAGGTCCACCCGGTCGATGCCCGCCGAGGCCATCGCCCGTCTCCCCGCCTCGACCGCGAGATCCGCGGTCGCCGTGCCCGGTCCGGCCACATGCCGGCTGGTGATCCCGGTACGGCTGCGCAGCCACTCGGCCGAGGTCCCCACCCGGGGGCCGAGGTCGTCGTTGGTGAGCACGGTCGGCGGCAGCCAGTACCCGATTCCGGCGAGGACGGCGGTACGGGCCTCGGCGGTGCGGTAGGCCCCGTTCGCGGGGCGCGGACCGGCGTCCGGGCCCGGCCCGTCCGACGGCGCGGGCCGTTCGGCAGGCCCTGGGCGCCCGGCGGGCGCGGGTGGTCCGGAAGGCCCCGGCCCGTCAGACGGCCGTGGCGCGGTCGGGTGGACGCTGGTCATCGCTCTCTCCCGTCGGGGGCCGGCGGTAGTGCCAGTAGTGGTCCGCCGAGGGGTCCCAGCGGCGGTGCAACGGATCGTGGAACAGCCGGAGCAGCAGGCTCAGCGGCGTGAACACCAGGAAGTAGATCGGGAACAGCAGCAGGTCCCGCATATGCGTCGGTCCTTCTCAGCGTGGGCGTCGGCCTCGCGCCGAGGAGCGCGAGGGGTGGGTCAGTCGAGGGGGATCTCCGCACGCCAGTCCGCCGATTCGCGCCACTTCGGCTGGCGCTCCTTGTGCAGCAGATGTCCGCCGAGCACCAGCAGATCGATGTCGGTGCGCATGAAGCAGGCGTACGCGTCGCGCGGCGAGTGGACGATCGGCTCGCCGCGCACGTTGAAGGAGGTGTTCACCAGGACCGGGCAGCCCGTCCGGGCGCGGAAGGCGGTGAGCAGATCGTGGAAGACGGGGTTGGTGTGCCGGTCCACGGTCTGCACGCGCGCCGAGGAGTCGACATGGGTGACCGCGGGGATGGTGGAGCGGGGCACCCGGAGCAGATCGAGCCCCCGGGCGTCCGACTCACCGGCCCCCGCCAGCCGCTGGGCGCGCGCGACCTCGGCGACCTGGAGCATGTACGGGCTCTCCCGCTCCAGGTCGAAGTAGTCCGCGGCGTCCTGGGCGAGCACGGCGGGGGCGAACGGCCGGAAGGACTCCCGGAACTTGATTTTGAGGTTCATGGTGCTCTGCATCCGCGGATCGCGGGGATCCCCGAGGATCGAGCGCGCGCCCAGCGCCCTCGGGCCGAACTCCATCCGGCCCTGGAACCAGCCCACGACGCGGCCGTCCGCCAGCGCGTCGGCGACCTGTCCGACGAGCGCGTCCCGGCCGGGAGTGACGTACGGGATGGCGTGCCGGTCCAGATGGGCCGCGATCTCCTCGTCGTCGAACGCCGGGCCGAGCAGGGCTCCGGACATCGCGTCGGGCCGCTCCCCGAGTCCGGGGCGGGCCGCTCCCCGTTCCATGGCGACCGACAGCGCCGAGCCCAGCGCGCCGCCGGCGTCCCCGGCCGCGGGCTGGATCCACAGATCGTCGAAGATCCCGGATCGGGCGATCTTCCCGTTGGCCACGCAGTTGAGCGCCACCCCGCCGGCGAGGCACAGCCGCTTCTCGCCCGTGAGCCGCGCGCTCGTTCGGGCCAGCAGCGTCAGAACCTCCTCCACGACCTGCTGCACGGAGGCGGCGAGATCGAACTCCCGCTCGGTGAGCGGGTCCTCCGGCCGTCGGCGCGGACCGCCGAAGAGCGTCTCGAAGGCCCGGCCGGTCATCACCCGGCCGCGCAGATAGGCGAAGTGACGGAGATTCAGCCGGAAGGACCCGTCGGGCCTGATGTCGATCAGCCGCTCGCGGATGAGGTCCGCGTAACGGGGGGCGCCGTACGGGGCGAGCCCCATGAGCTTGTACTCCCCCGAGTCCACCTTGAATCCGCAGAAGTGGGTGAACGCGGAGTACAGCAGTCCGAGCGAGTGCGGGAAGCGGATCTCCGCGACCTTGGTCAGCCGGGTGTCCCGGCCGTGCCAGATCGTCGTGGTGGCCCAGTCGCCGACGCCGTCCACGCACAGCACGGCCGCGGATTCGTAGGGGCTCGGCAGGAACGCCGAGGCCGCGTGCGACTCGTGATGGGCCCGGCACACGACCTCCGGCACGGGGCCCGCGTCCAGGTCCGCCAGCCGTCGCCGTACGGTCGCCGCCGCGCGCATCCGCCAGGAGAGCCATTCGGGCAGCCGCTCCCGGAAGACCGGGTATCCGTGCGGAGCGGTGGCGGCGAAGGTGGCCATGACCCGCCGGAACTTCACCGCGGGGTCCTCGTAGTAGGCGACCGCCGAGACATCGCCGAGCCCCGCGCCCGCCTCGCGCAGACATGAGCGCACCGCCCGCTCCGGGAAGGCCGGGTCGTGCCGCCGCCGGCTGAACCGCTCCTCCTGCGCCGCCGCCAGCGGGGTCCCGTCGGCGACCAGCGCGGCGGCGCTGTCGTGGTAGAAGGCCGAGATCCCCAGCACCAGTTCGGTCATGACCGCACCTCGCCGCGCCGGGTGCGGCCGCCGTCCGCCGCCGGCCGGGCCGGTCCGGCGCGGCGGGCCAGGCGCGCCGCCCGGCGGGCCCCGAATCCCTTCGGCGGGTCGAGCGACCTGAAGCCGGTCCGCACCCGCTGCCAGGCCTCGGCCTGGGCGTCGGCGCCCTGCGATCCGAGGACCGAGGTCAGGAACGCGTCGACCGCGTCGGCCGCCCAGGCGGAGTGACCGGTGGCCACATTGTCGATGGTGTTGTGGATGTCGACGAACCTGGTGGAGTACCCGTACCGCTCCAGCGCCCGGTGGGCCCGCCGATAGCCGCCGCCCACGCCGGACAGCTCCATGGCCAGATTGAGCCCGAGCACCTCGGGCAGACAGGTCCGCGGATACCGTCCGACGCTGAGCCAGTACACCGGCAGTTCGAAGGAGCTGTCGCGGAATCCGGGCCAGTGGGCGAACTCCTCGGAGGCGGTGGGCGGAAGCTCCACCCCCATCTCGCCGAGGACCTCGCGGTAGATCAGCGGATGGTTCAGCTTCGGCACGCCGTTGCCCAGCTCGTCCCAGTACGTCTCGAAGAGGAAGTGCCCGTGCTCGGACGAGGCCAGCTCGTAGTCGGTGAAGCCCTGGAGCCAGGAGCCGTCGATCAGGGTGAGCGGGGCGAGTTGCACGGTGGCGTCGATCAGCTCCTCGCGGGAGGGGAGCGGGGCGCCGGCGGCCGTCTCCAGATCCCGGTCGTGCCGGTCGTGCTGGTCCAGGAGCCAGGGGCGCAGGCCGGTCGCCGGCCACCGCCGGGGCAGCGCCTTCGGGTCCTGGTCGATGCCGTGCCGGGAGCGCGCCAGCCAGCCGCGGACGTAGTCCCGTGTGTACCGGTTCAGCTCCGGTGTCCGCCGCCGGTGCTGGAGCAGGTGGAAGGCCGACCTGAGGCCGGTCGGGGCGCGGCCGGCGGGGGCGGGGGCGGTGAACAGGGCGGGAAGGGGGTACGAGGCGGGGGCCCGGGCCGCCCCGGCGGGCGGGGTGTCGGGCCCGGCGGGTGAGGCGCCCGGTCCGGCGGACGGAGCGGCGGCCTCCGCGGACGAGGCGCCGGGCCCGGCGGGCAGCGAGTCGATCCATCGGCGTATCACCGCCAGGTCCTTGGGCGAGAAGACCCGGAACATGGGCCCCCGCTGCATGACCAGCCCGTTGACCAGCCGGCTCCGGTCGGACCTGCCGGGCCGGATCAGATCGCTGGCGGCCAGCGCGCCCAGGAAGCCGGACGGGTCCCGGCCGCACTCCCGCAGCCACTCGGAGAGCGAACGGCCCGCGAGCACGGTGCCGTGGTGGTAGACGGCCGCCTCCCGGGCCCGTCCCCGCAGCAGTTCGGCCATGTCGTGGGCGGGGTCCTCGGCGGACCGCAGCTCGGCGTGGAGATCGTCGCTCCAGCGCGCCAGCGCCCCCCACGCCCAGCCGAAGCCCGCGGCGACCCGGTCCGTTTCCTCGCCCCTGACCCGGAGATACGCCTGCGTCGCGGCCCAGCCGTGATCGGCGTCCGAGCCCTCCCTCGGGGCCCCTTCGCCGATCTGGGCCGGGCCGGGGGCCGGCGCCCCCTCCGCCACGACGAGCGGCGGCAGTACGCCGACGGTGCGCAGCGCGAGGTCCGCGCCGAGGATCTCCGGCCGGAAGTGCTCGGGGAGCCTGCTCATGGCCAGCAGCAGTCCGGGGAGGTAGAAGTTCCGGTCGGCGATCCGCCGGTCGAGCGCCAGCCGGGAGGCGGGTACGGCGTACTCGGCCAGCCGCGCCCTCCGCAGCGCCGTCACATAGGCGCTGCCGAGGGACGCGCGGGGGTGGCCGACCCCGACGTCGGAGGCGTAGAGCGCGAGGATCCGCAGTGCCGTGGGGTCGTCGGCGCGGGCCGGGGAGGTCAGCCACTGGAGCCAGGCCCCGTTCTGCGCGGCCAGCGGGGCGCAGGCCAGCAGGGCTCGTTCGGCGAGGGCGTCCCGCTCGGCGGACGCGTCCCGTTTCGCGGGCGCGTCACGATTCGCCGAGGTGTCCCGTTCAGCGGGAGCGTCCCCCTCGGCGGGCGCGTCCCGTTCGTCGGGCGCGTCCCGTTCGGCTCGGGCGTCCGGCGCCCCGCCGGACTCGGCCGGCAGCGCGCCGTAGCGCCGCCGCTCGTCGGCCGCCCAGGTGGCGAGGCGGATCCGGAGTCCGTCGAGGCCCGGCCCCTCGGTGTCCGGGGCCCGGAGCCGCAGTAACTCGGCGCGTATCTCCTCGGCCGAGCCCTCCGCGGGGAAGGTCCCCTCCGGATCGGCGGCCCAAGCGTAGAGGGACCGGCAGGCCGAGTCGTCCGGCTTCGCCGATGCGATCGGCGCGATGGCGGCCTGGACAGGCATCCGCCTCATCTCCTTCGGTACGGGGTGACCGGCGCCGGCCCTCGGGGGCCGGCGGGCGATCAGAACATCGGGTAGATCGAGTCGTCGGTCTTCCGCCTGGCCTTGCGGCGACGCCAGCCGGTGATGAGCTTCCGAACGAACCGCATCGCGGAACCGTCCTTTCAGGAGAGGGCGAGCCGCTCCGCCAGGACCCTGGCGAAGATGTCGCTGCCCTTGTCGGTGAAGTGACCGCGGTCGACGAAGATCCAGTCCTTCGGGGTCGTCGCCTCGGCGATGAGCGGGGCGATCTCCAGGAACCGCACGTCCTGCTTCTCGCACACCGTGCGCAGCGCCTGGGCGTACTGCCGGCCGGCGTCCAGGGTGGCGATCTCGCCGAACATCTCGTCCAGCGGGACGCCGAATCCCGACAGCCGGTCCAGCTCCGCGAAGAGCAGGGCCTCTTCCTCGGCGGGCTCCTCGCGGATCCAGGGGGCCAGCGGTGTCAGCACGTACGAGACCCGGGCCCCGGTGGCGGCCGCGAGGTGCCGCCAGCCGTCCACGTGCCGCTCGGTGAGAGCGGTGGCGTGGGTGATCAGCCGGTCGAGGTCCGGCACGGGGGCCGGGGCGCTTCGCGGCGGGGGCGGGTCCTGCGACCGCGCGGCCCGGCCCCAGAGCCGGCGGCCCGGCCTGCGGTGCCGGGTCCGCAGCTGCTCCATCAGCTCGTAGTACTCATTGCAGTAGAAGAACGCGCCGTGGTCCCCGTGCTGTTCGGCGGGCAACCTGCTGAGCAGCAGATTGTTGACCCCGGAGAGGATGACGATCTCCTCCACCCGCGGCAGCAGATGGCGGTAGAGCTGCATGAGGATCAGCTCCTGGACGGAGTTGAAGCTCCGGCCGCTGAAGTTGAGCCAGGGGGTGGAGGGGGCGTACCGGGACCACAGGTACGACGGGATGGTCGTCGCGTCGCTCGTGGACCCGATGCCGAGCGCCACCGAGCTGCCGACGAAGAGCCGCACCGGCCCCCGCGCCGTCTCGCCGTCGACCGCCGCGCGCTCGCCGGAGGGGCCGTGGGTGAACCGGAAGCCGTACCGGTCGGTGTTCAGCACCTCCGAGCGGTAGTCCGCGTGGTTGAAGTACATCAGATACGGCAGATACCGGGTGTGCCCGCGATTGTCGAAGTCGTCGTACTGCTTCATTTGCGGGGTGAGTTCATAGCGGTGGAGTTTCACTGCGCACCCGATTTCGCCAGAGCGTTCTCGTAGGCGTCGATCAGATCGTCCACCGTCTGCACGGAGACCTCTCCTTCCAGCCCTTCCTTGAAAGGGTCGACGCCCAGTTCGTCTTCGAGTTCGATGGCCACCCGGGCGAAGACCAGGGAACTCACGCCGAGGCCGGTGAGACTGTCTCCGCCCGATATCCGGGACGGCTTCTCCCCCTCCTCCTCAAGAATCTCGGTGATGGCCTTGACCGTCACGGAAGCGATGTCGGACCTGTTGAGCATGTTCTCTCTCCTGCCGTGGAAGGGACGCTCCGGCGGCGCCCGGGCGACCGCGTTGTCAGGGCTTGACGGCGATGGCGCGCACGGTGCCGACGTTGATCCGGTCGACCCGGTGCTCCGCGATCCACTCCTCGCAGGTCTTCCTGACCCGCTCCTCGGCCTCGGGGCCGAGTTCCGTCTCCAGCCTGCGCAGCCCGCTGCCGTGCACGATCGGCCACCAGGCCTCGGGGGAGCCCAGCGGCAGCGGGGTGTCCGCGGCGGTGACCTCCGCGCCGGTCACCCCGGCCTCGTCCAGCAGCGCGCGCACGACGTCCGGGTCCTCGGTCCGCACCCAGGGCAGATAGGTCCCCATGCCGGGCCGTTCGGACCGGCATGCTTCGAAGAAGACGGGGAGCACCGGCTCGAACAGCCGCCGGCCGATGGTGGTGATCGCGAGCGTTCCGCCGGGCCGGACATACGACCAGAAGGCGGCAAGCGTGCGCACCATGTCCTCGGCGAAGTAGATGCCCAGCGAACAGTTCACGACGTCGAAGCGCTCGCCGCCGGGCGGCAGCGCGTCGATGTCGCCGTGCCTCAGCGTGACCTGGTCCAGCCCTCGTTCGCGGACCCTGCGCTGGGTGATGCCGAGCATCTCGTCCAGGATGTCGACGCCCTCGACATGGCCGGTCGGGCCGACCCGCTCGGCCATGCGGACCGTCATCGGCCCCGGGCCGCAGCAGAAGTCCAGCGCCCGCATGCCGGGCCGCAGATCGAGACTCGCGACGGTGTCGTCGGAGATGAAGCCCCAGAATTCCTCCGCGGCCACGGCATAGTCGGACGACGCCACACTGTAGGTGTTCCTGGTGTCGAAGCTCTGCAAATCCTTGCTCATCGGGCCTCCTGAAAGAGGGGGATACGCCGGACTCTCCGGCGGGGCGCGGAACTCAATGCGCCGCTGCGCGAACCGCAGCATGGAATTCGCCCCCGTGCGGGGTCGGCGAAGCTTTCCGGAGCGGCTCGAAGGGCGGCCGACGGTTTATCGGCTCCCCCATACAAACCATCGGGTTGCCCGCCGGGAACGGAGTATTCGCGTTCGGGGCGTTCACGCGTTGAACGCTTGTGCGCTTGTGAATCGCGGTGCGGGGGTGTGGATTTCAGCCCGTCGGCCGGCCGCGCCGACGACGGCCCCGGAGCAGGGCCGGCCGACCGGGGGGCAGGCGGGCCCGGCGCGGCCGGAGCGCACGACGCCCGGCGGGCGGACCCGCGCACGGCCCGAGGGCATTTCGCTCCCGGCGGCACCCTTGACTCTGATCACTCGGGGAGTTGCCCAGTCACCGCTGCGCAGACAGGATCGCGGCATGTCCAGCGACCGTCTCATGCGCATCCACAGCACCGAGTTCCAGGCCATGGCCGAGAGGGTCCTGCGGGTCACCGGGCTCACCTCCCGCCTGAACGTCCTGCCTTTCGAAGACGAAGCGGGCAAGGCGGAGTTGTTCGAGCAGATCCTCGGCAAGCCACTGCCGCCGAGAGCCACGATCCATCCGCCCTTCTACACGGACCACGGCCTGAACCTTGACCTCGCCGACCGTGTCTTCATCAACCAGAACTGCACGTTCCTGGACTACGCCGGCATCCGGCTCGGCGAGCGCGTGATGATCGGACCGAAGGTCACGTTCATCACCAGCGGCCACCCGGTTGATCCCGGGGAGCGGCGGCTGTATCTCACCGGCGCGCCCATCGACGTCGCGGAGAACGTGTGGATCGGTGCCGGTGCCACGATTCTGCCCGGCGTCAGCATCGGCCGTGACGCCGTGGTCGCCGCCGGCGCAGTCGTGGCTGATGACGTTCCACCCGAAAGCCTGGTGACCGGCAGCAAGGCAACCGTGCACCGAAAGTGGTGACCGCCCCCTCGGAACCACACCGAGCCCGACTGCGGGCCGCCAGACGACCCCTTGGAATTGATCATCCAGGAGGCAGCTGGTCGTGATCCAGCGTTTCCACGGAGGTCTCTGAGCCGGAAGAAGCGGGCCTGCCGTCCACCCTTCACCGGCGTCCGGCACGGCGTCTGCACCAGTGCCGCTCTTCGCCCCACCGCAAGCAGGTCTGCCCAGCCCCGACACTCACTCCAGCTTGTCCAGCCGCTCCCCCACCGAGCTGGCCCGCAGGAAGTACGCGCCCTTGGCCCCAGACCTGGCCAGGAACTGGCCGGCCGCGTCGGGAGCTGTCCCAACAGTGGACTAATCGTTGGACCTGAGCCGCTCCTGGCGTATGGCGTGTCACCTGATCCGGATGGCTGACCCAGCTCGGCACGGCATCGGCTGGGCGTAGGCACCCCCGCTCCATGACGCCCGGCGGGCGAACCCGGCGTGGCCGCCCGGCGGGCGAACCCCCGCGCGCGCCACCGGCGTCGGCCGTCGCACCGCCTCGGCCCGAGCCGGTGCGAACACGGCTGCGGCAGCGGGCCGGCGGGCATCGGCGAGGGGCGGGGGCTCGTACGGGCCGGAGCCGGCGGCGGTCCACGACCGGACCGGCGTCCGGAGACACCGGGGACGGTTCACGGAGTCGGGTCGGCTTCGAACCGCCGCTCACCGGAACAGGCGTCGCCGCCGGCGCGGACGGCCCCGGCGGACGGTTGACCGGGCCCGGGCGGGCGCCGGCCTGCGGCTCACGAGAACGGGCCCCGCCGACGGCGCGGACGCCCCGTACGGAGGAGGGGCGTCCTCAGGAGCGCGTGGCGGCCCCGCGCTCCCCCTTCGCCGAGTCCCGCGTCCGTTCGGCCGTCGGCGTGCTGCGGTCGTACGGGTCGACGGCGGGGCCGTCGGCCGCCGCCGAATCGGCGGAGAACCGGGGGGCGAGGTAGCCGGCGACCTCGCCGCAGCCGCCGTTCGCCGTGCGGACCGCGTACGAGACGAGGGAGAAGGTCCCGGGCTCGGTGATCACCTTCGCCGGGTCGCCCCGGCTCAGCACCGCCTCGCGCCGGACGATCGTACGGGTGACCTCGTCGCTGTCCGCCCCGGCCCGGGCGACCGGATGGACGAAGGTGACATCGGCGGTCACCTCCAGGGCGCCCCGCTCGCCCTCCCGGAACGTCATCCGGCCGCGGGTCCTGATGTCGTCGCCGACCAGGCGCGTCCGCGTCCGGTCGAACCGGCTGAAGAGCATCAGCGGGTCGTTCGCCCCGTCCGGCGCGCGGAACGCGGTCGACAGGAAGTCCTTGACGTCCTTCTGGCGCGGATTGATCAGCGCGACGGCCGCCGTGGGATGCTCCCCGCGCGGCACCCCGGGATCCAGATTGGACGCGCCGAGCACATCCCGGTCCGGTCGAGGGTCTGCTTCACCCGCGCCTCGCTCATCCACCCGGTGGCCTCGGCCGCGGGCGCGGAGATGCCGTCAGGCCGTCAGGCCGTCACGCCGTCAGCGACCGGAGCGGGCCGCCGGGCCGGACCCCCGGATCCCAGCTGCCGGGGTCCGCGGAACATACGGGTCGAGCCGTGCCGGTCATGAGGGCCTCCGCCCGGTTGGATCGGTGTGCGCCGGAGCGCCGGTCCCGGCGGCCGGCCGGCCGCGCCGGAGCGGGTCGCGGCTGTCGACCGGGGCGGTACGACGACGACGGCGGCGGGTGACGGTCGGTTCTCGCCGCCGGATCCGGGCGGGTGGCTCCGGTCCGGGCGGCCGCGAGGTCATGGACCGGGGAAACGGTATCGATGGTCGTCAACGTCTTCTCCTCATCGGCGTCCGAGGTCACGTGGTCGCGCTCGCACCGGACTTCGCGGTCGTCCGGAACCGGGTCCCGGCCACGGGCCTCGCGGCGGGGCCGCCGAACCGGCCCGGCCGGGGCGCCGCCCGCCCGGTGCGCTGTTCCCGCTTCCGCTTCCGATCCTGTTTCCGCCAAGGGCTCCGGTTCGGCGCGGACTTCGTCGGAGGGATCGGCCGGGCGGCCGAACCGCGGGAGTCCCGTACCCACGGGGTCCGGGCTCCCCCGAGGCCCGGACCGTCCACGGCCTGCCGGGCTTCGGATCTCGACTCGCTCGGCCGGGCTGCGGCGTGGCGTGATCCTCCTACGGGCGACCTCAACCTGTCAACGATCGTTTTCAGTTGAGCAACGATCGTTGAGCGCCGGGGCGGCCACCGACCACGACCGCGTACGACCGGGGCGGGGACGGCGGTACGCGCCGACGCGGGCCGCACCGAGCGCCCGCCGGACGGAAGCGCCAGGCCCGGCGGCGCGGACGAAAGCCCCGGCCCGGCAGCGCGTACAGAAGCCCCCGACCGGGCGGCGCGTACCCACGCCCTCCCCTCCCGGCCGTCGGCAACACGCCCTCCGCGCAAGGGATGTGGGGCGACGGTCCGCCCCGCCCGCGCCCGCGCGGACGCCCGCCGCGCGAGCGCCGTCCGAGCCCCGCCCGGGCGATGTCAATGATCGTTTCCACCCGGCCAACGATCGTTGAAATATGCGCCGGGGGCACGTACCGTGACCGCTGCATGCACACCAGCTTTCGATCCAGAGCACCTGGGAGCACGTCGGTGGACCCTGCCCGGTCACTGCGCGAGACCCTTGAGCACCTTGAGGCGCTGATCCGACAGCGGTACCTGGAGCGATCGGATCTGCCCACCCCCGAGGAGCTGGCGGCCGAGACGGCTCTGCCCGTCCACACCGTCCGTGTGCTGCTCCAGGGCGGCCGCGCGCCGGCGGACACGGTCAACGACCGGGTCCGGGCACGCGTCAAAGCCCTCTCCGACGCCCATCTGGCCCGTACCGGCGGGCGGATGCAGGATCTCGCCGGCAGCATCTCCCAGCAGCTGGGAGTCTCCCGGGTCTGGGCGCGCCAGGTCTGCTCGGGCGACAAGATGCCCAGCGTCGAACTCCTCCACGGCCTGGTCGACTTCTTCCGGGTCGGGGGCGGCGAGGCGTTCTTCACCGCCCCGGCCGCCGAGGCCCTCAACCGCGTTCTGCTGCCCGTCGTCGCCGCGCGGCAGCCGGCGGGACCGGAGGGCCCGGCGGCGGACCCGCCGGCCGAGACCCTGGCGGGGTTCGACGACGTCCGCGGCTTCGCCCTCCGCCAGGCGCGCGAACTCCCCCAGGAGCGCTGGAACGTACTCAACGCGACCCTCAAGGCGCTGCTGGAGCTCGACGAGGCCGAAGGAGAGCCATGAGTACGGCAGCGAGATCGATGCGGCAGCTCAGTGCGCGGCTCGTCCGCCATCTGCGGACGCCCGCCGACGAGGGCGATGTCATCCCCGCGATAGGCGAGGTCCTCACCCAGGTGCGGGGACGGCCGGTCCGATTACGCAAGGCGGCGTTTCCGCCCGGGACCGCGAGCGGGCTGTGGGTCGACCGCACCGGCCACGATCTGATCGCGTACGAGGAGAACACCGACCCGGAGCACCAGTTGGTGATCATCGGGCACGAGGCGTGGCACATGTTCCAGGGCCACTGCGGCAACGCCACCGCGCACGGTCCGGCGGCCTCCCGCGCCGCGGAGTACGAGCCGGCCGGCGCGCTGGCGGATCTCGCGGCCGAGATCGCGCGGGCCGACGACGCCGAGGGCGATCCGGCCACCCGCCGGGACGCCGCTCTGCAGTTCGCGGCCCGCGCCGACGCCCGCAATGTGCACGAGGAGGTCGAGGCGGAGCTGTTCGGCATCCGGTTCGCCACGGATGTGCAGGCCGCCCTGGCGGAGATCCGCACGCCCGCCGACCCGCACAACCTCGCCGGGCGCATCCGGGCGTCCATGGCGCACCGCATCCGCCGGATCTGATCCGCTCGGCCCGGACCTCCCCCACGCCCCGTACCGAGGAGACAGCAGCAAGGTGACATCCGGATCCAGCGATTTCGGCTACTACGCCTGCGGGTTCGCCCTCTTCCTGGTCTGCGCGCTGAAGCTCCCCGCGCTGATCCGAAGGCCCCACGACACCCTGCTGCGCACCGTCTGCCTGCTGCTCTTCATCGGCGGCTGGACGATGATCTTCGGCGCGCCGGACGCCATCGCCGCGCTCAACCGGTTCACCGGCGTCACCAACGCGGCCGCGCCGGTGGTGTACGGGATGACGACCGCGTTCGGCGGGGTGAGCCTGCTGCTGATCGTCAACTGGCGGTCGGGGCCCCCGGAGCAGACCCGGCGGGCGTCGCGCCGGTGTGTGGCCGCGTACAGTCTGGCCACCCTCGCCATCTTCGTCCTGTTCTGGGCCGGCGACGCTCCCGTGGAGGAGGTCGCCCTGTTCGACGTCGTCTACGCGAACACCCCCTACATCCGGGAGATGATCCTCACCTATCTGATCGCGCAGGGCGTGGCCATGATGACGACGTGCACGCTGTGCTGGCGGTGGAGCAGAGAGGTCCACGGCTCGCTCCGGGCCGGTCTGCGGATCCTCGCCCCCGCCTATCTGGCCATCGTGTTCTACGACATCCTCCGGCTCACCGCGGTGACGGCCCGGTGGACGGGGCACGACCTGGACCACCTCATCCCGCTCTCCGTCCAGTTCGCCGCCTACTCCTCCGTGCTCGGCTCCGTCGGATTCGCCCTGCCCCTGGCCGGCCCCCGGGTGGCGCAGACCGCCCGGGCCGTACGGCAGCTGCGGCAGCTCACCCCGCTGTGGCGGGCCCTCCAGCAGGTGCCGACCCCGGGCGCGATCCGCACTTCGCTGCCGTGGTGGCGGACGTCCCCGGCGGTGGCCCTGACCGGGCGGAAGACGGCCCTGTACGACGCCATCCACGCGCTGACCCCGTACTGCGACCCCGCCGTCCGCGACGCCGCCCACCGCGCGGCGCTCCGCGACGGCCACGACGAGCACTCGGCCTCGGTGGCCGCGGACGCGGCCATGATCCTCGCCGCCCGCGCACGGCAGCTCGGCGCACCCGACGACCGGCGGACGGCCGCGCCGGCCTCGGCCTGGCGCTCGAAGGACCTCGTTCCGCTCTCGCTGGCGCTGGCCTCGCCCGTCGTCCGCGACCACGAGCACTACCTTGCCCCGGCAGAAAGCAGCCCGTCATGACCGACCACCCGCGCCGGAGACCCACCCATGCCGTCGTCATCGGCGGCAGCGTCGCCGGCATGCTGGCGGCCGCCGCGGTCAAGGACCATGTCGGCTCCGTGGAGATCGTCGAGGCCCATGGGCCGGCCTCGGGCCCCGGCGCGCGCGCCGGCGTCCCCCAGGCCGCCCACATCCATCTGCTGCACCAGGGCGGGGCGGAGGCCATCGACAGCCTGCTGCCCGGGGCCGTCGACGCGCTGCTGGCGGCGGGCGCCAACCGGATACCGATGACCACCAACATGGTCATCTACTCCCCCGAGGGCTGGTACCGGCGCTGGCGGCGCAGCACCCACTTCCTCATCTCGGCGAGCCGGGACCTGATCGACTTCGTCGTCCGGGAGCAGGTCCTGAAGGACCCCCGCGTCAGATTGCGGACGAACACCAGGGCCATCGGATTCCTGGGCGACCGCCGTACGGTCACGGGCGTCCGGGTGCACGCGGCCGGCAGCGCGGAGACGGAACTCCGCGCCGATCTCGTCATCGACGCGTCCGGCCGGGCGACCCGCACTCCGCGCTGGCTCGCCCAGCTGGGCGTCTCCGGTCTTCCCACCGCCCATGTCGACTCGGGGTTCGTCTACGCGAGCCGTTTCTACCGCGCTCCGGTCCCCACCCGCGACTGGCCCATGGTCGGGGTGCAGGCGGACTCCCGGCTGCCCCGGCCCGGCAACTCCGGCGGCATCCTGCCGGTCGAGGGCGAGCGCTGGCACGTGAGCCTGATGGGCGCTCCCGGCGGGCAGCCCACCCGTGACCCGGACGCCTTCGAACCGTTCGCGCGCACCCTGCGCCATCCCGTCCTGGCCGATCTGATCGCGCTCGCCGAACCTCTCACCGATGTGAGCGTCAGCCACAGCACGGCCAACCGCCGCCACTACTACGAGCGGCTCGCCCGCTGGCCCGAGGGGCTGGTGGCGCTGGGGGACTCCGTGGCGGCGTTCAACCCCGTCTACGCGCAGGGCATGTCGGTGGCCGCGCAGGGCGCCGTCGCGCTGCGCGCGCTGATCCCGGCCGGTCCGACGCCGGATCTGGCCCGCCGCGCCCAGCGGGCCATCGCCCGACCCGTCGACACCGCGTGGACCCTCGCCGTGGGGCAGGACATCCACTTCTCCACCACCACGGGCGAGGACCCGAACCTCGCCGAGCGCGCGCTGAGGCACTGCGTCAGCCGGCTGTCCCACACGGCGACCGGCTCCTTCCGCGCCGCCACGGCGCTGACCGACGTACTGGCCCTGCAGGCCACTCCCGGCTCCCTGGCCAGACCCAGTGTGCTGCTGACGGCCCTGACCGGTCCGCTGCGGCCGCGGCTCGACGGGCCCCAGTTCACCCGGGCGGAGCGCGAGCTGCTGGAGGGGGCGCGCGGGGCCGCGCGGCCGAGCCGGTAGCCGGGCTCGGCCGGGTCCGGACCCGGGCCCGCGACATCCGGACCTTCGGCGTCCGGGCCGACGGCGTCCGGACCTTCGGCGTCCCGGCCGACGACATCCGGACCTTCGGCGTCCCGGCCGACGACCTCCGGACCTTCGGCGTCGGGTCCATGGCATCCGGACCTTCGACGTCCGGACCTTCGGCGTCCGGGGCCGACCGTGTCCGCACCGCGCGGGAAGCACCCGGGCGCCGCGACCGGCGCCCGGCACACGCCCGTCCCCGTACACCCGTACATCCGCACACCCCTGCACCCACAGCCTCAGCAGCACCCACCCGTACCCATGACCACGTCGCCGCCGTCCCGGCGCTGCCCCAGCGCCCGCGGCAGCCACAGAAAGCGTGATCCATGTCTGACACCACCGGACGCGGACCCACCGCGGTGGTCCTCGGAGCCTCCGCCGCCGGTCTCTGCGCGGCGGCGGCCCTCGCCGAGTTCGCCGATGTCACCGTCGTGGAGCGCGATGTGCTGCCGGCCGGTCCCGAGCCCCGGCGCGGGGTCCCCCAGGCCCGGCACGCGCACATCGTGTGGTCCGGCGGCGTGGCCGCCCTGGACGAGCTGCTGCCCGGCGTCGTCGGCGACATCGTCGCCCGGGGCGGGCATCTGCTCCACATCATGGGCGACATGGTCAGCCGCGCCCCCAACGAGGTGTGGTTCCGCCGGTTCACCCGAACCCGCCACCGCAATCTGACCTGCTCCCGGGACCTCCTCGACGCCGTCCTGAGGGCCCGCGTCCTCGCCGACGCCCGGATCACGCTCCTGGAGGGCGCCGTCGCCGCCGGGCTGGAGGGCGGCCCGGCCCGGGTCACCGGCGTCCGGGTGGACACCGGCGGCGGCCGGGAGCGCACGCTCGCCGCGGACCTCGTCGTCGACGCCTCCGGGCGCGGCTCGCGCGCCCCGCACTGGCTCCGCGAACTGGGCCTCCCCAGCGTCGCCGCACGAGAGGTCGACGCGGGCCTCGCCTACGCCACCCGCCTCTACCGGGCGCCGGGGACCACCGCCGCGACCGGCTTCCCGGTCGTCAACGTCCAGGCGAACCCCGCGTCGCCGCCCGGCCGGGGCGGCATCATCCTGCCCATCGAGGGCGGCCGCTGGATCGTCACCCTGGCCGGCACCCGCGGCGGCGAGCCCTCCGGCGACAGCGCGGCCTTCCTCGGCTTCGCCCGCGCGCTGGCCGACCCCGTCATCGGGGAACTCCTCGAACACGCCGAGCCCCTCGGCGGCGTCCTCACCACCCGCACGACCTCCAACCAGCGTCACTACTACGAGAAATCGCGGACCTGGCCCGGCGGATTCGCCGTCCTCGGCGACGCCGCGGCCGCCTACAACCCCGTCTACGGGCACGGCCTCACCGTCGCCGCGCAGTGCGCGCTCGCCGTGCGCGATGTGCTGCGCTCCCACCCGCTCGCCGCGCCCGGCACGGCCCGCCGGCTGCAACGGGCCGCCGCCCGGCCCGTGTCGGCGGCCTGGGGTCTCGCCATCGGTCAGGACGCCCTGTACCCGGGGGCCGTCGACACCCCGCCCAGAAGGACCGAACTGCTGCTCGCCCGCTACGTCGACCGCTGTGTCGCGACGGGCGCGGGGAACCCGAGGGCGCTCGGGGCGCTGCTGGACGTGATGAGCCTGGAGAAGCCGCCGAGCCGGCTCTTCTCACCGCTCGACATGCTGGCGCCCATGCTGTTCGGGCCGCGTCGGCCGCCCCTTTCCGGCCCTCCCCTCAGCGACGCCGAGCGGAAGACCGCCGCTCCCTGACCGGATCGTCCGCCCCGCCGTCCGGCCGCACCGACCGCACCGGCCGCCCGGCGGCGGCCCGCGGCCGGGTCGCCGCCCGGCCCAGAACTGTGGAAACCCCCTGGTGGAGCAGGCGCCGGGCGCCGTGGACGGGCAGCCGCCCGACGCCGTGAAGGCCCGGACCGTACCCCCGTGTGTATTCGGTCGGCGCGGCAAAACATTTCGGTCCTGGTATCGGTCCGGACCGTGCTGTGCCGCCGGTCGCCTCCGTGCAAGCTGTCGCTCATGCATGGCGCTACCAGCTGACATGGCGCGCCATTTCCACGGGAGGACGAACCCAGTGCTCAATACGCCCACTGGCGGGAACCAGCCGTCGATCCCCGAAGCATCGGACCCTCCGGGCCACATCCGGGCCCGGGTCGAGGTGCCCGTCTACCTGGCGGACGGTACGAGCCGCACCGCTGAAATGATCACGTTCTCCGGGCTCTGCGACGGGCTGGAACACATCGCCGTCGTCTTCGCGCCCCTGCTCTCCGTCCCGCTGGTGCGCCTCCACTCGGAGTGCCTGACCGGCGATGTGTTCGGCTCCACCCGCTGCGACTGCGGACCCCAGCTCGGCGAGTCGCTGCGGCTGACCGCGGAGTCCGGCGGCATTCTGCTCTACCTCCGTCAGGAGGGGCGCGGCATCGGCCTCTACAACAAGCTCGACGCCTACCGGGTGCAGGACGAGCTGGGGCTCGACACCTTCGCGGCAAATCGCGAGCTGGACTTCTCCGACGATCTGCGCGACTACCGCGCCGCCGCCCAGATGCTCCACGCGCTCGACGTGACCCGTATCGGCCTGCTCACCAACAACCCGGACAAGGTCGACCAGATGGCCTCCTACGGCGTCTCCGTCGAGGAGGTCATCCCCACCGGGATCTTCCGGACCGAGCGCAACCAGGGCTATCTCAGCGCCAAGGTCGAGTTCAGCGGGCACACCATCCAGCTCGTGGGAGAGTCCATATGATCCAGCACCGAGGGCCCATCAGCGGCATAGCCGCCTGGCGGGCCGAGTATGTCGCCACCGCCGGGTACGACAACCAGGTGATCTGCTGGGACCAGGGCACCGGCCGGGCGCTGGCCCGGGCCTTCCACGACCATCTGGCCAACCAGTGCCTGTTCTCGCCGGACGGACGCCGTCTGCTGACCTCCTCCAGCGACTACACGGCCCGGCTGTGGACGGTCCCCGATCTGCGTCTGGTCGCGGTCTTCGCGGACCAGGAGGACGACGTGGAGATGTCGGTCTTCCATCCGACGAAGGAGCTGATCGCGACCGCGTCCCGGGACCGGCGGGTGAGGGTCTACGACTTCACCGGCCGGCTCGTCACCACCTTCGCCGGGCACACGGCGGACGTCATCTCCGTCGAGTGGGCGCGCGGCGCGGACGAGCTGATCTCCTCCAGCGACGACGGCACCATCAAGCGCTGGTCCCTGGAGACCGGCGGCATGATCGCCGATCTGGACATGGGCGGCGTGGAGACGGACACCATCGCCATCTCCGGCAGCGGGACCATCTTCGCGGGCAACGACGAGGGACAGATCATCGTCGTCGAGCCCGACGGGCGGACCGTCGTCCCCGCGCACGAGGCGGGCATCAAGCGCCTGGTGCTCGACGGCGCCCGCGATCTGCTGGTCAGCCTCAGCTACGACCGGACCATGCGGCTGTGGAACGTCTCCTCCGGGAAGCCGGAGCTGCGCGACACCACGGCGCTGCCGGACGATGTGTGGCCCCGCTCCTGCGCGTTCGCCGGGGGCTCGCGGCTGGTCTTCGCCACCTTCGGCGCCAGCTACCGGGGGTACGACTACGAGGCCCGGGCCTGGGACACCGCCGAGGTCGCGGCCACCATCGGCGTCAACGCCGTGCTGCCCGGCGCGGACGGCACCACGCTCACCGTCGGCGACGCGGGGCTGGTGCGGCGCGACGGCGAACTGATCGCCCGGACCGGCAGCCTCTGCAACTTCCTCACCCCGCTGGGCCCGCTGGTCCTCTCCGGCGGACAGCTCGGCAAGGTCTTCGACGCGCTGACCGGGCGCGAGCTGTACCAGCACCGGTCGCCGCTGAACTGCGGAGCCGCCTTCGAGAGGGACGGGGAGCGGTACGCGGTCGTGGGCACCTACACCGGGGAAGGGCTGCTGCTGCGGCTCGGCGGCGACGGCGCCGAGCACATCGAGGATCTCCCGCTGCACGTCAACGCCGTCAAGGGCGTCGCGGTCTCCGGCGATCTCATCTTCTCGGTGGCCGCCGACGCCTCCGCCACCTGGTACCGGATCTCCACCCTGGAGAAGGTCGCCGCCCTGGAGGACGTGCACGACAAGATCGCCAATGGGTGCGCGGGCCTGGGCGACGGCTGGTTCGCCAGCGTCAGCCGCGATCTGACCCTGCGCATCTGGGACCCGGAGCAGCGCGCCGAGACCCTGGAGACGCCGCACACCCACTCCATCAAGTGCGTCGCGGCGTCCGACGACGGCCGGCTGGTGGCCACCGGCAGCTACAACGGCCGGGTCGCGCTGTACGACCGGGTGAACCGCGCCTGGACCGAGGTCCGGCCCACCACGGCCGGCATCTCCTCGCTCGCGTACGACGCGGAGCGCAAGGTGTTCGCCGCCGCGTCCTACGACGGACAGGTGTACACGGTCGGCGGCTGAGCCGCGGGCGCCGGGGGGAGCGCGACCGCCTCGCCCCCTCGGCGCCGTGCCCGCACCCGTGCGCGGCTCCGCCGTGCCCCGCCCCGGCCGTGCCGCCCCCGTCCGGGCCCGTCGTCTCCCGCCGCCCTCTCACCGAGGACAGGACTGAAGGACCGTATGGAAAGTCATCGCATCGCCGACCAGTACACGATCGTTCCCGCGCAGACCCCGCCGCTCGACGTGGCCGCCTACGAGGCCGCGCTCCTCTTCGACTTCCAGGACCACTACGCCCGCGGACGCGACGTGTGGACCGACGAGCGGGCGATGCGGGAGACCCCGCTGTGTCTGCTCGGGGCGCTCGGCGCGACCCCGGACGCGCATGTTCTGGACATCGGGACCGGACGCGGTCTCGACGCCGAGATCCTCCTCGACCGGGGGCACCGCGTCACCGGGATCGACCTCGTCGCCTCCCCCGAGTGGGGCGCGATCACCGCGCGCAGACCCGGCCGGGCACGGTTCCTCACCGCCTCGGCGACGGAGCTGACGGGCGTCGCGGAGTACGACGCCGTGCTGGACAACGGCTGTCTGCACCATCAGCACCCCGACAGCTACCCCGGCTATCTGGACCGGATCCACGCCCTGCTGCGGCCCGGCGGTCTCTTCACCGTCTCCGTCTTCCGGTCGGCGACGGACGCGGGCCGGCTCTACGTCAACGGCGGCAGCCGTCTCTACCGGGAGTTCACCGCCGGGGAGCTGACCGGCCTGGTCACCGAGCGCGGCTTCGAGACGGTCGATCTGCGGCCGGTGCCGCGCGGCACGGCCGGCCTCGAATACCTGGTCGGCACCTTCCGCGCCACCGCGCCGGGCGACGCCCGATGAGCGCCGCCCGCCCGCGCCGGCTCCCGCCGTCCCCCGCCCCGGCCGGCGGCGGTACACGGCCCGGGCGCACCGTCCGCCGCCGGAGCGCGGCCGCCGGAGCGCTCGCCCTGATCTCCGCGGCGGCCCTGCTCCTGCCGTCCTCCGCGACCGCCGACAGCGGGTCCGCGACGGCCGCCGGAAGCGGGCCCGCCACGGCCGGCTGGGCCGGCTCCTGGGGCACCGCACCCGCGCCCGCCGCCCCCGACGGCCTCTCCCGGGAGGGCTTCGACAACCGGACCGTACGCATGGTGGTGCACACCTCCATCGGCGGCGACGGCCTGCGCCTGCGGCTGTCCAACGCGTACGGAGCACAGCCCCTGGCCGTCGGCCGCACCACCGTCGCCCTGCCCGCGTCCGGGTCCTCGCCGGCGGCCGCGCCCGGCAGTCTGCGGCCGGTCACCTTCGACGGCGGCGCCGCCGCGACCACGCTGCCCGCCGGGACGGAGAAGATCAGCGACCCGGTGCCCTTCCCCGTGCCCGCCGGAGCGAATCTGCTCGTCAGCGTCCATCTCCCGAAGCCGACCGGGCCCGCCAGCTGGCACTGGCTGGCCCAGCAGCGCTCGTACGTCTCCGGGCACGGCGACCACGCGGCGGACCCGGCCGGGACCGCCTTCTCCCGTACCGAGACCTCGTGGTTCTTCCTCACCGGAGTGGACGTCCAGGGGCCGCGGAACCGGGGATCCGTCGTCGCGCTCGGCGACTCGCAGACCGACGGATCGGGCACCACGCAGGACGGCAACGCCCGCTGGACCGACGCCTTCGCCCGCCGGCTCGCCCTGGACCCCGCGACGCGCGGCCTCGGCGTGGTCAACAAGGGACTCGGCGGCAACCGGGTGCTGCGCGACGGCTCGGAGACCGACCGGCCGCAGCGCGGCACCAGCGCCCTCGGGCGGCTGGACCGCGATGTGATCCACCAGTCCGGGGTGCGCGCCGCCGTGCTCTACGAAGGCGTCAACGACCTACAGCTCACACCGCGCGCGAGCGCCGACGAGGTGCTGCGCGGACTGCGCACCCTGGCCGGACGGCTGCGCGCGCGGGGCGTCCATGTGGTGGTCGGCACGCTGACCCCGTTCAAGGACTCGCCGCTGTGGACCGCCGACGCCGAGCGGGCCCGCACCGAGCTCAACACGGCGCTGCGCGCCTCCCCCGACTTCGACGCCGTGGCCGACTTCGACCTGGCCGTCCGGGACCCGGCCGACCCGCAGCGCGTCCGGGCGGGCTTCGACGCCGGGGACCACATCCACCTCAACGACGCGGGCCATCGCGCCCTGGCCGACGCCGTGCCCACCGGGGCGCTGTCCGCGGACCCCGTCCCGACCGACGCCCGGAGGCACAGGTGACCGCGAGCCCGCCGACCACCGTCCTGGCCAACCCCAACACCCTCTCCGACCGAGCGGCGATGGGACTGCCCGACTCCTTCGTGGGCCGCGGCGACCCCTGGCCGCTGCGGGAACACCGCGACCTCCTCGGAGCCCCTCCCGGCACCCTCGTCTCGGTGGCGGAGGACCCCGAGCAGTCCTTCTCCCGGCGCTGCGCCGCCGGTGCCGTGCTCGGTCTCGTCGGCGATCCGCGCATCCGCCCGGACGACCCGCCCATGGCCGACGTCCCGGCCGCCCGGGTCCGGCTCGGCCTCCCTCCCGGCCTGGCCGGGGAGGTCGCCGCCCGCTGGCGGCACGCGGGCGTGGAGGAGGAGTGGATCGCCAAGGAGTGCCCCGTGTACGAGACGGAGCTGGCCGCCTTCCGCATCGCGCTCCACCCGGTCACCAACGCCGAGTACCGGCGCTTCGCCGAGGACACCGGCAGCACCCCGCTGCCCACCTCCTGGCGGTTCGGGAGCTTTCCGGAGCAGCTCGGCAACCACCCCGTGTGGACGGTGTCCGCCGAGGCGGCCGACGCGTACGCCGACTGGCTCTCGGGCCGTACGGGCCGGCGTTTCCGGCTGCCGACCGAGGCGGAGTGGGAGTACGCGGCGGCGGGCCCCGGCGGGCGGGAGTTCCCGTGGGGCGACGCGTTCGGGGCCGACCGCGCCAACACGGTCGAGCACGGCCCGCTGGCCACCACCCCCATCGGCGTGCACCCGGCGGGGCGTTCGCCGTTCGGCGTGCACGACATGGCGGGCAACGTCGAGGAGTTCACCGCGGACGACTACCGTCCGTACCCCGGCGGGGTGGACGTCGCCGACGATCTCGCGCTCACCCGGGGCGCGTACCGGATCGCCCGCGGCGGCAGCTTCACCCGCTTCGGGGACCTCGCGCGCTGCCGCCGGCGGCACGGCTGGTACGAGCGCGACATCTACGCGATGGGCTTCCGGCTGGCGGAGACGCCGTGACGGGCCCAAGCGACGACACGACGACGGCGTCGCCCGCCGAGGAGGCCGCCATGCGCCGGGCGGTCGCGCTCGCGGCCAACGCGCTCGGCCGCACCGGCCCCAACCCCGTCGTGGGCTGTGTCGTCCTCGACCCGGCGGGCAATCCGGTGGGCGAGGGCTTCCACCGGGGAGCCGGGCACATGCACGCGGAGGTCGAGGCCCTGGCCGTCGCGGGCGGCCGGGCCCGCGGCGCGACCGCCGTGGTCACCCTGGAGCCGTGCGCGCACCAGGGGCGTACCGGCCCCTGCGTCGAGGCGCTGCTCGGCGCGGGCGTCGCACGGGTGGTGTACGCGGTGCCCGACCCGAATCCCGACGCCGCGGGCGGGGCGCGGCGGTTGCGCGAGGCCGGCGTCGAGGTCGTCCCCGGGGTGCTCCGCGCGGAGGCGGAGCGCGGCAACGAGCTGTGGCTGACCGCGATCCGCCGCGGCCGGCCGTGTGTGACCTGGAAGTTCGGCGGCAGTCTCGACGGCAGGTCGGCGGCGCCGGACGGAACGTCCCGGTGGATCACCGGCCGGGCGGCGCGGGAGGACGCGCACACGCTGCGCGCGGCCCACGACGCCGTGCTCGTGGGCTCCGGGACCCTGCGCGCCGACGACCCGCATCTCGGTCTGCGGCACGGGGTCCCGGGCCGCCCGCCGCTGCGGGTGGTGCTGGACCGCACCGGCTCCGTCCCGTCCGGCGCGCGCGTCCTGGACGACGCGGCCCGCACCCTCGTGGTCGTCGGCCGGGGCGCGCCGAAGCCGGAGCTGCCCGACCGTCACGAGGTGCTGGAAGCAGCCGTCGTGGACGGCCTGTTGGACATCGCGGGGCTGCTGGACGAGCTGTACGCGCGGGGGCTGCGCTCGGTGCTGCTGGAGGGCGGCGCCCGGCTGGCGGCCGCCTTCGCCGCCCGGGGTCTGCTCGACCGGGTGGTCGCCTATGTGGCCCCGCTGCTGCTGGGCGCGGGCGGGCGGCCGGTGCTCGACGGGTTCGGGGCCCGGACGCTGGGCGAGGGGCTGCGGCTGGAACTGGACGAGGTACGGCGCGTCGGCGACGACGTGCGTCTGGTCCTGCGCACCGGGCGGCTGCCCGGGGGGACGGAGTGAGGCCGCGGATCGCGGTCGTCCACCACAGCCGCCGGGGCTCCATGCGGACGCTCGCGCGGGCGGCCGCCGAGGGCGTGCGGGCGGCCGGCGGCGAGGTGCGGCTGCTGCGGGTGGCGGACGAGGAGGCGGCGGGCGTCGAGTGGCCGGAGCGCGTCGCCGGGCCGGACGACGTGCTCTGGGCGAACGGGCTGGTGCTGGCGACCCCGACGTACTTCGGCAATGTGTCCGCTCCCTTCAAGCGGTTCCTGGACTCCACCAGTCCGCTGTGGCGGCGGCGGCTGCTGTCGGACCGGGTGGTGACCGGTATGACCTCCTCCACC
Organism: Streptomyces sp. NPDC014894; assembly: GCF_043080985.1. NCBI lineage: Bacteria > Bacillati > Actinomycetota > Actinomycetes > Kitasatosporales > Streptomycetaceae > Streptomyces > Streptomyces sp. NPDC014894. Next base: position 66,241 of record NZ_JBIBWD010000017.1, read on the forward strand.
TGCACCCACGGCGGGCGTGAGGCGACCTTGCTGTCGCTCCATCAGACCGCGTACCACTGGGGCTCCTGGGTGGTCGGGGCCGATCCGTTCGCCCCGGCCTTCGGGCGGTCGGGGGGCAATCCGTACGGTCTGTCCGTCGACAGCCGGCCGGACGGTCCGGACGGCGCCGAACGCGACGCCGCGCGGCTCCTGGGCCATCGGCTGACCGGGCTCACCGCCCGCGTGCACCGGGGGCACGCGGCGGCCGCCGAGGAGCGGCCCGTCCGGGTCACCGTGGTGCACTGCGCCGACGAGGAGCCGGCGCGGCTCCTGGCGCAGGAGTGCGCGGCGGGCGCGCGGTCCGTGGGCGCGCGGGTGCGGCTGAGACGGGTCGCCTCGGAGCGGCGTCCGGCGCGCGCGGCGGCCGTCGCCACCGCCGAGGACGTGGCCTGGGCGGACGCGGTGGTGTTCGGCGCGCCGGCCCGGCTGGGCGGTATGGCGGCGTCGCTGCTGCGCTTCGTCCAGTCGCTGGACTCCGGCGACCGGCCGGGGCCGCTGTCCGGGAAGCCCGCGTCGGGTTTCGTGACGGCCGCGCGCGCCCACTCGGGCGGCGAGTCGGCGCTGCTGGCCTTCCATCACGCGCTGCTGCACAGCGGGGCCGTGGTGGTGCCGCCGGGCTTCACGGACCCGGTCGTCTTCGAGGCGGGCGGGAACCCCTACGGCACCTCGCACCCGATGACCGCCGGGGCCCTGCCGACCCGGGAGGCCCTGGCGGCGGTCGCGTACCAGGGCCGCCGGACGGCGCTCGCGGGCGATCTGCTGCGCCGGCCGGCGGCGGGCCCGGCGCGGCGCGCGGCCGTCGACGACCACCGGGCGGTCGTGGACGACCGCCTCGACGAGAGCCTGGGAGGGCTGAGGGATGAGTCAGCTGCAGTACGACGAGATCGGCGAGTCCTACGAGGGATTCAAGACCCTGCCCATGGCGCGCTACCCGGAGCGGGGCAGCTTCCTGCGGATGCTCGGTGATGTGCGGGGCAGGTCGGTGCTCGATCTGGCCTGCGGAACGGGCTTCTACACCCGGCAGATCAAACGGCTGGGCGCGGCGGAGGTGCTGGGGGTCGACGTCTCGGGCGAGATGGTGGCCGCGGCCCGGGGCATCGAGGCGCGCGCCCCGCTCGGCGTCCGCTACGCCGTCGCCGACGCGGCGGAACTGCCGCCGCCCGAGCGCCCCTTCGACCTCGCGACCGCGGTCTATCTGCTCAACTACGCCGACGACGCGGCCGCGATGGAGCGGATGTGCCGCAGCGTGCACCGGAGCCTGGCCCCGGGCGCGGAGTTCTTCGTCCTGACCCAGGCGCCCGGCTTCCGCTTCGACGGGCCGCCCACGAGCCCGTACGGATTCCGCTACGAGCCGGTGGGCGAGGGCCGGATCGGTCCCCGGGTGCGGATCACGGCGCTGCTCGACCCTCCGGTCGAGTTCATCACCAACTACCCGCGCGCCGAGGTCTACGAGGACGCGCTGCGGGCGGCCGGCTTCGGCCCGGTGACCTGGGTGCCGCTGGAGGTCCCGGACGAGGGCGTACGGGAGCTGGGGAGCGAGTTCTGGGCCGACTTCCTCGCCAACCCGCCCCTGGTGATGCTGCGCTGCCGCGCCTGAACGCCCGTCCGCCGGGGAGCCGGTCCGGCTCCCCGGCGGACGGGCGTTCGCCAAAATGCGAGCCGGGCGTGTCCCTCCGCTTCGGAGCGGGGGACGCGCCTCCGCGCGCGCCGGGAGAGCCGTGGGCCTGGACGGCCGCGCGCCCGGACGCTCGGAGGCGCGTGCGCGCGTAGGCTCGTGCGCGCGCCGTCGCCGCCGGGACCCCGCACGGCGGGAGCGCCCGGGCGCCCGTACGAGCGCCGCCGCCCACCGCGAAATCCGGCGCGGGTCACCCGTACGGGAGCACCGCGCCGCCGAGGGATCCGTACCCGCGGCTAGGACCAGGGGCGGAAATCCTCCCCGGACAGGGGGTACGAAGCGGCGCGGGCCGCCGCCGAGGTGCGGCGGATGTGCAGAAGCAGGCGCATGGCCGAGGCGGGATCGGCGATGAACACGCCGCCGCCCGCCCGCCTCCGCAGGACCGCCCCGGCGTGGGCCGTGACCGTGCGCGGCCCGACGATCTCGCATCCGGTGCCGAGCAGGATCCGCTCGGTCTCGGTCGGCGGCGGAGGGTGTCCGGCGGCGTCCGGTGTGGTGGTCAGCACCGAGACCGGCTTGCCGATCAGCGGCGATCCGGCTCTCGGCCGGGCCAGCCAGTCCAGGGCCGTGAGCAGCGGCTCGGGCGGCAGGGACTGCGACTCGGGCACGGCCAGCAGCAGCGCGTCCGCGTCGGCCGCCTTCCGGCGCAGCGCCCGCGCCCCGGGCGGCAGCGCGGAGGGCGGGACCTCGCGGTGCGGCGGCAGATCGGGCGGGGCCGGGCAGATCTCCAGCCGCAGGCCGGTGAGACCGGGCGCGACGAGCGCGCGCAGCAGTGTCTCGCCGAAGGGATCGGCCGGGGCCGGGGCGCAGAGACCCAGCATGTGTACGACGTTCACGGCGTTGTCCTCCTCGTCACCCGTGCGGTCGGACGGTGGCGGCGGGCGCTCCGCCGCCGGGGCGGGACGGGGGATCCGGTTCCCCCGTCCCGCCCCCGTGGAGACCGGGCGGGCGCCGTGTGCCGTCGGCGCCCGCCGGTCGGACCGCCCGCTAGGCGTCGGCGGCGCCGGAGGCGGGGCGCAGCCGCCGGGCGAGGAGGACTCCGGCCAGGGCGAGTACTCCGGTGAGGGCGAAGACTCCGAAGAGGGCGGTGCGGATGCCGGCGTCGTAGTGCTGGGAGATGGCGATGGCCGCGCCGCCGAGACCGGCGATCAGCCCGGTGGCGAGGGTCTGGGCGAGCTGGAGCGCTCCGCTGACCTCGCCCTGTCGCTCGGCGGGCGCCTGTCCCATGGTCTCGGTGGTCGCGGCGTTGAAGGCGATGCCCATGCCGAAGCCGCCGATTCCCCAGCCCACGACGGCGATCCAGGGCGGGACGGCGTCGAGGAGGATGGTCAGGGTGATGATCGCGACGCCGGCGAGCAGGATGATGAATCCGAGGGCGACGCTGCCGGTGTGGCTGCCCGGGTTCCGGCCGCTCCGCTTGGCCTGATAGGCGGAGCCCACCACCCAGGTGATCGCGCCTGCGGAGAGTCCGAGGCCGGCCTGGGCGGCGCTCACGCCGTGCAGTTCCTGCAGGCCGAGGGGCAGGAACGCCTCGCTGCCGAAGTAGACGCCGCACAGGAGGCCGCGGATCACGATGCCCGCGCCGAGTCCGGGGCGCGCGCCGAGGGTGCCCTTGGGCGTGACCTGGCGCAGTGCGGGCACGGCGATGACGAGGCCCGCGAGGGCGAGCGGGATGAGCAGGGCGATGTTCTTCAGCAGCAGCGCCTGGAGGAGGAGGCCGGTGCCCGCGGTGAGCAGGACGGCGTTGGCCAGCGGCCCCTTCCACCAGGGCTGGGCGGGGGCGTCGGCCGGCCGGGCGGCGGTGTCCCGGGGGCGGTCGAGCTTGCGCAGCCCGGGGAGGGTCAGCACGGCCGCGACCACGATGAGCGGCAGCATGAGCAGGAAGACCGCGCGCCAGGTGGTGTGGTCGGAGAGCGTTCCGGCGAGGACCGGTCCGATGAGGGACGGGATGGTCCACGCGGAGGAGAGCAGCGCGAACATCCGCGCCCGCAGATGCTGGGGGTAGGCCAGTCCGATCACCGTGTACGCCATGGCCATGACGGCTCCGACGCCGAGGCCCTGGAGGAACCGGCCCAGCAGGAACAGCGGCCAGGAGGCGGCGGCTCCGGCCACGGCGCAGCCCGCGGCGAAGACGGCCATGCCGACCATCGCCGCGCGCCAGGGGCCGACCCGGTCGGCGGAGCGTCCCGCCATGACGGTGCCGATGATGTTGGCGAGCATGAGCGCGGAGAGGCCCCAGCCGTAGGCTCCCAGGCCGTTCAGCTTCTGGGCGATGTCGGGCAGCACGGTGGCCACGCCGAGCGACTCGAACGCGACCATGCCGACCGACAGGATGACGCCCAGCGTGAGCGCCCGGTACCGGCCGCCGAAGACGCTCTCCGCCGGGTTCGGTTCGGCGGCGTCCGGCGGTGCGGGTAATCCGCCGGGGCCTTCCGTCGTCTCGTGGACGTCCTGGGACATGGTGGTCACTCCTCAAGGGATATTTACGTTCCGTTGTGGCACGGAACGGAAGCATACCTATACTGGTGTGATGGTGAACACCCCGAGCGGCGCCCCGGCCGCCACGCGACCGGCCGCACGGCAGCGCACGGGAAGGCCCCGGGACGAACGCATCGACGCGGCGGTGCCGCGCGCCGTGATGGAGATCCTGAGCGAGACGGGCTACGCCAATCTGACGCTGGAGGCGGTCGCCGCCCGGGCCGGCACGAGCAAGCCGGCCCTGCGCCGCCGCTGGCAGTCGCGGCAGCATCTCGTCGTGGACGCGCTCGCCACCACGATCGGCACCCAGCCCACCCCGGACACCGGGTGCACCCACTGCGACCTCATCGCCGGGATCGGCACCCTGAGCCAGGCGTTCACCACCACCGTCGGCCGGCGCACCCTGCCCGCCCTCGTCGCGGACCTCGCCGACGACCCGGAACTGGAGTCGGCCTTCCTCGACGAGTTCTTCCACCCGCGCCGCGCCTCCACGGCCGAGGCCCTGCGGCGCGGGATCCGCCGGGGGGACATCCGCGCCGACGCCGACATCGATCTGCTGCTGGACATGCTGGCCTCGACCACCTATTACCGGGTGCTCTTCGCCCACCTTCCCGTCACGGCCACGCTCGCGGAGGATGTGGTCGAGGTGGTCCTGGCGGGGGTGGCCACCGAGCAGTGGCGCTCCCGGAACGGGGGCGCGGACAGCATCTGATCGCGGGTCAACGTTCGGGCGCGCCGGGTTCATCCCCGGCTACGAGGCGAGGAAGTGGTGCTTTGCTCAGCCGAGATTTCGAACTGCACGCCCTGGAAAAGGTTCTGGCCTCCGCGGCTTTCGGAGTGGGGGCCAGTCTCCTGCTGGAGGGAGCCGTCGGCGCCGGCAAGTCCCATCTGGCGCGATCCACCCTGAGAGCGGCCCGGAGCAGAGGATTCGAGGTGATCTTCGCCCGTGCCCGCCAGTCCGAACGGACCCTTCCGTACAGCCTGTTGCGGCAGGTCCACGACCAGCTCCCGGACGCCGTCGGGGCGGCCCGCGCGCGGGGCGGGGCCGGCGGCGCGGAGGAGGCCGCCGAGGCCGCCCCGGTCCAGGCGCAGCTGCTGGTCGCGGAGTTGACCGCGCGGGCTCCGGTGCTGATGGTCGTGGACGATCTGCACTGGACCGACCCGTACTCGCTGCACTGGCTCGGCCAGCTGATGAACAGCCTGGAGGGACAGCCCGTCGCCCTGGTCTCGACGCTGGCGTGGGACCACTCCGAGGTGAAGGAGGCCGATCAGCGGCTGCCCGGCACGGCCCCGCTGGCCCAGGTGGCCTCCGAGTTCCACCGGCGCGAGGTGCTCCAGGGGCTGAACGTCGACAGCGTCGGCTATCTGCTGGCGTCCACCTTCGGCTCCCCGGCGAGCACGGAGTTCGCCCGGGCCTGCCACGACGCCACCGGCGGCAACCCGCTGCTGGTGCGGGCGCTGCTGCGGGAGATGCGGCGGACCGGCGTGGGCCCCGCCGAGCTGTCCGCCGGGCGGGTCGCCGAGATCGGCACGGCGGAGATCGCCGAGATGATGGTCGCCCGCTTCGAGGAGTGGCTCCCCGGGGCCGGCCGGGTGCTCGACATCATCGCGATCATGAGCCGTGTCGAATCGCCCCAGGTGGTCGCCGATCTTCTCGGCATCCCCTGCGCGACGGCCGCCGACGTGCTCCACACGCTCGTGCGCTGCGGGGTCCTGGACGAGACCCCGGACCACATCGGATTCTGCCGGCCGATGATCCGGGCCTCGTTCCTCACCGCGATGCCTCCCAGCGAGCGGTCCCGGCTGCACGCCCAGGCCGCCAAGACCCTGCACGACCTGGCCGCCCCCCGGCACGAGATCGTCGCGCATCTGCTCCGCGCCAAGCCGGTGGCCGGCACCTGGTCCTGCCGGCTGCTGCTCGACGCGGCCGACGCCGCGCTCGCCGAGGGCGACACGGCGAGCGCCAGAGCCTGTCTGGAACGCTGCCTGGACGAGTGCGGACCGGGAGAGGAGCCGGGACTGCTGCGGCGGCTCGGCCGCATCGAACTCGCCGAGGACCCCGCCGCCGCGGTCGCCGTGTTCCGCCGCGCCCTGGACCTCGCCCGGGAGCCCGGCGAACGGCGGTCGGCCGCGCTCGTCGACCTGGTCCAGGCCATCGGGCTGACCGGCGACGCCGCGGAGGCCCTGCGGGTCGTGGAGCACGAGACCGCGGCCGGCGAGCCCGCCTCGGCGGAGCCCGCGAGACGGGCCGGCACCGACGCCGTACGCGGTCTGCTCGCCCTCCTCGACGGCAGACGCGCGCCGGTCCCGCCCACGACGGCGCTCACGGAGGCCGCCGCCGCCCCCTGGATCCGGCGCGCCCGGGCCGCCCTGTCGGCCGTGCAGGCCCAGGGAGCCGCGGAGCGCCGCGAGGAGTCGGTGCGCTTCGCCCGGCTCGGCCTCGGCGAACCGGTCGAGTCCGTCGACGCGCACGCGGGGGTACGCCTCCTTCTGGCGCTCACGCTGTCGCACGCCGGCGAGTACGAGGAGGCGGCGCAGGCGTGCGGCGCGATCCTGGAGCAGGCGACGGCCGAGGGCTCCGGAAGCATGGCGGCGCTGGCCCGCGCGGTGTTCGCGGAGTGCGCCGTACGGATGGGCCGCCTCCGGGAGGCCGAGGAGGCGGCGCGCGCGGCCGGGGAGTTCGCCCCCGGCCGCGAGTGGCTGGGCTCCGCGCTGGCCCGCTGCGCGCTGGGCGGCGTCCTGCTCGAATCCGGCGATCTCGACGGCGCCCGGCGGCTGCTCCTGGAGGACCGGACTCCCCTCCCGGAGGCGCTGGTTCCCGCGCTGCTGTTCCACCGGGGGCGGCTGCGGTTCGCGACGGGGCGGGCCGAGGCGGGGCTGGCCGATCTGGAGGAGTGCGGCCGTCGGCTGCGGGCGCGCGACTGGTCGAACCCCGCCGCGTACCCCTGGCGCTCCGAAGCCGCCCTGATCCACGCCCATCTCGGCGACCACGCCGTCGCCGAGCGGCTGGTGGAGGAGGAACTCGTCCTGGCGCGCGGCTGGGGCGCGCCGCACCCCATCGGCAGGGCTCTGCGGGTACAGGGGCTGCTGACGCGCGGCGAGCGGCGGGCGGCCGTCCTCGGCGAGGCGGTCGACCTCCTCCGGGAGGCGGGCGCCGCCCTGGACGAGGCCCGCGCCTCGCGCGATCTCGGCCGCGAGCTGCTGCGCACCAGAAAGGCCCGGCAGGCGCGGGAGTGTCTGCGCGCGGCCATGGCGCTGGCCGAGAAGTGCGGGGCCCGTGCGCTCGTCCGTGAGCTGGGCCAGGATCTGGCGGAGGCGGGCGCGAGACCGCGGCGCGACACGGAGATCGGGCTGGAGTCCCTCACCCCGGCCGAGCGCCGCACCGCTCTGCTCGCGGCCGAGGGCCTCACCAACAAGGAGATCGCGAACCGCAGGTACGTCACCCGGCGCACCGTGGAGATGCATCTGAGCCGGGTCTACCGGAAGCTGTCGATCTCGAATCGCCGCGATCTCTCGCTGGTGACGGGCGGCGCGGCCGCCCCGCCCCCGTCCGCGCGCGTCCGCTCGGACACGGGAGGCGACCGTATGCCCTGTTCGTCGTAGCGGGCCGGCGCGGCGGACCGCCGGGCCGGCCCGGACGGCGGGCGCCCGGCGGGCGGGTCAGTTCAGGTGCGAGGTGTCGTTCAGCAGGCGCAGGGACGTCCGGCCGTCGGGGAAGTAGGACACCTCGGACACGGACGCGGCGGACAGCTCCATACGGAACAGCGCGTTCGGCGGGGCGTCCAGGGCGAGCCGGACCAGGGTCTTGATCGGCGCCACATGGCTGACCAGCAGGACGGTCCGGCCCGCGTACCGGGCGATCAGCCGGTCGCGGGCCGCGCCGACGCGGCGGGCGACGGAGGCGAAGGTCTCACCGCCGGTGGGCGCGGCGTCGGCGGAGCCCAGCCAGGCGTCGAGGTCCTCGGGGTGGCGCTCGCGCACCTCGGCGAAGGTCAGCCCCTCCCACGCCCCGAAGTCGGCCTCGCGCAGCCCGTCCTCCACCCGGACCTCCAGGCCGAGCGGGCCCGCCACCGCCGCGGCGGTCTGCCGGCACCGCAGCAGGGGCGAGCTGACGACGGCCTGGATCGTGCCCCGCGCCGCGAAGGCGAGGGCCGCGCCCCGGGCCTGGCGCTGTCCGGCCGGGGAGAGCGGGGGGTTGGAGCCGCCGCTGCCGGAGAAGCGCTTCTCGGGCGTCAGCGCGGTCTCCCCGTGCCGCAGCAGGAAGAACGTCGTCGCGGGCGCGCCCGCTGGATCGGACGCGCCCCAGCCGGTGGCCGGGGCGGCCGTGCCGTGCGCGTCGCTCCGGATGTCCGGTCCGCCGGCGTGGGCGGTGGGGCTCGGCTGCGTCATGGAGATTCCTCCTCGGGTCCGCTCGTCCGTTCCCGTGGCTCTTTTCGCGCAGCCGGACGGCGCTTCGGCGGCGGAGCGCTCTCGGGAAGGGCCGGTGCATTCTTTTTCCGGACGTGAACGCGATCGCTCCGCAGGCGATCCATTTCACGCGGGCGCGTTTGTGTACAGGCGCACGTTCCTCTGGGCGCGGGCGGCGGCCGAATGCCGTCATTGCCCTCGCGCAGGGCCGCTCAGCGGGATTCTCCCGCTGCTCCGGGCGGCGGACCGGCCCGCCGCGATGCCGCGGCGGACGCCCCCCGAGCCCGTTCTCGGCCGGTGAGAGCACCCGCTGAAAGGGCCCGGTGAAAGGGGATCGGTAAAAGGGCTCGGTGAAAGGGCTCGGTAAAAGCGTCCGTCGAAGGCGCCCGGTGCGGACGCTCATGGGCCACATCATGCCGCAGCGGCGATCCGCCGGGCGAGGAATTCCCTCAATACTTCGGTGGCGGGGACATAAGACTTCGGTGTCCGTACCCCCGGGAGACCGCGAGGAATTCACGGCCGGAGGAATGGACGGAGCCGTCCGGAGCGTCCCGCCGTTCACGAGCGGCGGGAACCGCTCGGCGGAGCGTACGGGAATCCCCCGGAGCGCCGACCGCCGCGCGGGCCCGGCCGGCTCAGGGGTTGGCGGTGGAGACGACGTACACCGTGGGCCGGGCCGGGTCGGTGAGGTCGACGGTGATGTCCTGGCTGGGGCGGGGGCGGGGGTTCGTCTGGCGGGTGGCCGTCCAGGAGACGCCGTCCGCCGTGAAGTCCCAGCCGACGGTGTCGGCGTCCCGCGGATCGACGGTGATCTCGCCGTCGGTCAGCTCCCCGCGTCCGGATCCCACTCCTTCGAGGAAGCCGTCGAGCCCGGCGGCCGTGGTGGTGAACTGCACGTACAGCCTGCTGGTCTTCCAGTTGCTGGTCTCGAAGTAGGCGACGTCGGTCGACTTCATCGGGATGGGCACCTCGAAGACGCGCCGTTTCATCTGGGACGGCCATTTGTCGCGCAGCCCGCTCGCGGAGGACTCCCTCGCCTTGTGCCGGCCGCTCTCGCGGCTCTGCTCGGCGGAGATCACCAGATAGCCGGCCGGGATGCCGACGAGAAGGACGATGATGATCGCGGTGAGCCAGCGGCGGACGATCATCCTCCGTCGGCCCTCGGGGGGACGGAATCTCTCGTCCGTCGGGGCGGACTGGCGCGGCACGGTCATGACTGCGGGGTTTCCTGGGCGGTTCCGGGGGACGGTCTGAACCGAAGTGTACGGTTCCGCCGGGCCCGGCGGGCCGGACCCGCCCGGCCCGGGGGCTGTGGTCTACGGCTCCTGGGCGGTGCTGCGGGGCGAGGCCGAGTTCCGGAGCGCCTGGGCGTAGCGCTCGTACCGCTCATGGCGTTCGACCCGGCGGCGGTTGGTGCGCCGGAAGCGGCGGGCGACCAGGCGGGCGAGGTCGGCGGCGCCGACCATGCCGGCCTCGGGGCCGAGCTGGGCCTTGGCGATTCTGGCCTCGGGCCGGTAGCCGCGGCCGGTGAGATGGCGGCGGAAGGCGTCCCGCGCGGGCCCGATGAGGAGGTCGTCCGCGGCGCTGACCCCGCCGCCGATGACGAAGCAGGAGGGGTCGAGGGCGGCGGCGAGATTGGCGATGCCGACGCCGAGCCACTGCCCGATGTCCTGGAACAGCTCGACGCACATGGCGTCGCCCTCGCGGGCCAGCTCGGTGATGAGCGGCCCGGTGATGTCCGAGACGTTTCCGCCGACGCGGTCGATGAGGCTGTGTGCCACCGGGGACTCGGCGGCGGCCAGCTCCCGGGCCTCGCGGACGAGCGCGTTGCCGGAGCTGTACTGCTCCCAGCAGCCGCGGTTGCCGCAGGGGCAGCGGTGCCCGCCGGGCACCACCTGCATATGGCCGAATTCGCCGGCGACCCCGTACTTGCCCCGTTTGACCTGGCCGTCCTCCAGGATCGCGCCGCCGATGCCGGTGCCGAGGGTGATCATCACCAGATGGTCCTCGCCGCGTCCGGCGCCGAAGCGCCACTCGGCCCAGGCTGCGGTGTTGGCGTCGTTGTCGACGAGCACGGGGACGGCGAGGCGGGCGGAGAGCGCGTCGCGCAGCGGCTCGTTGCGCCAGGCCAGATGGGGGGCGAAGAGGACGGTGGAGCGGTCGGCGTCGACCCAGCCGGCCGCGCCGATGCCCACCGCGTGGACGTCGTGGCGGTCGGAGAGGTCGAGGACGAGTTCGCAGATGGTGTCCTCGACCACCTTGGGGCTCTTGGACTTGTCCGGGGTCTCGGTGCGGACCTTCTCCAGGATGACCCCGTCGGCGTCGACGACCCCGGCCATCACCTTCGTGCCGCCGATGTCGATTCCGACGGTGGGCACGCGGGGCGCGGTGAGGTGGGAGCGCCGCTCACGGGTGCCGACGGTGCGCAGGACGGTGGCGCGGGCGGAACCCCGGTGGGCGAAGTCGCGGTAGGTGCTCACCGGGCGTGGTCCACAGCGGCGGAACGGGTGGGGGCGGGTGCTCGCACGGCTCGCGTCGTCCCTGGTGTCGTCGGGCCGGCCATCACGTGATGCGGTCGATCACCCCGGGCCGGCGGCGGACGTCGCCCGCCACGGGCGATTCTGCCACCCCCACTGCTGAGGGGCGTGGGGGGCGGCCGGGGACGGGGAGGGGCCGGCCGGACCCCGCCGGCGCACCCATGTGAGCTGAATCACATTGATGAACACTCCGTTGCGGGCTGGTCCATACCAGTGATCGACTTCAGCCCGCTTCATCCCCGATGGAGAAAGGGAGCGTATGAACGCCCTGCGGAAAGTCGGCGATGCGTTACTGCGGAAGCTGGTCCCCGAGGCCAGTGCCGAAGCCATCACCTGTGGAACGGCGTGCCCTTCCCACAAGGAGTACAAGTGCATCGTGAACCGCCTGCATGAGCGGTGCTGCTACATGGCCAGGCCCCCGGCCTGCCTGCACGCCTACTGCGGGGAATGGGTGTTCACCCGCCAGTTCTGCTGAGCGGCCGAAGTGACCGGTCCCGCCCCCACCGGGCGGGACCGGTCGTTCGAGGAACGGCGCGACCACCGGAAGGGATCCCGTGAACGCCCTCGGGAAGTTCGGCGACACCCTTCCGAGCACGGCGGCACCCCGGACCGGGGCCCGGGCGATCAGCTGGAGCGGCACTGTCCGCCCGGCCCCCACCGGGCGGGCCCCGGCGACAGCACGAAAGCACGCGGAGATCGGGAGGGGACCGGGTGTTGCTCTTCGTCCGGCGGCAACTGGCGGGGCGACTGCTCCGATCACTGGCGCTGCTGCTGGGCCTGCTGGTGGCCGTCTCCTCCTTCGTGGTGCTCTCCGCCACGACGGAGTCCTCCCGGCTCGATGTGCTCGGCGCCCTCTCCCGCACCCGGGGCGCGTACGACATCCTGGTGCGCCCCGAGGGCGCCGCCGGAGCGGTCGAGGCACGGCAGAGCCTGGTGCGGCCCAACGCGGTGTCGGACGTCTACGGCGGCATCACCACCGGCCAGCTGGCCCGGATCCGCGCGACCGGCGGCGTGCGCGTCGCCGCCCCGATCGCCGTGCTCGGCTTCGCGCAGACGGCCGGGCGCGCCACCCTCGACCTCGCCGACTTCCTGCCGAAGGGCACCCGGGGCTCCTTCGAGATCACCCGCGACTGGACCTACGACCGGGGCCTGTCGACGGTCCGGCAGAGCAGCCGCCGGGTCTACATCACCCCGAATCCGATCACCGTACGGCGGGGCCCGACGGTGAAGCTCGACGGAGGCCACCGGCGGGTCACCAACCGCTATCTGGAACGGCTGCCGTCGGGCGGCGAGACCGAGGTCTGCGAGGGACGGCACGAGCCGCCGACGGCCCGCAACCTCCACTCCTCGGAAGAGCCCGTCCTCTGCCTCTCCTGGGCGGGCGTCACCCATGAGGGCACGGGCCCCGCCGAGAACGACCTCGCGCCGACCGTCGCCGTCTTCACCTTCCCCGCCTCGTACGTCATCGCCGGAGTCGACCCGGCGGCCGAGGCGAAGCTGTTCGGGCTCGACCGGGCGCTGACCGCGGGCCGCTATCTCACCCCCGGGCCCCCGAGGACGGTGGACCGCGGCGAGGGGTACGCGGACTCCGCCGAACTCCCCCTGCTGCGCACCGGGGGGAGCGGCACCGGGCTGACCGTACGGACCGAGGTCCGGCGGCGGAGCGACGGCGAGACCGTCCACCGGGCCGAGCTGCGGACGACCGACACCCTGCGCGACAGCGCGCCCGGCACCCTCAGCCCCGTCGGCGACCTCGTCGCGGCCGGTCCCGTGCGGTACACCACGGCCGGGGACGGCACACTGCGGCCGCGGACCGTGCCGCGCTCCGCCGAGCTGCCCCTGGACGGACGCGACCTCTGGTTCCGCCCGCTGCTGCCCCGGACCTCCGCCATCGAGCGCCACGCCGTCCACGGCCGGAACGTCGGGACCTTCGACCCGGCACGGCTGCCCGCCTACGAGGCCGCCGCCCGGGTCCCGATGGGCGCGTACACCGCCCCGGGGCTGGTGGGCGCGGACGACTCCTCCCGGAAGCTGCTCGGGGGCGGGCCGCTGCTGCCCGCCGTCTCCCCCACCGGCTATCTCCAGCAGCCGCCGCTCATGCTCACCACCCTCGAAGCCGCCGGCTGGCTCGGCCGGGCGGGCTATCTCACCGACCACCAGACCCGGGCCCCCGTCTCCGCCGTGCGCGTCTCCGTCACCGGCGCCACCGGCGCGGACGCGGTCTCCCGGGAGCGGGTGCGGGCGGCGGCCGAGTCCATCGCCCGGCGCACCGGCCTGGAGGTCGACATCGTGCTCGGCTCCTCGCCCGCCCCGCGGACGGTGGAGCTGCCCGCGGGCGAGTTCGGCCGCCCCGGGCTGCGGCTGGAGGAGTGGTGGAGCAAGAAGAACGTGGTGGCCGTGATCTCCGAGGCGGTGGACCGCAAGTCCGTGGTGCTGCTGGTGCTGATGCTGACCGTGTGCTGTCTGTTCATAGGCAACGCCACCGCCGCCTCCGTGCGCGCCCGGCGCGAGGAACTCGGACTGCTCTCCGCCGTCGGCTGGAGCGCCCGGCGGCTGTTCACCGCCGTCCTCGCCGAGCTGGCGGTGCTCGGAACGGCCGCCGGAGTGCTGGGCGTGGGCGTCGCGCTGGCCGCCGCCGCGGTCCTGGACATCGGCGTGAGCACCGCGTACGCCCTGCTCTCCGTGCCCGGCGCGATCGCGGTCGCCGTGCTCAGCGGGCTGCTGCCGGCCTGGCGGGCGTCCCGCGCCGCGCCCCTGGAGGCCCTGCGGCCCGCCGTGACCACCGGCCGCCGGGCCCGGTCGGTGGGCGGCGTCGGCCGCCTCGCGCTGGTGAATCTGACCCGGGCCAGGGCCCGCGCCCTGCTGGGCGTCGCCGCCTCGGCGATCGCGGCCGGATCGGTCACGCTGCTGGTCGCGGCGGTGCGCACCTTCGACGGCGCGCTCGCCGGATCGCTGCTGGGCGAGGTGGTCTCGGTGCGGGTCCGGGGCACGGACATCGCCGCCGTGGCCCTGATGGCGCTGCTGGCCACGGTCGCCGTCGGCGATGTCATGTACCTCAACATCCGGGACCGGGCCGGCGAGTTCGCCACCCTGCGGGCCACCGGCTGGACCGACCGCACGCTCGCCCGGCTGGTGCTGACCGAGGGGGCGGTGCTGGGGCTGGCCGGTTCGCTCGCCGGGGCCGCGCTCGCCGCCGGGCTCACCGCCCGGCTCGCGCCCGGCGGCATGACCGAGCCGGTGCTGACGGCCGCCTCGGGCGCCGTCGTCGCGGGCACCCTGCTCGCCGTGCTCGGCTGCGCCGTCCCGGTGGCCGCCCTGCGGCGGCAGCCGACCGCGCTTCTGCTGGCGCGCGCATGACCATCCGTTCCCCCCGCGCCGGAGCGCGACCGAGGACGGTCCACGACGTCCCGGCGCACTCCGCCGCCGCCTTCACCACCGATCTGACACTGGAGTGAGAGATGGCCTTCCTGGTCGCCGGTCTTGTGCTCGTCGGAGCGATCGGCCTGCTGAATCTGCTGCTGATCACCGCTGTCATCCGGCGGCTGCGCCGGCAGGAGGAGGAGCGCGCCGAGTCGATGCGCAGCGGCCCGGTCGTCGGCGAGGAGCTGCCCGCGTTCTCCGCGGTCGCCCTCTCCGGACGCGCCGTGTCGCGGGAGGCGCTGGCGGGCCGGCCCGCCGTGTTCACCTTCATGTCGACGGGCTGCCCGGCCTGCCCGGCCGCGATACCCCACCTCGTCGAGCACGCCGGGACCGCCGGCCTCTCCCCCGAGCAGACGATCGTGGTCATCACCGGCGAGGAGTCGGAGGCCGCCGAGCTGATCGAGCCGCTGCGGGACATCGCCACGATCGTGGTGCAGCCCTTCCCCGGCGAGCTGAGCGCGGCGTTCTCCATCGTCGGGACGCCGACCACCGTCATCGCCGGCGCGGACGGCCGGGTCGCCCACGCGGAGGCGGGCGCCCACGCGCTCCCCTCCCTGGCCTCCGCGTGAGCGGAGCCGGGCCGGGCCGGGCGGGCGGCGCGCGGGAACTCCTCCGCCGTACCGCCGAAGCGCTGGCCCTGACCTGGCGGGCGGGACCGCTGAGCTGTCTGTCGTACGCGCTCCTCGCGGTCGTCCAGGGGCTGCTGCCCGCGGGCATCGCCCTGCTGACCAAGTGGCTCCTCGACCGGATCCAGCACGGCGAGGGCGCCCCCGGCCCCGAGCCGCTGCTCCTGGTGGCCGGGCTGGGCCTGCTGACGACGTCGTACGCGCTGCTGCCGCCGCTCTCGGAGTACGCGCGCTCGCGGCTCCAGCGCGGCATCGTGCTGGTCGTCCAGGACCGGCTGTACGGGACGGTCAACCGGTTCACCGGCATGGCCCGGTTCGAGTCGCCGACCTTCCTGGACCGGCTGCGGCTGGCGCAGGAGGCCGCGTACAGCGCGCCCGAGCGGATCACCACCTCGCTCTTCGCGATCGTCCAGCAGTTCCTCACGGCGGCCGGGCTGATCGCGGTGCTCTTCGCCGTCTCGCCGCTGATGACGGTGGTGACGGCCGCCGCCGCGCTGCCCGTGCTGCTGGTGGAGATCTCGCTCAGCCGCGAGCGGGCCCGGGTGATGTTCTCGCTCAGCCCGCGGAACCGGCGGCAGCTGTTCTACCAGCGGATGCTGCTGGATCTGGCCGCGGTGAAGGAGATCCGGCTCTTCGGGCTCGGCGGCTTTCTGCTGCGGCGGATGAACGACGAGACCCGGCTGATCAACGCGGCCGAGGAGCGCCTCGACCGGCGCTCGCTGCTGCGCCAGACCCCGCTCACCGCGCTGGGCACGCTCATCGCCGCCGGCGGACTGGCCTGGATGATCATGGCGGCGGTGCGGGGCGAGTTCACCGCGGGCGACGTCTCGGCCTTCATCGCCTCCGTCTCCGGGGTGCAGGGCGCGCTCATCGCCCTGCTTCTCCAGTGCACCGGGGCGTACCACGCGCTGCTGCTGCTCGGACACTTCACCGACGTCACCTCGGCCGGCCCCGATCTGCCGGTGCCCGCCGAGCCGAGCCCCACCGCGCCGCTGCGGTCCGCCGTCACCTTCGAGGACGTCTGGTTCCGGTACGGCGAGAACAGCCCCTGGGTGCTGCGCGGGGTCACCCTGACGATCGCGCACGGCTCCTCGCTCGCGCTGGTGGGGCTCAACGGCGCGGGCAAGTCCACCCTGGTCAAGCTGTTGTGCCGGCTCTACGACCCGGTGCGGGGCACGATCCGCTGGGACGGGGTGGACCTGCGGGACATGGACCCCGAGCGGCTGCGGGACCGGATCAGCGCGGTGTTCCAGGACTATGTGGAGTACGACTTCTCCGTCGCCGACAACATCGGTCTCGGCGATCTGGCGCACCGGGAGGACCGGGGGCGCGTGGCCGCGGCGGCGCGCCGGTCGGGGGCCGACGAGCTGATCGAGGCGCTGCCCCGGGGGTACGAGACGCTGCTCTCGCGGATCTTCGCCGAGGAGAGCGAGGGGGCCGACGGCGAGGCGGAGGCCGGGGTGACGCTCTCCGGCGGCCAGTGGCAGCGTCTCGCGCTGGCCCGCGCCATGATGCGGGAGGGCCGGGATCTGCTGATCCTGGACGAGCCGAGCGCGGGTCTGGACGCGGCGGCCGAGGAGCGGGTCCACCGGCGGCTGCGCGCCCACCGGGGGGACACCACCAGTCTGCTGATCTCGCACCGGCTGGGCGCGGTCCGGCGGGCCGATGAGATCGTGGTGCTCGACGGGGGCAGGATCACCGAGGCGGGCACCCACGCGGAGCTGATGCGGGACGGGGGCGCCTACGCGCGGCTCTTCAGCATCCAGGCCTCCGGCTACACCGAGGACGAGGAGGCTCAGAAGCGTTGCTGACCGTCAGCGAACTGTGCAAGACCTATCAGGCGGACTCCGGGACGCCGTTGCGCGCGTGCGACCGGGTGGGGGTGACGGCGAGCCGCGGCGAGGTGGTGGCCCTGACCGGTCCCTCCGGCTCGGGCAAGTCCACCCTGCTGCATCTCATCGGGGCGCTGGACGTGCCGGACTCGGGGACCATCGAGGTCGACGGCGTCACGGTCACCGGGCTCGGGCGGCGTGCGCTGGCGGAGTACCGGCGCGGGGTGGGCTTCGTCTTCCAGCGTTTCCATCTGCTGCCCACGCTCACCGCGCTCGACAATGTGATGGCCCCGCTCCTGCCGTACCGGACCTCGTTCGACAAGCGGGCGCGGGCGCGTGAGCTGCTGGACGCGGTGGGGCTGGAGGAGCGCGCGGGCGCGCTGCCGTCGAAGCTGTCCGGCGGCCAGCAGCAGCGGGTGGCGATAGCCCGGGCGCTGATCAACCGCCCCTCGCTGGTGCTGGCGGACGAGCCGACCGGCAATCTCGACTCACGCACCGGGGCCGAGGTCATGGAGGTGCTGCTGAGTCTGCGGGAGACGTTCGGCTCGACGGTCGTGATGGCCACCCACGACCCCTCGATGGTGGACCGCTGCGACCGCGCGGTGGAGCTGCGGGACGGGAAGGTGGTCTGAGATGGCGCGCCGCGGACGCCGGGCCCCGGCCGTGGTGGCGGGCTCGCTGGCGGCGGCGGGGGCCGCGTGGCTGGTGCGCCGGCGCTATGTGGCGATCACGGTGGTCGGGACGAGCATGTCGCCGACGCTGCTGCCGGGCAGCCGGGTGCTGATCCGGCGCGGTACGGGCGCGCTGCGCCGGGGCCGGATCGCGGTGATCGCCCCGCCGGATCCCGATCCGGCGACCGCCTGGCGCGGCCGGGAGCCGGTGGGGCGCGATCTGGACGCGGTGTCCTGGAACATCAAGCGGGTGGTGGCGGTGGCGGGTGATCCGATGCCGTCGCGGGTGGCGGGCGGCGCGGGGCGGGTGCCCGCCGGGCATGTGGTGGTGATCGGGGACTATCCGCTGAGCCATGACTCCAAGCAGTACGGCCCCTGCCCCGAGGGGCAGATCCTGGGCGTGATGGTGCGCCGCCTGTAGGACCTGTCCGGACCGGGACCGGGACCGCGCGGCGGGTGCGGGGCCGGAACCGGGCGGGCGGGCGACGGGTGCGGGTGCGGGACCGGGCTCGGGCGGGCGGCGGTGCGGGACCGGGAGGCGGGTGCGCCGCCGCCCGGGGCTCAGACGGAGTCGGGGCCGCCGAGGAGCCGGGGGGCGGGGGCGCGTTCCAGCTCGTGGCGGAGGTCGTCGAGTTCGCTGCCGCCGGCCATCTGGCGGGTGAGTTCGTCGAGGGTGACCGAGTCCTTGGTGTGGCTGCCGGACATGGCTCCGCGCTTGAGGAGGACGAACCGGTCGCCGACCAGATAGGCGTGGTGGGGGTTGTGCGTGATCAGGACCACGCCGAGGCCCGCGTCACGGGCGGCCGCGACGTACTTGAGCACCACACCGGACTGTTTGACGCCGAGCGCGGCGGTGGGCTCGTCCAGGACGAGCACCTTGGCGCCGAAGTGCACGGCGCGGGCGATGGCGACGCACTGGCGCTCGCCGCCGGAGAGGGTGCCGATGGGCTGGTCGACGTCGCGGAGGTCGATGCCCATCCGGAGCAGCTCGGCCCGGGTCGTCTCGCGCATCAGCTGGACGTCGAGCCGTTTGAAGGGGCCGGCCCCCTTGGTCGGCTCGGAGCCGAGGAAGAAGTTCCGCCAGACCGGCATCAGCGGCACGACGGCCAGGTCCTGGTAGACCGTGGCGATGCCCCGGTCCAGGGCGGCCCGGGGGTTGGCCAGGCGGATCTGCTCGCCCTCGATGGAGAAGGAGCCGGCGTCGTGCTGGTGCAGCCCCGCGATGATCTTGATGAGGGTGGACTTGCCGGCGCCGTTGTCCCCGAGGACGCACGTGATCTCCCCGGCGTGGACCTCCAGCGACACCCCCTCCAGGGCCCGGATGTTGCCGTAGTGCTTGCTGACGTGGTCCAGCTCGATCAGAGCGGGTTCCGTCATCGTGTCGCCTCCGCACGCTTGCGGACCCATGCGTTCAGCAGGGTGGCCAGAAGGAGCATCGCCCCGAGGAAGAACTTGAACCAGTCCGGGTTCCACTCCGCGTACACGATGCCCTTGCTGGTCATGCCGAAGATGATCGCGCCGACCGCCGAACCGATCGCGGAGCCGTAGCCGCCGGTGATCAGACAGCCGCCGATGACGGCCGCGATGATGTAGATCAGCTCATTGCCGACGCCCTCGCCGGACTGCACCACGTCGAAGGAGAAGAGCAGGTGCTGGCCCGAGATCCAGGCGGCGAAGGCGACGCCCATGTAGAGGCCGATCTTCGTCTTGACGACCGGGACGCCGACCGCGCGGGCCGCGTCCGCGCCGCCGCCGACGGCGAAGATCCAGTTCCCGAACCGGGTGCGCAGCAGAATCCAGGTGGCCAGCGCGACGAGCCCCATCCACCACAGGATGGTCACCTTGACGGTGACGTCGCCGACGGCGAACTCGGAGGCGAAGAGCGCCTTGGCGGAGGCGAAGCCCTCCATGTCGGCGATGGACTTGGTGGAGACCGTGCCGCTGATCAGCTTGGTGAAGCCGAGATTGAGTCCGGTCAGCATCAGGAAGGTGCCGAGCGTGATGATGAAGCTGGGCAGCGCGGTACGGGTGAGCATCAGCCCGTTGAAGACTCCGATCGCCAGGGTGACCAGCAGGGAGACCAGCACCCCGACCCAGACGTTCGCCGTCATCTGGTAGCTGAACATCGAGGAGATCAGCGCGGAGCTGGTCACCAGGACGCCGGCCGAGAGGTCGAACTCGCCGCCGATCATCAGCATGGCGACCGGGACCGCCATGATCCCGATGGTGGAGGCCGCGTAGAGCACGGTGGAGAGGCTGGCGGCGCGCAGGAAGGAGTCCGCGACGACGGCGAAGAAGAGGAAGACGGCGACGGCTCCGACGACCGAGCCCAGCTCCGGTCTGCCCAGCAGCCCGCGCAGCGGGGAGGTGCGCAGCAGCCGCTCGTCGGCGGGGGGCGCGGCGGCGGTCATCGGGTGCCCCGCCTGGTGTAGTCCTCCAGCGCGGCGGCGTCGGTTTTGGTGATGATCTGGGGTCCGGTCAGCACGGGCCGGCCGCCGCCGAGGACGTCGGCGTTGTAGCGGTAGAGCCAGAGCAGGTCGACCGCCTCGTACCCCTGGAGGTAGGGCTGCTGGTCGACGGCGAAGCCGAGCGTGCCGCTCTTGAGGGCGCTCGCGACCTTGGCGTTGAGGTCGAAGGTGACGATCTCGGCCTTGCTGCCCGCGGACTCCTTGGCCTTGACGGCGGTGTCGGCGAAGGGCGCGCCCAGGGTGACGACGGCGTCGATGGAGCGGTCGGTCTGGAGCTTGGCCTCGATGGACGCCTGGACGTCGGGCATGTTGGTGCCGTCGACATAGAGGTTCCGCAGATCGCCGTCGAAGGTCTTCTTCGCTCCGGCGCAGCGCTGCTCGTGGCCGACGTTGCCCTGCTCGTGGAGGACGCAGACGGCCTTCTTCTTGCCCCGCGCGTTCAGCTCGTCGCCGACGGCCTCGCCCGCGACGGTCTCGTCCTGGCCGATGTGGGTGAGCGCGCCGTACGCCTTGGACTGCTCGGATCCCGAGTTGACGGTGACCACCGGGATGCCCGCGTCGACGGCCTTGCGGACGACGGCCTTCATGGCGTCCGGCTTGGCGAGGGTGACGATCAGCCCGTCGACCTTCTTGTCGATCGCGGTCTGGACGAGCTGGGCCTGCTGCTGGGCCTCGTCGTTCTTGGAGTAGATGAAGTTGATGTTGTCCTTGGCCGCGGCTTCCTCCGCGCCCTTCTGGACGATGTCCCAGAAGGTGTCGCCATCACCCGAGTGGGTGACCATGGCGAAAGTCCAGCGGGGGGTCGTCACCGCCGCCTTGCCTGCCGCGGCCTGGGCCTTGCGGGCGTCCTCGGCGCGCTTGCCGCCGGTGCTGCTGCATCCCGCGAGGGACGCTGCTCCGAGCACCACCGCCAGCAGCGCGCCGAGTGCGCGTACCCCTGTCCTTGCCCTTGCCACGACGCCGTGCCCTTCTTGCCGTACTGCTTCCCGGTGCGACCGGGGGGCGTTTTGTCGCGCCCCAGCCGCCCAAGTATGGGTCACGGCAGGTCGGAGGGTGGGCATCGGGTACGCCGGGTGGATCGCCCCGCGTCCCTCGCGGGCGGCCGGGAGGCCGGCGTCCGGGGCCGTACGGCGGGTCTCGGCGGCCCGCCCGGCGGCCCCGGCGGCCGTCGGGGAGCGGGGCGGGGCGGGGGTGCGGGCCGTGCGAGGAGGGGTGCGCATGGTGGATCCGCCTTCTCTCCCGTGCCGCCCGGTTGCGGCTGGGGAGGTTTTTACGGCGGCGGGGCGACGCCGTCAAGGCTTTGTCCGAACATTCTGACGCGAGGGCGGGCGGGCGTCGCCGGTACGAGGGGCGGGCGGGCGCTCCGGCGGGCCCGGCGCGCCCCGGGCCCAGGGGGCTCGGGGCTCGGGGCCCGGTCGGCGCCGACAAGACCTGCGGCTCGGGCGGCCCGGGCCGGTCAGGAGCGGACCAGGAGCTGGAACTCGAAGGAGTACCGCGAGGCGCGGTAGATGTGCGAGCCGTACTCGACGGCGCGTCCGGTGTCGTCGAAGGTGGTGCGCTCCATGGTCAGCACGGGTCCGCCCGGCTCCTCGGCGAGCAGCGGCGCCTCCTCCTCGCCGAGGGCGCGCGCGCCGACCGACTGGCGGGCGCTGTGGAGGGTGATTCCGGCGGCCCGCATCATCCGGTAGAGGCCGGTGGCCTCCAGCCCGTCCGTGTCGCAGTCGAGCAGCCCGGCGGGGAGGTGGTTGGTCAGCAGGGCCATCGGCTCGCCGTGGGCGTAGCGCAGCCGGTCGATCCGGCGGACCTCGCTGCGCTCGGCGATCCCGAGGGCGGCCGCGACCTGGGCGTTCGCCGCCTCGGAGGTGTTGCGCAGCACCTCGGTCGCGGGCCGCTGACCGGCCGCCTCCAGATCGTCGTAGAGGCTGCTCAGCTCCAGCGGCCGCTTGACCTTGCTGTGCACGACCTGGGTGCCCACGCCCCGGCGGCGCACCAGCAGCCCCTTGTCGACCAGGGACTGGATGGCCTGCCGCACGGTGGGGCGGGACAGCCCCACGCGCCGGGCCAGCTCTATCTCATTGCCGAGCAGACTGCCGGGGGTGAGGACACCTCTCTCGATGGCCGCTTCGAGCTGCTGGGCCAGCTGGAAGTAGAGCGGGACCGGACTGGTGCGGTCCACTCCGAGCTGGAGCGACAGGGACGGGTCCGTCACGTGTCTGGGCTGCTTGGGCACGGGGGCGAGCGTAGTCGCCGCCCCTGGGGACGGGAAGCCATGCGGTTCGGTTGTCAGGACATAGTCTTGACACGGCGGCGGGCCCGGCCCCATTTTGAGCCCATGCGCATCGGACTCATCGGAACGGGACGTATCGGCTCCTTCCACGCGGGCGTCCTGAGCCGCCACCGGGAGGTCGGTTCCCTGGTCGTGGCGGACACGGATCCGGCGAGGGCGACGGCGGTCGCGGAGCGCACGGGGGCCACGGCGGCCCCGAGCGCGCGCGAGATCTTCTCCTGGGGCGTGGACGCGGTGGTGATCGCCTCGGCGACCGCCTCGCACGCCGAGCTGATCGGCCGCGCGGCCCGGGCCGGTCTGCCGGCCTTCTGCGAGAAGCCCATGGCGGCGGATCTGCCGGGCACCCTCGCCGCGCTCGGCGAGGCGGAGTCGGCGGGGACCGCGCTCCAGCTGGGCTTCATGCGCCGTTTCGACGCCGGGTACGTCCGTGCCCGGGAGCTGCTGCGGACCGGGCGGCTGGGCCGGCTGCACACCGTACGGGCGATCACCTCGGACCCCGCGCCGCCGCCCGCCGCGTATCTGCCGCTCTCCGGCGGTCTGTTCCGGGACTGTCTGGTGCACGACTTCGACATGGTGCGCTGGGTGACCGGGCGGGAGGTCGTGGAGGTGTACGCGACCGGTTCGGACGCGGGCCCGGCGATGTTCCGCGCGGCGGGCGACGTGGACACGGCGGCGGCGGTGCTCACCCTGGACGACGGCACGCTGGCGACCGCGACCGCGACCCGGTGCAACGGCGCGGGGTACGACGTGCGGATGGAGCTGGCGGGCGAGCTGGACCAGATCGCGGTGGGATGGGACGACCGTACGCCGATCACCTCCACGGAGGCGCAGGGCCCGCCGCCCGCCGACAAGCCGTGGCCCGGCTTCCTGGAGCGGTTCGCGCCCGCCTACGAGGCCGAGCTGGACGCCTTCGTCCGGCTGGTGCTCGGCGAGGCGGAGAACCCGTGCGACGGGCGGGAGGCGCTGGCGGCGCTGCGGATCGCCGAGGCCTGCGAGCTGTCGAGGGCCGAGCGCCGGCCGGTGCGGATCGAGGAGATCCCGGGCGGCTGAGCCTCCCGGCCGGTGCGCGTCGCGGAGACCGCGGGCCCCTCCCGGCCGGGCCTCCCGGCCCGCGCGGGTCAGCCGTCCCCGTCGAGCAGCCCCGCGTCATGGACCAGGAGCGCTATCTGCACCCGGTTGTTCAGCCCCAGCTTGGCGAGGACGCGCGAGACATGGGTCTTGACGGTCGGCACGCTCATGTAGAGCGCCGCCGCGATCTCCGCGTTGGACTGGCCCCGGCCCACCGCGATCGCCACCTCGCGCTCCCGCTCGGCCAGCGTCTCCAGCCGCGCCGCCGCCGTCCGGCCGCGGACGTCCTGGGCGCGCTCCTGCTCCCGGCCCGCCACATGGGACATCAGCTGCCGGGTCACGGCGGGCGAGAGCACCGGATCGCCCGCCGCCACCCTCCGTACCGCCTCCACGATCTGGGCGGGCGGGGTGTCCTTCAGCACGAATCCGGCGGCCCCGGCGCGCAGCGCCTTCAGCACCTGCTCGTCGGCGTGGAAGGTGGTGAGCACCAGGACCTCGGGGGCGGCGGGTCTGCGGCGCAGCTCCTCGGTGGCGGTGAGCCCGTCCACCCGGGGCATTCTGATGTCCATCAGCACCACGTCGGGCGCGTGCCGGTCGATCAGCGACGGCACCTCGGAGCCGTCCGCCCCCTCCCCCACGATCTCCAGGTCGTCGGCCCCGCCGAGCATGAAGGAGAGGCCCGCCCGGACCAACGCGTCGTCGTCGACGACCAGCAACCGGATAGTCATGCCGCCCACGGTAGCCAGGCCCGCACCCGGAATCCGCCGTCACCCGTCCGGCCGTGCCGCAGGGCGCCCCCGGCGAGGGTGGCGCGTTCGGTGAGCCCGATCAGCCCCTGGCCGGATCCCGGCACCTCGCCGGGCTCGCCGACGGGCGGCGGATTGCCGACCTCCACGGTGACGCCGTCGCCCGGGCCGCCCCGGACGGCGACCGTGACCTCGGCGCCCGGCGCGTGTTTGCGGGCGTTGGTCAGGGCCTCCTGGGCGATGCGGTAGACGGTGCGCCCGATGGCGGCGGGGACGGCGGCCGGCTCCGGGATGCGGTTGTCGAGGACGACGCTCATCCCGGCCTCGCGGGACTCCTCGACGAGCGCGTCCAGGGTGGCGAGCGTCGGCTGCGGCCGGTCGCCCTCCCCCTCGCCGGGGGTGCGCAGCACCCCGATGATCTGGCGCAGGTCCTGGAGCGCCTCGTGCGCGCTGTCGCGGATCACTCCGGCGGCGCGGGCGACCTCGGCGGGCGGTGCGTCGGGCCGGAACTCCAGCGCGCCCGCGTGCACGCTCAGCAGGGTGAGCCGGTGGGCGAGCACATCGTGCATCTCCCGGGCGATGGCCTCCCGGGCCAGCCGCTGCGCCTGCTCCGCCCGGAGTTCGGCCTCGGCCTCGGCCCGGTGGGCGCGCTCGCGCAGAACGACGACGAGCTGCCGGCGGGCCCGTACGAGCATGCCCCAGCCCATCGCGAGCAGCACCATGACGATCCCGGCGACGATCGAGACGAGGAGTCCGCTGGTGGGGTCGGCGCGCAGCAGGGGCTGTACGAGGCTGGACGCCAGCGCCAGCGCGCCGATGAGGGCGACGGGGCGGAACGGCCGGTGCACCGCCACGCTGAACAGGCTGGCGACGAACGCCCCGCCGGCGACCGGCGAGAGCAGCCCGACGAACACCAGGGCCACGGCGAGGCGGACGGGCCAGCGCCGCCGCAGCCACAGGGCGCAGCAGGCCGCCGCGCCGAGCAGCTGGTCGAAGGCGACGAGCGCCTGGTTCTCGTTCATCTGATGGCTGGCCTCGGCTGCGGCCAGTCCCACGGCGGCCGCGCAGACGAAGAGCAGGGTGTCGATGACCCAGTCGCGCACGGTCCGCCGCGGCCTCGCGCCCCGGGGGCGGCCGGTCCCGCCGGACCCGGGGGGCGGCGGGTCGGCCGGCAGCTCCGGGTCGTGGGGGTCCGCCATGGCCGAGGGGAGCAGCCAGGGGTATTCCGTACGCGTCATGGGACCAACGTAAGCAGAGCGTCGGGTCCGGGTCCCGTCCGGCGGGGAAGCGGGTACCAAAGTCGCGGGACCGGAGACTTTCGGCCGCGCGGCCCATCCGGAGGACCGAAGCGGCGGGGGCGCGGCGGCTTCCAGGATCGGCGTATGAAGAAGATTCTCGAAGGCGTCGGCGCGCTGTTGGTGCTCGGGGGCGGGAGCGGGATCGTCCATGAACTGACGGGATGGTTCCATCTGCTGGGGTTCACCCGTTTCCTCACGGAGAACGTCGGTTTCCTGGACGACCGGGCGATTTTCACCAATATCGTGATCGCGGTGGTGGGCTTCGCGGTCCTGATGATCTCGGACCGGGTCGGGTAGACCGCCCGGGCGTCAGAGTTCGTACGTGCCGTACTCGGGGCGGCCGGCCCGCTCGTAGGTGTGGATGGCGACGCCGGATGCGGTGGTGCGGGAGTCGAGGAGGCGGAAGGCGGTGGGCTTCGCGCCCTCGGCGAAGAGCCGCAGGCCCTCGCCGACGACCACCGGGAAGACCAGCAGACGCAGGGTGTCGATCAGATCGCGCGCCAGGAGCGACTGGGCGAGCCGGCCGCTGCCGTGGATCTGGAGTTCGCCGTCCGTGCGCTCCTTGATCGCGGTGACCTCCTCGGTCAGGTCGCCGCCGATGACGGTGGTGTTGTGCCAGTCGGCGCGGGTGAGCGTGGTCGACGCCACGTACTTGGGGAGGGAGTTGAGCCGGGAGGCGATCAGATGGTCGGGGTCGGTCACCTTCGGCCAGTATCCGGCGAAGATCTCGTAGGTCCGCCGCCCCAGCAGAAACGCTCCGGCCCGTTCGAAGGCCTCGGTCACGAACCGGCCGAAGTCCTCGTCCCCGTAGGGAACGGACCAGCCGCCCTGGTCGAAGCCGTCGCTGCGGTCCTCGTCGCGGCCGCCGGGGGCCTGCATGACGCCGTCGAGGGTGAGGAAGGTGGTGAGGGCGAGCTGAGTCATGGGGGCCGCCTGCTTCCGTGGGACGAGTGTTTTCGCGGTCATCAGGGGTGACCCGGCCGGGGGCCGGAACTCATCGGCCGGGCGGTACGGGGTCCGCTCCGACCTCCCTGTCCGATTGCCGCCAGCATGACCGGACCGGGGCGGCTTTGCTTGGTTCCGCCGCCCCCGGCACGGCCTCGCGGGATCACCGCCCGGGCCGGGGCGGCGGGTGCGGAAGCACCCCGGGTGCAAGTCGTCCGGCCGCCTTCGGCCGCGCGGTCGGCCCGTGCGATCCGACCGATTCAGTCAAGGGGAGACATATGTCCAGGACAGCTCTGGTGACCGGTGGCAGCCGCGGTATCGGCGCGGCGGTCGCGCTCCGGCTCGCCCGGGAGGGGGCGGATGTGGCGATCACCTACGCGCGGGACGGGGAGGCCGCCCGGGACGTGGTGCGGAAGATCGAGGCGACCGGGCGGCGGGGCCTGGCGCTCCGCGCGGACGCGGCGGACGCGGCGGCCTGCGCCGAGGCCGTCGGACTCGCGGCCGAGGGCCTCGGGCGGCTGGACGTCCTGGTCAACAACGCGGGCGTCGGGGTGCTCGGCCCGCTCGACGGGCTGACGCTCGACGAGGTGGACCGGGTGCTCGCGGTGAACGTCCGGGGGGTGTTCCTCGCCTCGCAGGCGGCCGCGGGCCGGATGGAGCGCGGCGGCCGGATCGTCTCGATCGGCAGTTGCGTCACCCAGCGGGTGCCCGGCCCCGGCGCGACCCTCTACGCGATGAGCAAGTCGGCGCTGACCGGCCTCACGAAGGCGCTCGCCCGCGAGCTGGGCGAGCGGGGCATCACCGCGAACGTGGTCCACCCGGGCCCCGTGGACACCGCGATGAACCCGGCGGACGGCCCGCACGCCGACGCCCAGCGGGCGGGCACGGCGGTCGGCCGCTACGGCCGTCCGGAGGAGGTCGCGGCGATGGTGGCGTTCCTGGCGGGGGACGAGGCGGCGTATGTGACCGGCGCCGAGTTCTCGGTGGACGGGGGGCACGCGGCCTGAACCGGGGGCGGGGCCGGGCGGGCGGGGCCGGGCCGGGAGCGGCGGTCCGGGCGGCTCCTGTGGGCGGCCCCGGGATCCCGCCGGGGTCGGTACGCGGGAGCATCCGGCACGGATCCGGGCGCCGGGTGCGCCGGGGCGGCGTCCGGGAGGACGGGCCGCGGCGGCGCATCGCCCGGGGCGCGGTCCCCACGCGGCCCCGCGCCGGCATCCGGCGGCCGTACCCCGTGTGCCCGAACAGGTCCGGCACCGGACCCGCGCCCGGGTCATCGTCCCGGCGCGCCGGAGCGGGTCCTGACCGGGCGCTGCGGCACCGCACCGCCTGGGCCCGGGGGCCTCTCGTCGCCCGGCACCGCGGCACCGGACCCGAGAGGCCCGGGCCCCGGCGTCCGTTCAGCCGCCCAGTTCGCGGTGGCGGGCCGCGAGGCGGGACGCGCCGTCCGGGGTGAGTTCGCCGAAGAGGCGGAGGCGGGCGATACCCCCGTCCGGGTGAATGTCGATACGCGCCTCGCTCCCGGCCGCCGGCTCCGGCAGCCGGAAGCGGTGGAGGGTGTCCGGCTGCAGCCGGGTCCTCGGGAGGATCTCCGTCCACCGCGCGCCGGGGCCGTCCCGCAGCGAGACCGCCGCCCAGCCCGCGCTGTTCCCCACGAGATACGCGGTGTCGATCTCCACCGCCCGGACCCGGGCCCGCTCCGCCAGCCGGTAGCGGATCCAGTCGTGGCCCCGGTCCCGGCGGCGGCGGGTCTCCCAGCCGTCGTCCATCCGCCCCGGGCGGCCGGGCCCGATGGTGTGGACGGCGGGTGAGTAGAAGAGGTCGGACGCGTCCTCCACCCGGCCGCCGTTCTCCAGCGCGACCAGGTCGAAGACGCCCAGCGTCCCGAGCCACTCCGGGTCCGGCGCGACCTCCCCGTACACCCGCAGCCGGGCGACGCCCCCGTCCGGGTGCTGGTTGAGCCGGAGATGGGTGAAGCGGCGCTCGCGGCGGACGGTGAAGCGGTTCGCCGCGTGTCCGCCGACGGCGGTACGGGGGACCAGCGTCGTCCAGGTGACGCCGGGGCCCCGGAGTTCGGCCGGGGACGGCGTACCGGCCACCGAGGCGGCCTCCACCGAGACCGCCGCCGGATGGTTGCCGCGGAAGTGCGCGGTGTCGACCAGGACCGCGCGCACCACTCCGGGCGCGCCGAGCCGGATCAGCGCCCAGTCGTGGTCGTCGTCGGCCGGATGGGGCCGCTCGGCCGACTCCCCCCGCCGGCGGCGGGTCTCCCAGCCGTCCATGATCTTGCCCTTGGGGCCGAACCGGTCGGGGTGGAACTCGGCCCGCCCCGGCAGCAGCAGCCGCTCGCGATGGGCGAAGAACTCGTCGTTCGCGGCGATGACCGAGGCCCCGAGCCGCCGGTCGGCGAGGTCGGCCCAGTGCGGGGAGGGC
The DNA here is from genome assembly GCF_043080985.1 of Streptomyces sp. NPDC014894. Taxonomy (NCBI): domain Bacteria; kingdom Bacillati; phylum Actinomycetota; class Actinomycetes; order Kitasatosporales; family Streptomycetaceae; genus Streptomyces; species Streptomyces sp. NPDC014894. Next base: position 95,168 of record NZ_JBIBWD010000017.1, read on the forward strand.
GGTTCGCCGGCCGTGCGGTAGTCGGCGTACGGGTCGCCTCCGGCGTACGGCCGGGCGGCCCCCGTGAAGGCGGTGTCCGCGAGGCGGTCCGCGGCCGTGTCGGGGGGATGACCGGCGGGGGCCTCCGGCGGATGGTCCGCGGCGGAGTCCGTGATCGGCGGGCGGGACATGTCAGCCGTTCCTTTCGATCAGCCGTCCGGTCGGCGCGCCCGGCTCCCCGCCGACGGCGATCCGCTCGCCGCGCAGCCAGGTGGAGCGGACGACTCCGTACAGCGTTCTGCCCGCGTACGCGGTGACCGGGTTGCGGTGGTGGAGCCGGGCGGGGTCGACGGTGAAGGTCTCGTCGGGGGCGAGGACGGCGAAGTCGGCGTCGTACCCGACCGCGATCGCGCCCTTGTGCGTCAGTCCGGCGAGCCGGGCCGGGCCCCGGGACATCCAGCGGGCCACGTCGTCGAGGGAGTGACCGCGGCGGCGGGCCTCGGTCCAGATCACCGGCAGGCCCAGCTGGAGCGAGGAGACGCCGCCCCAGGCGGAGGCGAAGTCCGGGGTCTTGAGATCGGGGGTGCAGGGCGAGTGGTCGGAGACGACGCAGTCGATCGTGCCGTCGGCGAGACCCGCCCACAGCGCGTCCCGGTTGGCGGCCTCGCGGATCGGCGGACAGCACTTGAACTCGGTGGCGCCGTCGGGGACTTCCTCGGCGGTGAGGGCGAGGAAGTGCGGACAGGTCTCGACGGAGATCCGCACGCCGTCCGCCTTCGCCGCCGCGATCGCCGGGAGCGCGCCGCACGAGGAGAGATGGAGGATGTGCGCCCGCGAGCCGAACCGCCGGGCCAGCGCGATCACGCGCCCTATCGCGGAGTGCTCCGCCTCCCTCGGGCGGGAGGCGAGGAAGTCCGCGTACCGGCCGCTCGGCTGCTGGGGCGTCAGATGACCGGGCTCCTCCGCGTGGACGATCAGCAGTCCGCCGAATCCGGCGATCTCCGCCATCGAGCGCGCCAGGTCGTCCGGGCCGAGCGCGGGGAACTCCTCGACCCCGGACGGCGACAGGAAGCATTTGAAGCCAAAGACCCCGGCCTCGTGCAGCGCGCGCAGCTCGGCGGCGTTGTCCGGCACCGCGCCGCCCCAGAATCCGGTGTCGATGTGCGCCTCGGGGCGCGCCGCCGACCGTTTGGTCCGCAGCGCGGCGACGGTGGTGGTCGGCGGGAGGGAGTTGAGGGGCATGTCGACGAGGGTGGTGACGCCGCCCGCCGCCGCGGCCCGGGTGGCGCTCCAGAAGCCCTCCCAGGCGGTGCGGCCCGGGGCGTTGACATGGACGTGCGTGTCGACCAGACCGGGGAGTACGACATCGTCGCCGACGTCCTCGACCCGGACGCCGGGCCCGTCCCCGTCACCGGAGCCGTACGGGAGCACCGCCGCGATGCGGCCGTCCGTGACGGCGACCGAGGCCGGACGGGTCCCTTCCGGGGTGACCACCCGGGTGGAGCGCAGCACCAGACGCGCATCGCCTTCGGCCACCCGTTCTCCTTCCGCGCACATCTGAGCGAAATTCAACGAACTGTTGAAGGAGTCTTCACCCGGGCGGGCCGCCCGTCAAGAAGGCGGGGGCTCCCCGGCGGGTGCGCGACGCCCGAACCCGCGCGACGCCCGAACCCGCGCGACGCCCGAACCCGTACCGCCCGAGACCGAGAAGGCACATGCCCGAGCCGCACATGCCCGTACCGGTCGAACCCGCGCCGCGCGTCCCGTACCGCATGTCCCGTACCGCATGTCCTGTATTGGTCGAACCCGCGCCGTGCGAGGCCCGACGGAAGCCCGCACGAGGTCCGGCCGAGGTCCGGCCGAGGTCCGGCCGGCGCGCGCACCACGCCCGCCCGCCGCCGTCGCGACGCCCGCCCTCGCGGCGCCCGGCCAGGAGGGGCGGCCCTGAGCCCCGCGGGGAGGGCGGCCCGGCACTCGGCCGAACCCCCCGCCCAACACCCCCCGGCGACCGCCCGATGCCGTCTGACCGGCGTCGATACCCGGCCGGGAGCGCGAGGGGCCGGACGTCCGCCCGGTAGGCTGCTCCCTTGTCCGCCAGCATGAAAGGACCGCCACTCGTGCCGACGTCCAGCGCCAGCGCATCCGACGCCGCCAAGTCCGCCAGCAGCGGCGGCGTGCAGTCGCTGGAGCGCGCCTTCGATCTGCTCGAAAGAATGGCCGACGCGGGCGGCGAGGTCGGGCTGAGCGAACTCTCCGCGAGCAGCGGACTTCCGCTGCCGACCATCCACCGGCTGATGCGCACCCTGGTGGCCTGCGGTTACGTCCGCCAGCAGCCCAACCGGCGCTATGCGCTGGGCCCTCGGCTGATCCGGCTCGGCGAGTCGGCGTCCCGGCTGCTCGGCACCTGGGCGCGCCCCCATCTCGCCCGGCTGGTCGAGGAGACCGGCGAGACGGCGAACATGGCGCTGCTCGACGGCGACGAGATCGTGTATGTGGCCCAGGTGCCGTCCAAGCACTCCATGCGGATGTTCACCGAGGTCGGGCGGCGGGTGCTGCCCCACTCCACGGGAGTCGGCAAGGCGCTGCTCGCGGGCTCGGCCCCGGACGACGTACGGGCGCTGCTGCGCAGGACCGGGATGCCCGCCGCGACCGATCGGACGATCACCACGCCCGAGGCGTTCCTCCAGGCGCTGGAGCTGGTGCGCCACCACGGGTACGCGGTGGACGACAACGAGCAGGAGATCGGGGTGCGCTGCCTCGCCGTGCCGGTGCCCGACTCGCCGACGGCGGCGGCGATCTCCATCTCCGGCCCGGCGGGCCGGGTGACGGACGCGGCCACGGTGCGGATCGTGCCGCTGCTCCAGGAGGTCGCCCGGGAGCTGTCCCGGACGCTGACCAGCGCGGGCAGCGGTACGTCCCCCGGCTGAGGAGCCGGGGGACGTACCCGGGCGCGGCGCTCTGCGCAGCCGGCCGGGGGACGGTCGGGGTACCGGAGCCGGGGCCCCGGCGGACCCGCGCGCTCAGCCGGCCTCGGCGGCCGCCTCGTCGATCAGGTCGGAGATGTCCTTGGGGTGCGAGGCCAGCGACGCGTGACTGGCGGCGAGTTCGATGGTCTTGCGCGGGGACATCCGCGCCGCCATCTTCCGCTCGTTGTCCGGGTGGATCATGCGGTCGTCGGTCGACACCTGGTACCAGGTGGGCTTCTTCCGCCAGGCCGGGGCGGTGACGTTGTCGCCGAAGGTGGAGGCGAGCGGGGCCTTCTGGGTGACGGCCATGACGAACGCCTCGTCCTCGTTCAGATCCTGGCCGAAGCTCCAGTGGTACTTGTCCTGCTTGATCCACAGATAGCCGTCGGAGTCGGGCGCGAGATTCTCGAACGCCGCCGGCGGAAGCTCCTGGCTGATCTGCCCCGGGCTCTCCCCGGCGTCCGGCGCGAAGGCCGCGACGAAGACCAGTCCGACGACATTGGGCAGGTCGCCGGCCTCGGTGATGACCGCGCCGCCGTAGGAGTGCCCCACGAGCACGACGGGACCGTCGATCTGCTTGACCATCTTGCGGGTGCGTTCGGCGTCCTCGGCGAGCGAGGTCAGCGGGTTCTCCACCGCGTGCAGAGAGCCGTATCCACGGCTCCTCAGCTCCGTGATGACCTTCCCCCAGTGGGCCGCGCCTCCCCAGAACCCGTGGACCAGAACGACTGCGGGCTTGTCGGCCATATGAGCTTCCCTTGGTTCTCGACGGTCGTTTTGACGCTTTCCTCCCCACGCTAAAACGACCGTCCGGGAGCTGCCACCGCTGCCGCCCCCACGGGGACGACCTGGGCGGAAGCGCCGACGACTACCCCGGCGGCCGCATCGGCGGCCGCGCGGGCCCCTCGCCGAAGAGGTCCACCGCCTGCCGCACCTGCATCAGCGCGGCCCCGAGCGCGCTGACCGACCCGATCGCCCCCGCGATCAGCAGCAGCGAGCGCCGCATCCGCGCGACCTCGGGCTGCCCGCCGGTCACCATCGCCGCGAGCGCGGCCAACTCGTCCTCCGCGATGCCCCGGTCGGGAAACTTTCCCGGGTGTCCGGCCAGTTCGCGCCGCAGCCGGGAGACCGCCGCGGCCAGCGCCGCCGCCCTCGGGTCCTTCCCGCTCCCTGTCACCGGCGTCTGCCCCACGCTCCGCAACAAAGCTCTCCCCCTCGCACCCCCTGGAACCGGTCCCCACGACCGTCAGTCGACGGTCAACCACCCAGAGTTGCGGGCAAGTTAACGCCATTACGTGCGGTACGCGCCACTCCGCGGACGGAATTCACGTCCGACGGCCCCGGCGCGCGACGGCCGCCGGGCGGGGCGCGTCCGCGGGCCGTCGGACAGAGTGTCTCCATGACCTCCCCTTCCCAACCCCCGATCGTCGCGGGACTTCTGCTGGCCGCGGGCGGCGGGCGGCGGCTCGGCGGCCGTCCGAAGGCCCTGCTGCGCCACCGCGGCGCGCCGCTGGCGGAGCACGCCGTACGGGCCCTGCGCGAGGGCGGCTGTGATCCGGTGTACGCGGTCCTGGGCGCGGCGGCCGGCCGGGTCCGGGCGGAGGCGGATCTCACCGGCTGCGTCCTGGTCGAGAACCGGGGGTGGGAGGAGGGCATGGGCTCCTCCCTGCGCGCCGGGCTGGCCGCTCTCGCCGGGACGGCGGCCGACGCCGTGCTGGTCTGTCTGGTGGACCAGCCGGGCGTGGGGGCGGCGGCGGTCGCCCGGGTCCGTGCCGCGTACCGCTCGCGCGGGACGCTGGCGGCGGCCTCGTACGGCGGCGGGCGCGGGCATCCCGTACTGCTGGGCGCGGAGCACTGGCGGGCTGCGGCGGAGGGCGCGGTGGGCGATCTGGGGGCCCGCGCGCTGCTGCGGGAGCGGGCGTCCTCGCTCGTGCTGGTGGAGTGCGGGGACGTCGCCGAGGCTCATGACATCGACACGGCGGCGGATCTGCGCCTTCTGGAGTAGTCCGGCGGAGCGCTTTCCGGCCGTGGAGCGCCTTGTTCTTCCACCATGAGGAAACTAACATCCATCGATCAGTGGTTCCCCTCGGTCCGCCCCGCCGCCCGCCGGGCCCCGACTTCCGCCCGCCCGGCACCGTCCACCGCGTCCACCGCGTCCACCGCGTCCACCGCGTCCACCGCCCAGCGTCCACCGCGTCACCGAGCCCGCCAAGCGCACCGCCCGCCGCCCGCCGAAGGAAGTGAACGCCCATGTCCGCACCGGCGCCGTCCCCGCCGGCCGTCGTCTCGGCCGAACCGCTGCCCCGGCAGGAGGAGGTGCTCTCCGAGGCGGCGCTCGTCTTCGTCGCCGAACTCCACCGGCGCTTCACCCCGCGCCGCGACGAGCTGCTCGCCCGCCGCGCCGAACGCCGGGCCGCGATCGCCCGTACCCCCGTGCTGGACTTCCTCCCCGAGACGGCCGCGATCCGCGCCGACGACTCCTGGCGGGTCGCGCCCGCTCCCTCGGCGCTCACCGACCGCCGGGTCGAGATCACCGGCCCGGCCGAGCGGCGGATGACGGTCAACGCGCTCAACTCGGGGGCCCGGGTCTGGCTCGCCGACTTCGAGGACGCCTCCGCGCCCACCTGGGAGAACGTGGTCCTCGGCCAGCTCTGTCTGATCGACGCCCACCGCCGCGACATCGACTTCACCGACGCGCGGACCGGAAAGTCGTACGCCCTGCGGCCCGAGGCGGAACTCGCCACGGTCGTGATGCGCCCGCGCGGCTGGCATCTGCCGGAGCGCCATCTGCGGGCCCCCGACGGCGCCGCGGTGCCCGGCGCGCTCGTCGACTTCGGCCTCTACTTCTTCCACAACGCCCGGCGGCTGCTGGACCTCGGCCGGGGCCCGTACTTCTACCTCCCCAAGACCGAGTCGTATCTGGAGGCCCGCCTCTGGAACGACGTCTTCGTCTTCGCGCAGGAGTACACGGGCCTGCCCCCCGGGACGGTCCGCGCGACCGTCCTGATCGAGACGATCACCGCGGCCTTCGAGATGGAGGAGATCCTCTACGAGCTGCGCGACCACGCCTCCGGGCTCAACGCCGGCCGCTGGGACTATCTCTTCTCCCTCGTCAAGAACTTCCGCGACGCCGGACCCGCGTTCGTCCTCCCCGACCGCAACGCGGTCACCATGACCGCGCCCTTCATGCGCGCCTACACCGAACTCCTGGTCCGCACCTGTCACAAGCGCGGCGCGCACGCGATCGGCGGAATGGCCGCCTTCATCCCCTCCCGTACGGACCCCGAGGTCAACCGGGCCGCCTTCGAGAAGGTGCGCGCGGACAAGGACCGGGAGGCGGCCGACGGCTTCGACGGCTCCTGGGTGGCCCACCCGGACCTGGTCCCCGTCGCCGCCGCCTCCTTCGACGCGGTCCTCGGCGACCGCCCGCACCAGAAGGACCGGCTGCGCGAGGACGTCTCGGTCACCGCCGCCCAACTGCTCGCCGTCGACTCGCTGGACGCGGCGCCGACCTCCGCCGGGCTGCGCAACGCGGTCCAGGTCGGCATCCGTTACATCGAGTCCTGGCTGCGCGGGATCGGCGCGGTCGCCATCTTCCATCTGATGGAGGACGCGGCCACCGCCGAGATCTCCCGCTCCCAGATCTGGCAGTGGATCAACGCCGGAGTGGTCTTCGAGAACGGCGAACGAGCCACCGCCGACCTGGTCCGCCGCACGGCCGCCGAAGAACTCGCCGCCGTCCGGGCCGAGACCGGCGAGGCCGCCTTCACCGCGGGCAAGTGGCAGCAGGCCCACGACCTGCTGCTGCGAGTCGCCCTCGACGAGACCTACGAGGACTTCCTCACCCTCCCCGCCTACGACCACCTGCCCGACTGACCGACTGGCCCCGCGCCCGGTCGCCGGGACACCTGGCGGTGTGGCGACCGTAAGCGGGCGGCCGGGGGCCCGCCGGCCCGGGTGGGGGCCGACGGGGGTGGGTCAGCGGACGATGACGGTGCGCTGGGCGGAGAAGTCGCCCCATTTGCCGTCGGGGAGCTTGGCGCGGAGTTTGATGCTGTAGCGGGTGCCGGGCGGGTCGGTGACGGTCATGGTGTACTTCGCCTTCCCGGTCGGCATGGTGCCCCAGACGATGGTGGTGGCGGGCTTGCCGTTGAGGAACAGCTCGTGGGACTCGATGTCGCCGTCGGCCTTCGGGGGCGACCAGGAGAGATCGATGCTGCCCTTGTGGACGGTGGCCGTCAGATCGGTCGGGGCGGTGCTGGGGCCCTCGCCGGAGGCCGCGGGGGTGGTGAGGTCGACCGTCTCGCTGTCGGGCGAGGAGTTGTCGGCGGCGTCGCGGGCCCGGACGGTGAAGCTGTAGACGGTGCCCGGGCGCAGGCCGGTGACCTTGGCGCTGGTCTCGGCGCCGGTGACGGTGTGGATGCGGGAGTCCTCCTGGTAGATGTCGTAGGAGGTCACCGCCGTGTTGTCGGCGGCCGGCCGCCACTGGAGGGTGACGGCGCGCTGCCCTTCGACCTCGCCGCGGAGCCCGGAGGGACGTGTGGGGGCCTTCTTGTCCTCGGGGGTGGGCGCGGGGGTGGTCACCGCCTTCGCGGGGCTGGGCTCGGAGAGATTGCCGGCCGCGTCGCGGGCCCGGACGGTGAAGCTGTACGCGGTGCTGGGCTTGAGGCCGTCGACGTCGACCATGGTCTTGGTGCCGGGCAGGGTCTTGACCTTGGCGCCCTTCTGGAAGACCTCGTAGCCGGTCACGGCCTTGTCGTCGGTGGAGGGCTCCCACATGACGTGGACGGAGGTGGCGCTGCCCGCCTGTGCGGTGACTCCGGACGGAGTGGTGGGGGCCTCGGTGTCCTTGTCGTCACCTCCGCAGGCGGTGAGCGTGAGCGCGGCCAGAGCGGTCAGCGCGAGGAGTGTGGGGGGACGTTGCACGGGTGGGACCTCCGCAAGCGGACGAGAATGGTCCAGACCTATATGACACAGAGTGTGAGCGATCAGCAAGACCTGACGGGGGATTGCCCCGGTGTGTGATGGCGTACATGCCCGCCGCCGAGGGGTCTTGGCGGTCCCCCGCGCCAAGGGCGGCGACGCGCCCGCCCGTTGGCGCGGGCCGGCCGCGCCGGTCAGCCGACGGCCGCGCCGACCACCAGGAATCCGCAGATCAGGACCGCGAGCAGGGCCAGCAGCGGCCAGACGAACCGCAGATATCTGTCGTAGCCCACCTTCGCGAGCGCCACACCGCCGATGGTGACCGCGGTCGTCGGCACCCAGAGGTTCATCCAGCCGCTGGCCGCCTGCCAGGCCGTCACCACCAGCGCCCGCGACACCCCCGCGAAGTCGGCGAGCGGGGCCAGGATCGGCATCGCCAGGGTGGCGTGGCCCGAGGTGGAGGGGATGAGGAAGGCCAGCGGGAGATTGACGACGAAGACGATGACGGCGAAGAGACCGGAGGAAGCGCCCCGCACCACGCCCTCGATGGAGTGCAGCACGGTGTCGGTGACCTTCGAGTTGTTCATGATCACCGTGACTCCCCGGGCGAGGACGATCACCAGGGCGGGCGAGATGAAGTCCGCCGCGCCCCGCACCACGGTGGCGCTGAGCCGCTGTTCGCCGAAGCGGGCGATCAGGCCCACCAGCACGGCCGCCACCAGGAACATCGCCGCCAGCTCGGGGAAGGACCAGCCGAGTTCGAAGCCGTACGGCTTCGCGTCCGCGTCGCCGCTCAGCGCGCTCGCCCAGGGGACGACCGAGAAGATCATGAAGGCGAAGACCAGGGTGACGACGGCGAGCACCGTCCGGTGCAGGGCGGTCAGCTCGGGGGGTTCGTCGGCGTCGGCGACCGTGTGGTCCCGGTCGCCGGGGAGGAAGCCGGAGAGCGAGCGGTCCGGGTCCCGGCGGACGCGTCGCGCGTAGCGGACGACGTAGCCGATGGTCACCGCCGTCAGCACCACCCACATCACGGCGCGCAGCGCGATCCCGTCGCCGAGGGAGATGTCCGCCGCAGAGGAGGCCACTCCGGTGGAGAACGGGTTCACCGTCGAGCAGAGGACGCCGACGCCGGCGCCCAGGATGATCGTGCCGGTCGCCACCATCCGGTCGTAGCCGAGGGCGAGCATCAGGGGCACGATCAGCCCGTAGAAGCCGAGGGTCTCCTCCGCGAAGCCCTCGACGGTGCCGAGGAGGGAAAAGACCAGCATCACCCCGGCGATCAGCAGCGGGCCGCGGTCGCGCAGCCGGTGGGCGAGGCGGGCGATGCCCCGGTCGAGCGCGCCGGTGGCGAAGACGACGGTGATGAAGGCGCCGATGGCGAGGACGAAGAGGAAGACGCCCGCGCTGCCGTAGAGTTCGCCGGCTAGTTCGGGGCCGACCTCGCCGGTGCGCGGGTCCTGGATGCCGTAGAGCCCGTTGACCGGGGCGAGGAAGAGATCGTTGAGGCGGTCGGTGAGGCTCTGTCCGCTGTCCACCCGGTGGTAGGTGCCCTCGACGGGCGCGCCGTTCTCGTCGAGGTCGTACGCCCCCGGCGGGATGAGGAAGGCCAGCGCCCAGACGGCGAGGGTGACCAGGACCAGGACGGTCAGCGCGCTGGGGAAGGCGAGGCGCTTACGGTCCGGGGGCTCGTCGGAGGCGGAGGCGGGCCCGTGTGCGGGCCCGTGTGCGGCCGCCGGTTCGCCGTCCCTGGGTCCCGGATCCATCGCTGAACCCCCGTTCGCGGCCGGCGCGGCCGGTTCGGTCCGTGTGATCGGTCTGATCGGTGATCGGTGTGATCGGTGCCGGTGTCGCTGAGAACAATGGATCACAGGGGCGGTGCGGTCGCACATCGGCCGGGGCCCGATGGCCGATCGGGAACTCTCTCCCTGGCGCGCGGGGGCCTGGTTCTTCCGTTTTCGAATTGCCGATCGCTACCTTTCCGGCAGAGTGATCCCGGGGAACTCGGCCGAGCAAGCCAATCGTGAGGTAGTCATGTCCACGACTGAAGAGTATTTGTCGAACAACGAGGCGTACGCGGCGACATTCTCGGGGCCGCTCGCGCTGCCGCCGGCCCGCCGGCTGGCGGTCGTCACCTGCATGGACGCGCGTATGGACATCTACGCGATCCTGGGGCTCCGCCGGGGAGACGCGCATGTCCTCCGCAACGCGGGAGGCGTGGTCACCGATGACACCGTGCGCTCGCTGGCCATCAGTCAGCGTCTGCTGGGCACCCGGAAGATCATGCTGATCCATCACACGGACTGCGGAATGCTCACTTTCACCGACGATGAATTCAAACAAGAGATCGAAGAGGATACGCAAATTCGACCGCCATGGTCCCCGGAATCCTTCAAACACCTGGAGGACGACGTTCTCCAGTCCATGCGCCGCATTCGGGTCAACCCCTTCATTCCGCACACCGGCTCGATGCGCGGATTCGTCTTCGACGTGGACGACGGCCGGCTGACCGAGGTGAAATGAGCCCGGGGCGCGGGTGGTGAGCGATGACTTCTCGACGACGGAACGGTCTGCACTCCATGGACTCCACTTCATCGAACCCCCGCCCGACGCCCCCGCCGTCCGCCGCGAGTGCGGGGCCCGGGCCGGAAAGCCCGTCCCTCCGGCCCGCCGCCGACGGTGTGGCCCGGCTTCTCGACGCCGTCGGGGACGAGCGGCTCGGCGATCCCACGCCCTGTCCCGACTACGCGGTACGGGAGCTGCTCGGGCATCTCGTCGGGCTCGCGACCGCCTTCCGGGACGCGGCGCGCAAGGATCTCGGCCCCACGACCGGCACCGATCCCGGGGCCCGGCTGCCCCTGCTGGACGACGACTGGCGGTCCCTGCTGCCGGCCCGGCTCGACGAACTGGCGGCGGCGTGGGAGCGGCCGGAGGCGTGGCAGGGGGAGACCCGGGCCGGCGGTGTCCCGCTGCCCGGCGCGGTCGCGGGGCAGGTGGCCCTGAACGAACTCCTCCTCCACGGCTGGGATCTGGCCCGCGCCACCGGACAGCCGTACGCGCCCGACGCGGCGAGCCTCCAGGTCTCGTACGAACTGCTGGCCCCGGCGGACGGACCGGCCCGGGCGGATCTGTTCGGGCCGCCGGTCGAGGTCCCCGGGAGCGCTCCGCTGCTCGACCGCGTGGTCGGGCTCAGCGGGCGGCGACCCGACTGGCGGCCCGGGGACTGAACGACCGCCGCCGGAACACCGGAACACCGGTCCGCCGGTCCCCCGAAACACCCCCGCCTGCCCGGAACACGGCCGCCCGCCCGGGAGACCTGGCCGTACGCCCCGGGCGGCCGGGCCGCCCGCTCCCTCCGCCCCCGACGGCCGGGGGCCGCCCCCCGCCCTCGTACACCGCCGACGGCCGGATCCGGGCCCCGTACGGAAGGTTCAGCGGGCGGCGGTCAGCACCTCCCGGGCCCGGGCGCGCAGACGTTCGTCGGCGTCGATGAGATCCGGCCCGGGGCCCGAGGCGACGACCCTGAGGTCGCCGTCGGCGAGGGCGGTCAGCCGGGCGGTCGTCTCGTGGGTCAGCGCCTCGGGGCCGAGGGCCGCGAGGGCGTCCAGCGCGGTGGACCACTCCAGGGCGTGCTCCGCCGAGGTGAGGAGCAGCTCCGCCGCCCGGGTCCGGTCCGCCGCCCGTCCCACGGCGCTCAGGGCGAGCAGGGCGCACGGGGCCTGGTCGGGGCGGTCGAGCAGCGCTTCGAGCGCGGGGGCGAGCGCGGCCGCCGCCGGGCCGATCAGGGCGGCGGCCCGGACCGCCTCGGTGAGGGGCAGACGGGTCCACTCGCCGTCCGCAGCCTCGGCGATCACTCCTTCGAGCACCTTCACCGGCTCGGCCGCCTCACCGGTCAGCCGCCACAGGGCCAGGGCGGTCTCCAGATCGGCCCGGAGATCGGCGACGGTGCGCCCGGCTCCCTGAGGGGTGAGGGCCTCGCGCAGCCGGGGTATCAGCACCTCGCCGTCGCAGCCCAGCTCCCCCGCCGCCCTCGGCAGCTCCGGGTCCGCGTCCTCCGACGTCAGGGCCTCCTGGAGGACTCCGACCAGCGGGTCGCTCTCGCCGGTGAGCGTCCGCAGCGCCCGCGCGGCGGCGAAACGGCCCGCCGTGTCGCCCTCCGCCGACTCGGCCGCCCGCCGCAGCAGACCGGCCGTCCTCTCCCGGCTCTCGGGCGGGCAGACCGCGGCGAGCGCCGGGGCGATCCGGGCGGGCCGCCGCTCGAAGGCGGCGGCCAGCTCGGGCAGGGCGGCCGAGGCCCTGGGGCCCCAGCTCAGCAACAGCTCCAGCAGCGCGGCGGGACAGTCCGCCAGGGAGTCGTCCTGGCCCGCGATGCCGCTGAGCCGGATGCGGATCGCGTTGAGCAGCTCGGGTGCGTAGGGCACCGGGAGGGCCGGGCGGCGGCCGGGGAGCCCGGTCACCGCCCGCAGCGTGCGCGGCCTGCCGTCCAGATCGCGGGCGAGCAGCGGGCCGGCCTGCTCGGGGGCGATCCGCAGCAGCACTTCGAGCGCGCGGTCGGCCCGCTCGCCGGCCGACTCGGCGAGCGCCGTCAGCACCGGGGCGGCCGGGGCGGCGTGGCGGCCGAGCGCCGCGAGGACCGGGAGCATCGGCGCGGGGTCGGTGAACGTCGGATCGGCCAGCAGGGCGAGCAGCGCGGGAGCCAGCCGGAGCGGCGCGCCCCGGGAGATCACGCACGCGTGCTCGGCCGCCCAGAGCGCCTCCCGGCGCGCCTCCGGGTCGGGCAGCCGCAGCGCGGCCTCGATCAGCCGATGGGCCGCCTCCCGGTCCTGGCCGGTGTCGCGGAGCAGCAGCGCGTCCACCGCGTAGTGGAGCGGCTCGGCGCGCGACGGGTCGAAGAGGTCCGCGACCCTCGGTCCGGCGGGCAGCAGCGACACCAGCGCGTCGCGGTGCGCCGACGTCCACGGCAGCCCCAGGTCAAGGCAGGTGAGCACGGCGACGATCCGCACCACGGCGGCGGGCTCGGCGGAGCCGGTGCGCCCGGCGGACGCCGTGGGACCAGCGGGCCCGGCAGGCTCAATGCGCCCGGCGGACGCGGTGGGACCGGCTGGCCCGGTGTGCTCGACCGAGGCGTCCGCACGGGAAGCGGCTGCCGGACCGGCCGGCGCGTCCGGCCCCTCGGAAGCGTCCGGCCCGGGAGCGAGCACTCCCGCGGCCGCCTCCGCGCCGACCGACGGGTCGATCCTGGCCAGCGCGGCGAGCAGCTCGGCCCGGACGGCGGGCTCTTCCCGGCCGCCGTCCCAGTGGCGGCGCAGCGCCGGGAGCGCGGCCGTCGCCCCGGTGCGTCCGGCGGCCCAGACGGCGGCCCGGCGCACCTCCGGGTCCTCCGACGCGAACAGCGGCAGGATCAGGGGCAGTTGATCGGCGACCGCCGAACGGCACGCGCCCGGCGCGGGCAGTCCGTATTCGTCCCGGCTGTCGGCTATGCCGCCGAGGAGGACCAGCAGATCGTCGCTCCGCACCCCGGCGGCGGCGAGCCGGGCGAGGAACGGCACGGCCGTCACCGTCGCGGAGTACACCGTGCCCTGGTGGAGGATGCTGCTCCACAGCTCGTCCAGGGCCTCACGCGCCCGCTCCTCGTCGCCCGCGAGCGCGCGCAGCATGCCGGGCAGATCGTCCGCCTCGCCGTAGGCGTGGTCGACATCGGCCCAGCGCACGCCGTCGAGGTCAACGAGAAGCCGCTCAAGATCCATGCCTCAGAGCATGCCACGAGGGTCTGACAACGCCCCGCGCTCCACCCCTCCCCGCTCCCGAACCCCCTTCGTTCCCAGGCTCGTTCGGCCGCCCGCGCGCCGGTTTCCCCTGCTCGCGCCGCCGCGAGCGACGTCCAAGCCGCCCGACGCCCAGGCCGCCCGACGGCCGTGAGGAGACACGGGCGACGGCCCCGGGCCGTCTGGGGCGACCGGCGCGCCCCACACCCTTCCCCCGCGACCGCACAGCCCCGCCCCGGACCGGCCCCGAACCCTCGCGCCCAGACACCCCCGCCGCGACCGAACGCCCCCGCCTCGCCCGTCACACCCTCACGACCGCGCCCGCCTCGGTCCCCGGCGGCCCGCCGCACCCGCCCCGAGGTGGTTGAAGGCCAGGTTGAGGGCGATGGCCACGACGCATCCGGTGGAGATGCCGGAGTCGAGGACGACCAGGGTGTCCTGCGGGAAGCCGTGGTAGAAGTCGGGCGAGGCGATCGGGATCAGGCCCACGCCGACCGAGGCGGCGACGATGAGCGCGTTCTCGCCCTTCTCCAGCGCCGCCGCGGCCAGGGTCTGGATGCCGGCGGCGGCGACCGTGCCGAAGAGGACGATGCCCGCGCCGCCGAGGACCGGCAGCGGTACGAGGGCGATGACGGAGGCGGCGACGGGTATGAGCCCCAGCAGCACCAGGATCCCGCCGCCCGCGGCGACGACGAAGCGGCTGCGTACGCCCGTCATGGCGACGAGGCCGACGTTCTGCGCGAAGGCGCTGCACATGAAGCCGTTGAAGAGGGGGCTGAGCGCGCTGCCGAGGGTGTCGGCGCTCAGTCCGCCGCGGATGGTGCGTTCGTCCGCCGGGCGGCCGACGATCCGGCCGAGGGCGAGCATGTCGGCGGTGGACTCGGTCATGCAGACCAGCATGACCACGCACATCGAGACGATCGCGGCCAGCTCGAACTGAGGTGCGCCGAAGTGGAACGGCGTCGGGAAGCCGAGCGCGTCCGCGTCCCCCACCGCGGCGAAGTCCGTCATCCCGAGGGCGGCGGCGACGGCGGTCCCGACGGCCAGTCCGAGGAGTACGGCGATCTGCCGGAGGAAGCCGCGCAGCACCCGGCGCAGGGTCAGCACGACGACCAGGGTGAGGGCGGCCAGTCCGATGTTCCTCATCGAGCCGTGGCCGGCCGCGGCGGCGCCGCCCCGGGACCAGGTGAAGGCCACCGGCAGCAGGGAGAGCCCGATGAGCGTGATCACGGTGCCGGTGACCACGGGCGGGAAGAAGCGGACGAGCCGGGAGAAGTACGGGGTGAGCAGCAGGCCCAGCAGCCCGGCGACGATGACCGCGCCGAAGATGACGGCCATGCCCTCCGCGCCGCGGTCCCGGCCGATGGCGACCATCGGGGTGACGCCCGCGAAGGAGACTCCGTTGACGAACGGGAGCCGCGCGCCGAACTTCCAGAGCCCGAGGGTCTGGAGCAGGGTGGCGATGCCCGCGGTGAACAGGCTCGCGCCCATCAGAAAGGCGGTGTCCCGGGCGTCGAGGCCCACGGCGGGCCCCACGATCATGGGCGGGGCCACCACGCCCGCGTACATCGCGGCGACGTGCTGGAGGCCGCTGGTGAGGAGTTTCAGGGGCGGCAGGGTCTGGTCGACGGGGTGTTTGGCCGGCTCCGGAGCGGCGGGGGCGGCCGGGGCCTCCCCCGCGGCCGGCTTCTCCCCCGCCGCCGGATCCTCCTTCGCGGCCGGATCCTCCCCCGCGGCCGGATCGGCGTCTCGGCTGGTCCCGGGCTGTGCGTCCACGGCGGTTCCTCCGGTCGGTTGCGCGTCGCTGGGGGACGTAGGCGTCAGGGGCGGTACGAGGGGAGGCGGTACGGAGCGGTGCGCGCGCGGGCGAGACGGCGCGCGGACGGGCGGGGGCGGTGCGCGTGACGAAGCGGTGCGCGCGCCGGGGCGTACGGACGCGCGTCAGGGCGTGCGGACGTACGGACGTACAGGCGCGCGGGCGTGCGGGCGTGCGGAAGGTGCGGCGGGGTCCGAACGGTCCCCGCCGGGGTACGGGTCGGTTCAGTCCCCGGCGGCGATGCGCGCGAGTCGCCGCGCCTGGTCGCGGGTGGTGCGGGCGATCGCGTCCTCGTTCACCGTGATCAGCCGGTTGTCCTCGACCACCGTCCGGCCGTGGACGAACGACAGGCTCACGGGCGCGGCCGCGCCGAGGACGAGCGCGGCCACCGGGTCGGCGATGGAGGCGTGCGCGAGCGTGTCCAGCTTCCAGAGCACGAGATCGGCCAGTTTGCCCGGTTCCAGGGAGCCGATCCGGTCCGCGCGGCCCAGTACCCGGGCGCCGCCGTGGGTGCCCAGGCGCAGCGCCTGCCGGGCGTTCAGCGCGTGTTGGCGGTGGGGGCCGAGGCGGCTGATGAGCAGGGCGTTGCGGAGTTCGGTGTGGAGTTCGCCGGATTCGTTGGAGGCGGTTCCGTCGACGCCGAGGCCGACGGGGACGCCGGCCCTCACCAGGTCGGGGACGCGGGCGATGCCCGCCGCGAGCCGGGCGTTGGAGGAGGGGCAGTGCGCGACTCCGGTGCCGGTGCGGGCGAAGGCGGCGATGTCCTCGTCCCGCATGTGCACGCAGTGGGCCATCCAGACATCGGGTCCGAGCCATCCGACGGAGGCCAGATAGTCGGTGGGGCCCATGCCGAACCGCTGCTCACAGAACCGTTCCTCCTCGACGGTCTCCGAGCCGTGCGTATGGAGCCGTACGCCCTTGCGGCGCGCCAGTTCGGCTCCCTGGCGAAGCAGTTCGGTGGAGACGGAGAAGGGCGAGCAGGGGGCGACGGCCACCTGGGTCATGGCGTCGGGCGCGGGGTCGTGGTGGGCGTCGACGGTCTCCTCGGTGGCGGCGAGCGCGCCGTCGAGCGTCTCCACGGCGAAGTCCGGGGGCAGTCCGCCGCGCGAGGTCCCGAGGTCCATGGAGCCCCGGGCGAGGGTGAGGCGGACGCCCGTCTCGCGGGCCGCCCCGACGATCGCGCCGGACAGGTCGCCGGAGCCGCGCGGGTGGACGTAGTGGTGGTCCACGGCGGTGGTGACGCCGCCCCGGGCCATCATCGCGAGGGAGCCCTGGGCCGCCGCGCGGACCATCGGCTCGTCGATCCTGGCCCAGACGGGGTAGAGCGCGACGAGCCAGTCGAAGAGACTGTGGTCGGTGGCGAGTCCGCGCGTGATCCACTGGTAGAAGTGGTGGTGGGTGTTGACCAGGCCGGGAGTCGCGAGATGCCCGGTGGCGTCGACGCGGCGGACGACCCGCTCCAGGTCCCGGGGCGCGGGTCCCGCGCCGACGGACTCGATCAGATGGTCCGCGAGGACGAGATGGCCGACGGCGTACTCGGTGTCGTTCGCGTCCACGGTGGCGACGGCGCAGTTCTCTATCACGGTGCGCGAGACCGGCATGACGGGACCTCCATTCGGTGCGCGGGCGTCCGCCCGGTCGGCTGTCGGCCCCAAGATCCTCCACGATCCCGGTCCGGCGCGGGAAGCGGAATCAGGAGCCGGCCGGGTCGGCCGGGATGCGCGCCGGGGCCCCGTCGCGGAGCACGGTGGCCTCGATGAGTCCGTAGGGGCGGTCGGCGGCGAGATAGACCTCGTCGTCGTTCCGCAGGCCGAAGGGCTCCAGATCCACCAGGAAGTGATGCTTGTTCGGCAGGGAGAACCGGATCTCGTCTATCTCCGCGCTGTCCTCGATGACCCGTGCGCCCATCTGGTAAAGCGTCTGCTGGAGGGAGCGCGAGTAGGTGTCCGCGAAGGCCTGGAGGATGTTCTGTCTGGCCCGCTCGTACGCCTGGTCCCAGTCGGGCGCGGGGAGGTCCTCGCGGTCCCACCGGTAGCGCCAGCGGGCGGTGATCTCGGTGGCGAGGACGCGGTCGTGCGTCTCCTCCAGGGTGGTGTAGCGATCCTTGGCGTATCCCCGGAATTCGGAATCCGTCGAGTTGAGCACCGTGAGGCCGGTGAGCCCGGAGACGACCTCCCAGCGGGCCCCGTCGTAATGGATGTGGCTGACCCGGGTCTCGCCTCCGGTGCGGACGAACGAGTGCCCGTGGTCGGCGTCGGCACGGGCCCCGGGGCCGGTGGCCGCGATGCGCCCCCAGGCGTACTCCTCGATGCGGACGCGCGCGCGGTGGATGCGTTCCTGGGTGGTGACGAAGTGGCGGGCGAGCAGGATGCCGAACTGCTCGGCGGACTCGATTCCGTGCTCCTTGGCGAACGCGTACACCGTGTTCTTGGCGGTGTCGGTCGGCAGGACGCTGGCGTTGGAGCCCGAGTAGTGGACCTCGTCCATGTCGCCGGAGAGGGCGATCGACACCCGGAGGTCCTTGATGTGGTGGGTGGGGCCGTCGCGGACGATTCTGACGACGCGGTTCTCCGCCTTGCCGTACTGGTTCTGTCCCAGAATGGTGGTCATGGGCGCTAACTCCCTCGGTATACGGAGTAGCCGAACGGGCTCAGGAGCAGCGGTACGTGGAAGTGCTCGCCGGGGGTGACGGTGAAGGCGACCGAGATCTCCGGGAAGAAGGCGGGGCCGTCGGGCCGGAAGTCGAGGCGGGCGTGCGCGGCGCCTTCGGGCAGGGGCGGCAGGTCGGTGCAGCGTCCGTCCGCGCCGGTCGTGGAGCCGCCGAGCGGGACCCAGGGGGCGTCGGCGGTTCCGGCGCGGACCGAGAGGCGGACGGGGAGGCCGGCGGCGGGGCGGCCGGCGGCGGTGTCCAGGACGTGGGTGGAGACCGAGGCGGCGGTCCGGGTGCTCATGCGCGCTCCTCGCGGAGGGGTGGGCCGGGCCGGGGGCTCATGCGCGCTCCTCCCGGGGGCGGCCGGCCGGGCCGGGGGCGGCGGTCAGGAGCCGGGCCAGGCGGAGGCGGTTGATGCCGGCCAGTTCGGTGCGGACGATCTCCTGTTCGCGTTCGGGCGGGTTGCCGATGCGCAGCCGGACGGCGTCGCGCATCCGCTCGGCCGTGAGACCGGTGGCGCAGATCAGGAAGACATGGCCGAACCGCCGCTGGTAGGCCAGGTTGAGTTCGAGCATCTCGGCCCGCAGTCCGGCGGCGGCCCCGGTCATCCCGCGCTGTTCCCCGGCGGAGACCGGATCTCCGGGGCGCGGGCGGCCGATGGGCGGGTGTCCGGCGACGGCCCGGGCCAGCTGCTCCGGCGTCAGCGCGGCCACGGCGCGGTCGCTCGCGGCGAGCAGGGCCTCGGCGTCGGGGTAGGGGCGTCCGGCGAGCACTCCGCCGGCCCACTCCGGGCAGACGCACACCTCGTGGAGCGCGGCGGCGGCGTCGGGCCGGGCCGAGGCGTTGAAGCGGGCGAGGCCGGCGGGCGGGCCGGCGGTCCTGGGCGGGGAGGGCGGTGGACTCGGCGTCACGGGTGCCTCCGTGGCTGTTCGTCGCGGCGGCGCGCACGGGCCGCGGGCGGAATGCGAACGGGCTGGGCACAGCTAACGCCCTCACCCGCCGAGCGTCAACACTTTGTTGAAGAATCGGGAACTCCGCTCCCTGGGCGGGAGTTGCGGGCCCCGGTGGACGGCGGCCGCCACGACCGGTCGGCTCAGCCGTCGTTCGCCGCGTTCTCCCTGTTCAGGTAGTTGTAGATGGTGAATCGGCTGACGCCGAGCGCCCCGGCGACCGTCTCCACCCCGTGCCGTACGGAGAACGCGCCGCGCGCCTCCAGACTCCGTACGACCGTCTGCTTGGTCCTGCGGTCGAGTTCGGACAGCGGCATGCCGTGCCGGCGCTCCAGCGAGAGCAGCAGCCGGTCGAGCGCGTCGGAGAGCTGGGGCAGCCGTACGGCGAGGACGTTCTCGCCCTCCCAGGCGAGCACCACGTCGTCGGGCCCGGCCTGTCCGGGAGCGACGACCTCGGCTCCCAGCGCGTCGATCAGCGGACCGACGGCGCGGGCGAGCGGATGGTCCCCCGGGCCGGTCATGTCCCGGCCTCCTCGACCACATTGACCTGGAGCGTGATCCGGGTGGCTCCGACGTGCAGGGAGCGGCGCAGCAGCGCGTCCACGGCGGCGAGCACGGCGTCGGCCCCGCCCTCGGCCGTGGTGCCGAAGGGTCCGACGTCGACGGCGTCCAGCTCGGCGGCGCGGACCGCGTCACGGGCGGCGACCGCGTGATCGGGCGGCTCCTCCAGATCGAAGGGCTCGGTCGTGAACTCCACTCGCAATCGCACTGCGCCCCCATCGCGTCCACGCTGACGTGCGCGTTCTCTCACCGCATCGGCGTGCCCCGGTCCTGGGACACGAACCCTAACGGACCCGGGCGCGGCGATCGGCGCGGATGCGCGGACCCGCCGGGGATCCCCGGCCCGCCGACGCCCCCGGGCGGCGGGCCGCACGGGGGCGTCCCGGGCCGGGGCCTGGACGTCCGACGTGGATCACCCGGGTGATATCCGGTCCGGCCGCCGGAGTTCGGCGGCCGGTACGGAGCCGGGGCCCGGATCCTCTCGCCCGATCGCGGTCCCTTGGTGGACGATGGGGGCCGACCGAGTGTGGGGGTGTGTGAGCGATGGCCGACGCGGTGCCGGTGCGGTGTCCTTCCTGTCTGCGGGACCATCTGTTCGCTTCGCCGGTGTACCCGTGCGCGTGCGGCGCTCCGCTGGCCACCCCGCTGCTGCCCGGCGCGCCGCCCGAGCCGGTCGTCCGCCGCACCTGGGCCGAGGACTGGGTGGTGGTGCGCTGCGGGGCGTGCGGGCGGCAGGACCACTGGCCGCAGCCGGAGCTGGGCTGCCCGTGCGGGACGCTGCTGCGGCTGCCGGTGCAGCGGACGGATTCCGCGCGGGGCGGGGGCGGGCGGGACCTCCCGGCCTCGCCGCCGCCGCGCGTTCCGCCGCCGCGCGCCGTGGACGCCTCGGCGCGCCCCGCCTTCCGGCCGGTCACCATAAGGACCGCGCGGGACGCGGTGAGCGTGGCCGCGCTGTATCTGCGGTGGCTCGGGTTCCACGATGTGGTCCAGCAGGAGGTGCATCCGGCGGAGGCCCGGCCGGAGGGCCCGCCGAGGACTCATCCGGAGGGCCCGCCGGAGGTGCGGACCGCCTCGGCCGCCGTGGATCTGCGCGCGGCGGGGCTGATCGCGCAGGTGGATCCCTCGACCCGGCCGGCGACGCTGCGGGATGTGGAGTGTCTGTGGCTGAACGGGCTGGCGGCGTCCGTGTCGACCGCGTTCTTCTCCCTCGCGGGGTACGCGCGGGACGCCCGGGCGCGGGCCGACGATCTGCGCGTGCCGCTCTTCGTGATGGACCTCACGGGGAGCCCGCAGCCGCTGAACGGGGCGGCGGAGGAGCTGGTGGACACGGGGGCGTGAGGGCCGGCGCGCCCGCGCGCGCCCAGCCGGGCGGCCGGTACGCCCGCAAGCCCTCACCCGGGCGGCCGGTACACGCGCGTCCGGTATGCCCGTACGCCCGCACGCCCCTGGGCATCCGGTACGCCCGCACGCCCTCACCCGGGCCGGGTCATAATTCCCGTATGCGCGTACGAAGGGCGACCGCCGCCGACCTGCCACTGCTTCAGGACATCGAACGGGCCGCCGGGGAGGCGTTCCGGGCGCTGGGGATGGCGGAGATCGCCGACGACGAGCCGCCCCCGCTCACGGTGCTGGAGCGTTTCCGCGCCGAGGGCGGGGCCTGGGTCGTCGTGGACGAGGAGCCGGACCGGGACCCGGCCGGCGGTGACAAGACCGCGGCCGGGGCCGCAGCCGGAACGGGCCCCCGCACCGGCGCCGGCACGCCGCTGGCGTATCTGCTCCACGAGGAGGTGGACGGCGCGGCCCACGTCGAACAGGTCTCGGTCCGCCCGTCGGCCGGACGCCGGGGGCTGGGCCGGGAGCTGATCGACCGGCTCGCCGACCGGGCGCGCGCCGACGGGCTCGCGGCGCTGACGCTGACGACGTTCGCCGAGGTCCCGTGGAACGCCCCCTACTACGCCCGGCTGGGCTTCCGCGTCCTCGGCGAGGCGGAACTCACCGAGGGGCTGCGGGAGATCAGACGTACGGAGCGGGAGATCGGCCTGGACCGCTGGCCGCGGGTCTGCATGCGCCGCGAACTCTGAGGCGGCGGCCGTACGGCGCGGACCGCCGCCGTACGGCCGCCGCGCCCGCGCGGTTCAGCGGGCCCCGGCCTCCCCGTACCGCTCCCTCAGCTCCACCTTGCGCACCTTCCCGCTCACCGTCATGGGGAAGGCGTCGAGGATCTCCAGCCTGCGCGGGATCTTGTAGTGCGCGAGCCGTTCGCGGCAGAAGGCGGCGATGTCGTCCAGGGTCGGCGGATCGGCGGGGTCGCGGGGGATGACGCAGGCGAGGATCTCCTCGCCGTAGCGCGGGTCGGGGACGCCGACGACCTGGACGTCGGACACCCCGGGGTGGGTGTGGAGGAACTCCTCGATCTCCCTCGGGTAGACGTTCTCCCCGCCCCTGATGATCATGTCCTTGATCCGGCCGACGATCCGCACACAGCCGTCCTCGCGCATCTCCGCGAGATCGCCGGTGTGCATCCAGCGGCCCGGGTCGACCGCCTCCGAGGTCCGCTCGGGCTCGCCCCAGTACCCCGCCATCACGCTGTATCCCCGGGTGCACAGCTCACCGGCCGAGCCCCGGGGCAGGGTCACCCCGGTGGCCGGGTCGACGATCTTGATCTCGACGTGGGGGAGCACCCGGCCGACCGTGCCGGTGCGGCGCTCCAGATCGTCGTCGCGGCGGGTCTGGGTGGAGACCGGGGAGGTCTCCGTCATGCCGTAGCAGATCGAGACCTCCGCCATGTGCATCTCGGCGACGACCCGTTTCATCACCTCCTCCGGGCAGGGCGAGCCGGCCATGATGCCGGTGCGCAGCGAGGTGAGGTCGTAGGAGGCGAAGTCGGGCAGGCCGAGTTCGGCGATGAACATCGTGGGCACCCCGTAGAGCGAGGTGCAGCGCTCGGCGGCGACGGCGCGGAGGGTGGCCGCCGGGTCGAAGGAGGGCGCGGGCACCACCACGCAGGCGGCGTGCGAGGTGGCCGCGAGATTGCCCATCACCATGCCGAAGCAGTGGTAGAAGGGCACGGGTATGCATATGCGGTCCCGTTCGGTGTAGCCGAGCAGTTCCCCGACGAAGTAGCCGTTGTTGAGGATGTTGTGGTGGGAGAGGGTGGCTCCCTTGGGGAAGCCGGTGGTGCCGGAGGTGTACTGGATGTTGACGGGGTCGTCGCAGGAGACCAGGGCCGCGCGCTCGGCGAGCCGCTCGGCGGGGACCGGCCGGGCGGCGTCCAGGAGGGCGTCCCAGGAGCCGTCCCCGATGTAGTGGACGGAGCGCAGCGCGGGGCAGCCGGGGCGCACCCGGTCGACCATGGCGCGGTAGTCGGCGGTGCGGTGGCCGAGGGAGGCGCAGAGCACCGAGACCCCGGACTGATTGAGCACGTACTCCAGTTCGTGGACGCGGTAGGCGGGGTTGATGTTCACCATGATCGCGCCGATCCGGGCGGTGGCGTACTGCACCAGCACCCATTCCGCGCAGTTGACGGCCCAGATCCCGACCCGGTCGCCCCGGTCGACGCCGATGCCGAGGAAGGCGCGGGCGAGCCGGTCGACGGCGGCTCCGAACTCGGCGTAGGTGTAGCGCGGGCCGTCCGCCACCACCAGCGCGTCGCGGTCCGGGTGGGCGGCGATCGCCCGGTCGAGGTTCTCCCCGACGGTGTCGCCGAGGAGGGGGGTGGATCCGGTGCCGTGGTCGTAGGAGAGACGGGTGCGGGTCACGGTGGTCATCGCAGGTCCCCTTCGTCGTACTCGGCGGCCGAGCCCTTCGCGGTGCGTTCGCGCAGTTCGATCCGGCGGATCTTGCCGGAGACGGTTTTGGGGAGTTCGGCGAACTCGATGCGCCGCACCCGTTTGTAGGGCGCGAGGACGGAGCGCGAGTGCGCGAAGAGCAGCCGGGCGGTCTCGGGCCCCGGCCGCCAGCCGTCGGCCAGCACGATGTACGCCTTCGGCACGGCGAGGCGCAGCGGGTCCGGCGCGGGCACCACCGCGGCCTCCGCGACGGCCTCGTGTTCGAGGAGGGCGCTCTCCAGCTCGAACGGCGAGATCTTGTAGTCGGAGGCCTTGAAGACGTCGTCGGAGCGGCCGATGTAGGTGATGTATCCGTCGGCGTCGCGCGCGCCGATGTCGCCGGTGCGGTAGTGGCCGTCCGCCATGGACTCGGCGGTGCGCTCCGGGTCTCCCCGGTAGCCGGTCATCAGTCCGACCGGCGCGGCGGAGAGGTCGAGGGCGATCTCGCCCTCCGCCGCGCCGGGTTCACCGGTGACCGGGTCGAGCAGTTCGACCCGGTAGCCGGGGCTGGGGCGGCCCATCGAGCCGGCCTTGAGGAGCTGGCCGGGGGTGTTGGCGACCTGGACGGCGGTCTCGGTCTGTCCGAATCCGTCCCGGATGGCGACGCCCCACTCGCGGCGCACGGTCTCGATGACCTCGGGGTTCAGCGGCTCGCCGGCCGCGACCGCCTCGCGCGGCGGGACGCGCAGCTGGGCGAGGTCGGACTGGATCAGCATCCGCCAGACCGTGGGCGGTGCGCAGAAGCTGGTGACCCCGGCGCGGTCCATCTCGCGCATCAGCCGGGCCGGGTCGAAGCGGGTGTAGTTGTGGATGAAGACGGTGGCCTCGGCGTTCCACGGCGCGAAGAGGTTGGACCAGGCGTGTTTGGCCCAGCCCGGCGAGGAGATGTTGAGGTGCACATCGCCCGGCCGGAGCCCGATCCAGTACATCGTGGCGAGATGGCCGATGGGGTAGGACGTGTGGGTGTGCTCCACGAGCTTGGGGCGGTCGGTGGTGCCCGAGGTGAAGTAGAGCATCAGCGGGTCGTCGGATCGGGTGATCCCGTCGGGGCTGAAGCCGCTGTCGGCGGTGGCGGTCTCGGCGTACGACAGCCAGCCCGGGACGGGGTCGCCGACGGCGATCCGGGTGTAGCCGCCGGGGACGTCCGCGAACTTGGGCGTGTCCTCGGAGCGTACGAGGACATGGGCGGCCCCGCCCCGCTCGACGCGGTCGCGCAGGTCGAGAGGGCCGAGGAGCGGGGTGGCGGGGATGACGACGGCGCGGAGCTTGATGGCGGCGAGGGCGGTCTCCCACAGCTCGTGCTGATTGCCGAGCATCACGACGAGCCGGTCCCCGGCCCGGACGCCGTGGGCGCGCAGCCAGTTGGCGACCCGGTCGGAGCGGGCGGACAGCTCGGCGAAGGAGAGCCGGGTCTCGGCCCCGTCCTCCTCCACGATGTGGAGCGCGGTGCGGTCGTTTCCGTCCGCGACGGCGTCGAACCAGTCGAGTGCCCAGTTGAACCGCTCGGGCCGGGGCCACACGAATCCGTCGTACGCGCGCCGGTAGTCCTCCCGGTGTCGCAGCAGGAAGTCCCGGGCCTGCCGGAACTCCTCGGTAGCGCCGCTTGCGGTCATGTGCCCTCCTCATTGCCTCACCACTCAGTAGCATCGTGTAATCAGTGACGTACGTCTCACCACCCCCGATCGGGGGGTGACCCCCCGCGGGATGCCCGCAGTGGGAGTACGGGAGGGAGGGAAGCGGTGTCCGAGCCTGCCGAGGCGGTGGAGATGCGCGCCGCGCTGGTGCGGCTGCGCCGGGCGACCGGGATTCCGATCACTTTCGGGGGGTTGTCGGACGACGCCCGGCGGCTGCGGATCGCCGAGATCAGCGGGGCGCGGACCAACGCCCTGCACGGGCTGTCGATCTGCGCGGGCAACGGGCTCGGCGGGAAGTCGATGGCGCTGTCCCGGCCGTGCGCGGTGACCGACTACAGCGAGGCGCGCCACATCAGTCACGAGTACGACGCGGCGGTCTCGGCGGAGGGGCTGCGCTCGGTGCTCGCGGTGCCGGTGGTGGTGCGCCGGAAGGTGCGCGGGGTGCTGTACGGGGCGCTGCGGCGGCCGGTGCCGCTGGGCGACCGGACCTTCGACGCGGCGGTGGCGGCGGCGCGGGACGTGGAGCAGGCGCTGGTGGTCCGGGACGAGGTGCGGGGGCTGCTGGCGCTGGCCCGGGAGCCGGTGGCGGGCCTCGGCGCGTGGGAGGAGGTGCGCGAGGTGCACGGGGTGCTGCGGGCGCTGGCCCCGCAGATCGCCGACGCGGTGCTGCGGGAGCAGTTGCTCAGGGTGTGCGGCCGGCTGGCGGCGGCCGGCGGGGGCGCGCCGGCGGACGCGCCGGGCGGGGCCGGGTCGGTCGCGCTGGCCCCCCGCGAGGTGGATGTGCTGGCGTGTGTGGCGGCGGGTTCGACCAACGCGGCGGCGGCGGAGAGGCTGGGGCTGCGCCCCGAGACGGTGAAGGGGTATCTGCGCGCGGCGATGCGGAAGCTGGGGGCGCACACCCGTCTGGAGGCGGTGGTGGCGGCCCGGCGGGCGGGGCTGCTGCCCTGAGCGGGGCGCGGTCGCCGACAAGAGGGCGTCAAAGAGCGGGGCGGGACGGTCAGCGGGGCGTCAGGGAAGGGCCGCGGGGGCGGGGCACGGGCATAGCTTTCGGAGGACCGGCGGGGCCTCCCGCCGGCCGGCGCCCGCGTCGGCTTCCCCCCTGCGGAGGACACCGTGAAGACCCTCGCCCATGAGGACACCGAGACCGCCGACCCCGACGAACCCCGCCCGGCGGGGCTCCTGTACGTGCCGGTTCGGCTCGGCTCCGCCGGAGGACGCCGACTGCGCTTCCTGCGCACCCCGCTCGGGACGCGCACCGCCGTCGGGTTCACCAGCCGTGAACGTCTCGTCCGCGTCATGGGCGCGGGCCAGCCGTGGATCAGGCTCGCGGAGCCGGCGCTGCGGTCTCTCGCCGAACCTCTGGGGGTGACCGTGGTGACGGTGGACCCCCGGCTCACCGCCCCCTCCCCCGCCGCCCGCGGCACGGGGGCCCCGGCCCGGCCCTGCGCGCGCCGGCTCTCCCGAACCGAGGTGTGAGGATGACCGCGCTCTCGACGACCCCGCTGTCGTTCCCCGTGCCGGCCGCGCCCTCGGTGTGGCCCGCGTCCGCCGTCGCCGCGCCGGGCGGCGACGTCTCGGTGGGCGGGGTGTCGCTCACCGAACTCGCCGGGCGGTACGGCACCCCGGCCTATGTCGTGGACGAGGCCGAGGTGCGCGCCCGGGCCGCCGCCTGGCGGCGGGCGCTGCCGGACGCCGAGGTGGTCTACGCGGCCAAGGCGTTCCTGTGCCGGGCCATGGTGGACTGGATGGAGGAGGAGGGCCTCGGCCTCGACGTCTGCTCGGCGGGCGAGCTGGAGCTGGCCGCCTCCCGGGGCTTTCCCGCCGACCGGATCGTGCTGCACGGCAACGCGAAGTCGCCGCACGATCTGCGGACCGCGCTGCGGCTGGGCGTGGGGCGGATCGTCATCGACTCGGAGTGCGAGATCGCCCGGCTCGCGGCGCATGTGCCGGGCCCGGAGGCCCAGCAGGTGATGGTGCGGGTGCTGCCGGGGATCGAGGCCGGCGGCCATCGCAAGATCCGTACCGGCGCGGAGGGACAGAAGTTCGGCCTCTCCATCGCGGAGGGCGACGCGGAGGACGCGGTGGCCCGGATCCTCGGCCAGCCGCGCCTGGAGCTGACGGGGCTGCACACGCATCTGGGGTCCCAGATCGCCTCCCCGGAGCCGTACACGCGCGCGGTGCGGCGGGTGATCGCGTTCATGGCGCGCATCCGGGACCGTTACGGGATCACTCTGCCCGAACTCGATCTGGGCGGCGGCTTCGCGGCGGCCCAGCTGCCCGGCGATCCGGCGCCCGCGCCGGCCGCGTACGGCAGGCGGATTAACGACGCGCTGGTGCGCGCCTGCGCGGAGTTCGACCTCCCGCGGCCCCGGCTGACCGTGGAGCCGGGCCGCTCGATCGTCGCGGCCGCCGGGGTCGCGCTCTACCGGGTGCTGTCGGTCAAGCGCACCGGCGGGCGGGTCTTCGCCGCCGTCGACGGCGGGATGAGCGACAATCCCCGGCCCGCGCTGTACGGGGCCCGGTACACGGTGCGCATGGTGGGCCGGTCGGCGGACGCGCCGATGCGGGCGACCTCGGTGGTCGGCCGGCACTGCGAGGCGGGCGATGTGCTCGCGGAGTCGGTGGAGCTGCCGGAGGATCTGCGGCCGGGCGATGTGCTGGCGGTGCCCGCGTCGGGCGCGTACCAGGTGTCGATGGCGTCGGGCTACAACCTGACCGGGCGGCCGCCGGTGGTGGCGGTCGCCGGCGGGCGCTCGCGGCTGCTGATGCGGCGGGAGGCGTTCGAGGACCACCTCGGGCGGGATGTCGGCCTCTGATCCCGCCGCCGGGCGGCCGGTTCGCTCGGGTCACTCGGGCAGCGGGCCGAAGCGGATGTCGTACGAGGCGGCCGCGGAGAGCCGGGTGAGCGTCAGCTCGGCCTCCGCGGCCACCTCCTCGCGCACGGCCCGGCTCAGGGGGCCGAAGGGCGACACGGTCAGGATCGCCCGCGCCCCGGTCCCGGTCAGCCGCCAGACCCCCGCGAGCAGACCGTCGACCAGGAGGGTGGGGAAGGACTGATTGCCGCGCCAGGTGAGGGCCCGGTGCCGGTGGTCGGCGACCACCCGGGAGCGGTCGGCGTGCGAGAGCAGCAGATTGTCGTACTCGGGCAGCAGGCGCGGCGGCGCGGGGGTGTCCTCCGGGGGCCTCGGCGCGTCGGGCAGATCGAAGAGTTCGACGCCCCGCTCGTCCTGGAAGACGGCCAGTTCGGGGCGGAGGCGCTCGAAGACCTCCCGGGTCCGGGTCAGTCCGGACCAGGTCTGGAGATCCTTCACGGACGCGGGTCCGAAGGCGGCCAGATAGCGGCGCAGAAGATCCTCCGGCGCGGCGGCGGGCCCGGCGGGGCGGCCGAACCAGTGCTCGGCGGTGGTGAGGGCGACCTGTCCGCTCCGGCCCCACAGTCCGCGCGGGGTGATCTGCACCAGCGGGAGCACACAGCGCGCGGCCACGGAGAGCGCGAACGGGTCGGCGTGCGGCCATGCGGCGCCCAGCTCCTCGCGGAGCTGCTTCATCGTCCTCGGCTCCGCCTCGACCAGCTCCCGGGCGCGAACGCGCAGCCTGTCGAGGTCGACGCCGGTGAGCCCGGAGCGGAAGGCGCGCAGCTCGCGGTCGGGCGCGCCCGGCTGGAGCAGCGGGCGCAGGGCGAGGCAGTCGTCGGCCGAGTGGGTGTGGAGGGTGGAGCGCAGGGTGACGAGGCGGGCGACGTCGCGGGAGGCCATCAGCGCGGACAGCTCACCGGGGTCGAAGTCCGCGAGCCGGGCGGCGAGGGCGTGGTACGGGGGTGTGACGTTCTGCGCCTGGAGTCCGACGAGATGCTCCACCGCTCCCTTGACGGACAGCTCGCTCCGGGGCGTCCGGCGCAGCAGCAGCTGCCGGGCGAGGGTGGCCCGGCCGAGGGCGCGGGGGCCGAGCACGGGAGGGGTGGTCGTGGTTGCCATGGTGTGCACGGTACGGAGGATCGCGGACGGTTCCTGTCCTCGATCGGGCCGCGATCGGCCGTCCGGCGCAGGCGATCCCCCCGGCGGCGGGCCGGGCCGTGAGGGGGCGTCGGCGTCGGCGGGCCGGTCAGACGGTGAACGGCCGCTGGGCGAGGAAGTCCTCGCCCGGGCTGCCGAGGAGGTACAGATTCGGGGTCTGGTTCCTCGGCATGCGGTTCACGATGTCCTCGTGGAAGGTGCGGTAGTCCTCGGTGAACGCGCCGTGGTTCCAGACCTTGAGCAGGGTCTCCGTGAAGAGTCCGTTGACCGGTCCGTCGGAGGCGGTCTGATCGTCCTGGCAGGCGGAGATCAGCAGCGCGCTCGCGGGCTCCTCGCGGCCCCTGTCCTCGCGGAGCCGCCGCTGGAGGCCCTGGAAGAAGTCGCGGTCCCGTTCGTAGATCTCCCGCTGTTTGTCGTCGGGCATGGCCCGCACCGCGGCTCCGGCGCCGGGGGCGAGTTCGACGGCGCTGCCGCTGTGGCAGGAGTCGAGGAACACCAGGATCCGCACGCCGTCGGCGAAGCGGGCGAACTCCCGGCGGAGTTCGTCGTCGAGGAACTCCCGGTCGTAGAGGACGAGGGTCTCGTCGCGGCGGTCGGGTTCGTCGTCCGGGCCGGTGGTGTCGGGCACCTGGCCGCCGTGGCCCGAGTAGGTGAACAGCAGGATGTCGTCGCGCACCAGGCGTTCGGCGGCCTTGCGCAGCTCCGAGGTGATGTTCTTGACGGTGCCGTCGGCGGTGAGCACGACCGAGGTCTCGAATCCGGCGTCGCCCGCGATCCGGGCCAGGTCGTGGGCGTCGTTCTCGCAGGCGACGAGCCGGCCGTCCCAGCCGCCGTACTTGGCCGGGTCGACGGTGTTCAGTCCGATGTGGAGGGAGAGGCCGGTGGCCATGGGGGCTCCTGTGCTGGAAGGGGTGCTCGCAGGGATGCGTTCCATGGGCCCCGGCGGTCTCAATCCCGAGCCGGGGCCAACCGCCTGAACGGTCCCGCCCCTCGGCGCTCCCGGCACGGGACCGCCGCGAGCCGGGAGCGTCCCCCGGTCCGCCGCCGCCCGGCCCGCGCTCCCGGTACGGGCGGCGCGTCACGGCTCCGCCCCGCTCCGGGCCCGAATGGCGGCGGTCCCGCGGTCGGCCGATACTGGCAGTGACCGGCGTGAGTGCCGTGTCGGGAGGCGCGATGCAGCCCAGGGTCGTCTATGTGCACGGCATCGGGAACAAGATCCGCGCCGAATCGCTGAAGCGGCAGTGGGACACGGCGCTGTTCGGAAGGGACATGGCCGAGGTCTCCCGGATGGCGTACTGGGCCCCGCTCCGGCATCCGGCGCCGCTGCCGGACGGCTCCCCGGAATTCCCGGCGGACGGCCCGGAAATCGACGAGGGAATTCCCGCTCCCGGCCGTGCCGAATCCGCCGACGCTTTCATCGCGCGCGTTCTCGGCGAGGCGCGCGCACGGAACGCGGCCGGGGGAATTCCCCCGGAGGGCCGGGACGCGGGCGGCGGCGCGGATCCGGCCGGGCCGGAGGGCGCCGACGGCGCGCTCGGCGGCTGGCTCCGGGAGATGACCTTCCTCGCGGACACCCTGGCCGGGGCGGACGTCCCGGCCCTCACGGACACCCCGGCCCTCACGGACACCCCGGTCCTCGCGGACGCCTCGGCTCCCGCGAGCCACCCGGCGGGCGGGGACGCCCCGGCCGGCGTGAAGGGCGGACCTGCCGGGGCGGAAGACGCACCGGCCCGTGCCGAGGGCAGACCGGCGGAGTGCGGCCAAGAGGCGCTCCCGCTGCCGGGACCGGTCCGCAGAACCGTCTTCCGGCTGCTGGTCGAGCGCACCTTCAAGGATGTCCACGCCTACTTCTTCGGCGGCGTGGGCGAGGCGATGCGCGCGGTGGTCCGCGAGGCGCTCCAGGGCCTGGAGGGCTCCCGGGTCGCCGTCGTCGGGCACAGCCTCGGCTCCGTGATCGCCTACGAGGTGCTGGCCGGGCGGGAGAGCGAGGTCGAGCTGTTCTGCACGGTGGGCTCGCCGCTCGCGGTCACCGAGTTCCAGGAGCTGCTGGCGGGGCCGCCCGCCGTCCCCGCGTGCGTGCGGTCCTGGCGCAACGCCTCGGACCTGCGGGACCTGGTGGCCCTGGACCACACCCTGCGGCCCGATTTCCGGCCGGTGGAACGGATCACGGATCTCCTGGTGACCAATTCCAGCGGAAACCACCATGGAATCGTCGAGTATTTGAAGAATCGACGAGTCGGGGAACCGATCCGGGCGCTGACGGCGGGAATTGCGGAGGAATGAGCCGGGTGGAATCATGAGGAGTGGGAGTTGGGTGCGGCATGCCATTGGCCGAAACGGAGTGGGACCTCGTCACCCTCTGGGCGCGAGAGTACCTCCTTGACACCACCGATCCGCACAGCCGGCTGGTCATGTGCGGATTCCCGGCGGAGTTCGTCGCGGCCCTCCGGCTGACGGCCGTGGCCTCCGAGAACGCCCGCGCCCTGGTGGCGGCCTCACGCAAGGACATCGACCGGCAGCTGCGGCTCGTGGAGGTCCTCGTCGCCGAGGACCGGCTCGCGGTGCTGCCGGAGACGGTCAAGGCCGAGGAGTTCCGGAGCCGGCTCCGCGAGGACCGACGGGCGCATCTCTCCCGGGACAACTTCCAGACCCGGGTCCTGAAGAACGGCGCCGAGGTCTTCATCGACCGCCGCCGGCTGCGGGAGACGCTGCGCCGCTTCGTCGACGACCCCGAGAAGTCGGTGCTGCTGGTCGACGGCGAACCCGGCAGCGGCAGGTCGTACACGTACAGCCTCATCCGTCACATAGGCCAGCACCACGGCTTCCGGCCGGCGCGCGTCACCCTGTGCCGGGCCTCCACCGCCGAGCAGGTCGTCCGGCGGCTCGCGGACTTCGTCGCCGATCCGCGCGCGGGGGCCGCGCCGCTCAACCCCACCGAGCTGAACGACCTCCTGCCGTCGATCGACGACGCCGTGCACTGGGTGGTCGGCAGGGCGACCGCGATGGACGAGCGGCTCTGGCTGGTCCTGGACGAGTGCGACCGGCTCGACCCCGGCTCGGACGTCTGGGACTTCATCGGCCAACTCGCCCTCGCCATCTACGAGCACACCGCCGTACGCGGCCCCGAGGCCCCCCGGCTGGTGCTCCTCGGCTATGGCTCCGAGATGCGCCAACTCCCGTACGACCTGCGAGGAAGCCTGCTGAGGGATACGGCCGAGGTCGCCGGACCCGACGATCTGCGGGCCTTCTTCGACGGGTACTTCCACGAGTCGCCCCCCTCCTTCCTCGACCCCGGCCGGCCCGAGGAGGACACCCTCGCCGCCCTCGTGGACGCGGCCGTCGAGGAGGTGCTGCGGGCGGTCGGGACCCCGGACGGCGGCGAGGGGTACATGCGCAGGCTCTGCTCGGCGACGGAGGGGGCGGTCCGTGTCTACCGGACGCTCTGACCGGCACTCCGACCGGATCAGGGACTTCGCCGAACGGCTCCGCCGGGAGCTGCGCGCCGACGAGGCCCCGGCCGCCGCCGTGCCGGACGCCCGCAGGGGCTATCGGGAGGCGGCCTGTCTGCTCACCCGCTTCGACCCGATGCTGCTGACGCGGGAGGGCGAGGAGCGCCCCGGCGGCGGCGCGGTCCTCGAACTGCTGGACGACTGCACCACCGTCGGCATGGAGGACCGGGCCGTCTGGACCCTCAAGGCCGAGGTGCGCGAGACGACGCTGCGGAATCTGGCCGGGCCCGGGGCCGCCCGGCGGTCGCTGGAGCGCAATCTCGGCGCGGTCCGGGACGGTCCCGGGCCCGAGCGGATCTGTCTCTCCCTGCTCGACGGCGAGCGGCCGCCCGCGACGGGGCTGAGCCCGCGTGAACTGACCGACACCCTCACGGCGGTGCTGTGGCTCTCCCGGGTGCCCGGCGTCGGCGGACTGCCCGACCCGGCCGCCCTCCAGCACGCCCTGGAGCGGGCCAGACTGCTCCAGCCCCTGGAGCGGCTCGTACGCCGCCCCTTCCAGGGACGCGCCCGCGAACTCGCCGAGGTGCGCCGCCATGTGCACGGCGAGGACGGCCCGGGGAGCCCGGGCGGCGCGAGCGGGCCGGCCCCGCCGCTGGTGATCCACGGCCCCGGCGGCATGGGCAAGAGCACCCTGGTCGCCAAGTTCCTCCTGGACAGCATCGGGGACCGGGACCCCGGCTTCCCCTTCGCGTACATCGACTTCGAGCGGCCCACCCTCTCGATCCGCGAACCGGTCACCCTGGTCGCCGAGATGGCACGGCAGCTCGGCATCCAGTACCCCGCCCACCAGGAGGAGCTGACCGCCCTGGTGGACGAGTGCCGGCGGACGGCCCGCAGCCAGCGCGAGGGCGAGGAGCGGGTCACCCAGCTGCACCGGCTGGCGACCACCCGGTCGCTGCTGGGGCGCGGTTCGTCGCAGGAGTTCCAGCTGCTGGCGACCGAGCGGGAGACCGGGCTGATCCGGCGGACCGCCGAGGTGCTGCTGCGCGCCACCGGGGAGGCGGGCCAGGCCGACGCTCCGTTCCTGGTGGTCGTCGACTCCTTCGAGGAGATCCAGTACCGAGGGTCGCCGGTGCTCGGCCGGCTCTGGGCGATGTTCCTCTCGCTCCAGACCGTCTGCCCCCGGCTGCGGGTGGTCGTCTCCGGGCGCGCCCGCGTCGAACACCCCATGCGCGTCCGGACCTCCCGCGAGATCGAGCTGACCGAACTCGACCAGCCCGCCGCCGTCGCCCTGCTCACCTCCTCGGGGGTACGCGACCCCGAGGTCGCCCGGGTGCTCGCGGACCGGGTCGGCGGCCATCCGCTCAGCCTGAGACTCGCCGCCCGGGCGGCCGTCCTCGCCGGCGGGGAGGCGGACGGGGCCGCCGAGCTGATCCGCAGTCTGCCCGCCCGCCGGGACGCCTTCTTCCGGGAGGTGGACCGGATGCTGGTCCAGGGCATTCTGTACGACCGCGTCCTGCACCACATCGCCGACCGGGACGTCCGCCGGCTCGCCCGTCCGGGCCTGGTGCTGCGGATCATCACCCCCGAGATCATCAAGGAGGTGCTGGCGGAGCCCTGCGGGCTGCGGGTGGAGAGCACGGCCCGGGCCCGGCGGCTCTTCGACGAGCTGTCCCGGCTCGATCTGATGGAGCCGGCCGGTCCCGGCGCCGTACGGCACCGGGGCGACATCCGCGCCATCATGCTCCGGCTGCCGGGCGGCGACCGCACGGAGGCGATGCGCGCCGTGGAGCGCCGCGCGGTCGCCTACTACGCCGCCCGCGAGGGGCTCGACGCGCGCGCGGAGGAGATCTACCACCGGCTCCGGCTCGACCAGAACCCCCGGGACGTGGAGAAGCGCTGGCTGCCCGGCGTGGACCGGCTGCTGAGCGGCGCGGAACGGGACCTGCCGCACCGGGCCGCCGGGCTGCTCACCGCACGGCTCGGCGGCGACGCCCCCCGCCAGGTCATGACCGGCGCCGACCAGGAGGACTGGGAGCGGATCGCCGCCCGCGAGATCGAGGACCTGCTCGCCCAGGGCTTCGCCGAGGCGGCCCTCGTCCGGCTCGGGGAGCGGCGGCCCTGGCAGCCCTGCGGCCCCCTGCACGCCCTGCTGGCGGAGACGCTGAACCGGCTCGGGCGGAGCGGGGAGGCCCGCCGCACGGTGTCCGACGCGGTCGTCGCGGCGGAGAGCGCGGGCTGCGCCGGGCGCCGGCTCGAACTGCTGCTGCTCTCCGCCCGGCTGGCGGAGGACGCGGGCGACCTCGCGGGCGCGGACGGCGATCTCCGGCGGGCGGAGGACATCGCCGTCGGCCTCGGACAGGATCTGGAGGCGATGGGCGCGCTGCTGGCCCGGGCCCGGCTCGCCGCCCGCTCCGGGCCCCCGGGAAGCACCGAAAGCACCGAAAGCACCGCAAACGCCGGGACCGCCGGAACCACCCACGGCGCGGAGACCCCCGAGGGCTCCGGGACGGACGCCGCGGGCCGGCTCGCCGACAAGCTGCGGCTGGTGCCCGACGCCGTCCTCGCGGACCAGCCCGCGCTGGTGCGGGCCGTGGCCTCGCAGGTGTACGCGCGCGACCCCGACGCGCTCGAACACGCGGTGGAGGTCGTGGGGCTGCCGTCCGACGACGAGGCGCTGGAGACCCTCGGCGCCGCGATCCAGGGCGCCGCCAGCCGGCAGCCGACGCTCCTCGGCCCGCTCATGGGGATTCTGCGGGACGCGGCGGGACCCGCCCGGCCGCAGCACGGAACGGGCCCCTCCAGCACCACCGGCATTCTGCGGCTCGCCCGCGACCGGGGCGCCCTCGACACCGTCGCCCGGCGGCTGCTGGCGGTGCCCGACCGCAGCGGGGAGATCACCTCGGCGGTGGCCGCCGCCATGGGCGCGGGCACCGACGGACGCCTCCGGCCCGCCGCGCCGCCGCCCGAACGGGCCCCCGGCGCGGCCCCCCGGCCCCCCGGGCCCCGGGTCGCGCGACCGGATCGCGGAAAGGACGGGACCGGGCTGGTGCGGCCCGGACCGGCGGGGCCATGACCGCCTATCTGCCGCCCGAGACGATCCTCCGGATCCGGGACGCCGCCCTGGAGACCGGGCTCGCCGACCCCATGGTCCGGCCGCTGCTCCTCGACGGGATCATGCCGAGATACCGGGGCACCCTGCCGATGATCCCGGCCCCCGGACGGCAGCTGCACTCCGACCTCAATGAGATGAACCGGGTCGAGCGGCTCGTGGACGGCTCGGTGCCGCTGGAGATCTGGCTGCGCAACGCGATCGCCCAGACCACCGCGGCGGATCCGCTCTCGCTGTTGCAGCGCGCCCTCGACGATGTGGCGCGCACGGCGGGCGGCGAGCCCGACGTGGCGGCGTTCGCCCCCGGCCGGGAGATCAAGGAGGAGATCGTCCACCGCGACGACACCGTCCCCTTCGGCTTCCTGCGCGGCGGCGACACGGCCGGTCTGTCGGTCGCGCGCCTCAAGGTCCCCCCGTACCGGGACGGCGCGCCGCTCACGCCGAACGGCTTCCCGCACGCGGGCACGGGCTGGCTCATCGCGCCGACCCTCCTGGTCACCAACCACCACGTGGTCAACGCCCGTTCCGCGACGGACGGGCGCCGGCCGCGGGCCGACCCGGCGGATCTGGCGCTCCAGGCCCGGCACACCCGGGCCCGGTTCGACTTCGAGTGCTCCGACGAAGAAGCCGCGGAGGCGGCGGAGGCCGAGGGGGCCGGGACGGCCGGGGACGCCCCGGCCGCCGAACTGGTCGCCGCCGACGCCGATCTCGACTACGCGATCCTGCGGCTGGCCGCCGACCCCGGCCGCCCGGCGCTCCGGCTCGCGCGGGAGCCGCTGACCGTCGCCGACGGCGAGACGGTCGCCGTCAACATCATCCAGCACCCCGGCGGCCGGCCCAAGCGGGTCGCCCTGCGCAACAACCTGGTCTACGCGGCGGACGAACGCGATGTGCGCTACTTCACCGACACCCGGGGAGGGTCCTCCGGCTCCCCCGTCCTCGACGACGACTGGCGGGTGGTCGCGCTGCACCGGGGCGCCCGCCGGGTGGAGGACGTGACCTTCCAGGGCCGCACGACCGCGTTCGTCAATGTCGGCACCCAGATCAGCCAGGTCATGCGCGATCTGGAGACGAAGAGTCCGGACGTCCGCGCCGAGATCGACGCGGCACAGCACGACTGAGGCACCACGCGACTGAGGAGTACGCCATGGGCGAGCGCACCGGATCACCGGTGGCCACCGGCCCCGAACAGATCTTCAGCGATCCGCGCGAGGTCGCGCG
Organism: Streptomyces sp. NPDC014894; assembly: GCF_043080985.1. Lineage (NCBI taxonomy): Bacteria > Bacillati > Actinomycetota > Actinomycetes > Kitasatosporales > Streptomycetaceae > Streptomyces > Streptomyces sp. NPDC014894. The sequence continues at coordinate 132,031 of NZ_JBIBWD010000017.1, forward strand.
GCGGGTCCGCGACCGACTGGAGGAGCTGCCCGAGTCCACGGCCGAGCCGCCGGGCGGCCACGCCCCCGGCGAGCGGGCGTCCGCCGAACGGGCCGCCGACGAACGCGCCGCCCGGCAGGAGCGGGACCGGGTGCTGCTCGCCGGGGCGGCGGGACTGGAGAAGCTGGCCGAGGGCCGGGGCGACGAGATCGGCGAGGACGAGTCCTTCGGCATGGAGGCCATCGTCCTGCTGGAGGGCAGACCCGCGCTCCTGGTCGAGAACCAGGACTTCCCCCCGCAGGAGGGCGACTGGGCGGTGCTCGACGGCCACCGCGAGGCGATCCGCGCCTCGATCGCCCGGGTCGGCCGCGTCGTCGTCTCCGGCCACGCCGGACTGGACTGGCTCGGCACCGCCTTCGCCGTCGGCCCCGACGTGGTGATGACCAACCGCCATGTCGCCGTGGAGTTCGCCCGTGAGCGGGACGCGGGCTGGATCTTCCGGCAGGGCATGGGGGCCGGGCTGAACACCGCCGAGAAGTACGACGGCCCGCCCCCGCCGGGAACCGCCGGGGCGTACGAGGTCACCGACATCCTCGGCATCCACCCGGACGCCGATCTGGCCCTGCTCAGGATCGCCCCGGCCGGCTCCGGCGAACCGACGCCGACCGCGCTCGCCGTCGCCGCGGACGCCCCGGCCGATCTGCCGGGCCGCCCGGTGTACTGCGTCGGCTACCCCGCGTACGACGGCCGCCGCAACGAGCCCGCCGCGATGAGCCGCATCTTCATGGACGTGTACAACGTCAAACGGCTCCAGCCGGGCACGGCGACCGAACTGGTCCCCGAGCGGTCCGTGCTGACGCACGACTGCTCGACCCTGGGCGGCAACAGCGGCTCCCCGGTCATCGACCTGACCGACCACCGGGTCCTCGGACTCCACTTCGGCGGCCGGTACGGCGTGGGCAACTACGCGGTACCCCTGTGGAGCATGGTGGACGATCCGCTGCTGCGCCGCGCCGAGGTCAACTTCGTCTGACCCGGGGGGCGAACGGAAGCCCCGCCCGGTCCGCGCGAGCCCGCCCCGGGCCGCGTTCCCGGACCCGTCCGGGGACAACCTTCGGACGGGTCCGGCCGGGACGCGACTGGTTCCCCGGACGCAGGGAAGGAGATCCCCGGCCGTACCTCCGGCGCGGCCGTCCCGTCCGCGGCACCGAGCGCTCCCCCGCTCAAACCCGCGCGCGGGCGCGGAGCTTGGTCAACTGGGGCACACCGATGGTCACCGCGTGCGCTCCCACGCCCCCCGAGCGTCCGCCCGTCGCGGGTATTAGGCAGTTCGTCAGTGATACGCACGTCGTCTGCGGTGAACTAGTGGTAGTTGCGCGCAGAACCAACTCGAACCATGCGCCCCCTGAGAGAAGTCGTGAAGACAGCAAGTGAGAGAGAGTTGAGGAGCAGCCCATGACATCGGTTCTCTTGGTACACGCGGTGGCTCTGTGGCGCGCCTCGTTGGCGTGCCTGCTCGGCAGGGATCAGGGCCTCCATGTGCGCACCACGGACAAGGGCGGGGTGCGCTCCGCGATGGCGGAGAGCGCGGCGGACATACTGGTCACCGACCTCGACTGTCCGGATTCCGCGGAAGTCCTCTCGTACATCGAGTCGTTACGGCATCCGGCCGGCACCGCCCTGGTGGTGCTCGCGCGCGGCGACCGGGCGGGAGATCTGCGCAGAGCCTCCGACGCCGGGGCCAGGGGCTACATCGACAAGTTCGGCCCGGTGGACAATCTGAGCGAAGTGGTGCGGAAGGTCGCGGCCGGGGGCCGTCACATCGATCAGTCGCTCGCCTTCGGTCTGCTCCAGGCGAGCGATGTGCCGCTGTCGCCTCGCGAGTTACGAGTGCTGGCTCTCGCGGCGGAGGGGGAATCCGTGTCGTCGATAGCCAGCGCACTGCATCTGGCCAGCGGGACCGTACGGAACTATCTGGCCGCGGCGATCCGCAAGACGGGGGCGCGGAACCGCCTCGACGCGATCCGCCTCTCCCGGGAGTTCGGCTGGCTCTAGGGCCTCTCTTTCGGATCTTGCCGGGCTCGCGTGCCCTGGCACCGCACCTCGCCGCGTTGTCGTCAATCGCCGATGGCCCCCTGCGCCTGGCGGCGCGGGAGGTACCCCCACCGCATGGACTCATTCCTCCGCCTTGCGATGCACGGCACCAGGCCCCGCTCCCTGATCCGGCCTGATCCAAAAGAAAGACCCTAGCCGCCCCGGGGCCGTCAGCGCGGGGCACCGGCCCAGTGGCCGGCCAGATCGCGGTAGAGCGCGGACCCGGCGAGCAGTTCGGACGGGGTGCCGGTCTCCGTCCGCGTACCGTCCATCACCAGGACGCGTTCGGCGCGCGCCGCCGACGTCAGCCGGTGGGCGATGACCACCAGCGTCCCCGCCCGCTCGGCGAGCGCGCGTTCGGCGAGGGCCTCGGCGGCCGGGTCCAGATGGCTGGTCGCCTCGTCCAGGATGAGCAGCGGCGCGGTGGTGAGGTGGGCCCTGCCCAGCGCGATGAGCTGGCGCTCGCCCAGGGTGAGCCGGCCCGGGTCCAGCGGGGCGTCCGGTCCGCCGAGCCGTTCCGTCAGCCGCTGGAGGCCGACCGCCTCGACGGCGGCGGCCACTTCGAGGTCCCGTGCAGCGGGCCGGAGATAGCGGAGGTTGTCGCGGAGGGTGCCGCTGAAGACATACGCCCGCTGGGGCAGGAGGGTGCGTACGGAGGTCGGCTCCTGCCCGGCGGCGGGCCGCCCCAGCCAGCGGACCTCGCCCGCCGTCGGCGCGGCCACGCCGGCGAGGACGGCCGCCAGGGTCGACTTCCCGCTCCCGCTCGGTCCGACCACGGCGAGCCGGCCGCCCGCCTCCAGCCGCAGATCGAGCCCCTCGAACACCGGCCGGGCCTCGGGCCCGTAGGCGAAGGCGACGCCGCGCAGTTCGGCGGTGGGGTGACCGGCGCGTCCGGCGGGACCGGGGCCGGACCGCCCGCGCCCGCGAGGCTCGGGGCGGTGCTCTGAGGGCTCGGGGAGGTGCTCCGGGCGGTGCTCCGGGCGGTGCTCGGGGTGGGCGGAGGGCGGGGGCGGGAGCGGGGCGGGGCCGGTGAAGCGGTCGAGGACGACGACGAGCCGGCCGCCGGCGGTGCCGAGCATGCTCAGCAGGGCGTGCAGGGCCGGGGCGAGCGAGTACGTCAGATAGGTGAACGCCCCCACCAGCGCGCCGCTGGTCAGCCCGTGCCGCATCAGCCAGGGCGCGGCGAGCAGCAGGAGGAGCGGCGGCACCCGTCCGCAGACGGCGAGCGCGAGGACCCGTACGGCGGCCCACCGGGCCAGGGCGCGGGCCTGCGCGGCCTGTTCGCCGACGAGCCGTTCGGCGCGGGCGACGGTGCCGGCGGCCGCGCCCGCCGCCGCGATGTCGCGGAGCGCGGCGGCGGTCTGCCCGGCGTGGGCGGCGAACGCCTCGTCGGCGCCGAGGTAGGCGCGCTGGCGGGCGGCCATGGGGAAGAGCGTGGCGAGGAAGAGCCCGAGGCCCAGCAGGAGCGGGGGCAGGACCACGAGCAGCAGCCGGGGGGAGAGGACCGCCATTCCGGCGAGCGCCCCGGCGGCGGTGAAGACGAAGGAGCGCAGGGAGAGCACGAGTCCGGCCCAGCCGTCGCGGGCGATCTCGCTCTGGTGGGTGACCTGGGAGACCGAGCGGGAGGAGGCGGCGGCGGGCCCGGCGAGCGCGGCGCCGATCGCGCGGGCGGCGGCCCGGCGCACGAGTCCGTCGCGGACCGGCTCGACCAGATCCGCGAGCCGGCCGAAGACGCCTCGGGTGGCGAGGGCGGCGGGGAGGGTGGCGACGGCGGCCACCGCGAGCCAGAGCAGTCCGGTGGCCGCCGAACCGGCCAGGAAGCCCCGGTCGATCGCGCGGGCGATGGCGAACCCCCCGAGGAAGGTCTGCGCGAACTCCAGCAGCGACCAGCCGCCCAGCCGCAGCATCACGCCCCGGCGGGCGCGGAGAAACGGCCGTCCCTCCCGTACGACGCGTCCGAACGCGGTCCTCGGCTCCGCCGCCGGTTCGGACGGCGGGGGTACGGGGGCGGGCGCGGGTCGCGGGCCGGGCGGCGGGGTCCGGTCGCCGGGGGCCGGGGCGGCGGCGGGCGCGGGCGCGGGTTCGGCGGTCACGCGGGGCTCCCGTCCGGGCGCGGGGAGGGCCCGGGGGCGGCCGGGTGTTCCGTACCGCCCGTGCCGTTCGCATCGTTCTCATCCGGCTCGTCCCGCACGTCCCGCGGCGACCCGGTGTCGTCCGGCGGGTGGAAGACGGCGCGGTAGGAGGGATCGGACCAGAGGTCGTGGTGACGGCCGACGGCGCGGACCGCGCCGTCCTCCAGCCACACCACGCGGTCGGCCTCGGCGGCCGAGGAGACGCGGTGGGCGACGACGATCCGGGTGCCGGCTCCGGCGCGGCGGGCCAGCGCCCGCTGGACCTGGGCCTCGGTGACGGTGTCGAGGCTGGAGGTGGCGTCATCGAGGATCAGCAGCCGGCCGGCGTGGGCGAACGCCCGGGCCAGACCGAGGCGCTGGCACTCGCCGCCGGAGAGCGGGGCGCGCTCCAGCGGGGTGCGGTAGCCGAGCGGGAGCAGGGCGACGAACCCGTCGGCGGAGGCAGCCTCGGCGGCCGCCCGCACCCGGTCGGGCGGGGGGGTGCTCGCGCCGAGGGCGATGGTGTCCCCGACCGTGTCGCCGAGCAGCGCGGGCCGGGCGAACGCGTAGGCCACCTCGTCCCGCAGCCGTACCGGGTCGACGCCGTCCAGCGGCACTCCGTCCAGGGTGACGGTCCCGGAGTCGGGGTCGGTGAGCCGGCCCGCCACGGCCGCCAGCGTCGACTTCCCCGAGCCCGAGCGTCCGACGACCGCGATCGAGGCGCCGCCGGGCACGGTGAGGCTGACCTCGCGCAGCACCTGGCGCCCGTCCCGTACGACGCCGACGCCGCGCAGCTCGACCGTGCCCGGTCCGCCGGGCGGCAGGGCGAGGGAGCGGTGGGGCACGGGCGGGAGGTCCAGCAGGGGCTGGAGGCGGCGGGCGGCCGTGCGGCCCCGGGAGATCGCGGCGAGCGCGCCGGTCAGCGCGCCGAGCCCCACCGCGAGGACGGCGTAGCGGGAGACGGCGAAGAGGTCGCCCACGCTGATCGCGCCGGACGACATCCGCAGCCCGGCGACGGCCAGCACCAGAATGGTGAGCAGGGGCAGCAGCACCGCGCTGCCCCCGACGGCCCGGCCCTGGATCTCCCAGACGCGGTGTCCGTGGACGGCGAGCGCGGTGAGCGGGGCGGTGATCCGGGCGTGCTCGCGGGTGGCGGTGTGGGCCGCCCGTACGGTGTCGATCCCGTCCAGCGTCTCGGTCAGCCGGGTGGCGATCAGGGCCTGTTCGCGCTGGTAGTCGGCGGAGACGTCGGCGGTGCGGCGGATGAGGGCGCGCAGCAGCAGGACGAAGGCGGGGGCTCCGAGGAGCAGGGCGAGGGCGGACCACGGGTCGACGGCCAGGAGCGCGGCCGCCGCGCCGAGCGGGAGCAGGACGACGGCGGCGGCGTTGGCGGCGGTGACGGGCACGGCGGCGGCCTCGGCGGCGTTGGCGGTGAGCCGGGTGGTGAGGTCGCCGGGGGCGGTCTCGGCGCCGTGGCGCGGCTCGGCGCGGATCAGGCGCTCCAGGACGCGGGTGCGCAGCCGGGCGGTGAGCCGGGCGGTGGTGGTGCCGCCGACGAGGGCGACGATCGCGTCCAGGACGACTTCGGCGGCGGTGAGCGCGGCGCAGAGCAGCAGGCCGGACCGGGGGACGCGGCGGGTGGAGATCAGTTCGTCCAGGGTGACGCCGAGGGCGGCGGGCAGGGCGAGGGCGGCGAGGGCCGAGCCGGTGGAGCAGAGGACGACGACGGCGAGGGAGAGCCGCCCGGCGCCCGGCGGCCGGGGGGCGCGCGCCCGCGGCGGGGAGGACTTCGCCGACGGACGGCTGCTCGTCACACTCACGATCCCTCCGGGGTCGGCCGGGCGCCGGACAGCACGACCGGTCCCGGGCCGAGTGGCCACGGGACCGGCCGGGGGCCGGGGGGCGGGCCGGTGCGGTTGTTCACCGTCCCGCCCCCCGGCGCGGCGTCACGGGGTGCAGGCGACGACGCTCAGCGAGCTGTGCTCACAGATGAGCAGGCTGATCTGTGAGCCGCCTTCCACGTCGCCGAACGCTTCCTCGGCGGGGGTCTCCAGAGCCTGAAGGTCGAGAAGAGCCATGATGAATTCCTTCCTTGGGGACGGTTTTCCTCATTGGTGCACGGCCCCTGGCTGGGGCCGGGTCTGGGGGCTCTCGCGGGGCGAGAGGAACGGCAGCGCGGCCCGGTCGGGCCGTCGCACGCCGCCGAGGGCGAGCAGACATCCGGCGGTGCCGGTGGCCAGGTCCATGGACCGGCGCATCAGCTGCTCTCCGGGGAAGGCCAGTTCACCCGCGTAGGGGGTGGCCTGTCGGCCGAGGAGTTCGGTGTGGCGGTCGATGACGCGCCGTCGTTCGCCGGGGTCGCCGAAGGGGGTTCGGGCGAGCTGGAGGATCAGCCCGGCCACCCCCCGGAAGAGTCCCGGCTGGATGTAGAAGGCCGAGCGGAGGCCGGGCTGGATCGCCTCGCGCGCGGAGGCGAGGGCCGCGTCCTCGCGGTGGGCCAGATAGTCGTCCAGCACCATCGCCAGTCCGGCGCTGCCGGCGCCGAGGTAGGGCATGGTCCGTTTGTTCTCGACGACCAGGAGCGCGCCCTCCGCGCCGGTGCGGCAGCGGGCCAGATCGCGCTGGAGCCCGGTGGCGGCGAGGTCGAGGAAGGCGGGGTCGCCGGTGGTCTCGTAGCGGCGTACGAACAGGAGCGCGAGTCCGGTGGCGCCGTGCAGCAGCCCGGTGCGGGAGGACGGCGGGCCGGAGACGAGGGCGCGGGCCGCGAGGGCGGTGCAGCGGTCGGCGGCCCGGCGCAGCGCGGTGGCCTCGGCGCCGTCGGCGGACGCGGCGAGATCGTCGAGGGCGAGGGCGATGCCCGCGTGGCCGCCGTGCAGATCGGAGGTGAGGCCGTCGAGCGGCTGCCGGGCGACCAGCTGGGCGAGTTCGGCGGCCCGGTCGGTGTGGCCCAGGAGATTCAGGGTCCAGGCGATTCCGGCGAGGCCGTCGTAGAAGCCGGTGGGGGTGCCGGAGGCGGGTTCCTTGACCTTGGTCAGGAGCCATTCGACGGCTTCGGGGCAGGGGGGCGCGCCGGTCGCGTGGAGGGCGTAGAGCACTCCGGCCGCGCCGTGGCCGAAGGACTGGCCGCCGGCCGGGGAGGCGAACTGGGCGATGTCTCCCGGGAAGCAGCGGTCGTCGCGCTCGGGGGTGAGGGAGGCGGCGATGGCGCGGGCCATGGAGTCGCGGCTGAGCGGCCACCGGGACGGCTCGGGCGGGTCCTGTCCGGGGTCGGCGGCGGCACGCGGGGCGGCGGTGGCGGGCGGGCGGCGGCCGTCCGTGCGGTCTGCGCCGTCCGCGCTGTCCGTGGCGTCCGCGCTGTCCGTGCCGTCGGGGTCGCGTGTGCCGTCGGGGATGTCGCGGAGGATCTCGGTCACCGCCGGGCGCAGCTCCTCCTCCGTCACCGGGAAGACGCGGGCGATGTCCCGGGCCAGCCGGGTCGCGGCCGCTCGGTCGATGTAGAGGAGCGTGGTCAGCGGGAGCAGCAGGGCCAGGCGCAGACAGGCGAGGGCGTAGCGGTCGATGTCGGCGCCCCGGCGGTCGCGCGGGGCGACGAAGGCCGGGTTGGCGACGACCTGGCGGCGGTCCTCGGCGGCCGGGAAGGCGGCCTCGAAGTCCAGCAGCACGATTCGCGACTCGTCGGGGGAGACCATGACATTGCTCATGTGCAGATCGCTGATGACGATGCCGCGTTCGTGCACGGCGTGCACCGCGCGCTCCACCTCGGCGTACATGTGGCGGGCCCACTCGGCGTGCTCGGCGAGCCGTGCGGCGTCGGGGGCGGAGGAGGAGAGGGGGAAGCGGCGGGCGAAGACGGTGTTGAGGGTGGTGCCGGGGATGTGCTCCAGCACCAGGAAGTGGTGTTCGCCGACCTCGAAGGTCCCGAGGACGCGGGGTACGCAGTCGAGTCCGGCGAGCTGTTCGAGCGCGGTGCGCTCGCGCTCCAGCCGGGCGACGGCGTCGGCCCCGTCGGCGGCGAGGCCGGCGTGCGGCCGGGCCTCCTTGAGGACGACGTCCTCTCCGGTGCGGGTGTCGCGGGCCCGGTAGACGCCGCCGCCGTTGGAGAAGTGGAGCGCGCCCTGGATCTCGTACGGCATGTCGCTGAGGCCGACGGACCGGCGGGCCTCCAGATGGGGGCGGAGGATCTCGGGGGGCGTCACCCAGTCGGGGATGTTCAGCGAGGGGCCGCGCGGGTCGGGCACGAGGGCGCCCGTCGGGTCCGCGATGGCGGGGACGAGCCGTCCGTCCGGGCCGGTGCAGAAGCGTGAGGCGAAGGCCCCGTACCGTACGTGCACCGGTCCGTCGCCGCAGCGCAGATCGCTGAGGATGTACGGGCCGTGCTCGCCCTCGAGCAGCGCGACCAGGTCGGCGCAGAGCTCGGGGAACATCTCCTCGGAGTGCGGGTAGACCGTGATGAACTTGCCGCTGCCGGCGCGGTCCGCGTACTTGGCGTTGCGGAGCAGCAGGAGCGTGGGGGCGGGGACGAACTTCAGCGGGATGCGCCGGGCGAGGCAGTGGTCGAGCACGCGCCGCAGGATCGATTCGGCGTTGTCGAGGCCCGCCGAGACGTGGATCTTCCAGCCCTGCTGGGGGAGGGTGAGGCCCAGCGGCGTGTACGAGAGCCAGTCGCCTCGGCGAGAGGTCTCCCAGCCGTCGGGGGCCGGGGTGCGAGCAGCGGCGTACAGCGAGTCCTCGGCGGCGGCGGCACCGCCCGGGGAGCGGTGCGGCGCGTCGTAGAAGTCGCGGTCCGCTTGGCAGTACGCGGCGTACTCAGGGTTCACCCGTGCTCCCTCGCTCGGTTCCGGTGCGGTATGGGAGGAAGCTCTCACGGCGGCGGGGCGGGGTGACAGTCGTCGCTGTCACCTCTCCGGTGTACGGCGTCATGTGCGAATCGCACGCCCCGGCGCACGCCGTCCCACCGCCCCTCACCATGCACGCCTCACACACCCGCCCGTCCGCCGCGCATGCCGGCTTCGCCGGCGCGCATCCCAGCCCCGCCGGCGATTGAGGCGCGCACCGGGCGCCGCACGCGACAACGGCCCGGCCCGAAGAGCCCCATTCCAGCCCCGCCGGCGATTGAGGCGCACACGAGAGCCGAGCACCCGCCACAGACCCGGCCCCCACCTCCAAGTCCGTCCTCAAACGCCGGACAGGCTGGAATTCCCCCCGCCCCGCGACAGACCCGCTCTCCACCCGCGGGTCCGTCCTCAAACGCCGGACGGGCTGAGATTTCCCCCCCGCGCCGCGACAGACCCCACGCCCCGCGGGTCCGTCCTCAAACGCCGGGCAGGCTGAAAATCCCCCCGCCCGGAGGCGTGTCCCCAAACGCCGGACGGGCGGAAACACCCCATGCCCCACGACGGAGTCACCCCTCGGCGGTTGAGGCGCGCACCGGGGAGTGGGGCAACGAGGGGGTGGGGGTGGAGGGTCGGGATGGTCACACCGACAGGGGGGCAGCCTTAGGTTAGGCTAAGCTAAGTTCCTGTCGGCGGGTTGGTGCTCACCGCGTGTCACCAGCGATCGAAAGAGAAGATTCCTGAGATGACCTTCGGCGTGGCTGTTGCGGGCGCGAGTGGTTACGCCGGAGGTGAGATCCTGCGTCTGCTCTCGGCCCACCCCGAGGTGGAGATCGGCACCATGACCGCCCACAGCAGCGCGGGCCGCCCCCTGAGCGAGGCGCAGCCCCAACTGGGCTCCCTCCACAACCGTTTGCTGGTGGAGACCTCCGCCGCCTCGCTGGCCGGGCACGACGTCGTGTTCCTCGCGCTGCCCCACGGGCAGTCCGCGGAGCTGGCCGGGCGGCTCGGCGGGGACACGCTCGTGGTGGACTGCGGCGCGGACTTCCGGCTGCGGGACGCGGCGGCGTGGGAGACCTTCTACGGCACGCCGCACGCCGGGACCTGGCCGTACGGCCTCCCCGAACTCCCGGGCGGCCGCGACGCCTTGCGCGGCGCGCGCCGGATCGCCGTGCCCGGCTGCTATCCGACCGCCGTGACGCTCGCCCTCTTCCCCGCGTTCGCCGCCGGTCTGGTCGAGCCCGAGGCGGTGATCGTCGCCGCCAGCGGCACCTCGGGCGCGGGCCGCTCGCTCAGACCGCAGCTGCTCGGCTCCGAGGTGATGGGCTCGATGACGCCGTACGGGGTCGGCGGCGGCCACCGGCACACCCCCGAGCTGGCGCAGAACCTCTCCGCCGCCGCGGGCGAACCGGTGACCGTCTCCTTCACCCCGACCCTCGCGCCCATGTCCCGGGGCATCCTCGCCACCTGCTCGGCGCGGCTCCGGGACGGCGTCCACGACCTTCGCGCCGCGTACGAGAAGGCCTTCGCCTACGAGCCGTTCGTCCGGCTGCTCCCCGAGGGGCAGTGGCCGTCCACCGCCGCCGTGCTCGGTTCCAACACCGCCCAGGTGCAGGTGGCGCTGGACGAGAACGCCCGGCGGATCGTCGCCGTGAGCGCGATCGACAACCTCACCAAGGGCACCGCGGGCGGCGCCGTGCAGAGCATGAACATCGCCCTGGGGCTGCCGGAGACCCTGGGCCTTCCCATGAATGGAGTGGCTCCGTGAGTGTGACCGCTGCCCAGGGATTCCTCGCGAGCGGGGTCGCCGCCGGGATCAAGGAGTCCGGCGCCCCGGACGTCGCGCTGGTGGTGAACGCCGGCCCGTCGCGGGCGGCGGCCGGGGTGTTCACCTCCAACCGGGTCCAGGCCGCCCCCGTGCGCTGGTCGCGCCGGGTGCTGGCGGACGGCGGGCTCACCGCCGTCGTCCTCAACTCCGGCGGGGCCAACGCCTGCACGGGACGGCCCGGCCAGGAGGACACCCGGCTGACCGCCGAGCGGACGGCCCGGGCGACCGGCGTGAGCCCCGACGAGGTGGCCGTGTGCTCCACCGGGCTGATCGGGGTGCGGCTGCCGATGGACCGCCTCACCGCGGGCGTCGACGCCGCCGCGGACCGGCTCGCCCCGGACGGCGGCGACGACGCGGCCGTGGCCATCATGACCACCGACTCGACGCCCAAGACGGCCTCGGTCGCCTCCGGCGGCTGGACGGTCGGCGGGATGGCCAAGGGCGCGGGCATGCTCGCCCCCGGGCTCGCCACCATGCTGGTGGTCCTCACCACCGACGCCGACGTCGACGCCGCCGCGCTGGACACGGCGCTGCGGGACGCGGTCCGCACCACCTTCGACCGGGTCGACTCCGACGGCTGTATGTCGACCAACGACACCGTGCTGCTCATGGCCTCGGGAGCGTCGGGCGTCGTCCCGGCCCCGGACGCCTTCGCCGGGGCGGTCCACACGGTCTGCCTCGATCTGGCGCGTCAGCTCGTCGCCGACGCCGAGGGCGCGTCCAAGGAGATCGAGGTGGAGGTCGTCGGCGCGGCCTCCGAGCGGGACGCGGTCGCCGTCGGCCGGTCGGTCGCCCGGAACAACCTCCTCAAGTGCGCGCTGCACGGCGAGGATCCGAACTGGGGCCGGGTGCTCTCGGCCGTCGGGACCACGGACGCCGTCTTCGACCCCGACCGGCTCGATGTGGCGATCAACGGCGTATGGGTCTGCCGGGACGGAGCGCCGGGCGAGGCCCGCGAGAAGGTCGATCTCTCCGGCCGCCACATCACGCTCACCGTCGATCTGCGGGCCGGCCGGGAGTCCGCGGTCGTCTGGACCAACGATCTGACGGCCGAGTACGTCCACGAGAACAGCGCGTACAGCTCGTGAGCGCGCCGCGCCCGCTCCCCGCCGACCCGGCCAAACCGGCCTCCCGCGCACCCGGCTCCCGGGACCGGGGGGCGCGGGCCCGGGACCGCGCCCGCACGGTCATCGAGGCGCTGCCCTGGCTGGAGACCTTCCGCGACCGGGTCGTCGTCATCAAGTTCGGCGGCAACGCGATGGTGGACGAGGAGCTGAAGGCGGCGTTCGCCCAGGACGTGGTCTCGCTGCGGTACGCGGGGCTCCGCCCGGTCGTCGTGCACGGCGGCGGGCCGCAGATCAGCGCCCTGCTGGGCCGGCTCGACCTGGAGGTCCGGTTCGCCGCCGGGCTGCGGGTGACCACGCCCGAGATCATGGACGTCGTACGGATGGTCCTCGCGGGCCAGGTGCAGCGGGAGATCGTCGGACTGATCAACGCGCACGGGCCGTTCGCCGTCGGGCTCACCGGCGAGGACGCGCACACCATGACGGCGGTGCGCCGGCCGGCGTGGGTGGACGGCGAACCGGTGGACATCGGGCTGGTCGGCGAGGTGGTGCGGGTCGATCCGCACACCCTGCGGGCGCTGCTCGACCGGGGCCGGATCCCGGTGGTCTCCCCCGTCGCGCGCGGCGAGGACGGGCAGATCTACAACATCAACGCCGACCTGGCGGCCTCCGCGCTGGCCGTGGCGCTGGACGCGGAGAAGCTGGTGATGCTCACCGACGTCGAGGGGCTGTACGCCGACTGGCCGCACAGCGCCGAGGTGATCGAGCGGCTGACGGCGAGCGAGCTGGAGAAGCTGCTGCCGGGGCTGGCCAGCGGGATGGTCCCCAAGATGGAGGGCTGTCTGCGGGCGGTGCGCGACGGCGGGGTCCGGATGGCGCATGTGCTGGACGGCCGGGTGCCCCACTCCCTGCTGCTGGAGGTCTTCACCGACGACCACACCGGCACCCGGGTGGTCCCCGACGCCCCGCCGCACCGGGACGACCGGGTCACGGGCAGCCGGGACGACCGGGACACGGCCGGCCTGACCGCCCCGCGAGCCCCCCGCCCCGAAGCGCCCGCGCCGAACGCCCCCGTACGGAACGCCCTCGTACCCGACGCACGCGTACCGGACGCACCCGCACCCGCACCCGCACCCGCACCCGACGGGCCCGTACCGCACACCCCCGTACCGCACACCCCCGCGGGCGGCTCCCCCGGCGTCGGCTTCCCCGAACCAGAGGACGGCAGATGACCAGCAGCACCGCACATCCGGCGGCCGCCGCGCGCCCCGGCGAGGACGCCGGGTCCCGGACCGGCGGCGGCGCCGAACTGACCGCGCGCTGGCGGGCCGTGATGATGGACTCCTACGGCACTCCCCCGCTGGCGCTGGTCCGGGGCGAGGGCACGACCGTGTGGGACGCGGACGGCGCCGCCTATCTCGACTTCACCGGCGGCATCGCGGTCAACGCGCTGGGCCACGCCCATCCGGCGGTGGTCGCCGCGGTGACCGCCCAGATCGGACGGCTGGGCCATGTCTCCAACCTCTACGCGGCCGAGCCCCCGATCGCCCTCGCCGAACGGCTGCTGCGGCTCGCGGGCGACCGGCCCGGCCGGGTCTTCCTCGCCAACTCGGGCGCGGAGGCCAACGAGGCCGCCTTCAAGATCGCCCGGCGCACCGGCCGGCCCCGCGTCGTCGCCGCCGAGGGCGGCTTCCACGGCCGCACCCTGGGCGCCCTGGCGCTGACCGGACAGCCCGCCAAACGCGCGCCGTTCCTGCCGCTGCCCGGCGAGGTCGTCCATGTGCCGTTCGGCGACCCGGACGCGCTGCGCGCCGCCGTCACCGAGGAGACGGCCGCGGTGCTGATCGAGCCGGTCCAGGGCGAGGCGGGGGTGATCCCGGCCCCCGAGGGCTATCTCCGGGCGGCCCGCGAGATCACCCGCGCCGCCGGGGCGCTGCTGATGCTGGACGAGGTCCAGACCGGGATCGGCCGCACCGGCCGCTGGTTCGCGCACCGGTCGGACCCGCTGATCGCGCCCGACGTGATCACCCTCGCCAAGGGGCTGGGCGGCGGGCTGCCGATCGGCGCCGCCGTCGCCTTCGGGGCGGCGGGCGAACTGCTGACCCCGGGCCAGCACGGATCCACCTTCGGCGGCAACCCGGTGGCGTGCGCCGCCGCCCTCGCGGTGCTCGACACCATCGAGACCGAGGGCCTGCTCGACCATGTCCGGCGGATCGGCGACCGGCTGGCCCACGGCGTCCGGCGGATCGGCCACCCCCGGGTGAGCGCGGTGCGCGGCGAGGGGCTGCTGCTCGGCGTCGTGCTCGCCGAACCGGTCGCCGCCGAGGTCCAACTCGCCGCCCGGCAGGCCGGATTCCTGGTGAACGCGACCGGCCCGGACCTGGTGCGCCTCGCACCGCCGCTCACCGTGACCGCGGAGGAGGCCGACGCGTTCCTGGCGGCGCTGCCCGCCGTCCTCGGCTGAGGCCACCGTACCCGCGGAACATCCACCATCCACTGGCTCAACACCCCCGAGCCAGCCCCCCACCAGTAAGGACGAGCATGTCGGCAGGGCACGCGAGCACCGCACAGCAGGAGAGCATCCCCACCGAGGATCTGGTGGGCATAGGCTTCGGCCCGGCCAATCTCGCACTGGCCATAGCCATCGCTGAGCACAACGGCCAGTGCGCCCCCGACCGGACGATCCGCTCGGCGTTCGTGGAACGCCAGGGCGACTTCGGCTGGCACCAGGGCATGCTGCTGGAGGGCGCCACCATGCAGGTGTCGTTCCTCAAGGATCTCGCCACCATGCGCGACCCGGGCAGCCGCTTCACCTTTCTGCGCTACCTCCACGACCGCGACCGGCTCGCCGACTTCATCAACCAGAAGAGCTTCTTCCCCACCCGGGTCGAGTTCCACGACTATCTGAACTGGTGCGCCGCGTCCTTCGCGGACCGGGTCTCGTACGGCCGGGACGTGGTCGCCGTCCGTCCCGTCGAGCGCGACGGGCTGGTGGAGAGCCTCGACGTGGTCAGCCGCCCGGCCGGCGGCGGCCCCGGCGACGAGCGGACGGTGCGCGCCCGCGACGTGGTGCTGGGCACCGGGCTGCGCCCCCAGTTCCCCGAGGGCGTCACCGCCGGGGCGCATGTCTGGCACAACCGGGACCTGCTCTTCCGCGCGCCCGGTCTGACGGCGCGGCCCCACCGCAGGTTCACGGTGGTGGGCGCGGGCCAGTCGGCGGCCGAGACCGCCGACTATCTCCACCGCACCTTCCCCGACGCCGAGATCTGCGCCGTCTTCACCCGGTACGGCTACAGCCCGGCGGACGACAGCCCCTTCGCCAACCGGATCTTCGACCCGTCGGCCGTGGACGACTTCTACGACGCCCCCGAGGACGTCAAGCGGGCCCTCCTCGACTACCACGGCAACACCAACTACTCGGTGGTCGACGGCGATCTCATCGCCCAGCTCTACCGGACGGTCTACCAGGAGAAGGTGGCCGGGACCCAGCGGCTGCGCATCCTCAACACCTGTGCGCTGACCGGCGTCGAGGAGCTGCCCGACGGCGCCCGCGCGGTGGTGGCCTCCCTCACCACGGGCGAGCGCGTCACCCTCGACTCCGACGCGGTGGTCCTGGCCACCGGCTACCGCCCCGCCGACCCGCGCGAGCTGCTCGGCGCGCTCGCCGACGAGTGTCTGACGGACGGCCAGGGCAGGCTGCGCATCGACCGCGACCACCGGCTGCGGATGTCGGACCGGGTGCGCGCGGGCGTCTATCTCCAGGGCGCGGGCACCGAGCACACCCACGGGATCACCTCGTCGCTGCTGTCCACGCTCGCCGTGCGCTCGGGGGAGATCCGCGACTCGCTGCTGCTCCGCCGCGCCGGACAGGGCGGACTGGACCTGCTGGAGGCCGAGCTGGACACCGCCGCGGACAGTGTCGCCGCGCACAGCGGCTGAGGCGGCGAACGCGATGTCAGAGGCCATCCTCCAGGGGCCCGCGCCGGTCGGCCGGGACCCCCGGGACCGCATGGGCGCGGCCGGGCCGCCGGAACTCACCTCGGCCCAGGCCGAGGTGCTCGCCGCCCAGCGCGCGGCGCCCGACAACGCCGCCTACAACGTGGGCCAGTACATCGAGCTGACCGGTCCGCTCGACGCCGCCGCGCTGGAAGAGGCCGTACGGCACACCCTCGCCGAGGCGGCCGGGCTGCACTTCCGGGTGCGGGAGGCCGGCGGGCGGCTGTACCAGGAGCCGGCCGCCTTCGACGCCGGGCGCCGGACGCTGCCCCGGCTGGACACCTCGGGCGCGGGCGATCCCACGGCCGCCGCCGTGGAGCTGGTCCGCGAGCAGCTCGCCTGCCCGCCCCGGCTGGATCTGCTGTTCGCGTCCGGCGATCCGGCGGCCGGCGGCACCGCGCCCCCGCTCACCGGGGCGGTGCTGGTGACGGTGGGCCCGCGCCGCCATCTGCTCTTCCAGTTCTTCCACCATCTGGCCGTGGACGGCTACGGAGTCTCGCTGCTCACCCGCCGGATCGCCGAGGTCTACACGGCGAGACTGCGCGGCGGCGCGGCGCCCGCCTCGCCGTTCGCCCCCGTGGCCGTCCTGGCGGCGGCGGAGCGCGCCTACCGCGACTCGGCGCGGTACGCCGACGACCGGGCCCACTGGGCGGCCCGTTACGCCGACGGCCCCGCGGCCACCTCCTTCGCGACGGGCTCCGCCCCGCCGTCGGACACCGCGCTGCGGCGTACGGCGGTGCTGGACCGCCGGGCGGGCGCGGCGGTCGCCGGCGCGGCCCGGTCCGCCCGGGTCACCTGGGCGGAGGCGGTGAGCGCCGCGCTCGCCGCCCAGCTCCACCGGGAGACGGGCGCGGCGGAGCCGGTGCTCGCGCTGTACGCGATGGCCCGCACCGCGCCGGGCACGCTGCGGGTGCCCGGCATGGCCGTGAACACCCTGCCCGTACGGCTGCCGGTGACGGGCCGGGACACCTTCGCCGAGGTGCTCGGGCGGGCCGGCCGGGAGCTGGCCGCCGTCCGCGCCCACCAGCTGTTCCGGGGCGAGGAGATCGCCCGTGAGCTGTGGCCGGGCGGGGCGCGGCGGCTGCCGGGGCCGCTGCTGAATCTGCGGCCCTTCGACACCGAGCTGGACTTCGCGGGGACGCCCGGACATGTGGTGACGCTCGCCTCGGGCCCGGTGGACGATCTCTCGCTCTCCGTGGTCCGGAACCCGGACGGCGGGCTGCGGCTCGACTTCGACGCCAATCCGGCGCTCTACGACGCCCGGACGCTGGACGGGCACGCCGCGCGGTACACGGATCTGCTGCGGCGGCTGTGCGCGGAGCCCAGCCGGCCGCTCGCGGACTTCCCGCCGCTCGACGAGGCCGGGGTCGCGGCGGCCCTGGCGGCCCCCGCGCCCGGCGCGGGGAGCGGCCCCGGGCCGGACGGAAGCGGTTTCGACCGGGCCGGGAGCAGTGCGGACCGGGCGGGAAGCGGTTTCGAACCGGCGGGTGAGGAGGAGGGACCGCTGCCGCTGCTGCCGTCCGCGCACCGGCTGCGGGAGACGGGCGCGCCCGTCGAACGGCTCCAGGAGTCCCTGCTGCTGACGGTGGAGCCCGGACTCTCCGCCGGGCCGCTGCGCCGGGCGCTGGCCCTGCTGGCCCGCGCGCACGCGGCCCTGCGGCTGCGGCTGCACCGGCTGGACGGGGTCTGGGCGACGGAGATCCTGCCGTCCGCCGTGGCGCCCGCCGTGGTCGACCGGGACACCCTGCGCCGGGTGGACGTACGCGGGACGGGCGGCGAGGAGCTGGCCGACCGGATCGCGCACGCGGCCCGGTCGGCGGTACGGGCGCTGGATCCGGTCGCGGGCAGGGTGCTGCGCGCGGTCTGGTTCGACGCGGGCCCGGACGATCCGGGCCGGCTGCTGCTCGCCGCCCACCGGCTGGCCGTGGACGACGCCTCCTGGCCGCTGATCACCGAGCGGCTGGCGGTGCTCGTCGCCGCGCTGTCCGAGGGGCGCGAGCCGCCGGAGGAGAGCGCGGCCGGCGGGCTGCGGAGCTGGGCGGCCGAGCTGTCGGCCCAGGCCCAGGACCCCGGCCGGGTGGCCGAGCTGCCCTACTGGCGGGAGCTGCTGGGCGGTGCGGGCGGTGCGGGGACGGTCCCGTACGGGCCGCCGGGACCGGAGCGGGTCACCGGGGCGGCGCTGCCGGCCGGAACCGATCCCGCGCTGCTGGACCGGGCCGTGCTCGGCGCGCTGGCGCTCGCGGCGGCGGACGAGCCGAGGCTGCGGGCGGACGGCGGCGGGCTGCTGGTGGAGCTGGAGCTGCCGGGCGCGCCCCGGCCGGAGCGCACGGTCGGGAATCTGACGCCCGCGCATCCCGTGCGGGTCGCCGCGACGGGGGCGCTCGCCGTGCCCGATCTGGGCCGGGGCCACGAGCAGTTGCGCCATCTCCATCCGCAGGCGGCGTCCGTCCTGGCCGCCGCGGCGCGCCCGGCCGTCCGCTACACGCGGTACGGTTCCGCGCACCGGTGGACCGGCCCGGCGGGCTGGACGCCGGCCCCGGCGCGGGAGCGCGCGGCGCTGCGGACCGCGCTGGCCGCCCTGCCGGGGGCCGAGCCGCCGGTGTGCGGGGCGCTCGAACTGAGCGTCGTCGCGGGTGATCGCGGCGGTCCGGTTCTGCGGTGGCGCTGGGCGGGCAGGCTGTTCACCGATGACGAGGCCCGGGCGCTGACCGCCCGTATCACCACGACGATCACGACCCTTGTGACCGGACACGACACATCAGAGGAGACATCACCATGACCGCCACCAACCCCTTCGAGGACGACGACGCCCAGTACTACGTGCTGGTCAACGCCGAGAACCAGCACTCTCTGTGGCCGGTGTTCGCCGAGGTCCCCGCGGGCTGGACCGTGGTGCACGGCGAGGACTCGCGGCAGGCGTGCGCGGAGTACGTCGAGACGCACTGGACCGATATGCGTCCGGCGAGTCTGATCGCCAAGTCCTGAACGACGGCCGGGGGCCGGACCGGGTCTCCCGGTCCGGCCCCCGGCGTCTTCCGGCCGCGGCGTTTCCCGGCCGCGGCGTCTTCCGGCCCCCGGCGTTTCCCGGTCCGTTGCGCGACGGTCCCGGCCCGGGAGCGGACACGAGGCGGTCCCGGGCCGGTCCGTGTGGTCGGCCCCCGGCCGGTCCCGTGCGGTCAGCCCCGGGCCGTGAGGGCGCGGGCGAGCACCCGGGAGCCGCGCCGGGGATCGAGGGCGTTCGCCCACTCCTCGGGGGCGAGCCCGGCGGCCGCGGGCGCGAATCCGTGCCGCAGGAACAGCTCCCCGCCGCCTCCGGTGGCCGTGAACACCGACCGCAGCGAGCGCGCCGAGCCCTCCGCCAGCGCGGCCCGCAGCAGCGCCGAACCCACCCCGCGGCCCTGACTGTCGGGCGCGACACAGAAGTTGTAGAGCACGCCCCGGGGTCCGTCGGGCCCCCGGGGGTGGACGCGCAGCCCCAGACAGCCCGCGAGGCCGCCGCCGGCGCGTTCCGCGACGAGGAAGTCGGCCGCGTCGGCGGCGTACAGGGCGAGGGGGCGCTCACGGAGCGCGCCGCAGCGGAAGAAGTGCCGGGACAGCGCGTGGAGGGCCTCGGCGTCGTCGTCCCGGGCCCGGCGCACCGAGGTGCGCGGGGGTGCGGCGGGGCGCGGCACGGCGGAACGGGGCGCGGCCGTGGTCAATGGGTTCCCTCTCCTCGGTCCCACTGGGTGCGCGGCGCGCCGAGCGCACGCGGCACCGGTGAGCATGACCGCACCACTTAGGCAAGGCTTGCCTTATCAAGGGCTACAGTACGACACGGTGATCGCCGGACCACCATCGGGGCGACCGGGGGAAGTTGGCTGGATCGGGAGGTATCGGACGCGTGCCGTCCTCCGGCTTGACGTGAGGCGATCCCAGATAGTTAGGTGAGCCTTACCTAATCTCCGCCACAGAGTCGGGGAGTCCCGTCAGGGAGAGGAAGACAGACGATGGCCGAAACGGCCCAGGAGCCGTCCGCGGCGGACGGCTCCGCACCGGACGCCCCCACGCACGACGCCTTCGCGCTGGAGCGACTCGTCCGCGACGTCGCCGAGATGCTCTATGTCGAGCCCGAGGACGTCGATGTGGCGGAAAGCCTCCTCGATCAGGGTCTGGACTCGATCCGTCTGATGACCCTGGTGGAGAACTGGCGCACCGACGGCGCCCGGATCAGCTTCGTCGAACTCGCCGAGCGGCCCACCCTCCAGGAGTGGGCGGCCCTGCTGAACGCCCCGGCCTGAGGGCCGCGTACGGCATACGGCGCCACCCGGCCCCGGCGCCGCGGCCCGAGGCCGCGGCCCCCGGCCGGCCGGCGCACCCGCCGCCCGGGCCCCGGGCCCCGAGCCGCTCCCGGCGGCCGGCCGGCGCACAGAAATCAACGGAGGAAGACACTCATGGGCGAGAGGCTGCGGGCCGACGGCCTGACCCTGGCCTACGACCGGCGCGTCGTGGCCGAGCACCTCGGCATCGGCATTCCCGACGGATCGCTGACGGTGATCGTCGGCCCCAACGCCTGCGGCAAGTCCACCTTGCTGCACGCCCTGGCCCGGATCATCAAACCGCAGGAGGGCGCGGTCGTCCTCGACGGCCGCCCCATCGCCTCGATGTCGCCGAAGACGCTCGCCCAGCACCTGGGACTGCTGCCCCAGTCCCCCACCACGCCCGACGGCATCACCGTCGCGGACCTGGTGGCGCGCGGCCGGTTCCCGTACCGGAAGCTGCTGCGCCAGTGGTCGGCCGAGGACGACACGGCCGTGCTGTCGGCGATGCGCGCCACCGGGGTCGCCGAACTCGCCCACCGGCTGGTGGACGAGCTGTCCGGCGGCCAGCGCCAGCGCGTCTGGCTCGCCATGGCCCTCGCCCAGGAGACCCCGATCCTGCTGCTGGACGAGCCCACCACCTTCCTCGACATCGCCCACCAGGTCGATGTGCTCGACCTCTGCGCCGAACTCCGCGAGGAGCAGCGGCGGACCGTGGTCGCGGTGCTGCACGACCTCAACCACGCCTGCCGCTACGCCACCCATCTGATCGCCATGCGCGACGGCAAGGTCATGGCGCAGGGCCCGCCCTCCGAGATCGTCACCGCCGAGCTGGTGGAGGAGGTCTTCGGGCTGCGCTGCCGGATCATCGTCGACCCCGAGACGGACACCCCGCTGGTGCTGCCGCTGGCCCGCGCGTCCCGGGCCGGTCTCGGCCCCGCCGCGACCGGCGGAAGAGCGACGACAGGGGAGTCCCGTGCCACTGCGTGACCACCTCATCGACATATCGCCCCTGCGCGACAGCAAGGACTTCCGCGCCATCTTCGTCGCGCGCGTGGTGTCCCTGGTGGGCCTCGGCATGGCGACCGTGGCGCTCAGCGACCAGGTCTACGACCTGACCAGGTCGACCTTCCAGGTCGCCGTGGCCGGCACGGTCATGAGCGTGACGGTGCTCCTCGGCTCGCTCGCGGGCGGGGTGATGGCCGACCGGATGGACCGGCGCGGAATCATCGTCTTCGCCCGGGGAGCCGCCGCGCTCGCCTTCGCCGGACTCGCCGTCAACGCCTTCCAGCCGGACCCCCAGTTGTGGGCGATCCTGGTCTGCATCGCCTGGGACGGTCTCGCCACCGGTGTCAGCGTCACCGCGCTGATGGCGGTCGCCCCCACCCTCGTACGCTCCGACCAGCTGCCCGCCGCCGGCGCGCTGATCTCCCTCACCGGGGAGATCGGCTCCATCGGCGCGCCGCTGCTGGGCGGTGTGCTGCTCGCCCTGTGGGGACCCGGCCCGGTCTACACCCTCGCCGCCGTCACCACCATGATCACCACCTTTCTCATCTCCCGCATCCGCTCGCTGCCGCCCGGCGCGGCCGACGACGACGATGACGAGGGCGAGGAGGACAGCGGCTCGCTGCTGGTCGCCTTCAAGTACGCCTGGCGCAACAAGGTCGTCGGCGGACTGCTCTCCCTCGGCGGCGTGACCGCGCTGTTCACCATGCCGGTCGTGCTCTTCCCCGAGATGGTCGACAAGGAGTTCGGCGACAGCGAGGTGATCCTCGGACTGCTCTACACGGCCCCGGCGATCGGCTCGGTCATCGTCTCGGCCGGCAGCGGATGGCTCACCCGGACCTCCCGGCCCGGCAAGGTGCTGCTGACGGCCGCCTTCACCGGCGGCGTCGCCACCATCGGCTTCGGCGTGAGCGGACTGCTCGACCTCGGCGTCGTCGGCCATCTGGGCTTCGCCCTGATCATGCTGGCGGTGGCGGGCGGCGCGGGCACGGTGTACGAGATCCTCGAGTACGCGCTCATCCAGCACAACACCCCCGACCGGCTGCGCGGCCGGATCGTCAGCGTCAGCACCACCCAGGACACCGCCGGCGATCTCGTCGGCGACGTCGAAGCGGCCCTGGTCGCCAAGTGGTTCAGCCCGGCCGGAGCCGCCATCGTCAACGGCACGATCTGCGCGCTGGCGGCGGTCGTCGTCGCGGTCGCGGTGCCCGCGCTCCGCAAGGCGACCCTCCCGGCGGGCTGGGACGACGACGAGGACGAGGAGGAGGACGACGCCGGAGCGGGTCCCGCCGCCGGCGGGTCCGCGCCGGAGAAGAGCCCCGTCCCGACCGCCTGATCCAGGCCGCCCCAAGCCCCGAGACCCCGTTCCAGAACACCGTCCGCCGCCCCGGCGGACCGAGAGAGGCAGAACCCCCATGCTCCGAACCCGTGCGCACGCGACGAGCGCCGCGCGTACCCCGGGAATCCGTACCGCCCGGCTGCGCAGGGCCGCCGCCGGACTGGTCGCCGCCGTCGCGGTCACCCTCACCGCGTCCTGCTCCACGACCACGGACGGCTCGGGCGGCGGCGAGAAGAAGAAGGACGGCGCCTCGGGCACCCGGACCGTCCAGACGCCCGACGGGCCGGTGAAGATACCCGCCGACCCCCAGCGCATCATCGGCCTCTCCTACGCCTCCGCGTGGATGCTGGACGCCGGAGTGCCGATGGTGGGCGTCACCGACATCGACTCCGGTGCGCTGAGCGCCGACCAGAAGGCCGCCGTCGAGAAGATGACGATCGTCGGCGAGGGCAACGAGCTGAACTTCGAGAAGATCCTCTCGCTCAAGCCCGACCTGATCGTCATCTCCGCCCCCAAGCACGTCCCGTTCAACATCGAGAAGCTCAAGCCGATCGCCCCCGTGCTCTCGTACGGCATCGGCAAGCCGACCGAGCTGCTGCCCGCCTCGCTCAGCGTGCTCGACGCGGCGGGCGCGGCCGAGGAGGGCGCGGAGTTCAAGAAGGCGTACGACGACAAGCTGGCCGGCCTCAAGAGCGACTACGCCGACAAGATCGCCCGTACCGACTGGGCCATCGTCAACTCCGGTGAGGCCGGGAAGTTCTCCGTCTACACCGAGACCTCCTGGCTCGGCGCCGTCGCCAAGGACGCCGGGCTGAAGTTCGCGCCGGTCGCGGGCGCGCCCGAGGGCGAGTTCTCCTACGACCTGTCCTTCGAGCAGATCGGCAAGCTGAAGGACGCCGACGTCATCCTGGTCGACGGCGACGGCGAGAACGGCGCGCCGGTCGCCGAGACCGTCTCGCTGACGGAGCAGAAGAACTGGTCGGAGCTGCCCGCCGCGAAGAAGAAGCAGGTGCACCCGGTGCCCGGCTTCTTCATCAGCCGCTACCCCGAGGGCGTCAAGATCCTCGACCAGTTCGAGCAGATCCTCAAGGACCTCCCCTAGCGTCCGCCCCTCCGGCCCCGGAAGGCGCTTCCCGGGGCCGGACACCCGACCGCGGGGCGCGCCGCGTCCGCCAGGCCCCAGGACCGGCGCGTTCCGTGCGGGTACCGCCTCCGTCCACCGCCGCCGTCACCGACACCGGCGGTACGGGGGCGGCGCCCCGCTCCCGTACCGCGCCTCTCCCCCACCGGCTCCCCGCGACCCCCGCCCGCCGACACCCCGTGCCGTCGCGTCCGAACCCTGGAGCAAGATCCCATGACCGAGCGTGCTTCCCAGCGTCTTCCCCTCACCGGGGCCCAGACGGGCGTCTGGTACGGCCAGCGGCTCGACCCGGCGTCCCCGGTCTACAACGTCGGCCAGTACGTCGAGGTCGACGGACCGCTCGACCTGGAGCTGTTCGCGCGGGCGCTGCGGCGGGCCGTCGCCGAGGCCGACGCGCTCACCGTGCGGTTCGAGGAGGACGAGAACGGCGAGCCGGTCCAGCTGACCGGCGGACCCCTCGGCGACGGGCCCGCGCTCTCGGTCACCGACCACGGCGCCGCCCCCGACCCGCGCGCCTGCGCGCTGGCCGCGATGCGCGCCGACATGGACCGGGCGGCCGACCCGGCCGCCGAGCCGCTGTTCGCCTTCGCCCTGCACACCGTCGGCCCCGGCCGCACCCTCTGGTACCAGCGCGCCCACCACATCGCCTTCGACGCCTACAGCTTCTCGCTGCTGTCGCGGCGCACCGCCGAGATCTACTCCGCGCTCGCGCTCGGCGCGGAGCCCGCGCCCCGCGCCTTCGGCTCGCTCGCCTCCGTCGTCGAGGAGGAGCGCGTCTACCGCGCGTCCGAGCGCTGGGCCGAGGACCGCGCGTACTGGCTGGAGCGGCTCGCCGACCGGCCGGAGCCGGAGCCGCTCGGCGGGGCCTCCTTCCCCGCCTCCCACACCTTCCTCCGCGAGGGCGTCACCCTCTCCGCGGAGACCACCGCCGGGCTGTTCGCGCTCGCCCGCGCCGCCCGCGCCAGCTGGGCCGACGCGGTGACCGCCGCGTTCGCCGCCTATCTCCACCGGTCCACCGGCAGCCGCGACGTCCTGCTGTCGCTGCCCGCCATGGCCCGCCTCGGCTCCGCCGCGCTGAACGTGCCCGCGATGGTCGTCAATGTGCTGCCGCTGCGGGTCGCCGTCCACCCCGGCGCCCCGCTCGCCGAGCTGACCGCCGACGTCGCCCGCCATGTTCGCGACCTCCGCCGCCATCAGCGCTACCGCGCCGAGGACATCCGCCGCGACCTCGGGCTCGTCGGCCGCGAACAGGGCCTGCTGGGCCCCATGGTCAATGTCAAGGCGTTCGACAACGCCCTCGACTTCGCCGGCTCCCCGGGCACGGTCCACAATGTCGCCGCCGGACCGGTGGACGATCTCACCCTCGGTCTCTACCACGACGCGGGCAGCGGGCGGATCCGCTTCGAGTTCGACGGCAATCCGCGCGCGTACGACGCCGGGACGCTGGCGGCCCGCTCCGCCGAGTTCGCGCACTTCCTCGCCGAGGCCGCCGCCGCGGGTCCCGCCGCCCCGGCCGGCCGGCTCGATCTGCTGCCGGCCGAGACCCGCCGGGCCCTGCTCCAGGACGGGAACGACACCGCGCACGAGGTCTCGGGCGAGAGCGTCGTCGACGCCTTCGAACGGCGGGCCCGCGCCCACGGCGACCTCCCGGCCGTGATCACCTCGGCCGGGACCCTCTCCTACGCCGAACTCGACGACCGCGCGAGCCGGCTGGCCCGGCTGCTCGCCGCCCGGGGGGCGGGACCCGAGAAGATCGTCGGCCTCGCCCTGCCCCGCTCAGCCGAGCTGCTCGTCGCGCTGCTCGCCGTGCTCAAGACGGGCGGCGCGTATCTGCCGCTGGATCTGGACTACCCGGCCGACCGGCTGGAGTTCATGGTCGCGGACGCCCGCCCGGTGTGCACCCTCACCACCCTGGACTCGGCGGCCGCCGCGCCCGACGTACGCGGGGTGGAGACCGTCGTCCTGGACGCCCCGGACACCCTCGCCGCGCTCGCCGATCTGTCCGGGGAGCCGCTCGGCGCCGCCCCCGACGGCGCGAACCCGGCGTACGTCATCTACACCTCGGGCTCCACCGGCCGCCCCAAGGGCGTCGTCGTCCCGCACGCGGCCCTCGCCAACTTCCTGGAGATGCAGCGCGCCGAGCTGGGGCTCGCGCCGGGCGACCGGCTGCTCGCCGTCACCACCGTCTCCTTCGACATCGCCGCGCTGGAGATCCACACCCCGCTGATCAGCGGCGCGGCCGTGGTCCTCGCCGACCGCGACACCGTGCGCGACCCGGCCGCGCTCGCCTCGCTCGTGGACGCCCACCGGCCCGCCGTCATGCAGGCCACCCCCTCGCTGTGGCACGCCCTGCTGGAGGACGGCCGCCCCCGCTCGCTCGGCGGGACGGCCGTGCTCGTCGGCGGCGAGGCGCTCCCCGCCGACCTCGCGGAACGGCTCGCCCGCGCCGCGAAGTCCGTGACCAATGTGTACGGCCCCACCGAGGTCACCGTCTGGGCGACCTCCGCCGCGCTCGACCCCGGCCACACCGGCGTCCCCGACATCGGCGGACCGTTCTGGAACACCCGGGCGTACGTGCTCGACGGCTCGCTGCGCCCCGCCCCGGCCGGGCGGCCGGGCGAGCTGTATCTCGCGGGGGCGCAGCTGGCCCGGGGGTATCTGGGCCGGTACGCGCTGACCGCCGAGCGGTTCGTCGCCGACCCGTTCTCGGCGGCGGGCGAGCGGATGTACCGCACGGGCGATCTGGTGCGCCGCCGCCCCGACGGGCGGATCGAGTTCATCGGCCGCGCGGACGACCAGGTGAAGGTGCGCGGGTTCCGGATCGAGCTGGGCGAGATCGAGAGCGCCCTGACCGCGCGGGAGGACGTGGGACGGGCGGTGGTGCTGGTCCGCGAGGACCGCCCCGGGGTGCGGCACCTCGTCGGCTATGTCACCCCGGCGGTGCGGCCGTCCGCCGAGGCCGGCGCACGGCCCTCCGGGGCGGACGCACGGCCGGCGCTGGATCCGGCCGGGCTGCGGCAGAGCGTGGCCGACCGGGTGCCCGAGTACATGGTGCCGACGGTCGTCGTGGTGCTCGACGCCTTCCCGCTGACCGCCAACGGCAAGATCGACCGCCGGTCGCTGCCCGCTCCCGACACCGGCCCGGACACCGCCGGGGGCCGCGCCCCGCGCGACGCCCGGGAGGAGATCGTCGCCGGGATCTTCGCCGGCGTCCTCGGGCTGGACTCGGTCGGCCCCGACGACGACTTCTTCTCGCTCGGCGGGCACTCGCTGCTCGGCGCCCGGGTCGTGGCCCGGGTCCGCGCCGCGCTGGGCGCGGAGTGCACGATCGGCGATGTCTTCGAGGCCCGCACGGTCGCCGCCCTCACCGCCCGGCTGGGCTCCCGCTCCGCCGCCGCCGAACGGCCCGCGCTGACCGCCGCCGACGACGGCGACGGCGGGGCGCCGTCGCCCCTGTCGTACGCGCAGCGGCGGCTCTGGTTCCTGCACCAGATGCACGGACCGAGCGCCGTGTACAACATCCCGTTCACGGCCCGGTTCGCCGAACCGCTGGACACCGGAGCCCTGCGGGTCGCGGTGGACGCCGTCGTCGCCCGCCACGAGGCGCTGCGCACCGTCTTCGGCGAGGTCGACGGGGAGCCGTATCAGCGGGTGCTCGACCCGGCGGCGGCGTCCGTGCCGCTGCGGGTCCTGGACGTCCCCGAGAGCCGTTTCGACGCGGAGGCGGAGTCCGCGCTCGGCCATCTCTTCGATCTGGCCGCCGAGCCGCCGCTGCGGGTGACCGTGCTGCGGGACCCGGCGACGGGGGCGCACGCGCTGGTCGTGCTGCTTCATCACATCGCGAGCGACGAGTGGTCCATGGGACCGTTCCTGAGCGGGCTGGAGCAGGCGTACGCGGCCCATCGCGACGGCGCGGAGCCGGGGCTCGGCACGCCGGCGGTGCAGTACGCCGACTACGCCCGCTGGCAGCGCGTGCTGCTCGGCGACCCGGCCGACGAGACCTCGCTCGCCGCCCGCCAGTCAGCCCACTGGCGCACCGCGCTGGCCGGGCTGCCCGAGGAGCTGAGCCTCCCCGCCGACCGGCCGCGTCCGGCCGTCCCGAGCGACGCGGGCGGCATGGTGCACCGGACGGTCCCCGCCGAACTGGCGGCCGGGGTGCGGCGGCTGGCCCGCGAGAGCGGCAGCAGCGTCTTCATGGTGGTGCACGCGGCGGTGGCGGCCCTGCTGCACCGGCTCGGCGCGGGCGACGACATCCCCCTCGGCAGCCCGGTCGCGGGCCGGGGCGAGACCGCCCTCGACGAACTGGTCGGCTTCTTCGTCAACACCGTCGTACTGCGCGCCGACCTCTCCGGCGACCCCACCTTCGCCGAACTGCTGGAGCGGATCCGCGCCACCGACCTCGCCGCGCTGGACCACACCGATCTGCCCTTCGACAGCGTGGTGGAGGCGGTCAACCCGGAGCGCTCGCCGACCCGCCACCCGCTCTTCCAGACGATGGTGTCCCACAGCACGGTCACCCAGGACATCCGTACGCTCTTCGGGCTGGCCGCCGAGGTGGACCGGGTCGATCCGGGCGTCGCCAAGTTCGATCTGGACATCACCTTCTCCGACACGGCGCACAGCGAGGATCTCGATCTGGAGGTCTTCTACGCCGCCGATCTCTTCGACCGGGCGACGGTGGAGACGCTGGCGGAGCGGCTGCTGCGGCTGCTGGAGCGGGCCGTGGCCGACCCCGCCCGGCCCGTCGCCGACCTGGAACTGCTGGACAGCGCCGAGCACGCGCGGCTCGCCGTCTGGAACGACACCCGCCGGACCGTCCCGGACACCACCATCGTCCGCGTCCTGGCCGATCAGGCCGCCGCCACCCCCGACGCCCTCGCCGTCGTCGCCGGAGACGTCCGGCTCACCTTCGCCGAACTCCGGGACCGTACCGATCGGCTGGCCCGCCGGCTCGTCCGACGCGGGGTGGGACCCGACGACATCGTCGCCCTGGCGATACCCCGGTCCGCCGACGCCGTCGTCGCCACCTTCGCCGTCCTCACCGCCGGCGCCGCCTACCTCCCCCTCGACCTCGACCACCCGGCCGAACGCCTCGCGTACATGCTCACCGACGCCGCACCCGCCTGCGTCATCACCACCGCCGCCACACCCGAACTCCCCGGCGACCACCCCCTGCTCGTCATGGACGCCCCTGAGACGACGGCGGAGCCCGCGGAGGCGGAGCTGTCCGCCGAGCCGCTCAGCGCGGAATCGATTGATCCGGAGCATGCCGCGTATGTGATCTACACATCCGGTTCCACGGGCCGTCCCAAGGGCGTGGTCCTCACCCACGCCGGGCTCACCCATCTCTACCGGGATCACGAACGCGAGCTGTACACCCCCGTCGCCCAGCGCCTCGGCCGACGCGTCCGCGCCCTGCACACCGCGTCCTTCTCCTTCGACTCCTCCTGGGAACAGCTCCTCTGGCTCGTCGCCGGACACGAACTCCACATCCTGGACGAGTACGAACGACGCGACGCCGAAGCCGTCGTCGCCCACGTCCGCCGCCACCGCATCGACACCCTCGACGTCACCCCCTCCTACGCACGCCAGCTCCTCGACGCCGGACTCCTCACCGGCGACTGGAAGCCCCCACTCTTCCTCCTCGGCGGCGAAGCCGTACCCCCCGCCCTCTGGACCGAACTGCGCGCCATACCCGACACCGAGACCGTCAACTACTACGGCCCCACCGAATTCACCGTCGACGCCCTCGTCGCACGCACCGACGACTGCGACACTCC
>NZ_JBIBWD010000018.1:0-161159 GCF_043080985.1 Streptomyces sp. NPDC014894
TCCACCGTCAGATCCTCGGCGAAGTGCCGGTCCCCCGTCGCGTCGGGCACATACTTCACACAGACAACGATCCTCAAGCTCACGCCGGCTCTCCTACTGCTGGACGATTCGTTCCCGGCAGGCTATGGCACTCAGTACCCTCTGTAAAGGTACGGAGTGCCAAAAGCTCGCTTCCGGTGTTACGTTTCGCGGCATGACTGAGCTGAGCAGATCACGCAAGGCCGCCGGCGGGCCCCCGGCGGACCGCCCGGCCGTCAAGGTCCCCATGCGCGAGCTGCTCGCCGAGGCCGCCTTCGGGCTCTTCCTGGAACGCGGCTTCGAGGGAACGACCGTGGACGACATCGTGGCGCGCGCGGGGGTGGGCCGGCGCTCCTTCTTCCGCTACTTCCCCTCGAAGGAGGACGCGGTCTTCCCCGACCACGAACGGTGTCTCGCCGACATGACGGCGTATCTGGAGAGCGCCGCCCCGGGCGACCCGGTGGAGAGGGTCTGCGAGGCGGCCCGGATCGTACTGCGCATGTACGCGGCCAACCCCGTCTTCTCCGTGCAGCGCTACCGGCTCACCCGCGAGGTTCCCGGGCTGCGCACCTATGAACTCTCCGTGGTGCGCCGCTATGAGCGCACCCTCGCCGGCTATCTCCGCGGACGGTACGCGGGCGCGCCGGACGGATCGCTGCGCGCCGAGGTGATCGCCGCCGCCGTGGTCGCGGCGCACAACAACGGGCTGCGGTCCTGGCTCCGTTCGGGGGGCGAGGGCGACGCCGGCGCCGCGGTGGACCACGCCCTCGCCCTGGTGCGGGACGTCTGGGCGGCGCCCGCGGACCGGCCCGCGCTCGTCGCGGCCGACGCGGGGGAGGGCGACCGGGAGGTCGTGGTGCTGGTGGCGCCCCGGAGCGCCCCCCTCTGGCGCGTGGTGCAGCAGCTCGAATCCGCCCTCGGCGAAGAGCGTTCCACCGAATAGGCACTCAGTACCTGTACGGATAGGCACTCAGTGCCATATGGTGCGGAGGGCGCGCCCCTGAGGCGTGGC
Organism: Streptomyces sp. NPDC014894; assembly: GCF_043080985.1. NCBI lineage: Bacteria > Bacillati > Actinomycetota > Actinomycetes > Kitasatosporales > Streptomycetaceae > Streptomyces > Streptomyces sp. NPDC014894. The sequence continues at coordinate 1,031 of NZ_JBIBWD010000018.1, forward strand.
GCGCCCGAGCCGAGCGCAGGGAGTCGACACGTGTCCCAGCCCGCGACCGCGACCCTGACCGGAGCCGATTCCACGGCTCCGCAGGAGGCCGGTCTGATCTATCAGCGGTGCCGTTGGTGCGGCACCACCTCCTTCCGGCGGCTGCTCTGCCCGGTCTGCGCCGCCAGCGACATGGAGTCCGCGCTCAGCCGGAGCGAGGGGATCGTGGTCCGTTCGGCCGTCGTCAACCGCTACACGCGGGTGGCGCGCAACGAGTCCCTGGTGCGCTTTCCCGAGGGCTTCATGGTGCGGTGCCGTGTCGTCGGCACCGCGCCGCAACTCGTCTGGGTCGGGGCCAAGGTCCGTCCCGTAGCCGGCGCCGATCCCCATGAGGGGGAGGCCGTTCTGGAGATCTGCGACCCGGTCGGGCGCACCGACTGGCACTGATCGCCCCGGCCCGGCCCGGCTCGGCCCGCCCGCCCGTACGGCCCCGCCGGCTCGTCCGTCCGCCCACCCGTCCCGCCCATCCGTCCCGCTCGGCCGTACGGCCCCGCCGGCTCGTCCGCAGGGCCGCTCGGTCCGGTCGGCCGCCCGCCCCCTCAGCCCGCGCGCAGCGCCTCCAGCATCCGGGAGAGCGCCGCGCGGGTGTCCGCCAGATCCTTGGGAGAGCCGGACGAGGCCAGCCACAGCGCCGCCTCGTTCATCGCGCCCGACAGCAGACGCGCCAGCGGCGTCACCGGCTGGGGCGCGAGGACGCCCCGCTCGATCAGCCCGGCGAGCGCCTCGGCCAGATGGTGCGCCGAGGACGCCTCGTCCATGCCGCGCCACTCGTTCCAGCCCAGCACCGCCGGGCCGTCGATCAGCATGATCCGCTGGATGTCGGGCTCGGTGGCGGCGGTGATGAACTCCTGGCAGCCGGCCGTCAGCTGCTCCCAGGGATCCTCCCGGGCGTCCGCCGCCGCGGCCACCCGCTCGCCGACCTCCTGCTGCGCCTCCTCCAGCACCGCGCGGAACAGATCCGCCTTGCTGTCGAAGTGGTGGTAGAGCGCGCCCTTGGTGACCTCGGCCGACCCGACGATCTCGGCGAGGCCGACCGCCGCGTACCCCCGCGCGGCGAACAGCTCGCGGCTCACGTCCAGCAGGACCCGCCGGGTCCGCTCCCGCTGCTCGGCTCTGGTCGACTGAGGCATCGCGCTCCGTCCGTCCGGGTGCTCCGGTGATCTCCCCGCATTGACATGCCGATGGTACGCCAATACCGTTGTTCGCATACCAGTGGTATGCGAACGAAGGGAAACGCCGTGCTCTCCAGCTTCTACCCCGTCATCGCCACCTCCCGGATCCAGGAGACCGTGGACTTCTACACCCGGCTCATGGGCTTCGAGACCACCTTCGAGGCCGACTGGTACGTCAGCCTCCGCCGTCCCGGCGATCCGCCCTACGAGCTGGCCGTCCTGGACCACACCCACCCGACCATCCCCGAGGGCTACCGCACCCCCGTCTCCGGGCTGCTGCTCAACTTCGAGGTCGACGACGTGGACGCCGAGTGGGAGCGTCTCGTCGTGCGCGAGGGCCTCGACGCCAAGCTCGAACTGCGCACCGAGGACTTCGGCCAGCGCCACTTCATCGTCGCCGACCCCAGCGGCGTCCTCGTCGACGTCATCACCGAAGTCCCGCCCACCGGGGAGTACGCGGACGGCTTCCGCACCCCGTGAACCCCTCCGGACCGCCGGCCCCGGGCGCGGCGTCCGCGCACGAACAGCCGAGCACAACGCGCGCCCGCCCGGCGGCCGGGCTCCAATGAACGGGTGACGGCGACACCCGACGACTGCCTCGCCCGCAACGAGTGGATCTGCGGCGAGTACCTCTCCACCCGCCGGTCGATCCTCGGGGACGCGGTGGTCCAGCACCTCCAGCTCACCGCCGTCGCCGTGCTGATCGCCCTCCTGCTCGCCGTGCCGCTCGCCGTCGCCGCCCGCCGCTGGCGCTGGGCCTCCGGCCCCGTGCTCGGGGTGACCACGGTGCTCTACACCATCCCGTCCCTGGCCATGTTCTCGCTGCTGCTGCCCGTGTACGGACTCTCCGCCTCGCTCGTCGTCGCGGGACTGGTGCTCTACTCCCTCACCCTGCTCGTACGGAACATCCTCGCCGGGCTGCGCGCGGTACCCGAGGAGACCCGGCAGTCGGCCCGCGGCATGGGATACGGCCCCGTCCGGCTGCTGCTCGCCGTCGAACTGCCGCTCGCGCTGCCCGCCGCCATGGCCGGGCTGCGGATCGCCACCGTCTCCGCGATCTCCCTGGTCACCATCGGGGCGATCGTGGGCTACGGCGGCCTCGGCAATCTCATCTACTCCGGGATGAACACCTACTTCAAGGCCCAGGTGCTCACCGCCTCCGTCCTCTGCGTGATCATCGCCGTCGTCGCCGATCTGCTGCTCCTGCTCGTCCAGCGGTACGCCACCCCCTGGACGCGGGCGGTGAAGGAATGAACACCCTCACGGGGGCCTGGGACTGGCTCGCCGACGGAGCCAACTGGTCCGGGGAGGGCGGCGTCTGGAACCGGCTGGTCGAGCACCTCTACCTCACCGGCGTCTGTCTGGCCCTGAGCTGTCTGATCGCCCTGCCGATCGCCCTGGTCCTCGGCCATCTCGGCAAGGGCGGCGCGCTCGCCGTCAACATCTCCAACATCGGCCGGGCCGTCCCCACCTTCGCCGTCCTGGTCCTGCTGCTCCTCAGCCCGATCGGCCGCTACGGCTCCTGGCCCACGATCATCGCGCTGGTGCTGTTCGCCGTGCCGCCGCTGCTCACCAACGCGTACGTCGGCATGCGCGGGGTGGACCGCGACGTCGTACGGGCCGCACGCGGCATGGGCATGACGGGCGGCCAGCTGCTGACCGGGGTGGAGATCCCGCTCGCCCTGCCGCTGATCCTCACCGGAGTGCGCATCGCCGCCGTACAGCTGGTGGCCACCGCCACCATCGCCGCGCTCGCGGGCGGCGGCGGCCTCGGGCGGATCATCACCGCCGGATTCAATCTCGCCTCCACCTCCCAGGTCGTCGCGGGAGCGTTCCTGGTCGCCGTCTTCGCGCTGATCGTGGAGGGGCTCTTCGAAGCGGGACAGCGGCTGGCCCCCGCCCGGAGCCGGGGGAGCGGCTGATGCGGCCCCGGCTCGTCCTTGCGGCCCTGGTCCTGCTCATCGTCGCCGCCTGCACCTCCGGACCGTCCCTGGAGACCCGGGGCGAGGTCACCGGGTCGCCCGGCGACAGCAGGGATCTGACGATCGGCTCGGCGGGCTTCACCGAGAGCGACCTCCTCGCCCAGATGTACGCGCTCCTGCTCCGCCAGGCCGGATACCGCACCAAGATCCTCTCCGTCACCAACCGGGAGATCTACGAACCCGCTCTGGAGAGCGGACAGATCGATGTGGTGCCCGAGTACGCGGCGACCTTCGCCGACTGGCTCAACGCCAAGGTCAACGGCCCCGACGCGCCCCCGGTCGGCTCGCCCGACCTCGCCAGGACGATGACCGCCCTGCGCCGGCTCGCCACTCCTCGCGGCCTCGACGTCCTGGACCCGGGGCGGGCCGTGGACCAGAACGCCTTCGCCGTCAGCCGTGCCTACGCCGCCGAACACCATCTGAAGACCCTCAGCGACCTGGGCAGATCCAAGCTCCCGGTCCGGCTCGCGGCGGGGGACGAGTGCGTCAGCCGGCCCTACTGCGAACCGGGGCTCAAAAAGGTCTACGGAATCGACATCACCGCCGTCGACCCCAAGGGCGTCGGCACCACCCAGGCCAAACAGGCGGTCCAGGACGGCCAGGACCAGATGGTGCTGACCACCACCACCGACGCCACCCTCGACCAGTTCGGTCTGGTCCTCCTCGCCGACGACAAGCACTTGCAGAACGCCGACTACATCGTGCCCGTGGTCAACCGCGCCCGCGCCGGCAGCGCCGGCGTGGTCCGGGCCCTCTCCGCCCTCAACACCGTCCTGACCACGGCCGACCTGGCCGGGCTCAACGAACGCGTCGACAGCTGGCGCAGGCTGCCCGAGGACGTGGCCCGCGAGTACCTGGAATCCCGGGGGCTCCTGAACTCCTCCGACTCCGACTCCGGCTCCGGCTCCGGGTGACGGCCCGGCGGGAACGCGGCGCCGGGTCGGAGCCCGGCCGCGTACGGTGCCGGGTGCCGGGTGCCGGGTGCCGGGTGCCGGACGTCGGACGCCGGGCGGCACACGGCGAACACGGCCTGAAATCGTTGGTCTTCCACACCTCGGCCGCCCGAGCCGCCGTGACTCGGGCGGCGACGCCCACGCACCGGTACGCCGTGGACGCGCCCCGCCGGGCGACGAGGGACCGGCTCAGACGGGATGCCCGGAGTGCAGGCTCTCCAGGCGGCGTTGCAGCACGCGGAGCGCGCCCCGCTGGCGGCCCGGCACGCGGCGGCGCAGGGCGACCAGACGAGGGGCCAGGGCACGGGCCCCGGCGGAGTCCTGGATCTGTTCCCACTGGTGGTGGGCGCGGTCGACCGCGGCCTCGACATCGGGATCGTCGGTGGTCTGCTCGCGGGAGAGCCGGGCGTCGGCAGCGGCCATCCACAGCTCGCAGCTGAGTCCGGGCTCGCGCGCCAGCCGTGCCAGATCCGCGCGCACCTCCAGCCAGTGGATCGCCTGCGGGGAGCCGGGGCCGTGCGCCCGCAGCTCCTGCTGCTCCCACGCGGCGGCTGCGGCGGCGGCCTCGGTGTGCCGGCCCGCCTGCGCGGCGGCGAGTATCGCGGGATGCGGATCGGCGACGGCGGCCGGGGGCACGGCGGCCTCGGCGGCGCGGACCGCGGCGGGCGCGCCCGGCGCCGTGGAGGCGGATCCGTTCCGCCGGGCCCCGCCCTCAGCGGCCGGGGACGGAGCGGTCGCTGACGGGGCGTTCGCTGACGGAGCGGCCGGTGACGAGGCGGCCGAGACCGGCCGGACCCCGCCCCCGGCCGCAGGGTCCCGGTGTCCGGGCGCGACCCCGGTGTGTCCGGCCGGCGCGCCGGTGTCGCCCGCCGTTCCGCCGGGTCCGGCCCCGCCGCCGGCCGGGGCGTTCGCCGCCGGGGGAGCGGTCTGCGCGGGGGAGCGCCCCGCGGCCGGGTGCGCCGGCCCGGCGGGTGCCGGTACGACGGCCCGGCTCCCGTCGCGTCCCGCCGTCCCGGTGTGCGCGGGCAGCGCCGGAGCCCCGGACAGGAGCAGCGCGCGCTCCGCCCCCGCCTGGATCGCCGCCTGCTCGTGCAGGGTGTCCAGATCCGGACGGGCCCCGCCGCGCCAGATCGACGCGCAGGCCCGCAGATACGCCGGCCCCGGCTCCTCGCGGCGCGGGGCGTGCGGCACGACCCTACCGTACAGCCGGATGGAGAGACCCAGGCCGAGCCCTTCCTCGCCCACCCGCCGCCAGGCGTCCGCGTCGGTCACCAGATCCACGAAGACCGTGGTGGTGCCGGGACGCCGGATCGTCAGCTCGGAGGCGAGCCAGTGCCAGGGCAGCCCGGTGTACCGCAGGGTCGAGGGAGTGGACCGGGCGAGCGCCAGATGCGGCAGCCGCTGCTTGCGGTCGAGCTGCATCTGCCCCGCGACGTAGAGGAACAGCGGCCCCGGCGCGGCGGCGGCCGACCGGATCCGGGTCAGCACCGTCTGCGGATCGAGCGGATCGGCCAGCTCGATCACCGTTGCCGCGGAGGTGCCCGTCAGCACGCTCGGCGGGACCGCGGCGAGCGCGGGCAGCACCGAACTCGCGTCGACCAGACGCCCCTTCCCGACCGGCGCGGCCGCGATCAGCAGCGCGGTTCCCGGCGCGGCAGTGTCCCCACCCGTGATCAGCACACCCAGCACCGTATCCGACGACGCCCGCGCACAATGCCCCGTACGCCATTCCGGCACGCCGTCGCGCGTCCCGGGGCATCCGCCCGAAGTCCTCGCGGCGTTCGGGGAACCGGGGCCTGCCGATCCGGCGTGATCATGGGAATGACGCGGAGAAGCGAGAAGGCGGCCGTCTTCGTCCACCTGGCGGCCGTCTGGGTGGTCGGATGCGCCCTGACCGGCGTGCAGACGCTGGCGGTGATGTTCTCGCTCTTCCTGGACGGGACATCGGAACGCGTCGCCCTGCTCGCCGCCGTGGCCGCCGTCGCGTTGGTCGCGTTCGCGAGTCTCGGCAACGCCGCGCACCGGATCGTGCCCCTCGCCCGCCGGACCCACGGCTCGTGGATCTGGGCGGTGAGCGTCTACGGACCCGGCACGGCCGGCGCGGCCGGGGCCGCCGTGGTGAACTACCGGATCAACCACCTGGACAGCGCCTTCCACCTCTACCCGGTCGGAGGCCTCTGCTACGCGCTCGTGGCGGCGCTCGTCCTTCCGGGCGCGGCGATCAGACGGGGCGCGCTCGGCACGGCGGTCGCTCTCGTGGCCGGCGGGGCGTATCTCTCGTGGGCCGCGGCGCAGCCCCCCACGCTCGACGAGTGGATCGCCGCCAACGGCGGACAGCGGACCCTGCTGCGGGTCGGGGATCCGCCGCCGGGCTACACCCTGCGCACCCTGGGCGGGAACGAGGACGCCTTCAGCGCCGAGTACGAGCGGCCCCGAGCGCCCCGGCTGCACCTCGGCGTGACCCGCTCGGGCCACGCCGACGTGCGCGCCGACGCGCGCGGCTGCCCCGTCCCCTTCGGCGAGACGATCCGCTGCACGGACGACGGGGGAGGCCGACAGCTGATCACCTACGCGGGCGGCTACGAGCGCCGGCAGCTGCTGCTGCGCCGTGAGGGTCTGGTGTTCACGGTGACCGTCGAGGGCTCCGCCGCCGAACTGTCCGGGGCCCGGCGCGTTCTGTCGACGCTCAGACCGGCGACCGACGCAGAACTCGCCGGCCTGCTGGAGAACGCGATACGCCGCTGAGCGCCCGCGCGGCCCCCGCGCGAGACCCCCGCCTCCGCCCACCGCCCCCGTACCCCGCCCGCCCCCGCCGCGACTACACGTCCGACACCGAGTCGAACTCCACCTCCTCACGCGAGATCCCGCGCTCGTCCGCGTCCACCGACCGCCGCAGCGCCTCGTGCAGCTTCGCCGGAGTCAGCACCCCCGCGAACCGCGACCCGTCCACCACCGCCACCCATCCGGCGTCGTGCTGGAGCATCTCGCTGAACGCCTGCTTCAGCGGCGCTCCGAGCGGCACCCACGCCTCCATGCGCCGGGCCAGATCGCCCACGGTGCCCTCCCGCCCGGCGATCGCCAGGGCCTCCGCCGACACCCAGCCGTGCAGATCGCCGCTCTTGCCGACCGCCACGGCCCAGCGCGCCCCCTCGGCGCGGAGCCGGGCCGCCGCCGCCCGCGCGGTCTCGTCCAGCCGGGCGAGCGGCGGCTGTTCCAGGTCGTCCTTCTCGATCGCGGTGACCGAGAGCCGCTTCAGCCCCCGGTCCGCGCCCACGAAACGGGCCACGTAGGGCGTCGCGGGCGCGCCCAGCACGGCGGCGGGCGTGTCGAACTGCTCGATGTGCCCCTGTCCGTACACGGCGATGCGGTCCCCCATCCGCACCGCCTCCTCGATGTCGTGGGTCACCAGCAGCACCGTCTTGCGCACGGTGGCCTGGAGGCTCAGAAACTCGTTCTGCAGACGCTCGCGCACCACGGGGTCGACCGCGCCGAACGGCTCGTCCATCAGCAGCACCGGGGGATCGGCCGCGAGCGCGCGGGCCACCCCGACCCGCTGGCGCTGGCCGCCGGAGAGCTGCGCGGGGTAGCGGGGGCCGTAGACCGAGGGGTCCAGCCCCACCAGATCCAGCAGTTCGGCCGCCCGTGCCCGGGCCCGCGCCCGCTTCCAGCCGATCAGCGCGGGCACGGTCGCCGTGTTGTCGAGCACCGTGCGGTGCGGGAAGAGCCCGACCTGCTGGATGACATAGCCGATCCGGCGGCGCAGCTTCACCGGGTCGACGCCGGCGATGTCCTCGCCGTCGACCAGGATCCGGCCCGAGGTGGGCTCGATCAGCCTGTTGACCATCATCATCGTGGTCGTCTTGCCGCAGCCGGACGGGCCGACGAGGGTGACCAGCTCTCCCTCCGCGACCTCGAAGGACAGTCCGTCGACGGCGGTCGTGCCGTCCGGGTAGACCTTGGCCACCTGCTCGAACCGGATCATGGGTCCACGCTAGGAGCGGCGGGCGGGCTCCGCACACGGGCCGGGACCGTACGGGCCGCACGCCCCCGGCGCACGGGAGCGCAAACGATCATTGTCTTGTCATGCCTCTTGCAACAGCTTGTTGGAGCCGCTTATCGTTAGGAAAGTTTCCTACCACTCCCCTCACCCACGACCAGGCACGGGAGAATCATGGACATCTCACGCACTCGACTGCGCTCGATCACCGGCGCGGGCACCCTCGCCGCCGCCCTCGCCCTCGGGCTCACCGCCGCCCCGGCCACCCCCGCCGCTCCCTCGGCCCCGGCCCCCGCCCCCGCCGTGAAGCCCGCGGCCACGGTGGCGGCGAACACCCCCGCCCCCGCCGTCAGAGCCCCCGCCGGATCGCCGGTGGCGATCAACGGACAGCTCAAGGTCTGCGGCACCAAGCTCTGTAATCAGTACGGCAAACCCATCCAGCTGCGCGGCATGTCCACCCACGGCATCGGCTGGTTCCCCAACTGCTACACCACCGGCTCGCTCAACGCCCTGGCGAGCGACTGGAAGGCCGACGTCCTGCGCATCTCCATGTACGTCGAGAAGTCCGAGCAGGGCTATCTCGCCGACCCGCGCAAGTACACCGACATGGTCCACAACCTCATCGAACAGGCCACCGCGCGCGGCATGTACGCGATCGTGGACTGGCACATCCTCACCGAGGGCGACCCCTGGACGAACATCGGCCACGCCAAGACCTTCTTCAAGGAGATCGCCGAACGCCACAAGAACAAGAACAACCTGCTCTTCGAGATCGCCAACGAGCCCAGCGGCGCGAATGTGACCTGGTGGACGATCAAGACGTACGCCGAGGACCTCATCCCGTACATCCGCCGGTTCGACCCCGACACCCCGATCCTGGTCGGCACCCGCGACTGGTCCTCCTTCGGCCTCTCCGGCTCCACCAATGAGTCCGAGGTCGTGAACAACCCGGTCCGCGCCTCCAACATCATGTACACCTTCCACTTCTACGCGGCCTCCCACCGCGAGTGGTACTACGACGGCCTCGCCCGCGCCGCCGACAAGATCCCCGTCTTCGTCTCCGAGTTCGGCACCCAGAACTACTCCGGCGAGGGCGCCAACGACTTCGCCATGTCCCAGCGCTTCCTCGACCTCATGGCGAGCAAGAAGATCAGCTGGGTCAACTGGAACTACTCCGACGACCACCGCAGCGGAGCCGTCTTCAAGCAGGGCACCTGCAACGCGGGCGGCCCCTGGACCGGAACCGCCCCGCTGAAGGAGGCCGGCGTCTGGATCCGCGGCAAGGTCCGGACCCCGGACTCCTTCCCCACCGGCTGAGTTGCACCGTCCGTGCCGCGCCCCGCGCCCGCCCATGGGATCACCGTGTGATCCCATGGGCGGGCGTGCAGCACAGAACAGGAGCATCCGTGACCAGCTACCGCCAGCCCGGCGTCGTCCTCACCGACCGGCGCTTCACCGTCCCGCTCGACCACACCGACCCCGGCGGCGAACAGCTGGAGCTGTACGGACGCGAGGTCGCCGCCGCCGCGCGCCCCGCCGAGGAGCTGCCCTGGCTGCTCTATCTGGAGGGCGGCCCCGGCTGCGGGGCCCGCCGCTTCGCCGGGGCCCAGGCCTGGCTCGGCCGCGCCGTCCGCGACTACCGGGTCCTCCTGCTCGACCAGCGCGGCACCGGACTCTCCACCCCGCAGAACCGCCAGACCCTCGCCCGGCACACCACCCCGCAGGCGCAGGCCGACCACCTCGCCCACTTCCGCGCCGACAGCATCGTGCGCGACTGCGAGATCATCCGGGCCGAACTCACCGGCGGCGCGCCCTGGAGCGTCCTCGGCCAGAGCTTCGGCGGATTCTGCGCCACCCACTACCTCTCCACCGCCCCCGAGGGCCTGCGCGAGGTGTTCATCACCGGCGGGCTGCCCTCCCTCGACGGCCACGCCGACGACGTCTACCGCGCCGCCTACCCCCGTATGCGGCGCAAGGCCGAGGCCCACTACGCCCGCTACCCCCAGGACGTGGCCCGGGCCCGCCGGATCGCCGCCCATCTCGCCGAGCACCCGACCACGCTCCCGGGCGGGCACACCCTCACCACCGAGGCCTTCCAGTCGCTCGGCATCCTCCTCGGCGGCGGCGACGGCAGCCACCAGCTGCACTACCTCCTGGAGGACGCCTTCATCAGGACGGGCACGGGTCACCAACTCTCCGACGCCTTCCAGGAAGCCGTCCGCGCCCAGCTCTCCTTCGCCGCGCGCCCCCTCTACGCCGTACTCCACGAGGCCATCTACGGCCAGGACAAGCGGCCCACCGCCTGGTCCGCCGAACGCGTACGGGCCGAGTTCCCCCAGTTCGACGCCGCCGCCGCGCTCGCCGGGGACGACCCGCTGCTCTTCACCGGCGAGACCGTCCACCCCTGGCACTTCGAGACCGACCCCGCGCTGCGCCCGCTGCGCGAGGCCGCCGAGATCCTGGCCGCCCGCTCCGACTGGACCCCGCTGTACGACGCCGGGCGGCTCGCCGCCAACGAGGTGCCCGTCGCCGCCGCCGTCTACCACGACGACCTGTACGTCGACACCGCCCACTCGCTCGACACCGCCCGCGCCGTCCGCGGGCTGCGCACCTGGGTCACCGACGAGTACGAGCACGACGGCCTGCGGGCGAGCGGCCGACGCGTACTCGACCGGCTCATCGCGCTCGTCCAGGGCGAGATCTGAGCATGATCGCGCCGTAGGGTACGCCCATGAACGATCCGGTGAACGAGCGGCTGGCGCCCATGCCCGACGACTGGCGGCGCGCGCTCGCCGTCGTCGCCCACCCCGACGACCTGGAGTACGGCTGCGCCGCGGCCGTCGCCGGCTGGACCGACGGGGGGCGGGAGATCTCCTATCTCCTCGCCACCCGGGGCGAGGCCGGCATCGACTCCGTCGCCCCGGCCGAGTGCGCGCCGCTGCGGGAGCGCGAGCAGCGCGCCGGAGCGGCGATCGTGGGCGTGTCCACGGTCGAGTTCCTCGACCACCGGGACGGCGTCGTCGAGTACGGCCCCGCCCTGCGCCGTGACATCGCGGCGGCGATCCGCCGCCACCGCCCCGAACTGCTGATCACCCTCAACCACCGGGACACCTGGGGCGGCGGCCACTGGAACACCCCCGACCACCGGGCGGTCGGCCGGGCGACGCTCGACGCGGCGGCCGACGCGGGCAATCGCTGGATCTTCCCCGAGCTGATCTCCGAGCAGGGGCTCGAACCGTGGGACGGGGTCCGCTGGGTCGCCGTGGCGGGCTCCACCGCGCCCACCCACGCGGTCGACGCCGCACCGGGACTGGAGCGCTCCATCCGCTCCCTCCTGGAGCACCGCGCCTACCTCGGGGAGCTGACCAAGGATCCGGAGACGTACGTCCGCTCCTTCCTCACCGACGCCGCCCGGGAGGCGGGCGCCCGCTTCGGCGGCGGGCCCGCCGTGGCCTTCGAGCTGTTCCCCCACTGACCGGTCCGGGCCGGCCGGTCCCTCCCCGGGGCCGGCCGCCGGAACGCGCCGGGCCGAGGGCGTCAAGCCGCCGGTCCGGCCCGGCGGCGGCTCCTCAGCCGAGGTCCTCGTCCGTCCGCCGGAGCAGCAGCGTGACGAAGCCGAGCGTCCGGCGGTAGCCGTGCAGCCAGGCGTCCCGATGGTCCTTCGCGGCCCGGAGCGCCTCCGCCCGGTCCGGGCCGTCCTCCTGGTCCAGCGCCCAGCGGGACAGCGTCCCGGTCCACGACCACTCGTACTCGTCCCATTCGGCGACCGTGCTCACATGCCCGTACACCGGCGTCCAGCCCTCGGCCCCGACCCGGTCCACGGTCACCGCCAGACTGTCGTACTCCTGCGCGGTGAAGCCCGCGCCGAGGGTCTCCCGGCCCGGCTCACGCTCCCAGAACCCCTCGCCGACCAGCACCGAACCGCCCGGGGCGAGATGCCGCCCGGCCGCCTCCAGGGTGGGGAGCAGACCGCCGAAGGCATGGGTGGCCCCCACGCAGAGCACCACGTCGAAACGGTGTCCGGGGGCGAAGCCGGACGCGTCCCCCGTATGCAGCGCGACCCGGTCGGCGGCCCCCTCCGCGACCAGACGCGCCCGTCCCCGCGCGATCGCCGCCGCGTCGAGGTCGACTCCCTCGCCCACGAGCCCCGGTCGGCCGCGCACCGCCCGCCGCAGCCAGGTCCCCTCGCCACAGCCGAGATCGAGCACGCGCTCGTCCCCCCGGAGCAGCGCCCGCTCCAGCAGCCTGGCCACGGAGGCGTCGTGCAGCGGGGCGGCGACGGGGTGGTCCGCATGAGCGAGAGCGCTGATCGTCTGACGGTTCATCCGGCCATCCTGCCTCCCGCCGCCGGAGCCGGTCTCCCGATTTTCCGGCCCCCGGGGCGACGGGCGAGCCCTCAGCCCCCGGGGAGTTCGCCGGCCGTGGGGTACGAGTCCTGGGCCCCGCGCCGGGTCACGGAGACGGCCCCCACCCGGACGGCGTACGCGGCGGCCGAGGCCAGATCCTCGCCGAGGCCCAGCCGCCGGGCCAGCGCGGCGGTGAAGGCGTCGCCCGCCCCGGTCGTGTCGACGGCCTCGACCCGCGGACTCGGCGTCTCCGCCGCCGTACGGCCGTCCGCGACCAGCGCCCCGTCCGCGCCCAGGGTGATCACGACCGAACGCGGCCCGAGGGCGAGCAGCGCCCGTGCCCAGGCCCGGGGCCCGTCGCCCGCTTCGCCGCCGAGCAGGAACCGGGCCTCGTGCTCATTGACGACCAGCGGGTCGCAGGCCGCCAGCACCGCCGCCGGAAGCGCGGCCGGCGGGGACGGATTGAGGACGAGACGGCTGCCGGGGGCCAGGGAGCGGACCGTCTCCGCCACCGTCTCCAGCGGGATCTCCAGCTGCACGGAGACCACCCGCGCCGCCCGGAACAGCGGCGCGGCCGCCCGTACGTCGTCCGGCGTCAGACGGGCGTTGGCGCCGGGCGACACCACGATGCTGTTGTCGCCCGACGGATCCACGGTGATCAGCGCGACCCCGGTGGGCGCGCCGCCCACCAGCACCCCGTCCACGTCCACACCGGCCGCCCGCTGGGACTCCAGCAGCAGCCGCCCGTGGCCGTCGTCGCCGACTCTGGCCAGCAGGGCGGTACGGGCCCCGAGCCGGGCCGCCGCCACGGCCTGGTTCGCCCCCTTGCCGCCGGGGTGAACGGCCAGATCGGATCCGAGGACGGTCTCCCCGGGCCCGGGCCGCCGCTCCACGCGGGTCACCAGATCGGCATTGGCCGAGCCGACGACCAGCAGGTCGTAGCCGTGCATACGCTGTGCCTCCTTCATGTCCGACACCCCACACCAGACACCAGGGACCGGCGCGGCGGCCAGACACCGGCCGGACGGTCGGATTCGGCCACCACCGCACCCCGGCCCGGGCCGCTCCCGGGCCCCGCCCGAGCGGCCCGGGTGTCCCCGCCCCTCCCGTCAGAGGGCGTCGACGGCGGCGCGCAGCGCCCTCGGGCGTCCGAGGAGGTCGGTGTTGTCGGTCCACTGGTCCACGCCGCCGGTGAGCGGCAGGGCGCGCAGTTCGGGATCGGCGAGGCTGTTCGCCAGAGCCCGCGCGAACCGCTCGGCGTGCAGCACCCGGAACGGCCTGCTGTGGTACGGCCTGGTCGCCGGGTCCACCGGCTCGGCGAGCCCGGTGTCGTTCTGGAGGGCGGCGACCCTCTCGTACGCGTCGCACAGATGCCGTTCGCGGTCCGGGTACCGGTCCGCCGTCACCGCGCCCCGGAGGGAGGGGGCGAGGGCGCCGGCCGACGGGAGCCGGGCGAAGGCGCTCCCCAGCCACTTGCCGTAGGGGGCGTACCGCCGGTGCAGCAGCAGACAGAGCCGCATCAGATCGCGCACCAGCCGCCCCGCGACCACCGAGGAGCCGATGTCGTCCCCGACCTCGGCGCAGCGTCCCACGAACGCCTCCTCCTGGGAGACGCGCTGCCACTGACAGGCCAGCAGATAGCGCCACACCTCGTCCGGGTACCAGGCGAGCCGTTCGCGGGCCCGGGTGAGCGAGCCCGGCGCGTCGTGGAACACCGCGCCGCCGGTCACCTCGGCGAGGGTCTGCTGCGGCATCGCCAGCCAGTCGCGGACGGCCGGCGCGGCGGACAGGCCGACGCCGAGCCGCTCGCCGAGCCACGCGCCGAGGTCGTTCACCGAGACCCGGTGGTCGACCGGCCCGTCCGTCCGGGCCATCTCGCCGACGGGGCCGTCCGGGTCGGGGCGGTGGAAGTGGGTCGGCCAGCCCCGCACTTCCTTGGGCAGCCGCTCGGCCAGCAGCCCGGGGAGCGCCGTGCGCAGCCCGGGGTCCTGGCCGGGCGCGAGGAAGAGGTCGAGCCGGGGTCCCCACTCGTGGTCGGCGGAGCGCGCCGTGTCGAAGCCGAGCACCTCGGATCCGGAGCCGACCCGGGCCGCGGCGTACCGCAGCCCGGGCAGCTCGGCGTCGAGGATCGGCCGCACGGCCTCCTCGTAGAGGATCCGGGAGAGTTCGAGCCCCGGCAGGAACGCGGCGTGTGTCGTCATGGGGGCACTGTGCCGGGCGGGACCGGCGGGGGCCACCTAGTTTCGCGGCCCCCGCCGGAGGGCTCCCCGGTCCGGGGGAGTCCGGCGCTCAGGTGAGGATCTTCCGCATCTTGTCGGACACCCAGTCGCTGACGGTCGGGGCGTCCTTCGCCGGCCGGCCGTCGGGTCCGGCGCCCGGTCCGCCGGCGGGCCCTGCGTCCGGTCCGCCGTCCGGTCCGCCGTCCGGTCCGTCCGCCCGTCCGGCGAATCCGTCCGCCCGTGCGGCGAACGGGGGCAGCGGCGCGGTGGAGACATCGTGGTCGGGCATGTAGAAGAAGGGGACGGAGAGCCGCGAGGACCGGTCCGCCTCCTCCGGGACGACCACCCGGTGCAGGGCGGACCGCCACCGTCCGCCGGTCCACAGGGACATCAGATCGCCGATGTTGACCACGAAGCCGCCGGGCGTCGCCGGGATGCCGTGCCACGCGCCGTCGGGCCGCCGCACCTGCAGACCGCTCCGGCCGTCCTGCTGGTGAAGGACCGTCAGAGCGCCGAAGTCGGTGTGCTCGCCCCGCCGCAGCTGTCCCGGGAGCGGCGGCCCCGACCGCGCGTAGTAGTGGTTGGCGGCGATCGACGAGCCGTGCCGGCGGAACCGGTCGTCGAAGAAGCGCTCGTCGAGCCCGAGGGCGAGCGCGAACAGCCGCATGAGGTCGGCGGACAGCTCGCCGGCCGCCGTCATGTACTCCAGCCAGACGTCCTTGAACCCGGCGGGGGAGCGCGGCCATATGTTCGCCTGCGTCCAGGTCGCCCACTCGCCCCCGAGCCGCTCGCGCTCGCTCCGGTCCAGCTCCCCGGTCGCGTGGGCGGAGAAGACCTCGCAGAGGTCGGGCGGCGTCTCGTGGCCGAGGCTGTGGGCGGTCCGTCCGCCCGCCCGCCGGAATCCGGACACCCCGGGACGGTGCGCGACCAGGTCCTTCTCCTCGTCGGGCAGGGCGAAGAACGCGCTCGTCACCCGGTACATACGGTCGATGAGATCCCGGGGGACCCCATGGCCCGTGACGGCGAAGAACCCGGATCTCTCGCACGCGCGGCCGATCGCCGACGCCGTCGCGGCCCGCCCCCGGGCGGTGTCGCGGGACGAGAGATCGATGACGGGCACATGGCCGCCGGCCTCAGGGGCGACGGACCTGCGGTGGCTCATGGTCGTTCTCTCCTTCTGTCGATTGCCTCTCAAGGACCGGTCCGGCGCGGTCGGCGTCCTCGCGCGACAGCGCGCCGACGGCGAGCGCCCCGCAGGCGAGCAGGGCGAACGCCGCCCAGAGCGCCGCCGTATAGCCGTGCACGGCTCCGGCGGACAGGGCCTCGGGGCCGGATTCGCGGGAGGCCGCGTACGCCGCGGCGCCCGCGGTCGCGACGGAGTTGAACAGGGCGGTGCCGAGCGCGGCCCCCACCTGCTGCACCGCGTTGTACGCCCCCGACGCCACGCCCGCGTCGGCCGGGCCCGTCCCGGACGTCACCAGATTCGCCGCCGTCGCCAGCAGACAGCCCAGCCCGATCCCGGTCAGGACCTGCGCGGGGAGCAGATACACGACGAGCACGTGCGCGCTGTCGGCGGTCAGCCGGGTGAGGATCAGTATTCCGGCGGCGGAGGAGAGCAGCGCGGCGACGACGACGGTCCTGGGGTCGGCCCGCACCAGGAGTCTCCCGGCGACCACCGTCGAGCCGACGACGCTCGCGGCGGCGTTCACCAGCAGCGTCAGCCCCGCCCCGACGGCCGTGTACCCGAGGACGGTCTGGGTGTAGTAGCTCATGAAGAGGAAGAACCCGAACATCGCGGTGAACATCAGCCCGACGGACACGAACGCGATGCCCCGGACCCGGTGCAGCACGATCCCCGGCGGCAGCAGCGGATGCCTCGCCCGGGCCTCCACCCGGGCGAACAGCGCCAGCAGCCCGGCCCCGCCGAGCAGCGGGAGCAGGACCAGCGGATCGCCCCAGCCGCGCGACTCGGCCTGGGAGAGCCCGCCGACGAGCGCGGCGATCCCCGCCGCGCTGAGCAGCACCCCGGGCAGGTCGAGACGGAGCGGGCCGCGGCCCGGCCGGTCCCGGCGCAGCAGCGGCGTGCCGAGCAGGGCGAGCGCCGCCATGGGGACGTTGATGTACAGGCACCAGCGCCAGCCGGCGTACTCGGTGAGCAGTCCGCCCGACACCACCCCGAGGGCCGCGCCGCCCGCTCCGACGCCCGCGAAGACGCCGAAGGCCCTGCCCCGCTCACGGGGATCGGGGAACGTCATGCTCAGCAGCGCGAGCGCGGCCGGGGCCATCAGCGCGGCGGACAGCCCCTGGAGCGCCCGGGCGGCGAAGAACGTGCCCGCGTCCCCGGCCGCGCCGCCGAGCGCCGAGGCGGCGGCGAAGCCGATCAGACCCGCGGCGAACGACCGCCGGTGCCCGAGCGCGCCGCACACCCGTCCGCCCAGCAGCAGCGAGCCGCCGAGGGCCAGCGAGTACGCCGTGACCGCCCAGTGCCTCTCGGCGTCCGCCACGCCGAGACCCTGCTGGACCGAGGGGAGCGCGACGTTCACGATCGTCGCGTCCAGCACGGCCATCAGCTGGGCCAGGCTCACCACCAGCAGGGTCCAACGGCGGGCCGGCCGCGCGGGGGCGGCCGGGAGTTCCTGTCGCATCATCGCCTCACTCGAACATTGATCCAGTGACTCGAACGTTGGTCCAGACGCGGAGCAGCGTACTACAGGCGGCCCGGCGGACGGCCGAACCGGGACGCCGGATCCGGCCCGAATCCCTGATCATCCGGCTGATAGGTTTGGCCGCGACCACAGGGCGGGCCGGGCGGAGGTGAAGGTCATCGCGGACCAGGGGCAGGATGCGGAGAGGCGGACCGGAGCACGGACCGGCAGCGTCTGGCTCCGGCCCCCGCGCGGCGGCCGGAGCGGAGAGCCCCCGCTCACCCGGGCCCG
The DNA here is from genome assembly GCF_043080985.1 of Streptomyces sp. NPDC014894. NCBI lineage: Bacteria > Bacillati > Actinomycetota > Actinomycetes > Kitasatosporales > Streptomycetaceae > Streptomyces > Streptomyces sp. NPDC014894. The sequence continues at coordinate 18,675 of NZ_JBIBWD010000018.1, forward strand.
CATCGTGGAAGCCGCCGTCGCCCTCCTCGACGACGAGGGCATGGACCGGCTCACCATGCGCCGCCTCGCCGAACGGCTCCAGGTCGGCGCGACCACCCTCTACTGGCACGTGGCGACCAAGGACGACGTCATCGACCTCGCCGTCGACGAGATCTTCGGAGAGACCCCGGTCCCCGACCGGCACACCCCGCGGCCCCGCGCCGATGTGACCCTCCTCCTCCACCACTGGCGCCTGGCCATGCTGCGCCACCCCTGGTCGGCCGCCCTGCCGCTCCGCAGAAGGCCGCTGATCGGCCCGAACTTCCTCGCCTGGATGGAATTCCTCCAGTCCTCGCTGCTCCGCACCGGTCTCGCCGAGGACCGGCTCAACGCCGCCACCTGGGTCCTCTACAACCACGTCATGGGGGCCGCCGCCGCCCAGTCCGGCCTGCTGCTCTCGCCGGAGGAGGCCCGGGCCGGCCAGGAGTACCTCGACAGCCGCCGCGACCGGTACCCGACCGTCGCCGCGCACAGCTACATCACCGACGACGCCTGGGACGCCCATTTCGCGGCCGGCCTGGACTTCCTCCTCGACGGAATGGCCGCCCGGCCGGACCGGGGCGGGCCGGACCCGGAGGACCCCGCACCCGCGTAGCCGGCGGCCCGCGCCCGGAGCGCCCCGGACCGCCGGGCCGCGCCGCCCCGCCGGAGCGATCGGCTCCGTCCCAGCCGGTGTATCCCACACCCTTGACGTGCTGTTTAATGCATGAAGTTCGCAACAACAGCTGATCTTCAGTAGGGGTGTGGGAGCCGTGTCTGCCCGACCGATCCGACGGAACCGTTCGATACGCGGCCTGGCCGCCCTGACCACGGCGACCGCGCTCACCGTCGGCGCCGCAGCCTGTTCCAACCCGGAGAGCGGCGGCGCGGGCGGCGGGGGCGGCGGCGAGTCCGCGGTCGTCGGCATCGCCTACGAGCCCGAGAGCCTCAGCCCCCTCCTCGGCTTCGGCAAGGACGGCAACTCCAAGATCTTCGACGGGCTGCTCGCCCTCGACGGCGACATGAAGCTCCGGCCCGCGCTCGCCTCGGCACTCCCCGAGGTCAGCGAGGACGGCCTGACCTACACGTACAAGCTCCGGCAGGGCGTGAAGTTCAGCGACGGCGAGCCCTTCTCGTCCAAGGACGTGGTCTTCACCTACCGCACCATCCTGGACGACAAGACCAACAACGCCTCCAAGTCCGAGCTGGACGCGATCAAGGACATCCGGGCGACCGGCGACGACACCGTCGTCTTCACCCTGAAGTACCCCTACGCCCCCTTCGCCCAGCGCACCGTGCTCCCCATCGCACCCGAGCACATAGCCGCGGGCCAGGACGTCAACACCGGCCCCTTCACCACCAAGCCGATCGGCACCGGCCCGTACACCCTGACCAACTGGTCCAAGGGCGAGAAGATCAGCTTCAAGGCCAACCCCGGCTACTGGGACGGCGAGCCCGAGGTGAAGAAGTTCACCATGGCGATCATCAAGGACGACGACGTCCGCGCCACCCGGCTGCGCGCGGGCGACCTCGACGGCGCGATCCTGCCGCCCAACCTCGCCGAGGGCTTCGCGAAGGACAAGGGCCGCAAGACCCACGCCGCCACGACCTACGACTACCGCACCGTGACCCTGCCGACCGGCAACAAGGTCGCGGGCGACACCGCCGTCCGCCGCGCCCTCGACGTCGCCGTCGACCGCCGGGCCATGGTCGACCAGATCCTGGAGGGCGCCGGCAAGCCCGCCCACGGCCCCGTCCCCACCGGCAGCGAGTGGTTCACCGAGGGCACCGAGCGCACCCACGACCTCGACCGGGCCAAGAAGATCCTCGACGACGCCGGCTGGAAGCCCGGCGGCGACGGCATCCGCGTCAAGGACGGCGTCCGCGCCGAGTTCCCGCTCTGGTACCTCTCCGGGGACCGGCTCCGCCAGGACCACGCGCTCGCCTACGCCTCCGACGCGAAGAAGGCCGGCATCTCCATCAAGACCCAGGCCGGCACCTGGGAGGTCATCCAGCCCCGGATGAAGAACGACGCCGTCCTCGCCGGCGGCGGCGCCCCCGGCGACCCCGACTTCGACCAGTACCTCCTGCTCACCTCCTCCCTCGCCGGCGACGGCTTCAACAACATGGGCTGGTACGACAACCCCGTCGTCGACAAGGCGCTCCGGGACGGCCGTGAGAGCGGGAAGAAGGCCGAGCGGAAGGCCGCGTACGACACCGTCCAGCGCGAGCTGGTCAAGAACCCGGGCTACACCTTCCTCACCCACATCGACCACCTCTACGTCGTGAACGACGACTGGGACGCGCTGACCACCCAGGTCGAGCCGCACGACCACGGACTGGCCTCCGGCCCCTGGTGGAACGTCGAGAAGTGGGCCCCCAAGGGCACCGAGAAGTGAGCACCGGCCTCATCGAGGGGAGGACGGCGCGCCGCCGTCCTCCCTGGGGGCCGATGGCACGGATGGCCGGGCGGCGAGCCCTGTTCGCCGTCCCCGTCCTGCTGGCCGTGACCTTCGGGGTCTTCGCCGTCGCGGACGCCTCCCCCTTCGACCCCGTCAAGGCGTACACCGGCACCGCCGGACTCACCGCCTCGCAGGAGAACCTCGACCAGATCCGCGCCAACCTCGGCGTCGACCAGCCCCTCACCACCCGCTGGTGGAACTGGCTCACCTCCGCCCTCACCGGCGACCTCGGCGACTCCAGCGTCATGCGCCAGCCCGTCGCCGACGTCATCGCCGAACGCCTCGGCTGGTCCGTGCTCCTCGCCGCCACCGCCTTCCTCCTCGCCATCGTCCTCGGCACCGGGCTCGGCGTCCTCGCCGCCCGCCGCCAGGGCGGCTGGCTCGACCGCTGCGCCTCGGCCGCCGCGTACACCCTCGAAGCCGCCCCCGCCTTCTGGCTCGGACTGCTCGCCATCTGGTTCTTCGCCCTCGAACTCGGCGTCCTGCCCGCCGGCGGGCTCACCGACACCGGCAGCGACGTCATCACTGCCGGCCAGGTCGCCTCCCATCTGGTGCTGCCCGCCGCCGTCCTCGGGATCTCCCAGCTGCCGTGGTTCTTCCTCTATGTGCGCCAGGGCGTCGCCGACGCCCTGGAGGAGGACCCCGTCCGCGGCGCCCGCGCCCGCGGCCTCGGCGAACCCGCCGTGCTCCTCGGCCACGCCCTGCGCTCCGGGATGCTCCCCATGCTCACCCTGATCGGCTCCCGGGTCCCCGAACTGATCACCGGCGCACTGCTGGTGGAGACCGTCTTCAGCTGGCCCGGCATCGCCGCCGCGACCGTCGAGGCCGCCACCTCCGTCGACTTCCCCCTGCTGGCCGCGCTCACCGTGCTCGCCACCGCCGCCGTACTCCTCGGCAATCTCCTCTCCGACCTGCTGTACGGACTCGCCGACCCGAGAGTGGGCTTCGATGGCTGACACCCTCTGGCGCTCCCACGGCCGCACCCGGCGCTCCACCCGCACGGTCCGGATCTCGTTCTCCGCCGTCATCGTCGCCGCCGTCGTGCTCGCCGTCCTCGTCGTACCGCCGCTGGCCCAGCTGGACGAGCAGGCCGTCGACCTCTCCCAGAAACTCCGGCCGCCGTCCTGGGAACACCCCTTCGGCACCGACGACGTCGGCCGCGACCTGCTGCTGCGCTGCGTCTACGGGCTGCGGATCTCCCTCCTCGTCGGACTGGTCGCGGCGCTCTTCGCCACCGTCGTCGGCACCCTGGTGGGAGCCGCCGCGGCCGCCTTCGGCGGCTGGACCGACCGCGTCGTGATGCGGCTGGTCGACACCTTCGCCTCCGTCCCCCACCTCCTCCTCGGGATCTTCATCGTGGCGATGTTCCGCCCCGGGGTCTGGCCGGTCATCGCCTCCGTCGCGCTCACCCACTGGCTCTCCACCGCCAGAATCGTCCGCTCGGAAGTCCTCTCCCTGCGCTCCCGGCCCTTCGTCGACGCCGCGATATCCGGCGGCGCCTCCCGGCTCCGGGTCACCGCCCGCCATCTGCTCCCCGGCGTGCTGCCGCAGGCCGGACTCGCGGCCGTCCTGATGGTGCCGCACGCCATGTGGCACGAGTCGGCGCTCTCCTTCCTCGGCCTCGGACTCCCCACCCACCAGGCCAGCCTCGGCAATCTGGTGCAGTCCGCGCGCAGCTCCCTGCTGGCCGGCGACTGGTGGCCGACCCTCTTCCCCGGACTCTTCCTGATCATCCCCACCCTCGCCATCGCCGGACTCGCGGGCGCCTGGCGGGAACGGATCAACCCGCGCCGCCGATCGGAGCTGATGCTGTGACCGCCGTACTGTCGGTGCACGACCTCTCCGTACGGTTCCGGATGCGCGGCGGACGCCATGTCGCCGCCGTCACCGGAGCGCGCTTCGACCTCGCCGCGGGGGAGTGCCTCGCCCTCGTCGGCGAGAGCGGCTGCGGAAAGTCCGTCCTCGCCTCCGCCCTCCTCGGACTCCTCCCCGGCAACGCCCAGACCACGGGCAGCGCGACCGTCGACGGCCTCGACCTGCTCGCCGCGGACGAGCGCACCCTCGCCCGCTCCGTCCGGGGCCGCCGCGTCGGCCTCGTACCGCAGAGCCCCTCGGCCCACCTCACCCCCGTCCGCACCGTCGGCGCCCAGATCGAGGAGACCCTGCGGGCGCTCGCCGGCACCCCCCGGCGGGAACTGCGCGCCGCGGCCCTCGCCGCCGCCGAACGCGCCGCCTTCCCCGCCGACCACCTCGACCGCTACCCCCACGAACTCTCCGGCGGACTCGCCCAGCGCGCCGCCACCGCCCTCGCCCTCATCGGCGACGCCCCGCTGCTGCTCGCCGACGAACCGACCACCGGTCTCGACCGCGAGCTGGTCGACCGCACCGCCGACGAACTGCGCCGGCACACCGACGACGGCCGCGCCCTGCTGATGATCACCCACGATCTCGCGGCGGCCGAACGGATCGCCGACCGGGTCGCCGTCATGTACGCGGGACGCATCGTCGAGATCGCCGAGGCCCGCGCCTTCTTCGGCGAGCCCGGCCCCCGCCACCCCTACGCCCGGGGACTCCTCGCCGCCCTGCCCGAACGCGACTTCGCCCCGATCCCCGGCATGCCGCCGGAGCTGGGGGACCTCCCGGACGGCTGCGCCTTCGCCGCCCGCTGCGAGCGCGCGACCGATCTCTGCGCCACCCGCCCCTCCTTCACCACGGGCCTCGCCTGCCACCACCCGGCGGCCGTCCCCGGCGAACGGAGCCCGGCCCGTGCCTGACCACCGGCCCGGCCCGCCCACCCCCACGAGGCCGGGCGGCGGCCGTCGCCCGCACCCCCGCCAGGAGCGTCACCGTGCTTGAACTCGACACCATCACCGCCGGATACGACCGCGCGCGGCCCGTCGTACGGGAGGTCTCGCTCACCCTCGCCCCCGGCGAGGCCGTCGGACTCCTCGGCCCCAGCGGCTGCGGCAAGTCGACCCTCGCCCGGGTGGCCGCGCTGCTGCACCGCCCCTACGCCGGCCGGGTCGTCATCGACGGCGAACCCGCCCGGGGCTGGCGGCACACCGCGCCGCGCGCCCAGCGCACCGCCGTCGGCGTCGTCTTCCAGCAGCCCAGGACGTCCGCCGACCCCAGGCTCGCCCTGCGCGACCTGATCGCCGAACCCCTGCGCGCCACCGGCCGCCGCGACGAGATCGCCGCCCGGGTGCCGGAACTCGCCGACGCCGTCGGCCTCACCGGCGAACTGCTCGGCCGCCGCCCCCACGAGGTCAGCGACGGCCAGCTCCAGCGGGCCTGCCTCGCCCGCGCGCTGGTGCTCCGCCCGCGCTGGCTCATCTGCGACGAGATGACCGCGATGCTCGACGCCTCCACGACCGCCGCGCTGGTGGCCGTCGTCGAGGAGTACCGGAGGGCCGAGGGCGCCGGACTCCTCGCCGTCGGCCACGACCGGGTCCTCCTGGAGCGCTGGTGCGACCGCACCGTCCACTGGAAGTCCACGACCCCGGCCGCCGTCTGACGGCCGGGCGCGGAAACCCCGTACAGCCCCCTCCCGGCCGCGCCGCCCCGGGCCGATACTCCGGACGACCCTCCCGTCCACGAGTCCGGAGGCCCCCGTGCCGATCACCCGACGCGGCGCCGTCACCGCGATCACCGCCGCGCTGGCCGCGGCCGCCGCCGCACCCGCCACCGCCCGCACCGCGCACCACGACGACGACCCGTGCCCCCGACCGCTGCGCCGGGCCCACGCCCACAACGACTATCTGCACCCGCGCCCGCTCCACGACGCCCTCGACCACGGATTCACCAGCGTGGAGGCCGACGTCTTCCTCGTCGACGGCGAACTCCTGGTCGCCCACACCCCCGCCGAACTGGACCCCGCCCGCACCCTGCGCTCCCTCTATCTCGACCCGCTGCTCGCCCGGGTGCGGGCCGGCGGCGGGGCCGTCCATCCGGGACATCCGCTCTCCCTGCGGCTCCTGATCGACATCAAGGCCGACGGCGACGCCTGCTACCGGGTCCTCGACCGGCAACTGCGCGACTACCGCCGGATGCTGAGCCGCTGCTCCGACGGCCGGGTCAGGACCGGGGCCGTCACCGCCGTCGTCTCCGGCGACCGCGCCGCCCGCGCCCCCATGGAGGCCCAGCGGCGGCGGTACGCGTTCTACGACGGCCGGCTCGACGACCTCGCCGCGGGCGCCCCGGCCTCCTTCGTCCCGCTGATCTCCGGGAACTGGAACCACAGTTTCACCTGGCGGGGCGAGGGCGCGTTCCCCGCGTCCGAACGCGAGCGGCTGCGCACGCTCACCGCCGAGGCCCACGCGAGCCGCCGTCGCCTCCGCTTCTGGGCCACCCCCGACACGCCGGGCCCGGCCCGTGACGCGCTCTGGGGCGAGCTGTTCGACGCCGGGGTCGACTGCCTCAACTCCGACGATCTGGCGGGCCTGGAGGCCTTTCTCCGCGCCCGGCGCCCCTGAACGGAGCCCCCCGGAGGTCAACCACCCGTACGGCGGACACGCCAGTCGGCCGTACGGACCGCCCACTGCGCCAGACTACGGCCGAATGCCGCAAATCCGGCGCGGTCAAGGAGGTTGGCGATGGCCATTTCAATTTCGGTGGTGCTGCTTCTGGTGGTGCTCGCGGTGATCTTCCTGCGCAACGGCGGACTGAAGTTCTCCCACGCGCTCACCTGCGCGCTGCTCGGCTTCTTCCTCGCCGGCACCAGCATGGCCCCGACCATCCACGAAGGCGTCGCGGCCACCGCCGAGGTGGTCGGCAGCCTCCACCCCTGACACCCGGGCCGCCCCTCGGACCACCGGGCCCGTCCCGGTCGGCCGCCGCCCCTGACACCCGGGCCCGCCCGGCCGGCCGCCGCCCCCGACGCCGGTCCGCCCGGTCAGCCGCCGACCAGCCGCGAGCGGATCAGAAACCGCACCCCCTCCGGAGCCTCCAGCGAGAAACCGCTCCCACGGCCCTCGACCACGTCCACCACCAGCCGTGTATGACTCCACAGCGCGTACTGGGACGCCGACATCCAGAAGGCCACCGCCTCCCCGACGCCCTCCACCCTCAGCTCCTCCAGGAGGACGTCGGACCCGCCGGTGCGGAACTCCCCCCGCGGATAGCACATGGGGGCGCTGCCGTCGCAGCAGCCGCCCGACTGGTGGAACATCAGCGGACCGTGGGCCTCCGTCAGCCGGCGCAGCAGTGCGGCGGCCGCCGGGGTCAGCTCCACGCGCGAGGATTCGGTCATCCGTTCAGCACACCACGGGCGAGGTTGCGACCCCGTTGCGACACTCCCCGGCGCGCGGCGCGCGGACCCTGTCGCGGACGCGCGCCGGGGGGAATGATGTCCCCGAGGCCCGGTGCGCGGACGACGCCGCCGCCGGGCGCCCGAGCACCGTCTCCGACAGAAAGCAGACGCCATGCCTCTTGAGGGTGAGTACGAGCCGAGCCCGGCGCAGTGGGTGAGGGATCAGGTCGAGCTGTACGAGAGTTCCGGCGGCACCGAGGGCACCACCCTCCGGGGCATGCCCGTCGTCATCCTCACCACCCGGGGCGCCCGCAGCGGCCGGCTCCGCAAATCCCCCCTGATGCGGGTCGAACACGGAGGCCGGTACGCCGTCGTCGCCTCGGCCGGCGGCGCGGACAAGCACCCCGTCTGGTATCACAATGTGATCGCCGAACCCGAGGTGGAACTCCAGGACGGCCCCGTCCGCCAGGACATGCGGGCCCGCCAGGTCGAGGGCGAGGAGAAGGCCGAGTGGTGGGCGCGCGCGGTCGAGGCGTACGCCGACTACGCCGACTACCAGAAGAAGACGGACCGCCCGATCCCCGTCTTCGTCCTGGAACCGGACCAGAACGGCGGCTGACCGCACCGGGGCCCCGGAGCGGCGCCGACTCCGCTCCGAGCCCCCGGCCCGCCGCGGCGGCCGCCGCGACGACGCGTGACCCAGTCGACACCCCGCCACGTTGCGACGACGTTGCGACCGCTCGCCGAGCACGGCCCCGCCCCCGCGGGAGCCGGGCCGGACGGGACCGCCGCGCCCTCGCGCACCCACGACCGGAGGAGACCGCCGTGCCCGAACACCGCCCCGGCGGGGAGAACGTGGACCCAGTGGACCCAGTGGAACTCGCGCGCCTGCGCTACGCCCTGTACGTCGAGACGCTCCGCGCCCGGATGCCCGGACCGCAGTTCACCCTGCTGATGCGGACGGTCGACCTCTATGTCGGCGCCGGCGGCGGCCGCGTCCGGCTGCGGATGGACCCCGGCGACCGGGAGCTGTTCACCGCCGAGGTGCAACAGGAACTCCTCACCCTCCTCGGCCTCCTGGGCGCGATGCGCCCCGGGCACGCCGACCGGGCCGAGCATGTCGTCGTCCGCCTCGGCGACGGCGAGTACGCCAAGGGAGCCCTGACCCTGGTGCCGCCCGAGGTCGCGGCCGACCCGGAGCGGCTGCGCGCCATGCTCGCGCGGATCGACGCCCGGCAGCGCCGCAGCCACGACGACCGGCGCGAGGTGGAGGAGATCGCCAGGGCCAGCGGCATGTCCGCCGGGCCGGACGAGTGAACGCCCCCGGCCGCCGGGCCCGACGGGTGAACGCCCCGGCCCGGCGAGCGCGGCCCGTCAGCGCGCCGCGCCGCCGAACTCCCTCACCAGCTCCTCGATCGCGCCCGGATTGCGCGGACTCTCCACCAGCTGCACATAGTCCAGGACGACGAACCGCTTGTTCCTGATCGCGGACACCTTGGCGAGCGGCGCGTACGACAGCAGGAACCGCTTCTTCTCCTCGGCGCTGGTGTCCCCGTAGTTGTTGATCACAATGATCTCGGGGTCCCGCTCCACCACGGTCTCCCAGCCGACCGCGGTCCAGCTGTCCTTGAGGTCCTTCATCACATGGTCCCCGCCGGCCTTGGTGATGATGTCGTGCGGACCGGCGTACGCGCCCGAGGTGAACGGCTTGTCCCGGCCGTCGTCGTAGAGGAACACCCGCGGCCGGTCGGCCCCCTGCGGCGCCCCCGCCCGGGCGTCCGCCACCTGCTTCCGGAACTTCGCGACGAGCGCCTCGGCACGGTCCTCGACGTCGAAGAGCTTCCCGAGATTCAGCAGATCGGTGTAGAGCGCCTCCAGCGGCGGCATCACCCCGCGCATCTTCGAACGGCCGTTGCGGCACGACTCGGTCAGCAGATACGAGTCGACGCCCAGCTCCTTCAGCTTCTCCGGAGTGAAGCCCTCGCCCTCGTTGAAGCCGTAGTTCCAGCCCGCGAAGACCAGATCCGCCCGGGCGTCGAGCACCAGCTCCTTGTTGATCCGCTTCTTCGACAGCCAGGTCGTCCGGTCGTACGCGCCCTTCCAGGGCACCTCGTCGACCGAGCCCTTGTCGTCGGGCATCACATAGCCCGCCATCCGGTCCTCCAGACCCAGCGCGAACATGATCTCGGTGATGCCGACGTCATTGGTCACGACCCGCTCCGGAGCCTTGTCGAAGGTCCGGCGCTCACCGCAGTTGTCGAGGGTCACCGGATAGTGCCGGTTCGCCGACGCGCTCTCCTTGCCGCCGGCGGAGGAGTCGACATCGGCCCCGCAGCCGGAGAGCGCCAGCGCGGTCACGAGTATCAGGGCCGGTGCGCGCAGGGAACGCGGGGAACGGGACATGGCGGAAGGCTCCTTGGGACGAGGACGAGGACGAGGACGAGGGATGGGAGGGGACGGGACGGGGGAACGCGTCAGGGGCCGGCGGGGTCGCCGCCCGGCGGCAGACGGTCGAACAGCAGCTGCACCGCGCCCGAGACGGGATGCGCCACCCGATGCGCCCGGACGCCGAACACCTCCGCGAGCAGCCGCGCCGTCAGCACCTCGTGCGGCGGCCCCGAGGCCACGATCCGCCCGTGGTCGATCACATGGAGCGCGTCGCAGTGCACCGCGGCCAGATTGAGGTCGTGCAGCGCGGTCAGCACGGTGAGACCGCTGGCCCGCACCAGGGACAGCACCTCCAGCTGCTGCGCGATGTCCAGATGGTTGGTGGGCTCGTCGAGGACCAGAACCCGCGGCCGCTGCGCCAGCGCCCGGGCGATCAGCACCCGCTGCCGCTCACCGCCGGAGAGGGTGAGAAAGCTCCGCTCCGCCAGATGGGACGCGCCGACCCCGGCCAGCGCCGCCCGGCACTCGGCCCGGTCCTCCGCGCTGGTCCTGGCCGCCGCCCGCTGATGCGGCAGCCGGCCCATCGCCACCACCTCGGCCACGGTGAAGTCGAACTCGGCGACCGTGTCCTGGGGGAGCGCGGCCAGCCGCCGGGCGCCCTCGCGCTGGCTCAGCGCGTGCAGATCGTCGCCGTCGAGCCGGACGGTCCCCGCCGCGGGGCGCAGCGCCCGGTACACACAGCGCAGCAGACTGGACTTGCCGCTGCCGTTGGGGCCGACCAGGCCCACGAGAGCGCCGCTCTCCGCGCGCAGGGTGACGTCCTCCACCAGCCGCGCCCCGCCGACGGCGACGGTCAGGTCGTCGATGTCGATCCTCATCACTGGCCTCCGAAGGTGTAGCCGCGACGGCGCATCAGCAGGACGAAGCAGGGCACGCCGATGACCGCCGTCAGCACGCCCACCGGCAGTTCGGTGGGGGCCAGGACGACCCGGGAGAGGATGTCCACCCAGATCAGCAGGATCGCGCCCGCGAGCGGGGCGACGGCGAGCAGCCTGCGGTGGTCGGCGCCCACCACCATCCGTGCGGCGTGCGGGACCATCAGCCCGATGAAGCCGATCGCGCCGCTGACCGCGACCACCGCTCCGGTGACGGCGGCGGAGACCACGAACAGCTCCCGGCGCAGCCGGCCGGGGTCCACTCCGAGGGCGGCCGCGGTCTCGTCGCCCATGGCGAGCGCGTTCAGCCGGCGGGCGGAGAGCCCGAGGTGGAGCAGCCCGGCGAGCACCGCCCCGGCCGCGATCGGCACGGCGGCCCAGTTCGCCCCGCCGAGGCTGCCGAGCAGCCACATCATGGCCGAACGGGCCGCCTCGCCGTGCTCGGCGGCGAAGACCATGAAGGTGGTGATGGCGGAGAAGCCGTAGTACATCGCGGTGCCGGTCAGCACCAGCCGGATCGGGGTCAGTCCATGGGCGGTGCGGGCGATCGCGTACACCAGCGTCATCGCCGCCAGCGCCGAGGCGAAGGCGGCGGCGGACAGAGCCCAGACGCCCAGGGCCCCGAGCGCGCCGAAGATGAGGACGGCGTTCGCGCCGACGGCCGCGCCCGAGGAGATGCCGAGGACGAAGGGGTCCGCCAGCGCGTTGCGCACCATGGCCTGGACGGCGACCCCGATCGCCGTGAGCCCGGCCCCGACGACCCCGGCCAGGACCGCGCGGGGGAAGCGCAGCTCCCAGACGATGGTGTACGCGGGGACCTGTTCGGGGGTGATCGTGCCGCCGGTCAGCCCCGCCCGGAGATGGCCGAGCACCTCGGCCCAGCCGATCCCGGACGCGCCGATGCCCGCGCCGCAGACGACGGAGACCGGCAGCGCGAGAAGGAGTACGGCCAGCAGCGGGAGCAGCGGCACCCGGCGGGGCGGCGCGGGTCCCGTACCGGAGCCGGCGGCGGCCGGCTGACGCGCGAGGGACTTGCGATCGGTGGGTACGGCCACGAACGACGTCGCTTTCGCCTCGGGCCGTGCGTCCACGGCCGAGGAGCTGCCCGGGGCGGATGTCCGGCCGGGCATCCTCTCGCAGTCCACGGCGAGTTGACAGGATCCAGCGCCGCTGCGGGAAATCGGGCTCACGGGCCCCGGAATCCAGGGCTCCGCCTACCGTTGCGGGTCAGCGCCGGACTTCGACCGGACTTCCCCCGCAGAGCGCCTGAAGAGTAACGCGTCCCGGGGGCACGGCGGTTGCCGGGTCCGCCGGGGCGCCGCCCGGCGGGCGTCCTGCCCCGGTCCGTGATGATTCGCGACAGGCCGGGGGCGCGCCCACCCGCCTTCGGGGCCGTCACGCGGGTACGCCCGGCCGGAACAAGCTGCTTCGACCGCCCCGGCCTGCCGCTGACCCGTGTCCGCGCCGACGCCGGTCGGGCCGTCGGCCGCGCCGTCAGTCGAAGGTCATGCCGAAGTAGGGATCGGGCTTCCCGGTGTAGGGGTTGAACCCGGACTCCCAGCGCTGCCGCTCCACCCGCCAGTGCACGAAGTGCGGCGCGGGCTCGCCCCAGAGCGAGAGATCGCTGAGCGGGCACTCGGGAAACCCCCGCCTGAACACCCGTCTCAGGAACTCCGCCATCCCCATGTCGTACACCTTCCAGGTCGGCGAGCCGTGCCGCTCCCAGACGACCACCGGCCACGCGTCCGGATCGCCGTCGTCGGTCACCCAGCCCAGGATGTCCGCCCCGCAGCTCACCCCCCACGCGATGAGCCGGTCCGGATCGGCGGCCACCCCCTCGGGCGGCCTCTCCCGGCGCCAAGTGAACCGTAGATTCCGGGTCTCGGCGGCCATGCCGTCGTACTCGGCGTTCCACGGGGAGTCCTCGGCGAGGGCGGGGGCGAGGACGGAGAACGCGTCGTCGATGCCGCCCGATCCGTACGCCGCCATGAAGGCGATGTAGTCCGACGGGAAGGAGACGCCCCACTCCTCCCGGGCCGCCGCCCAGTCGACCCGGTCGTCCGCGCCGTCGCGCGGCGACATGACCGCCATCAGCGCGGACAACGGCGATTCCTCGGACATGTCCCCTCCAGCGCTGTCGTGTTGAGGGAAACATAGCCGCGGGCACTGACAGCGGACCGTGCTCCGTCCGCCGCACGGCCGGGCCGAGGCCCGGCGTCCCGGCGGTCGCCAGGACATACGCCGGGGCCGAGCGAATCGGAAGACCCGGTGATATCACGCCGTGCTTGCCCTCAGGGAGCCCCGGACCGGCCGTTCCGGGCCCGCTGCCACTGAGACGGTGATCACCGTCTCAGTTGTACAACCTTGTCAGGGCTCCATCAGTCTCACCCTTGACCACCGCCGTGGTCGTACCCAAGAGGAGAACGTCATTTCCGCCATACGCAAGACCCTGTCCGCCACCGCTGTCGTCACGCTGGTCCTCACGGGCGCGGCCGCCTGCGGCACCGTGGAGAACCTGTCCGCCGGCCAGAAGCTGGACCGCGCCTTCGACAAGCTCGGCAAGGAGAAGTCCATCTCCCTGGAGCTGGACCTGGACACCGACGCCGCGACCGTGCAGTCGCTGGACGCCAAGGCGTCCGAGCCGGGCGAGGAGATCCCGAAGGAGGCCGCCGAGCTGATCGCCGGAGGCAGCATCTCCATCTCCATGGAGTCGAAGAAGCCGCTCGCCGAGTCCGGCGAGAAGGACTTCATCGGCATGGCCATGAAGGTCAGCGGCGCCGACGGCGAACTCGTCGAGTACCGGATGGCCGGCGACTACAGCTACTTCCGTATCGACATGGAGGCCTTCGGGAAGCTGTCCGGGGAGGCCATGCCGCCCGCGGAGGAGCTGCCCGACAGCGCCGGCCCGCTGAAGAAGGTCTTCTCGGGCGACTGGGTCAAGGTCTCCAACAAGGAGATGCGGAAGACCCGGGACGAGATGACCGAGGCCCTGGGCGAGAAGGGCGCGAAGCCCGAGGCCAAGCCCACCCTCGACGCCGCGGCGCAGAAGAAGCTCACCGACGCGCTGCGCGACGCGATCACCCGCGAGGTGGAGTTCAAGACCGCCGACGGCAAGGACGGCGCGGAGCGCGTCACGGCCACCGCCCCCCTGCGCGCCCTCGTCACCGAACTGGTCGACGCGATCCGCCCGCTGGCCAAGGAACTGCCCCCGGGCATGCAGACGCTGCCCACGGCCAAGGAGCTCAAGGAGGTCCCGAACACCAAGGCCACGGCCGACTTCATCCTCAAGGACGAGGCGCTCACGGAGATGTCCGTGGACCTCACCAAGCTGGACAAGAGCATGAAGGCCGACAAGTTCGCCCTGGTCCTGCGGGTGGGCGCGGGCGACAAGCCCACGGCCCCGGCCGGCGCCACCGAGATCAAGGTCGACGAGCTGATGGAGGGCTTCTTCGGAGGCGGTCCGAGCGAGGGATTCCCGGGCGAGAACGCCTCCGTGGGCATCTCCGCGGACGTTCCTCTGGACGCCCAGGGATGATCCCCGGCGCGACCGGGCCGCCGGGCCCGCCTCCCCACCGGAGGCCGAGGCCCGGGGCCCGTCCCGCGCGGACGCCCGGTGACACATGACGCCGGGCCGCTCAGCCGATTCCCCTCATGCCTGCCTGCCCTTCTGCCTGACTGCCTCCGGAGCCCGGCCCTCCGCAGTCGCGGAGCGCGACCGGGCGCCCTGAACGGCTCGCGACGACAGGACGGCACCGTCCTTGTCGACATATCCACCCGAGCGGCCGTGGATGCGCGCGGCCGCCGAGAGCGGGACCGGGAGACGGGACCCGCGCACCGTGCCGTTCTCCCGGCCGTGCGGTTCTCCGCACCGTGCCGCGCCGCTCCCCGTGTCGCACCGTGCCGTCTGCGTGCCCGGCCCGCCGGCAGTAGCCGCTCTGCGCGCCCGGCCCGCCGACAGCGGCCGCGCTCTCGCTTCCCGCGGGTCCCGCGCCTCCGCCGGGGTGACCCAGCCGCTCCGCGTCCTGGTCGACGAAGGGCGGCCGTCCGCGACCCGGCCCGATGCCCGGGCGCGCGCGAGGCTCCCGGCCGGGGCCCGGACCGCGCGGTCCCGCTGAAGGAACCGCCTCACGGACCGCCGCCCAGGGCGACAAGCTTCCCGTCGACTCGCCGCGAGCCCCGGCCGGTGTGCGCCGGGCCGCGTTGTTGCGGGCGTATTGCGGTTGTGTGGCAGCGCGGAGCGGGGCGTACCGGCCTGTACCGGACGTCACTACGGTGTCTGCGTCACCGACAGAAAGCGAGCATGTCATGTCCGTCACCGACCAGTACCTCGTCAACAACAAGAAGTACGCCGCGTCCTTCGACGGACCGCTGCCGCTTCCGCCGTCCTCCCGGGTCGCCGTCGTCGCCTGCATGGACGCGCGGCTCAACGTCTACGGCATCCTCGGCCTCCAGGACGGTGAGGCCCACGTCATCCGCAACGCCGGCGGGGTGATCACCGACGACGAGATCCGTTCGCTCGCCATCAGCCAGCGCCTTCTGGGCACCCGGGAGATCATCCTGATCCATCACACCGACTGCGGGATGCTGACCTTCACCGACGACGCCTTCGCGCGGGGGATCGAGGAGGAGGCCGGCGTCCGGCCGTCGTGGGCGGCCGAGGCCTTCCCCGACCTCCAGCAGGATGTGCGCGACTCGATCCGGCGCATCACCACCAGCCCGTTCGTGCCCCACACCGACGCGGTGCGCGGCTTCGTCTTCGACGTGGCCACCGGACTGCTCGGCGAGGTGACCTGAGGCCGGACCTCTCTTCCGCTCGCCGTGGCGGGGCCCGGTCCGGGCCGCCGGGGATCACCCGGTCCGGGCCAGCCGGGACACGGCGAGCGGGGCGGGACACGGCGAGCGGTACGGACCTCGGTCTCGGCGGCACGGCGAGCGCGCGGACCTCGCTCTCAGCTGTGTTCGCGGTGCTCGGCGGCGACCTCTTTGATGATCTTCTGAAGGGTCTTGTCGCCCACCTCGTCGCAGGGCGCGGGCCTCACCGAGTCCTGGATGTCGGTGCCCGAGGCCATCGCGGACTCGTAGTCGCGGGTGATGGCCTCCCGGCAGGCCGATGTGTCGGGTTCGGAGTCCCCGTCGCCGCAGGCTGTGAGGCCGAGCAGCAACGCGGCCCCGCAGAGCGCCGACGCGACCGGTCTCGTACGCATGATGGCCCCCAACGTCGCGTGATGGAAGGCGAGGGTAGCGCGAACCCGCCGCGCTGAAACGGGAGTTGACGCGACGCGGGCGTCGGCCCGCCGGCCGACGCGGTGGGCGGCGGACTCGTCGTACGGCCTCCGCCGGGCCGCCGCGCGCGATCGCGCTCCCGCCGGCCGGCCCGATCACGGCGGTGATTTCCGCACCCGTGCGCGGCGCGGCCCCGGTCGACCGGCGCGCGGTCGGGGCCGAAGCCCGTGATCGCCCGGAGTGCCGAGTAATGAGCTGACAGACGAACCCGCTTTGCATAGCTTGTCGCTGGTTCATCGCTCGTTTGCACGAAGGGGGAAAGCTCGTATGTCGACCATCATGCGCGGTCTGGTTCTGGCGGGTGTATCGACGGCCGTTCTCGCCGTCTCGATACCGCCGGCGGCCGCCACCGACGCACAGAAGTACAACAGCGTGCGGCTGCAGAAGGTGTGGACGCCGAACAAGACCGACCGCTGCCTGTCCATGAACGGCAGCAAGAAGACCGGCGCGACCCTGATCCTGGCGGCCTGCAACCGGGACAAGACCCAGAAGTGGACGCTGAAGCGCGCCACCAGTGGCACGTACACCGTCAAGAACGACAAGTCCGGCAAGTGTCTGCACGTGGCGAACAACAAGACCGGTACGAAGGTCACGCAGCAGCCCTGCAAGCGCACGAACAAGAAGCAGCAGTGGGTGCTCAGCGGGAGCAAGATCATCAGTAAGCACGCCAACAAGACGATCACCTCGAAGGTGAACACCAAGGGCTCCAAGCCGTTCCTGGACAAGGTCAGCGCCAAGAAGCGCGCCCAGCAGGAGTGGGGCCTCTCCTGATCACGGCCTGACCCGCCGAAGGGGGCCCCGCCGCACGGCGGGGCCCCTGGGCTTTACGGCAGACGCACCGACTGGGCGTGCCGGAAGAAGTTGCTCGGGTCCCACGTCGCCTTCGCCTGCTGGAGGCGGGCGTAGTTGCCCTTGTAGTACAGGGTGCTCCACGTGCTCGACCCGGTGTTCCAGGCGGGGTCGCTCAGATCCTTGTCGGGGTAGTTGATGTAGCAGCCGTCGTTGCGGTCGTTCGGGATCGGGACGCCGCCGCCCTCCGGGTACATCTCCCGGTAGAAGTTGCGGATCCAGGTGACATGGCGGGCCTCGTCGCCCGGGTCGGTCCAGTAGGTCTGGTACTGGAGCTTGAGCACCGAGTCGCGCTGCGGCACCGCGGTCTCGGCGGCCCCCACGGCGTTGACCCGGCCTCCGTACGAGTCGACCTGGACCAGCGCGTCGCCGTTGGAGTAGCCGGCCAGGTTCAGGTGCTTGTACAGCGTGGCGATCTGGTAGGCGGAGAAGCCCTTGCGGGAGTACGCCGACTTGTACTTGCCCCGCAGGGTGGGGTTGCCGCCGCTCAGCCAGTCGGTGGCGATGTACCAGGGGAGCTTGCGCGGCGACGAGAACTGCGGCATGGCCGCGTGCTCGCCCATCCGCTGCGTCATCGCCGTCGGCGTCACACCCACCCCGGCGGTGATCGCCGACAGATAGTCGTTCAGGAGCCCCTGGGCGTTGGGCACCGTGGCGTCCATCTGGGTGAGCAGACCGATCTGGCTGTTGGCGAACGAGTTGTGCGTCAGCTTCAGCAGACCGAACAGCGAGTTGTACGGGGAGTTCGGCGCGCTGTTCTGCTCGTGCCAGGCGCCCCAGTTCTGGATCAGCCGGGAGAACGACTGCTCGTTGAGCTGCGCCCAGTTGAAGGCCGTGGAGTGCACGAAGACCTCGGACGGCGGCTTGGGCAGCAGCTGGGTCGGGTCGGTGCCGGTCGCGCCGGGCGTCCGCATCCAGTAGCGGGTGATCAGGCCGAAGTTACCGCCGCCGCCGCCGGTGTGGGCCCACCACAGTTCCTTCTCGGGGCCGGTCGAGTCCCGGGTGGCCACGACGACCCTGGCGGTGCCGTTCGCGTTCACCACGACGACCTCGACGCCGTAGAGGTGATCCACCGTCAGTCCGTGCAGCCGCGAGAGCAGCCCGTAGCCGCCGCCGGATATATGGCCGCCGGCGCCGACGGACGAGCAGGAGCCCGCCGGGAGCGTCACGCCGTACAGCTTGTAGAGGGTCTCGTAGATCTGGAGGTTGGACGCGCCCGCCTCGATGGCGAAGGCGTTCTTGGCGGTGTCGAAGTACACCTGGTTCATGCCCGACATGTCGACCACGACCTGGACCTGGCTGTTGAAGACGAAGTCCTCGTAACAGTGGCCGCCGCTGCGGACCGTCAGCCGCTTGTTGGCGGTGACCGCCTCCTGCACGGCCCGGAGGGCCTGGGCGGTGGTGGTCACCAGCCGGACCTGCTCGGGGTTGGCGGACCAGCGCTGGTTGGTGCCGCGCACCAGGTCGGGGAAGCGGGGATCCGCCGGGGCGACGGATATCAGGTCGGGCGTCACGGTCGTGACGGCGTTCGCCGTGGCCGCCGATGTGCTGGTGGCCGCCTGGGCGCTCGCGGGAAGGGCGGTGGTCAGGGCCGCCCCGCCCGCGACTGCCGCCGCGCCGGTGAGAAGGGACCTGCGTCCGAGGTCTCTTTCGGAGTTGTTCTTCTTGCTCATGGTCACATTCCCCCAACTGGTCTGTTCACGAAGGAAAGGCGGTGGTGCAGAAGAAAGCCCGATCGGTGATCGATCGTGAGAACAATAGATCAATGTGACTGGCGTGGCGCAATACCTCGATCGGTAAAACTGTCCGAACTGCCGCTCAAAAGGCTTTGGTTGCAACATGCGCAACTCGTCCGGAGGTCAAGGCCACTCCTATACCGGCGTGTTGGGGGATATATGCGGGCACTGCCTGAATCTTGTGTGCAACGCCGCCGAGGACGCTCGCTGTCGCCGCTTCGGCGATTCGCCTTCCGTCGGCGCGGAGGCGGTGCGGCCGCCGTCTGTCCGGGGCGGTCCGGGCGGGTCCCGGGCCTCGCCCGGAGGCGGCCGCGCGCCGCGACGACGGCCCGCCGCCGGGAAGCGGAAGGCGGCCGACCCTCGGCGCCCGGCGCGGCCCGTTCCCGAGAGAGACGGGTACGGGGCCGGGGCGGCGCAGGTCGGGGGCGGGGCGGCGGGGGAGGGGCCCGGTCCCGTCGGCGCCCTCCGCCCACCGGGCCGGCGGAAGCGGGGGCGCGGTTGGCGCGGGCGCGGGTCCCTCCCGCGGCGGGGGCGGAGGGTCCGCGGACGGATCCGGCCGGTCCGGTCCGGCTCCGGAACCGGCCCGGAGAGTTTGGCGAGATTCAGTACGGCGCGTGAAGGTATTGCGAAGGTATGATCGCGCGCGAAGTCGCGGTGCGGAATGCCGGAAGGGTCCGCCTTCATGGGGAGCGGCCGCGTTTCGCAACGGGGAATTCACCATGGTTGTGCCAGTCAATGGCTGGGGCATGGATCTACGGGATTCGTGTCCCGGACAGTTCTCCGCGGGCCCCGCAGTTCCCGGCGGTGAGGGGATCGGCCACCGCGCTCCACGATCGCGAAGGCGAATCCGAGTCCGGGACCTTATGAGTAAGAGGCCCGGAAAGCGGTCACGGTTCCACGACTTTCTCGATGTCGAGCGGCGTCTCCGTACGGGCCGGGGCGACGCGGAACCGTCCGCCCGGGAGACGCCCGCCGTCTGTTCGGCGGACGCGCCCCGCCGACGGCGCCCGATCGGACGGCCGCTTCGGGGTCTGACCCGGCGCGCGATCGCCGTACCACCGCGAGGGCGGGCCCCGGCCGCGTGAGGCCGCCTGCCCGGGAGCGACCGCCGGCGTCCGCGATCCCGTCCGCACGGCTCCGCCCGCAAGGCTCCGCGCCGTCTCACCCGCACAGCCCGCGCCTCACCCGGACGGCCACGATCCGCATGCCCGCCGCCCGGGGTGCCGGTCTACTGGCTCGTGGGCGGCAGGCCCCTTCCCCCACCAGGAGACGACACCGTGACGACAGCGATCGTAGGCCTCGGCAACATCGGATCACGCCTGGCCGAGGGCCTGGTGGCAGGGGGCGAACCCGTACTCCTCGCCGCCCGCGAGATCGAGGGGGCGCGGGAACCGGCCGACCGGCTCGGCGACCGGGCCACCGCCGTGAGCGTCGACGACGCCGTGGACCGGGCGGACGTCCTCGTCCTCGCCGTATGGTTCGACACGATCAAGGAACTCGTGACCCGGTACGGCGAGCGTCTCGGCGGCACCATCGTCGTCGATCCCTCCAACCCGATCGCCCCCGACGGCAAGGGCGGATTCACCAAGACCATCCCGGAGAACGAATCGTCCGGAGAGGCCATCGCGAGCCTGCTGCCCCCGGGCGCGCGGCCCGTGAAGGCCTTCGGCACCCTCATGGCCGAATCCCTGCGGAGCGCGGCGAACCGGACGCCCCACCGCGCGGTCGGCTTCTACGCGGCCGACGACTCGGCGGCCGGTGACACGGTGGCCCGCCTCATCAGCGCGGCAGGCTTCGACCCGCTGAGGGTGGGCGGCATCGACCAGTCCCGCCGGATCGAGGTCTTCGGCGATCTCCACGAAGGCAGCCTGGGCCACGTCCCCACGGCGGAACAGGCCAAGGGCCTCCTCTGACGCCCCGGGCCCGGCCCCGCCCCGCCGCACCCGGCACGCCGGACGCCCCACACGACTCGGCCCCCGCCCGCCGTCACGCCCGGCCCGGTACGCGAACGCGCCGCCGCGCCACGTACCCGTCGAAGCCAACCCCCGGCCCGGCCCAGATCCGCGACCCGCGCGCCGAACAGGCACGACAGGCGGTACGGGAGCGCTCCCCGCCCCGGGCGCGCCGCCCGCGCGCCGGCCGGGACACGCCGCGCCCGCGCACCGGCCGGGACGAGCCCCCCGTACCCAGGTCATCGGGAGGACGATCCGCTCCACCGCCCGAGCGGGCGGCCGGGGCGGGCGGCCGCCGACACGACACGGCGGGGCGCTCCGGCCCGGCCTCGGCGGGCAGTTCGGAGAGGAGGCCCGCCGCGCCGTCGGGGTCCATCGCTCCGGTGTGTCGGCGTGCTCCGGGCCTCCCTCGCTCCAGCGAGCAGCCGGTGCCGCTCGCCCTGGCGCGCCCGGGCGACGCCGCCGATCAGGACGCGCCGCGCGCCCTCGTACCCGCCGCAGCAGATGTGAACGCGCCGCGTGCCCTTCATGACCATCGAGCCCGCGCGCCGGCCGACGCGGGCGACCGCCGGAACGCGCCGCTCCGGCGGCCCGCCGGAGCGGGGCCGGCACCGCCGTGCCCGCTGGGTCGAGGCCGTCGCCCACCGGTGGACCCACCGGGAGCCGCGCGGCCCGCGCGATCGCACCGGCCGCGCGGCTGTCCGCGCGACGCGCGGTCCCGACCGGCT
The DNA here is from genome assembly GCF_043080985.1 of Streptomyces sp. NPDC014894. Lineage (NCBI taxonomy): Bacteria > Bacillati > Actinomycetota > Actinomycetes > Kitasatosporales > Streptomycetaceae > Streptomyces > Streptomyces sp. NPDC014894. The sequence goes on from NZ_JBIBWD010000018.1 coordinate 40,274, forward strand.
CGTTGGAGCGCACCGGTGCACTCGGGGACCACGCGCCCTGTCCGGCACTCCCGCACTCCTGGGCACACGCCTTCTCACCCCTCCCGGCCTGCCGGAATGCTGATCGTGTTGTAGGGGAATCCCACCTTCTTCAGGAGGCAGTCATGGCAGTCTCACGCTCCTTGATCGTCGGCGCTCTCGTGGCAGGGCTCTTCGCGGCCGGCACGGGCACGGCGCTGGCGGCCCCGTCGGCCGCGACGGCGAGCCGGTTCGACGACGGCAGTTTCGAGTACCCGACCGCGCCCGCGAACTCCTTCGCGACGATCGCGGGCGGGCAGGCGATCGGCCCGTGGAAGGTCACGTCCGGGGCAGTGGACCTGATCGGGGCCGGGTTCTGGCAGGCGGCCGAGGGCGACCAGTCCGTCGACCTCAACGCAGGCCAGGCGGGTTCGGTCGCACAGACCTTCACCACGATCCCGGGGCGGACGTACACGGTGACGTACGCGCTGGCCGCGAACCCCGCGGGCGGTCCCGCGGTGAAGACCGGCAAGGTCCTGGTCGACGGACAGAACTTCCAGGACTTCTCCTTCGACTCCACCGGCAAGACATTCGCCGCCATGGGCTATGTGCAGCGCCAGGTGACGTTCGTGGCCGGCGCGTCGACGACGACCCTCGGGTTCGCCAGCACCCTCTCCGGCGCCTACGGACCCGTCATCGACGATGTCCGCGTCACCGCCTCCTCCCCGTGTTCCTGCACGTCATGACCGCCTGGCGGTTCTGACCGCCCGCCGTCGGCCCTCGCTGGGCGGCCGGCTCGGCGGAGGTCCAGACCTCCGCCGAGCCGGAGCCGGAGCCGGTCGGCCGCCTTGCCGCAGTGCCTCGCCGCCGGTCGCTTCCGACGGGGGCGAGGAGATCCGCCGCGTGCACCGGCCGTCGTCGGCGCGCCGGCCGGGTCGCCCTCGCCGGCACGGTCCGGCGCCCGGCCGACGGCCCCGTACGGCCGGGAGCGCGCTCGGGCCCTACGACGGCGCGCGGACCCCGACAGCGGCGGCTGCCGGAGGCCCGCCCGTCCGCACCGCCCCGCGAGCCCCTGGCGCGAGCCCTCCCGCCGCAGACCGCACACGGCGGCACCGGCACCGGCACCGGCACCGGCACGGAAGCGGAACACCTTCGCGACCGGTGTGCCCGAAGGTCTCCCGCGCCCCGAGGGCGAGGCCGGCCGCGATCCGGAGCCGGGACCCGGGCGGGAATGGGCCGACAGCATGCCGACCGTACCGATCCTGCCCCGGCCGCTCCCTCGACGAGCGTGTCGAGGCGGGCGGCGATCCACGCTCCCGGCGCGCCGACCCGGCGCGCACCGCCGACGAGGACCGGGAGCGCGCCTCGGAGGCCGCCCGCCCGGGCCGGGCGACCGGGGCCGGGAAGCGGGCCCCGGCGACAAGGGACCGGCGACAAGGGCCCCGCCGTCCCGCAGGCACATCCAGCTACTGCCAGGGATACCTTCGCCCCGTGTGCGGCGGCCTCCCGGGACGTAGCCTGACCTGCATGAGCGCAACCGAACTGGGCGAATTCCTGTGCGCCCGACGAGCCCGGACCGTACCCGAAAGCGTGGGAATCACGGCACGGTACACAGGCCGGCGCGTCCCCGGGCTGCGACGGGAGGAACTGGCCCGGCTCGCCGGGGTGAGCGTCGCGTACTACACCCGGCTGGAACAGGGACACAGCCAGAACGCCTCGGACTCGGTGCTCGACGGACTCGCCCGCGCGCTCCGTCTCGACGACGCCGAGCGCACCCACCTCTACGACCTCGCCCGCGCCCCACGACGCCGCGCGGGCACCGAGCCCGCCCCGGAGACGCCCCACCCCCGCACCCTCGCCCTCCTCGACTCGCTGCCCGGACTGCCCGCCGTACTGCTCGGCCGCCGCAATGACGTACTGGCCTGGAACCGCCTCGGCCACGCGCTGCTCGCGGGGCATCTCGACTTCGACGCGCCCCGGACGGCGCGCCGTCCGTCGCTGTCGCGGACCCTCTTCCTCGATCCCCGGTCCCGGGAGACGGAGGCGGACTGGGACGCCTACGCGGCGGTGCATGTCGGCCATCTCAGAATGGTCGCCGGACGGTACCCCGACGATCCGGAACTCGCCGCCCTCATCCGCGAGCTGACCCGCGGCAGCGAGGAGTTCGCCGCCCTCTGGGCCGCGGGCCGGGTCCGTGACTGCACCTTCGGAGAGCGCCGTCTGCGCCACCCCCTGGTCGGGGAGATCACGCTCACCTACCAGGTGTGGCTCCAGCCGGACAGCCCCGACTGCCGCCTGGAGGTCCTCACCGCCGAGCCCGGCACCGCCTCGGCCGACGCCCTCGCGGCTCTCGCGACCCTCACCCCGGACCGCGCCGACCGCCCCACGGCGCGCCGCCACCGCTGAGAGACCCGTCCGCCCGGGGCGGACGCGCAGCACAGCCATCGACGATTCACCGCGCGGAGGCCGGCCTCGGCATGCCCGCACGCGGTGGGCAAGGAGCACTCATGAACACGGAAACCGTCCGCGACAGGTCCGCCCTGGTCATCGGCGGGACCGGGATCACCGGCCACGCCCTGAGCCGCGAACTCGCCGCACAGGGATGGCGCGTCGCGAGCCTCTCCCGGCGCGCCCCGGCCCCCCTCGACGGCGTCGCCACGATACGCGCGGACCTGACGGACGCCGCGTCCGTACGGGCCGCCCTCACCGGGCTCAGCCCCTCCCACGTCTTCTTCACGGCCTGGACCCGCCGGGAGACCGAGGCGGAGAACATCGCCGTCAACTCCGCCATGGTGCGCCATGTGCTGGACACGGTCGGTCCGACCGGCCGGCTGCGGCACGTCGCGCTGGTGACCGGGATCAAGCACTACCTCGGCCCCTTCGAGGCGTACGCCGCCGGCGAGACGCGCGACACGCCGTTCCGCGAGGACGAGCCCCGTCTGTCCGCCCCCAACTTCTACTACGCGCAGGAGGACGAACTCTGGAGCGCCGCCGAACGGCACCGCTTCGCCTGGAGCGTCCACCGCGCGCACACCGTCATCGGCCACGCCGTCGGAAACGCCATGAACATGGGGATGACCCTGGCGGTCCAGGCCGCCCTGTGCCGGGCCGAGGGCTCGCCCTTCGTCTTCCCCGGCAACGAGGTGCAGTGGAACGGCGTCACGGACATGACCGACGCCACGCTGCTGGCCCGCCAGATGATCTGGGCGGCCACGGCCGACGGCGTGCCGAGCCAGGCGTACAACACCGCGAACGGCGACCTCTTCCGGTGGCGAAGGATGTGGCCGCGGATCGCGGAGCTGCTCGGCGTCGAACCCGAGGGGTACCGGGACCGTCCCCGGCCGCTGGAGGAGCAGATGGCGGGCAAGGCCGCAGTCTGGCGCCGGCTGGCCGAACGGGAGGGCCTCGCCGAGCCCGACCTCGACCGGGTGGCCTCCTGGTGGCACACGGACGGCGACCTCAACCGGCCCGTCGAATGCTTCACCGACCTGAGCCGCAGCCGCGGCGCGGGCTTCACCGAACACGTCGACACCCTCACCTCGTTCGCCGGTCTCTTCGACACCCTCAGAAAGGAACGCGTCATTCCCGCCTGACCGCCGGCCCTACCGCCCGCCCGCCTGACCGACCGACCGCCTGCCCCACCGCCTGACCGCCCGCCGCGCCCGGGGAGCCGGTCCCCGGCGGGAGCGTACGGCCCGACTACGCCGCGGCCTTCTTCAGCGCGGGTCCCAGCCTCGCCAGCAGCAGATCCGTGACCGCGGGGTTGGGACCCAGCAGCATGCCCGACTCATTGATGTCGAGAAAGTGCAGATCGCCGCGGTCGGACAGACCGAGACCGGACACCAGGGGCCGCTTGAGGAAGTCGGCCTCGGCGTCCTCGCCGTACACGCCGAAGAACGCCATGTCGGCGCTGTCCAGCAGATCCATGCGCTCCGCCGGAAGCTCGGCGGTGCCCGCCGCCTCGATCCGCAGCCCGGTCAGTTCGTCCGGCAGCCGCACACCGAGCGCCGCGAAGAACCGGGCGGTGGGGCCGTCGGTCGCGACGACGGTGTGCACCGAACCGGCGTACTCCTGCCCGAAGGCGTAGGTCTTGCCCTTCAGCCCCGGATGCGCGGCGGCGAACTCCGCCAGCCGCGCGCGCGACTTCGCGATGAGCCGCTCCGCCTTCGCGTCCTCGCCGAGCGCCCGCCCGATCAGCCTGGTCAGATCGTCCCCCGAGTCCTGGAGCAGCTTGTTCTTGTACGAGACCACCGGCGCGACCGCCGACAGCTTCTCGTACGCCTCGCCGAACGCGGGCTGCGCGGTCGTCATCAGGATGAGGTCGGGCCGGAGCGCGAGGATCTTCTCCAGATTCGGATTCAGCGCGTCCAGCGTCACGACCTTCGGCGGATAGCCGGGGGAGACGCCCAGCCAGTTCCCGTCGGACGAGGAGCTGTTACGGGCCGCTCCCACCACGGGAGCCCCCAGCGCCGCCGCGATCTGGGCGTCGGCGAATCCGAGCACCACGACCCGCTCGGGCTTGCGCGGAATCGTGACCTCCCCCTGGCCATGGGTCAGCGTCAGCGGGAACGCGCCCTGCCGGGCCAGGCCGCCCGGGTCCGCCGTCGTCCGGGAGGCCGCCGATCCGCTGTCGGAGCAGCCGGTCAGCACGAGCGCCGCCGTCGCGAGCACCCCCGCGGCGAAAGCCGCCAGGGGGCGTGGCACACGGGGGAGTGGGGACATGGGAAGCCTCGTTTCGTACGGAGTCGTGGCACCCGGTCGGCGTACCGGGCGGTGTCTCGGGGCGGCCGGCGGCCCGTTCGGCGACCGGTGCGGTGAACGTGTCGAGCGCCGCCGGGTCCGCTCCCCGCCGTGGCGCGCTGCCCACGGAATGCCGCATACCGCCACACCCCTCGATCAAGTTAGGCGCACCTTACTGAATGGTGAAGCTGATTCACAATTATGGACGCCCACCCGGCCCGAAGCCCCGCCGAGTTCCGGCCCATCGCGTCACCCCGCCGATTTTCGGCCGCGTTCGTCCAGGTCGGGGGCGGCGGGGAAGCGGTCGGCCGCGCCGCCCCACAGGGCGATACCCTCGCCCTGTGGCGCTGTCAGAACCCTCACCCCGCCCGGGCCGCCGTCCCGGCCCCAAGCCCCGGCTCAGCCGCGAGAAGATCATCGAAGCGGCCATCGAGCTGGGCATCGAACAGATCTCGGTGCAGTCCGTCGCCACCGCTCTGGGCGTGGCCCCCGCGAGCCTCTACCGCTATGTCGCCGGCCTCGACGACCTGGTGGGCGCGGCCCTGGAGGCGGTCTTCACCGCGGCCCCGCTCCCCGAGACCGACAGCGGCTGGCGGGCCTATCTGGAGACGGAGGCCGCCACCCGCTTCGATCTGCTCGTCCGCTACGCCGGGCTGGTGCCGGAGAACAGCGCGGGCCTCGCCGGGGCCGCGGTCCGGCGTTTCGAACAGCTTGTACGGGGCCTGACGTCCCGCGGGTTCACGGTCGACGAGGCCGTGCTCGCGGCCGACGCGGTGGTCGACCTGATCCACGACGGCGCGGCCCAGATCGCCCAGCTGCGCGACCCCGACGATCCCGAACGGCTCTCCGCGCGGACCGCCGCCTCATTCGCCCTCTACTCCGCCGACGTGCGCGCGGCGATCGACCGCATCGCCGCCGAACCGCGCGCACATCTGTGGCGCAAACTCACCGTTCTGCTCGACGGTCTGGCGGTGGGCCGGGGCGAGCCCGCCGGACCGACGGCGCGTCCCGCCCCGTAGACCGCCTTCCCCCGAGGTGCGCCGAGCCGCCAGGTGGACCGGTCTACGCAGCCGTGCGCCCTCGCGGACCGCCTTCGCCGCCGTGGCCCCAGCCGCCTCGCGGACCCGCCTTCGCCGCCGTGGGCCGCGCGGCCGTGGCAGCGCCGCACCGAACGGCGGCCGTGCGGTCCGGGGCCGGTCAAGGGCGGTGCCACACCAGCGAGTAGCGCCAGAACAGCCGTCGTTCCAGCCGTGCGCCGGGCAGGATGCTCCGGGCCTCCCGGGCGATGTCGTCGAAGGTCATGTCCGCCGGGCGGGTACGGGCCGTCATGGAGACGGGCCGGGGCGCGCGGCGGCCCCCGTTCTTGAGCCAGCCCATCAGGGCGTTGACCGGCATGGCGACGATCCCGAGCAGATGGTCCACGGGGCCGTGCGCACGGGACAGCCCGACGACCACCAGCGTCCCTCCCGGGGCGAGAAGGTCGCGGAAGACGGCGAGCGCCCGCGCGAACGGCAGATGGTGGATCGTGGCGACGCAGGTGATCACGTCGTGGGAGCCCGACGGCGGATCGGCCATGACGTCCGCGACCGTGAAGGTCACGGGAAGCCCGGCCGGAGTCAGCCGCCGGGCCCCGGCCACGATCTCCGGATCCGCGTCCACCGCCTCCACGGCGGCGGCCCGCGCGGCCAGCAGCCTCGCCAGGTCGCCGCTGCCGCAACCGATGTCCGCCGCGCGGTCGAAGCGTCTCGGCAGCTGCCGCAGGATCCAGCGATGGTAGTGGGCGTTGTGGTCCCAGGGATGGGCCGCGTTGAACCGTTCGAGAGCCCGCAGGGCACGGGACAGCAGGGTCTTCATCCGGCCACCCCATCAAGGACCGGAGCCCGAGCGCCCGATTCCGGACAGCTGCCCGGACTCCGGAGAGCACGGCCCCCGGCGCTCAGACCTGGGACTCGGCGAGCAGCCGCAGGGCCAGTTCCTTGAGTTCGCGGTCCGCCTTCGTCGCGTCGCCGGAGTCGAACGGCGGCCGGGGGTCGTACTCGACGGCCAGCTGAATCGCCTGCGCCGTGGTGTCCCCGGCGATCAGCGAGGTCAGATACAGGGCCATGTCCAGCCCCGCCGACACCCCCGCCGCAGTGACGATCTTCCCCGAGCGGACGAAACGCTCCGGTACGACGGTCACGTCGAAGTGCGTCCGCAAATAGTCGGCGGAGGCCCAGTAGGTCGTCGCCCGGCGGCCGTCGAGCAGCCCCGCGGCGGCGAGGATCAGACTTCCGGTGCAGACCGACGTCGTCCACCGGGTGTGCCGGTGGACTCGGCGGATCCAGCCCAGCAGGGCCCGGTTCTCCATCGAGGCGATCGTGCCGCGATTGCCCGCGCCGGGCACGAGGAGCACGTCCAGCCGGTCCGTCTCCGCGATCGAGCGCTCGGCCGTCACCCGTACGTCCCCGGTGTCCGTGCGCACCTGGCCCCGCCGTTCGCCGATCATCGTCACCCGCGCGCCCGGCAGCCGGGACAGCACCTCGGCCGGGCCGGTGGCGTCCAGCAGGCTGAATCCGTCGTACAGCAGGATGCCGATCTCCGGCCCGTCGCCGCCGGGAGGGGAGCCGTCGGGCGCGGAGCCGTCGGACGGGGTGCGGCCGTACACGCCAGGGCCGTACGGGGTCTCGGCGTACGCGCTCCCGGGGAGGGAGGCGGCGGTGAGCGCGGCGGCGGCCGCGCCCCCGAGCAGAAGACTTCTGCGGGTTGCTCGATGCGTCATGCCACCGGAGTCTTCCGCCCCGGCGGATCCAGCGCCCTCGGTATGTCCGGCATCTTGCGCATCGTGTCCCCGGTGACGCCGTAGTGGTCGAGGAACGCCTTCCGCAGCGTCTGCGCCGAACCCAGCCCGCAGCGGCGGGCGATCGCCGCCAGCGGCAGCCCGCTGGAGCGCACCAGATGCGCCGCCGCCTCCGTCCGGGCCGTCCGCACCGCCCGGGTCGGGGTGGTGCCGAGATGCGCGGTGAACAGCCGGGTGAGATGACGGGGGCTCACCCCGGCGCGGGCCGCCAGCGCCCCGGGCGTCAGATCCCCGGCCAGATGCCCGGCGATATGGCCCGACAGATCCCGGACCAGCCGGTCCCCGGGCGGCGGGGCGGCCAGGAACATGCTGATCTGGGCCTGGTCGGCGGGCCGGTGCAGATAGGAGACCAGCTCACGGGCGACCGACCGGGCCGACGTCGGACCGTGGTCGTCCTCGATCAGCGACAGCGTCAGATCGAGCGCGCTGGTGACGCCCGCGGCGGTGTAGACGTCGCCGTCGCGGATGTAGAGCGGTCCCACGTCCACCGCCACGGTGGGGTGGCGGGCCGCCAGCTGCTCGCCGTACCCCCAGTGCGTCGTCACCCGCCGGTGGTCCAGCAGCCCGGCCGCGGCGAGCACATAGGTGCCGGTGCACACCGAGGCGACGCGTTTGCTGAGCCCGGCCAGCCGCCGGACCTGCGCCACCAGCCTGCCGTCCGCCGCGGCCTCCGCGTATCCGGCCCCGCCCACCACGAGCAGGGTGTCCAGCCGCCCGGTCACCGTCTCCAGCCCCTGGCCCGCGCCGATCATGATCCCGGCCGAACTGCGGGCGGCCCGGCGGCCGAGGGTGCCCAGCTCGATCGTGTAGGGCGGCGTCGCGCCGTACCGGTTCGCTATGTCGAGCGCCCCCGCCGGGCAGGCGATGTCCAGTATCTGGGCGTCGTCGTAGGCCACGATGAGCATCCGCCGTCGATCATCCATCCGGGCATACCATCACAGGAGACGGGCCCCGCGGGGCGATGCGGCCGGGACCGGCCGGTTCAGTCCGGCGGCGCCGGGGTCCGCTCCGGCTGCAGACCGCCCACGAGTTCCCGCAGCCGGCTCATCAGCCCGGCCGCCTCCGCGCGGTCCCTGCCGACGCACAGCGCCCCGAACTTCCCGTACCGCGTCACCGGGCTCATCAGATGCAGCACCACACCGGTCCCGCGCGCCGGATCGAAGCCCAGGGGGGAGGCGGTCACGGCGTCGATCAGCTGGGCCGGGCGGAGGCCCTCGAAACGGCGGTCCATGATGCCGTCCGACGCCTCGTAGACGTACTCCGTGCCGTCCACCACGAAACGTCCGTCCGGCGTGGGATCCGTGCCGAGGAGACCGGCCGCCATGGTGAACGGGTGCTTGGTGGCCGTCGCGCGGAGATTGACCTCGCAGCCGAGCAGCCGCCAGGCGGACCCGGAGCGCACGGCGAGGAAGTCGACTCCGTAGTCGCCGGCGTCCACGCCGAGATCGAGCAGCGCCTTCCCCACCCTCAGCCCGCAGTCGACGACCGCCTGCCGGTAGTCGTCGCGTGCCGGGAAGGAACAGCCGGTGTAGCTCTGGCCGCCGGTGCCGAGGACCTGGTCGTGCGTGGAGACGGCCACCGCCTCGCCCGCGTCGGTCAGCCGGCCCTGGAAGCTCGGGCTGTGCAGCGGCGCGCCCTCGATCATCTCCTCGGCGATCGCGCCGGACTCCTCCATGAGCGCGACGAAGTCGTCCCAGGTGATCCTGCCGTCCACCAGGGAGGCGTGGGGCAGCGCGTCCCAGACGAGCTTCTCCAGGCTGTCGTCCGTCACGGACAGCAGGGAGTCGTCCAGTTCGAGCAGGGCGTTGCCGAGCCCGCCGCCGTACGCGGTGCTGTCGAGCTTCAGCACGACCTTGCGGCGCCCGGCCCTGACCAGGTCGGCCACCGCGGCGGCCAGCTCGGCGGGGCCGTGGCACAGCTCGCCGCCCGCCGGGACGGGGACGCCGGCGGCGGCGAAGAGACGGCGGCTCGCGTGCTTGGTCCCGAGCGGAATGTGCGCGGACGACGGCTGGGTGCCCGGCACCCCGAGATCGCGCGCGAGCAGCTCCAGCGGCCGGGACGGTTCGAAGTAGCTCAGCCGCACATCCGCCCCCGCCCGCCTCCGGTCCGTGGCGAACTCGCGCAGCGCGTCCCGTACGGAGGCCGCCTCCGCGCCGGCGGGGTCGAGGACCTTCTCGCTCAGCCAGCGGGAGGAGGCGTCGTCCAGCGTCACGATACGGATCCGCTCGCGCGCGTCCGACGGGCCGCCGAGGCGGTCGCGCGAGCCTTCACCGGGCCGGCCGCCACAGTCCTCGCCCGGTCGGCTCGCCGAGCCCTCACCGGCCAGGTCCCCCGAGTCCTCGGCGGCCCGGCCGCCGCCGGAGAGCAGCCCCAGGTAGTAGTCGACCTGCCGGTCGGCGTCCAGCATGGGCGGGGCCGTGACATAGAGAAGGTGTCCGCCCTCGCGGCAGACCGTGTTGACGATCGCGGGCCCCAGCAGCCGTTCGGGGAAGTACGTCGCCCCGATCAGCCGCTCCAGGAGCTGGGGACTGCACTCGCGGCTCTCCACATGCATACGCGCCACCGGGCGGCGCGGGGGTGTCTCGGTCACAGCATCCTCAGGTCACAGGCAACGGCCGGGATTACGCAAAGCAACAACATGGGTCCCCGCGTCCAGGTCACGGGCTCCCACCGTGGCGTGAACCCGGCGGTGTTCGAGGAACACCAGCCCCTCGTCCTCGGCCAGGGCCCGGAAGTTCTCCACATACGTCTTGCGCTCGACGTCGTAGTCCACCCCCGCCACCAGGGCCTCAAGCTCCAGCACACAGAACCGTACGCGCTGCCACGGACTGTCGTCCCCCGCATGGAGGAAACGGTTCTGGCGCGTTTCGGCCAGCAGCGACCGCAGCCCTTCCGGCGTCCGGCGGCCCGGGTCCAGCAGCGCCCGCAGCCGCCGCCGTTCGGCCGGCGGCAGATCGTCCTCGCGGACGTGCGCGAGGGCCTGGTCGATGTAGACGAAGTGGTGGTCGATGATTCCCCGGGTCCGCTCGGGGACGGAGGCGAAGGGCGCGATCATCTCGTCCGCGACCACGATCAGACCGCCCGGCGCGGTATGCCGCCGCAGACCCCGCAGAAACAGCCGGGTGTCCAGATGGTGGGAGGCCCCGACCGACACCGAGACCGGATAGTCCCGCCGTCCCGTGAAGTCGGTGATCCCCGCGTTGTACGCCGTGATCGCGTGCCCCGCGACATTCCGCAGCAGATGGGGGAAGGCGGCCCGGCTGGGCTCCACCGCGTCGATCCGGGCGTCCGGGAACATCTCGGCGAGCATCACCGTCGGCAGCCCCGGGCCGCTGCCCACATCGAGCACCCGGTCCGGCGGCGCGGGGCAGTGGGCCCGCACCATCCGCCCCAACTCCACCATCTGCACCGCGTACGCCGGGTGTACGGCCTCGAAGAGCGCGTACTCGTCGACGCTGATGCGGGCCTCCCACACCTCCGTGAAGGTGCCGTCCGCCTCCGTGAAGTCGCCGTGGCCGCGGTCCGGCCCCGGGCCGCCCGGCTCGCCGCCGAGCGCGGAGTCGGGCCCGGGGCCGTGGTCCCGTACGAACTGCGGCACCGCCGGCGTGCCGGCCCGGTTGAGCACATCGCAGGCGAGCGTCGCGACCAGCCAGCTCGCGTGCTTGAGCGCGTCGGTGGCCAGCGCCTCCTCCTCCCGGGCGAGCACGTCTCCCGCGCCGGGCAGCAGACCGGTCAACAGCTCGGCGAGTTGCCAGACCTCGACGGCGTCGTCCGGAGCCGGCAACTCCGCGAAGCGCTGCGGCGTCGGAGCCGTACGCCGGCACGAGACCAGGACCGCCGCCTCCCGCCGTTCGACCGTCACCGCCGCGCGGGGGACCCGCAGCTCCAGCCCGTCCCCCCGTACCGTGCACAAGGCGTCGGTACGGCGCGCGTAGTCGGCGATGCGATCCCGCAGCACGGGCCAGCTCAGCGCGGTCGCCAGGCGCAGAACCCGGTCCGGAAGGCCGTTCTGGCACTCCTGGACCGCTTTCGCCACCATGTCCTCGAACCGCTCGGGCGAGTCGACCGCCAGCGAGGGACCCTGCATGTTCACGGTTTCCTCCCGATACAGCGACGTCCGGCGTGATGGCCGGACCGCTTGTGCCATGACGCCGGAATGCCGTGTTCCGAGAATGGGCCGTGCTGTTCGGAGCAGGCCGGATCAAGAATCCTCATCAAGGATGGGGGAGTCGGCAGACGAGGGCAAGACCGCCCGGCCGCGGGGGCGCGTTCCGCCGGGCGCGCCTCCGCGCCGCGGACAGCTCCCTCCCGGGTGCGGAGCCGCGGCCGGGCCGGCGGCCGCGTGGAGCCAGGCCGGGCCTCTCCCGTACCCGCGGCCGGGTCAGCTCCGCGCCACGAGCGCCGAGTACGCCCGCTCCAGGCCCTGTTCGCGTCCGTGCCGCAGATCGACGAAGACATGACCGCCGGCCGCGCACTTGTCGCGCAGCTCCCGGCTCCGCCGCGACACCCACGCGGCGGTCTCCTCGTACACCGAGTCGTCGGCCCCGTCGAGCCAGTCCGGCGCGAACCGCAGGCCGTCCGCGGTGAGACCGGTGTTCCCGAGGAAGACCGGGACCACCGGTATCCGCCGCCCGACGGCCGCCGCGACGGCCTCCGGCGTCACGATGTCCCCCTCGACCACATATCCGTCCAGCGGGTCGGACGCGTCGAGGCCGTCCGCGACCGCCGCGAGGAACTCGACGAGGAACGGCAGCGCCGACGCGGCCTTGTCCGGATGGGCGCCGTGCCGCACCCCGCGCTCCGGAGCGGCGTGCTGGAGCATCGACACCAGCGCGTCGGTCGGACAGCCGGGCAGCCCGGCCCGCTCCAGAAGCATCCGCGCGAGCGTGCTCTTGCCCACCCTGGGCGGGCCGCCGATCAGACGGATCATTCCCCGAATCTACTCGGCCGGGCGGCGCCCCCCGTACCGCGTCGCGGTCGGGGAGCGGCGCGATCACCGGCGGGGCCGTCCTGCGGATCGCCCGGCGCGATCGCCTTGGCCCGCGCGATGGTCTCAGCCCCGCGCGATCGCCTTCGCGACGCTCGCGATGCCGCTCGCGCCGTGTCCCTCCGCCGCCGTCCGCTCCAGCAGGGTCCGGAGCAGCTCCGGCAGTTCGGTCCCGACGCCCTGGGCCCGACTGGTGTCCAGCAGATGCCCCATCGCCGCCCGGTGCACGTCCACGGTGCCGTCGTCGTCGGGGAACCGGTCGTCCTCGATCTGCCGGGCGTGTTCGGCCAGCAGCGAGATGATGAACGGCATATGCCCCTCGGCCACGGCCGCGAACGCGGTGGGGGCGACGCCGGCCGCGCCCGCCAGGGCGAGGGAGTGGTGGAAGCCGGCCAGCGCGCCCCAGATCATGCCGAACAGCGCCGTGTCGTACACCGGGGCGAGCGCCGGGTCCTCGCCGAGGTGGCGGGCGTCGCCCAGACTCGACAGCGTCCGGCGATGCGCGGCGAACGCCTCCTGGGAGCCGCTGAAGACGAACAGCGCCTCGGGGCGTCCGACCAGCCGGGTGCCGCTCATGGCGGCGCCGTCCAGATAGCCCGCGCCGTGCTCCCGCGCCCAGTCGGCCGTCCGGACGGCGTCCTCGGGGGTGCCGGAGGTCAGATTCACCAGCACCCGGCCGCCGAGGCCGTCCGCGACCGGGCCGAGGAGTTCCGCGCCGGTCGCGTAGTCCGGCAGGCAGAGGACGACCAGCGGGCTCGCGGCGACCGCCGCCCGCACGTCGGCCGCCCGGACGGCCCCCTGGGCGACGAGCGCGTCGGCCTTCGCGCCGGTGCGGTTCCACACGGTGGTCCCGTGGCCCGCGTTGAGGAACGCCTGGGCGAGCCGGGCGCCCAACCGCCCCAGACCGATCACCGACACCGCGGTCCGCTCGTCGCCGTTCTGCTCCGACATGGTCATCACTGACTCCCGTTCCCTGTTCGTCCGGGCCGTTTCCCGGTCCGTCCGGCCGAGCCGCACCGGTCTGTGCGGCACGGCCCCACTCTGGCCGCGCGTCCTGTCGGGTCCCTGTCGGACCGCTGTCGGTCTCCCCGGCGGTCCGACAGGGACCCTCCGAGGACCGGCCCGGCGGGACACTCCTCCGAGGACCGGCCCGGCAGAGGTTCTTCGAGAACCGGCCCGGCGGGCTCCGCCGGGAACCGGCCCCGCGCTCCGCCCGGATACCGTTCGGCCATGTACTTCTCCGTGCTCGGCCCGCTCACCGTCCACTCGGCGGCAGGCGAACCGGTCCGTGTCCCCGAGGCCAAGATCCGGCTGCTGCTGGCGGCCCTGCTGGTCCGCGCGGGACGGACCGTGTCGTCCGACCGGCTGGTGGACGACGTGTGGGGAGCGCGGACGCCCCGCCATCCGGCCGGCGCGCTCCAGACGAAGGTCTCGCGTCTGCGCCGGGCCCTGGAACTGGGCGAGCCGGGGGCCGGGAAGCTGGTGGAGTCGCGCGCCCCGGGCTATCTGCTGCGGACGGACCCGGCGGACGTCGACTCCGGCCGGTTCGCGGACACGACGGCCGCCGCGTACGCGACCGAGGACCCGCGCACCAGGGCGGAGCTGCTGACGAAGGCCCTGGCCCTGTGGCAGGGAGAGCCCTTCGCCGGACTGGGCGAGGCCGCGTTCCTGCGGCCGGCGGCCGAAAGCCTCCAGGAGCAGCGGCTCGCCGCGCTGGAGGCCCTGGCCGAGGCCCGTCTGGAGCTGGGCGAGCACCATGTGCTCGCGGGCGAGCTGGGCGGGCCGGTGGCCCGGCACCCGCTGCGGGAGCGCCTGCGCGCGGTCCACATCCGGGCGCTGTACCGGGCCGGCCGGCAGTCCGAGGCGCTGGCCGCCTGGGCCGACCTGCGGAAGCTGCTGGCCGATGAGCTGGGCGCGGACCCGAGCCCGGAACTGGCGGCACTGCACCGCGCGATCCTCGAACACGACGAGGAGCTGGCGGCGGCCCCTGTCGCGCGGCGGGGCGCCGCCGCCCCGCCGGTCCCGCCCACCGATCTGACCGGCCGGGCCGAGGCGGTGTCCGCGGTGGGCGAACTGCTCGCCGTCCACCGGCTGGTGACCCTGACCGGCCCCGGCGGAGTCGGCAAGACCCGGCTCGCGGAAGCGGTGTCGGGCCGGACGGCCGGCATCTGCCCCGACGGGGTCCGCGTGGTCGCCCTCGCGGGACCCGCGGCGGTGGCGGAGCAGCTGAGCGCGGCTCTCGGCATACGGGAGGAGGGCACGGCCGGTCTGGAGGACGCCCTGCGCTCCCGGCGGATCCTGCTGCTGCTCGACAACTGCGAACATGTCATCGACTCGGCGGCCGAGGTCGTACGCCGGATCCTGGCCGCCGCTCCCGGAGTACGGGTCCTGGCCACCAGCAGAGAGCCGATCGGGCTGGCCGGAGAGGCCGTGTGGACGGTGCCGCCGCTGTCCCAGGCCGACGCCGAGCGCCTCTTCGCCCGGCGCGCCTCGGCCGCCGTGCCCGGATTCGCGGTCACCGAGGAGAACGCGGAGGCCGTCGCCGAGATCTGCCGCCGCCTCGACCGCCTCCCTCTCGCGCTGGAACTGGCCGCGACCCGGGTCCGGGCGCTGGGCGTCCGGGAGCTGTCCGCCCGGCTCGACGACAGATTCCGCCTGCTGGCCGGCGGCCGGCGCGGCGGACCCGCGCGCCACCGCACCCTGCGGGCGGTGATCGACTGGAGCTGGGAACTGCTGGCCGACGACGAGCGGACGGTGCTGCGCCGTCTGTCGGTCTTCGCCGACGGCTGCACGCTCGACGCCGCCGAGACGGTGTGCGGCGGGCGGCCGGACGTGCTGGATCCACTGATCCGGCTGGTCGACCGCTCCCTGGTCACGGTGGCCGACGGCCCCCGGTACCGGCTGCCCGAGTCGGTGGCCGCGTACGCGCGGGAACGGCTGGCGGAGGCGGGCGAGTCCGAGGATCTCGGACAGCGGCACCACACGTACTTCGCCGATCTGGCCGAACGGGCGGCGGACCGCCTCCACGGTCCCGAACAGCGCCGAGGGCTCGTGTGCCTGGACCGGGAGAGCGCCGATCTGCGAGCGGCCCTGGACTGGGCCGTGCGGCGCGGGGACGCGGACGGCGCGGCGCGGGTGTCGCTCGCCTCGACCTGGTACTGGTTTCTGCGCGGCCGCCTCGGCGAGGCCCGCAGGTCCCTCGGCGACACCCTGCGGATCACCGGCGACGACCGGCCCGGACCGCGCGCCCGACTCGCTCTGTGGCACCGGGGATTCGCCCTGCTGGCCGGGGAGACCGGGAAGCGGCCGGAGTCCGGGTACGAGGACGGCGACGGCGACCGGGCCGGTGACGGGCGCGCGGTCTGGTTCCTCGGCCACGCGCTGCTCAGGGCGGGGGAGGACCTGGCCCGCAGCGAGACCCTGGTGGACCGGGCCCTCGCCGGTCTCCGCGCCGGCGGCGACCGCTGGGGGACCGCTGCGGCGCTGAGCACCCGGGCCGCCCAGGCGCTGCTGCGGGGGGACCTCGCCGGGACGCGCGCCAGCGCGGACTCGGCCCACGCGCTCTTCGAGGAGGAGGGCGACGCCTGGGGGCTGCTCCAGACCTCCTATCCGCTGGCGGCGCTGGCCGCGATCACCGGTGACCACGCCCGGGCCGCGGCCCTGCACGAGCGCGGCTTCCGGCTGGCCGAAGAGCTGGAACTGCCGGCGGACGCCGCCGACCGGCTCACGGGCCTCGGCCGGGTCGCCCTGCTGGACGGAGACTTCCCGAGGGCCGAGGAACTGCACCGCCGGGCCGTCGCGCTCGCCGCCGAGCACGGCTACGCGGCCGGAGAGATCCACGCCGAGATCGGCCTCGCCCTCGGGGCCCGGCGCGCAGGCGATCCCGAACGGGCCGAGGCGCTGCTGCACAAGACCCTGACCTGGCACCAGGAGGTCGAGTTCGGGCCCGGACCCGCGCTCCTCCTGGCCGAACTCGGCTTCCTCGCCGAGCAGCGCGGAGACGCCCCCGCCGCCCTCTCCTTCCACCGGCGGGGCCTGGCGATCGCCCGCGGCGGCGGCGACCCGAGGGCGGTCGCCCTCGCACAGGAGGGCCTCGCGGGCGCGCACGCCCTCGCGGGGCGACCCGTACGAGCCGCCCGGCTCCTGGGCGCGGCGGCCCGAGCCCGTACGCGCGCGGGCGCTCCCCTGCCGCCGGCCGAGCGCGGCGACGTGGACCGTGTCACCGCCCGCGTCCTCGCGGCACTGGGCCGCGAGGCGTTCACGGAGGCCGCGCGCTGACCGGCGGGGGGCCGCGGCTCCTTGCGTCCGGTCGGCGGACGACCCTCGCCCGCCCGGGTCCATGGAATCATCGGAGCCGCCGAGCACGGATCTCTACGGGACGGAGGCGGGAGCGCATGGCCGCGGGATGGGTGGGGGACGACACGCTCTTCGCGGGCACGGCCGCCTACTACGGGCGCGGAAGACTCCCGTACGCCCCCGGGCTGGTGGACGCGCTCGCCGAGGCGCTCGCGCCCGACGGACGCGGACGCCTCCTCGACGTGGGATGCGGCCCCGGCACCCTCGCCCTGCCGCTGGCGCGTCTGTTCCGGGAGACCGTCGGCGTGGACCCGGACGCCGGGATGATCGCCGAGGCCCGGCGCGCGGCCGAGGCGGCGGGAGTCGCCGGACGGACCCGGTGGTTCCGGGGCCGGGCCGAGGAACTTCCCGCGGGCCTCGGCTCCTTCACGGCGGCGGCCTTCGGCCAGTCCTTCCACTGGATGGACCGCGAGACGGTGGCGAGGACGGTGAAGGGCATGCTGCGCCCCGGCGGCGCGCTGATCCATGTCTCGGACCTGAAGACGGAGACCCGGACCGTCGAGGCCACGCCCCACCCGGCGGTCCCGTACGCCGCGATCGACGAGCTGGTCCGGCGGTATCTGGGGCCGGTACGGCGGGCCGGCCGGGGCGTGCTGCCGGACGGCACGCCCCGGCGGCGAGGCCTCGGTACTGGCCGGGGCGGGCTTCTCGGGTCCGGAGCGCCTCGTCGTGCCCGGCGGGCAGATCCTGGAGCGCACGTCCGACACCGTGGTCGCCTCGGTGTTCTCGATGTCGTTCTCCGCTCCGCATCTGTTCGGAACGCGCCGGGGCGACTTCGAGTCCGATCTCCGCCGGCTGCTGCGGAACGCCTCCGCCTCGGACGTCTTCGCCGAACGCGGACCGAGTACGGAGGTCTTCGTCTGGCGGAACGGTCCCGCCGAGCGCTGACCGCCCCGGGGGAGCCGCGGCGCGGGAGCGGCCCGGCTCTCCCCCGGCGCCGGCGCGAGGTCACCGCTCGCGATGGACGGCCGGGGCGACGGCTACCCCTTGTCGGCCTCGGTGATCTGTCGCGCGACGGCCGCCGCCTGCGAGGTGGCGTCGGCGGGGGAGTCGAGGCTGACCGCGACGGCCAGCGGCCGGCCGGCCGGGGTGCGGGTGAACGACAGGGCCCAGGCGACCGACGCCGAGGGCACCCACGCGCCGACCGGGGCGTCGAGCGCGGACCGCAGCTGATCGGCCGTGTGCTGGGAGACGGCCCGCCGGGGCGGCACGGGCGTCTCGGGGTCGGCGACCAGGTGCGGGCGGACGCGATGGCCGCCGTTGGCGAGCACGGCCATGACCATGGCCATCTGCACCGGGGTGGCCTTCACCTCGAAGAGCCCGTTGGCCAGGAGAGCGAGCTGAGCCGGATTCTCCGCCTCGCGCGGCCAGACGCTCTCCAGGGCGGGCACCGGCGTCCTCATCGAGTCCTGCCCGAAGCCGAACGCCTCGGCCGTCGACGCCAGCGCGCCGGCCCCGAGATCGGACGCGACACGGGCGAACACATTGGCGCACGAGTGCCGCAGGGCCTCCCGCAGGCTGGCATCGGCGCAGTGGGCCGGATCGCCGGAGAACTCGGTCGCGCTGCCCGGGACGGTGTGGTCCGCGGGGCTGCGGGTCGGCGTGTCGACGGACGCGAGCAGTCCCTTCTCCAGCGCGGCGGCCGCGACGAGGACATGGGCGGCCGTACCCGGGTTGTCGGCGCTGCGCAGCGCCCGGTTCCTCAGCGGGCCGTCGGTCCCCCCTTCCTGGAGCCGGTCCCACGCCTTCACGTCGGCCGTCGAGTTCCCGCTGAACGCGGCCGGGTCGAACGACGGGGCGCTCACCAGGCCGAGGATGTCGCCGGTCTTCGCGTCGAGCGCGACCGCGGCTCCTTCGCGGCCGCGCAGCCCGTCGAACGCGGCCCGCTGTATCGCGGGGTCGATGGTCGTCGCCACGTCCTTCCCCGCCTCGATGTCCTCCCGCACGACGGCGTCGAGCCCCGTCGCGCCGAACGCCGTCGACCGGTAGCCCGTGACCGACGCGTACAGCTCTCCGTCGGTGTAGGTGCGCTCGAACGGGGCCTTGGGAATTCCCGTGGGCTGCCAGCCCGTGATCGGACGTCCCGCCACGAGGAGGTCCCCGGGGCTCCCGTCGGGCTTGGGGGCGGGCGGCCCCGTATCCGCCGACGCCCCCGTCTTCCCCGTGGGCTTCGGTCGCGCGTCATCCGTGTCGCGGGTCTCCGCGGCGCATCCCGCCGACACGCACACGGCGAACACCGTGAGGAGCGTGGTGAGTACGAGGGCCGGGCGGCGAAGCGGCAGGGGCATGTGATCATCCTATGCCCGCCCTCGGGCCCCGGCGCGGAGTCGGCCGAGGGCGTCCGCTGCCACGCGCCGGGCCGGTGGGCCGCCCCAGGAGCCCCGAGTGCAGCGGGAGTTAGGGGAATCACGTGATCCCGGCGATCCTCGGGCCGGCCCGGCGACCCGTCCGGGGATCCCGCGGCGGCCGACGGGAGGCCGCTGCCGGTCCCGGCGCGGGTCCGGCCGCCCGGAGCGGTGCCCTGACGTGCGGTCAGCCGGCCCTCGGGCACTCCGCGTCGTGGGGAAGGGCTCCGGTCCGCCGCGCGTCGGTCGTCTCCCCGGCCGAGACGGTCGGAGGCGTGGTCGGGTGCGTCGTCGCGGTCGCGGTCGCGGTCGGAGTCGGAGGCAGAGGCGTGGCCGTGGCCGTGGCCGTGGGCGCGGGCGCGCTCGGGCGCGCGGGCGGAAGCGACGCCGGGGGACGCATGCGCGACGCGGCGATCAGGGCGAGGACGACGACCCCGGTCATGACCAGGAAGACATCGGAGTAGGCGGCGCCGTCCTGACCGGAGTGGAAGGGGTTGACGGCATCGCCGCCGCTCTGCTGCCTCGCGGAGAGCAGGACGCCGAACGCCGCGGGGCCGGCGCCTGCCCCGAGGAACTGGGCCCCCTGGAGGACCCCGAGGCCGACGCCGACCTGTTCGGCGGGCAGTTCGCCGGCCGAGGCGCCGATGATGGTGGTCATCACGAGGACGAAGCCGACGCTGAGCCCGAGGACCCCGATGCCGGCGGGGATCACCGAGGACCCGCCGGTGAGGGTCGAGAGGAGCAGCGAGAACACCCCGATGAGGGCGAGCCCGGTGACCACCGTCGGCCGGGTGCCGAAGCGGTCGGCGAGACGGCCGATCAGCGGGGAGAGCAGGGCGACGGCGACTCCGGCCGGGATCATGACCAGCGCGCCCTCTCCCGGAGTGAGGCCGTTGACCTCGACGACCAGCAGCGGGACGAACACCAGACCGCCGAGGTTGGCGATCATGACCAGGAACGCGATGACGAGACTGGACCGGTAGACGCGGTTGGCGAACAGCGCCGGAGGGACGAACGGCTGCTCGACCCGGGCGGTGCGCCGGCCGAAGAACCCGAGCGCCGAGACCGCGACGAGCAGGCTGCCCCAGGACAGCGGGGCGGAGAAGCCGGAGACCTGGGCCTGGGTCATGCCGAACAGGACCAGCCCGGCCCCGAGGCCGAGGAGAAGGCCGCCGGGAAGGTCGAGCCGTCCCCTGCCCGCCGGAGTCTCGTGCGGGAGCACGCGCAGGGCCGCGGGCAGGAGCAGCAGCGAGACCGCGAACATGATCCAGAACAGCGCCGGCCAGCCGAGCGCCTGGCCGACTCCGCCGCCCATCGCCGGTCCGGCGGCCGCGCCGACGCCCGCGCCCGCGGAGACGAAGCCGATCCCGACGCCGCGCCTGTGGGCCGGGAGCAGCCGGGTGACGGCGATGACCGAGAGCACGGGGATCGCGGCCGCGCCGATCCCCGTCACGATCCGCCCGGCGACCAGCACGAGCAGGCTCGGAGAGACGGCGGACACCAGGTTCCCCGCGGCATAGGCCAGCAGGGCGAAGGCGAAGAGACGCCGCAGGCCCACCCGGTCGGAGACCCGTCCGTAGAGGGGAATGCCGACCGAGAACACCAGCAGGAACCCGGTGACGACCCAGGCGAGTTCCGCCTCGGTGGCCCCGAACTCCGCCCCGATCGCCGGGAGCATCAGCACGACCATGTCGCTGGCGGCGACCGTGACGAGGATCGCCGACATCAGCACGGCCAATAAGGCCCGTTCCGGAGCGGTGCGTTCGGTCGTGGTCGGAGTGGAAGTCATACGGCACGTCCTCCGGGTGACAGTCTGCCACCGTAGTAGTTACAGTTTGGGCGTGAAAAAGGCGGAGGCCCGTGCCTCCGCCGTCGAAAGCTCAGCGACCCCGCCGCGCGACCTCGCGCTCAACGGTCAGCACCCGCTGGACCAGATGGGCGATCGTCGTCCGGCCGAGCCGCTCCTCCATGGCCCGCTCGGCGGCCTGGAACTCCACCTCCAGCAGGGCCTGGATATTCCGCCCGACCTCACACGCGGAGCTGGGCGGATGGGGGTGCCGCGAGAGGACCGGCCCCGCCTCGACGGCGGCGTAGGCGTCGTGGAGCGTGATCTCGCGCGCGGCTCGGGCGAGCGACCAGCCGCCGTTGCGCCCCTCGGCGGACCGGACCAGGCCGGCGTCCCGCAGGCTGCCGAGGATCCGCCGCACCAGGACCGGATTGCTCGCCAGACTCTCCGCGATCTCCGCGGAGGTCAGCCAGCGGCCGCCCCGGTGCGCCAGCATCGTGAGCGCGTGAATGGCCACCGCGCTTCTGCTGCTGACGCTCACCCTGCCCCCCTTCTCCGGCCGGCGCTCCGCCGACGAACTGCAACTACGTTAGTGACAGTTGGATTCGGGTGTCAACGCGATTCCGTGCGCGGTCGCCCGCGGCGGTCGGGCGGTACGCGTTGTCGCGGAGGCGACGCGGCCGTGACGGCGGCCGTGGCGCGGACCGGGACGGGGGTGCGGGTCGGGCCGGGGGGCGGGTCGGAGGCGCGGGCGGCTCGGCACCCGCGCGCCGGGAGCGCCCCTGCCTCGGCTCTTGGCCCGACCCGGGCTGCCCCGACCCGGCCCGGGCGACCGTCCCTCAGCCCGCAGCCCCGTTCTTGATGAGCGGCATGTCCCGCGTCAGCAAACGGAATCCGACGCCGTAGTACAGCCCGCGCGCCTCCGGATGCCCCGGCGCGCCCAGGCAGGCGACCGTCGCGTGGACGGCCCCGGCCGCCCGCGCCCGGCGCATCCCGTGCAGAAGCATCGCCCTTCCCAGCCCCAGACGCCGATAGTCCGGATGCGTGCCGACCGGCTCGAACTCGACCGTCCTGTTCGCTTCGTCGAGCCACATGATGGTGGAGGAGGCCATCGTCCCGTCCGGCGCCTCCACCAGGATGTGCAGATCGCCGCGGTACGGCGCCGTCCGCCGGACGCCCTGATAGCTCTCGGCCGTGTACGCCGAGGGGCCCCAGGCGTCCAGATGGGCCCGGACCGCGGCCTCCGGCCCGGTCTCGTCGGCGGTGCGGAACCGGAATCCGTCCGGCAGGACCGGCTCCGCCACATCGACGAGATCCCGCTCGTTGAACTGGGTCCACGATCCGGAGTCCCCGAGCGAGTCCGGATCGGTCTCGTAGCCGTGCGCCGCCCAACGCTCCAGGGCGAACCCGTCGGCGGCGCTCGGCAGCACCGTGCGCTCGGTCCCCGCCGCCGTCCCGTCGTACCAGTCGATCACCTCGTCGACCAGCCCGGCGTGGTCGGGATGCACCTGATACGCGAGATACGCGCCGGTCACGTCCTTCACGGACCCGTCGCTCCGCCTCACCCGGTGCGGAAGGTGGGCCCAGCCCCACGCCGCCAACTCCCCGCCGGAGAACCACAGCCGACGGGGCCGGTGCGTACCGTCCTCGGCCCGCCGCCTGCCCCAGTTCCAGGCCAGTTCGCCATAGGTCGCGTCGCTGTTCACCAGATCCGGGCGGACGGCGGTGATCCGCTGCGCCAGATCCTGCATGAGCCGAAGGTCCGCGGCACTCACAAGCTCGAACGTCGTCATGGTGCGCCACTGTTTCAGGACTCCGCCCGGCTCTCGAACCGTTTTCGCGGGCCCCCGCCGTACCCGCGCCCGACGCCTGCGGCGACAGCGCCGCGACGGTCCTGGCGACCGGCGGCCAGGGCGTGCTCCAGCGCGAGGGCGACCGCTACCTCTGGACCACCACGTACAACAGCACCACCAGACCCGTCCCGGCCCTCGACGGCGCACCCCAGGACGCCATCGCGCGCACCCACGACGAGTACGACCGCGTCATCCACATGAAGCCGCGCGAGGACGGCGGCACGGACGTCGTACGGGTCGGCGTCGAGGACCCCGGCTGCACCAGCACCGTCGCCGTGCCCGCGGCGACGGAACGGGAACTCCTGCGATATAGTGATCATGTGCTCGCGGCCGTGACTCACGGCGGTGGGACCGGCGTTGGTGGTCCAAGGAAAGACACCCCACTTCCCGTGGGGGGATGCAGGTGCAAGGCCTGCCCAGCGCTCTACCGGGTCCCGGTCTCCTCATGGAGGCCGGGACCTTTTCGCTGCGGCCTCGGGCGGCGTCCCCGCCGCACCGGTCGCCGTCACGGCCCGCTGTCCGGCGCGCCCCGGCCGCCCGGTCACGCCCACTGGTCGAACGCCAGCTTCGCGACCAGCGAGAAGACCACCACCAGCAGCACGCCCCGGACGAACCCGCTGCCCTTCCGCAGCGCCATCCGCGCGCCGACCATCGCCCCGGCCAGATTGAACACCGCCAGCACCGCCGCGAGCTGCCAGAACACCGTGCCCTGGAACGCGAAGACGGCGAGCGCGCCGGCATTGGTGCAGACGTTCACGATCTTCGCGGTCGCCGAGGCCGTCACCAGATTCAGATGGAGGACGGCGGTCAGCGCCAGCACCAGGAAGGTCCCGGTCCCGGGTCCGAACAGGCCGTCGTAGAAGCCGATGCCGCCGCCGACGAGGACGATCGCCGTGACCGTACGGGCCCGGGTGACCGGCTGCCCCTCCCCGGCGCCGGCGGTCGCGCCGAAGCGGGGGCGCAGCAGGACGAAGGCGGCCACCCCCAGCAGCACCACCATGATCACGGGCCGGAGCACCTCGCTGCTGATCCCCGCAGCGAGGGACGCCCCGCCCATCGATCCCGCGAGCGCGGCGAGGCCGATCCGCACCGCCGTCCGCACCTTCACCGGTGTGTTGCGCACATAGGTGACGGCGGCCCCGGAGGTGCCGACGATGGCGACCGCCTTGTTGGTGCCGAGGATGTACGCGGCCGGGGCCTGGGGCGGTCCGAGCAGCAGGGCGGGGAGCAGCAGCAGCCCGCCGCCGCCCACCACCGCGTCGATCCAGCCGGCCGCCGCGGCGGCCAGGGCGAGAAGAAGCAGCGTGGTCAGCGATATGTCGGGCACGGTCGACGACCTTAGGGAGAAGATCGCCGCGGCGTCCATTCGGCGGGGCGGGCGCCGCTTCGCGGGGGCGCGGCGGCCCTCGGCGGTCCGTTGGACGGAATACTCTGGGCGGATGAGTGAGCGGGCGATGCAGGAACTGGCACTGCTGGTGCTGACAGCCCTGGCGGACGCGCCCCGGCACGGGTACGCGGTCGCTCAGGAGATCAAGGGAATCACGGACGGCCGGGTGGCTCCGCGCACCGGCGCGCTCTACGGGGCGCTGGACCGGCTGGTCGCGGAGGGGCTGATCACCGTCGTACAGGAAGAGGTGGTCGACGGCCGGGCGCGGCGCGTCTTCGCGCTCGCGCCCGAGGGCCGCGAGCGGTTGGCGGTCGAGACGGAGCGGCTGGCGGCGGCCGTCCGTGAGGCGAGGCGGCGGCTGGGGATCGACGGCGCGCCGGTGACGGCGTGATCGACCGGCTGCTGCTGCTCTATCCGCCCGGCTACCGGGCCGCGTACGGTCCGGAGATCGCCGACACCTACCGGGAGATGACGGCCGGCGCGGCGCGCCGGGACCGGCTGCGGGAGGGCGCCGATCTCGCCGGACACGCCCTGCGGGTCCGCTTCGGCCTGGGGTCGGCCGACCCGCTGGGCCGACTCGTCGCCTCGGCCGCTCCGTTCGCCCTGGCCGCCGCGGGAGTGAGCGCCGGCATCCGGCTCGCCCGCTGGTACGCCGGGATCGCCGCCTCGCCGACACCGTGGGGGACGGCGCTGCGCGTCATGGACGGGGCCGAGGTGCTCGGCCTGGTGTTTCTCCTGCTGGTGTCTGTCGGCGCGGTCGTCGGGCTGACGGGGCGGTGGACGGCGGGGCGGGCCGCCGTGGTGTGCGGACTGGCGGGAACGGCGGTGCTCGCGCTCACCGAGACCCATCCGAACGAGTACCAGTACCAGATCGTCGTCCCCGCGGCCGCCGTGCTCACCATCGCGGTGATACTGGCCTCCCCGCCGGATCTGCGCCCCGGACCGAGCGCGTCGGCGGTGGCCGGGGCGATGGCGGGGGCCGCCTGGCTGCCCGCCGTCGTCGTGGAGGCGGGAGCCGTCGGCTGGATGAGCACGGACTACGGCGGCTGGCCCTTGCTCGTTCTCGCCGTCACGGGGATCGCCCTCGCCCTGCGGGCGCGCTCCTCCGGACTGCGGGAGTCGGGTGCGATGGCGGTGGCCTCGCCGCCGTTCCTCGCCGACGCCTGTCTCCTCAACTGGTACGACCCGAAGCCCTTCGCCGTCCTGCTCCTGGTGCTGCCGGCCGCCGCGCTGCTCAGCGCGGCCGCCGCGAGGGCGCGCCGCCCGCGCTGATCCGGTCTCCGCGCACTCCGAGCCGCTCTCCCCCGGGAGAGCGGCTCTTCCTTGTGGCGAGCCTCCGCTCGTGGCGAGCACCCCGCTCACGGCGCACGCCCGCTCGCCGCGCACGCCCGGAAATCGCGCGTCCTGGACACTGTCACTCCAACGGAATATTCTCTTCAACGTTCCATCTGGCCGGTGTGTCCCGGGCTGCCCCGAACACGCCGTCCGGCCTGCCGTCCGACGGATCCGAGGCCCGCGCGCCCATCGGCTCACCCGAGCGAAAGGGCGTCCCCCGAAGTGCCGTTCACCCTCTCCCACGCGGCCGCGGTCATACCGCTGCTGCGCCGCCCCTTCGTACCCGTCGCGCTGGTCATGGGAGCCATGGCCCCGGACGTCCCGTACTTCCTCCAGACCCTGCGCGTCACGGTGACCGCCGGCGCCTGGTACGAGCCCTTCCTCAACGCCACCACCTCGCACTCGCCCACCGGGGCCCTGACCGTCGCGCTCCCGTTCACCCTCCTCCTCGTCGCCCTGTACCGGATGCTGCGGGGACCGGTCGGCGCGCTGCTCCCCCCTCACCTCGCGATCCCGGCTCCCGCGCCGCCGCGCGGCACGGCGGAACGGGCCCGCCGCGCGGGGTGGCTGGCCCTGTCGGCGCTCATCGGCATCGCCACCCATCTGCTCTGGGACTCCTTCACCCACATCGACGGGTACGCGGTCGAACGGATCGCCCTCCTGCGGGAGGCCGGGCCGGGCGGGCTCTCGGCGGCCCGGCTGCTCCAGCACCTGAGCACGGCGGCCGGTCTGGCGGTCCTCGGCGTCCATCTCTGGCGTCGCCGCGACCGGCTCCGCCCGCCGCCCCCCGCCCCGGCCTCTCCCGCCCCCGCCGCCCGGTGGAGCGTAGCGGCGGTCCTCCTCCTGGCCGCCCTGCTCGGCGCGGTCGTCCACACCGGCGGCGTCGACTCCTACCGCCGGGTGACCGTCACCGACACCAGCCGCCCCGTCATCCACGAAGTCGACGGCGAGGTCACCGAGATCACGTACCCCACCCGGACCGAGAACGCCCCCTGGACCACGGTCGCCGAAGGCGTCCTGTCCGACGCGGCCAAAGGCGCGGGCGCGTCCCTCGCCGCCGCCCTGCTCCTCCACGCGGCCGGCTGGCACCTCCACCGCACGCTGCGCGCGCCACGGCGAGCGCGTACCGCGGCCTGACCCGGCGTACGGACCGGCCCGGCCGAAGAGCGCTCGTACCGGTTCGTACCCGTGAGACGGCGGACGCCGGTTCACCCGATGTCGGCCGTTGTCGTCCGCGCGCAGGTGCCCGCCCTCCGGCACTTCTTCGCCAGAAAGGGAGGGCGTCCCGGCGGCGCGGGTGCGGACCCGCCGTCCCGCTGTCCCGCGGAAGGAACAGGGGTCCGGAACTCAGCGGCCGAGCCCCCGCCATGACCACCGTCGCCAAGCCCACCGGCGCGCCGCCGACGGCGGAAGAGCGTCGCTCACGGCTCCTGCGGGGACGGGGGCGAATCCCCAGCCGGGCGCTCCGCCGAAGAGCAGACGCCGGAGGTCGTCCAGATGCTCCTGCTGGGCGGCGAGCCGGGTGTTCAGCGCGCGCACCTCGGCCTCGGCCAGATGCCGTTGGAGCCGGGCGTCGGCCAGTTCCTGCCCCAACTGGTCGATGCTCGGAGAAGGGCTGCCCGGCCCCGCCACGGTCATGGCGGTGACCGGGCCGTCCGGATCGGCCGGCGAGTCCGGCTCCCTCGCCTCCCTCTCGGCGCGGGGCCGTTCAGCGGCCGGGGCCGATGTCTGCACGGGCAGACCCGCGGCCGACAGGTCCTCCGCCGGGATCAGCCACCCCCGTGCCGGATCCTGTCGGGCGCCGGGGAAGCCGCCGTTCTCCCGGCGGCGGCGGATCGTGGACAGGGAGACCGCGCACACGGCGGCGGCCTCCTTCTGAGACAGCAAAGATCGTTCCATAACAAGACATACTGCCCCGGTGTGGTCGAAGCCCGGCTCCCACACGGCCGCGAACCATTCGAATGCCTCGCCACAGCCGCCCGCGCGGACCCGGGCGCACGCTGGGGCAAGGCGCCGCCCGGCTCGGCACGGGCCGTCCGCGCCGCCGCGCCGACCGGCCGGGTCCGGCTCCAGCCCCGCGTCCGGCGTCCTGGGCAGGCCACCGCCGGCCCGCCGAAGCCGAGGGACGCCCGTTCGGGGGAGCACCGCCTACGGAGCGGACCTCGGGGGAAGCGCCACCAACAGCCCGATCGCGGCCAGCGCCACCAGCGGGCCCGCCGCGTGAAAGGGCGCGGCGAGGGCCACCGACCCGGCGATCCAGCCGCCCGCCAAGGCTCCGGCCATGCCGCTGCCGTACAGCGCGATACGGTGCACGGCGGTGACGCGGCCCAGCAGCTCCGGGGGAGTCTCCCGCTGCCGGGCGGAGAGCGCGACCACGTTCCACAGCGCGAAGCCGGCGCTGCTGACCGCGAGCAGCGCGCCGGCCGCGAAGGGGCTGTCGGTCAGGGCGATCAGCACGGCGGGCAGGCCGGTGGAGAGCGCGGCCGCGGCGAGCAGGGGCCGCACCCCGAACCGGGCGGCCAGCCTCTCCGAACCGAGCGCGCCCAGTGTGCCGCCCACCGCTCCGGCCGCCAGCAGCGCGCCGAAGGCGGCCATCGGAACGCCGAGTGCGCTGTCGCTGTAGAGGACGAGGACCGACCACCAGGCGGCGTCGGCGAAGCAGATCACCGCTCCGGCCGCGCTGATCACCCGCTGGCGGGGATGGTTCAGCAGCCACCGCGCGCCCCGGAGGATCTCCGTGCGCAGCCGTGCCGTCCCGGCCTGCTCCGCGCACCGGGCCGGGGGCGCGGTGCGGGGCAGGGCGAGCACCAGCAGCACCGCGGCGACCAGGACCGCGGCGTCCACGGCCACCGGCACGGTGAACGCGATGCCGAAGAGCGCCGCGCCCAGCAGCGGGCCGATGAACTCATTGCCGACGATCTCGGTGCCGAACAGCCGCCCGTTGGCACGCTCCAACTGCCGCTCGGACACCAGCCGGGGCAGCATGCTCTGTGCCGAGGTGTCCCGGAAGGTCTCGGCGGCCCCCAGCACGAAAGCGATGCCCGCCAGGATGGGGATGGTCGCGGTGTCCAGGGCGAGCGTGGTGAGCAGCACGGCCAGTGCGATCACCCGTATCGCGTCCGCGACCACCAGGACCCGGCCGGGGGAGCGGCGGTCGGCCAGCAGCCCCGCGCCGAGCCCGAAGACCAGCCAGGCGCCCTGCTGGCACGCGGCGACCAGGGCGACCCCGAACGGACTGCCGGTGAGGGCCGCCGCGATCAGGGGGAACGCGCCCGCCCGGATGCCGTCGGCGAGGTTGGCGGCGGTCGCCGAGGCCCAGAATCGCCAGAACGGCGCTCCCAGCGGTTCGGCTGCGGTGGTCATGACCACCGTCCCCGCTTCGGCCGACGGCCGGTGTCCGTTCTCCCGTGTCGGACTGTCAGCTCCACTTGGCCCTCCCGTTGACCATGGCTTGCCCGAGTCGGCGTCCAGTCGACCACAGGGCGAGGGCTCCCGTCAGCCGTCCGAGAGCCCCGATCCACGCCGTGCGCTCCCCGACGATCCGGCTCCGGGGCCGCGCCGCCCCGACCGCCTTCGGCCGGCGGGCGCGAGGCGCCGGGCGGAAGGGCCGCGAGGCGGACGGATCCCGCCACGGAACCGACAGCGGACCCCGCGTGCGGATCCACGCCCCCGGCGAGGCCGTCCACTCCGCCCTTGCGCGCCGGCGGGAGACCGTCTTCGTCCGGTACGGCGAGTCGTCGGCGTCGCGGCCCTCCACCGGGAGGCGTCCTCGCGGCTGTGGAGCCGGCCGCCGAACACCGCCTCGCGGCCCGGGTACGCGACCCCGGGCCGAACGGTCCGAACCGGCCGCTGTTCACCGGCGGGCGGAGAGGAGTCCCGCCGCCGTCCGCCCGGGGCGACCCGGGGAGAAAGCGGGGCGGCAGGCCCCGGGCGGACCGGGCCGGGGGGACGCCCGAGGGGATTCCCGCCTATGCTCCGGACATGCCCAGCAACACATCACCGGGACTGATACCCGCCTCCGGCGGCGCGAAGGCCCGCTTCGACGGCCGGCGGCTCTCCGTGGAGCGCGACCGCACGGTCTGGCACATCCCTGTGGAGGCGATCCGCTCCGCGGAGCTGGGGGAGGGCAGCGCGGTGAGCGTCGAGCTGAGCGGGGACGCGTCCGGCGCGTCGCGCCACGGGCTGGGCGTGTCCTTCTCCGCGCCCGCCGCCAACGTGATCGCCGCCAAGGTGCTCCGCGACCGGCTGAACGCGGCGCTGGCCGCCGTCTCCCCCGCCGCGGACGGCCACTCCCTGGTGGTCAGGGAGACCCTGCCCAGGTTCCGCCACCGCTTCCTCACGGCCGAGTTCCGCCGGCAGCAGATCGCGGCCGGCGCGCTCCTGGTCTGGCTCGTCGTCATCGTGGCGATCGCCGGGCCCGGGACCCTCGCCTTCGTCTCCTGGCTGACGCCGCTGGGCGGTTTCGTGGTCGGGATCGCCGTGGCCCGCCGTATCCGGCCGATGCGGACCCTGCGCCGCCGGGGCGTCACGGTGCCGGGCCGGGTCGTCGGCTCGGTCTCGGCCGGTTCGAAGAGCAGCGCCCAGCACTATCCGCTGCTGACCTTCGCCGCCGACGACGGCACGACCCACGAGAAGGTCAGATCCGTGGTGTCCGTCTGGGCGGTGCCCCTGAACGGGCCCGTGGACGTCACCTACGATCCGGAGGACCCGGCTCTGGCCACCCGGCCGAAGACCTTCAGCCACTCGTTCAACACCGTGGTGATGGTGGCCATGGGCGGGCTGCTCGCCGGCCTGGGCCTGTTCATCCTCGTTCTCCTGGCGACGGGCTGAGCCCGTACCGCTCAGCCGAGGGAAGCCCCGCCGGGCCGAACCGGCGTCCGGCCGTCGCCGCCGGGTCTCTCCGAGAGAGTCGGGCGTGAGCGTCCGCGGCCCCGCACGGGCTCCCCGTACTCCGCTCGTTCTCGTACGACACGGCTGTGGCCGCCGTCCCGCTTCGTGCGGGCGGCGGCCACAGCCGTCTCGTACACCCGGCGCGAACCGCCGGGGCCGGGTCACGCGGCCTTGGCCAGGGCGGACCTGTCCGTGCGGGCCGGGGGCCGGACGGGTGTCGCGGGCCCGCCTGCGGTCTGCCCGTCGTGGCGCGGCCACAGGAGGAGGGCGCCGGCGGCGCCCGTGCCGGCGAGGGCCGCGAGGACGGACCAGGTGAGAGTGAAGCCGGCGTTCGTGCCGAGCCATCCCGCGACGGGGTAGGTGATCAGCCAGGCCAGGTGCGACAGGGAGAACTGGGCCGCGAAGACCCCGGGGACCGCGTTCGGTTCGACGGAGGCGCGCAGGACCTTGCCGGTCGGCGTGATGACCAGCGCCATGCCGGCGCCGATCACGGTCCAGACGATCGCCGTGCCGGTCCACCCGGTCAGCCCGGTCGCGACGAGGGCCGCCGCGGCGACCGTGCCGCCGACGAGGACTCCGGCGCCGGTCACCATGACCGTGCGGGCGGCGATCCGGTCGAGCACGCGGGGCAGCACGAGGGCGGCGAGGAGGGTTCCGCCGCCGGAGGCGGCGAGCATCCACGCGACGTCCGACTGCGAGCCGCCGAGACGGTCGCGGACGTGGTTGACGGTGTTGACCACGACGATGGATCCCGCCGCCGCGACCACGAGGTTGAGCGCCATGACCCCGCGCAGCCGCGGTGTCCGGAGGAAGGTCCTGATCCCCGCCGCCGCCTTGTCCCAGGCCCGGGTGTGGCCGCTCGGGCGGGCGTCGGGAATGCGGGTGGACAGGACGAGCAGCGCGGAGACGAGGAATCCGGCGGAGGTGCCCAGGAACAGCCGGTCGAAGCTCATGACCGCCAGGGCGGCCGCCGCCAGCACGGGGCTGAGCAGGCTCTCCATCGTGGAGGCGACCTGGGAGGCGGACAGGGCGCGCGTGTAGTCGGACTCGTCGGTGACGATGTCGGGGATGACGGCCTGGAACGTCGGGGTGAACGCCGCGGACGCGGCTTGGAGCAGACCGATCAGTACGTAGATGTGCCAGATCTCGGTGACGAGCGGCAGCGCCAGGACCACCCCGGCGCGCACCGCGTCGAGGAGGAACAGGAAGGTTCTTCGGGGGAGGCGGTCGACGTACGCGGCGACGAGCGGGGCTATGACCACGTACATGACCATCTTGACGGTGAGCGCGGTGCCGAGGACGGTGCCGGCGCTCGGCCCGGCGAGGTCGTAGGCGAGCAGCCCGAGGGCCACGGTCGTCAGTCCGGTGCCGAAGAGGGCGATGATCTGGGCGCTGAAGAGGCGGCGGTAGTCGCGGATGGCGAACAGGCTCATGACGTGTTCCTTCTGAGTCCGTCGGGCGGGGCGCGGCATCGGGCCCGGGGCCGGGTCCCCCGGCGGGGGACCGGGCGGCGCCTACACATCGGAGCGGCTCTCCGGTGTGAGGCCGGCGAGCAGGTTGAAGGCGCCGGTGAGGATGTTGAGCGCGACGACGCCGACGACGTCGGCTATCGCACGGTCGCTGTAGCCGTGCTCGCGCAGCGCGGCGACCTGCTCGTCGGTGATCGACGTCGGCTCGCGGTAGATCTGGAGGGCGAGGGCGATGATCGCCGCGATCGCGGGATCGGCCGAGGTGCCCGCGCGGGCTCGCTCGATCTCGTCCTCGTCCACGCCCAGCTTGCGGGCGGCGCCGACATGGGCGTCGAGGCAGAGCCCGCAGCCCTGGGGGACCTGGACGGCGATCGAGATCCGTTCGCTGATCCTCCGGTCGAGTTTGGCTCGTCCCATGGCCCGGCTGAGCTGGAGATACCCGCTCAGAACGGCGGGGGAGTGCGCCATCGTGGAGACCATGTCGCCGATCTGGCCGTGGCGTGAGACCAGCTCGGCGAGGAGGTCCCGGGAGGCGCCGACCGCGGTGTCGGGCGTGAGTCGGGTCAGGCGGGGCATGACGGTCCTTCCGGAGCGGAGGCTGTACGGGGGACGGCGGGGCGCTCGACTCGTCGGGCGCCCCTCGGCCGCGCCGGGTGTCGCGGCGGCCGTCCGGCGGCGTTCGTACGGTCAGTGGTGTGCGTGGTGGCCCGTGTGCTGCTCGGGCGCCGCCTGGGCGGTGCGTACCGTGAACTCGGCCGTCCGGACGATGTCGTCGTGCCGGAAGTCCAGGTAGAGGCGGTAGGTCCCGCCCGACGGCGCGGCGGCCATGAAGGTGATCCCGGGTCCAGGCCGGGTGGTGCCGTCACCGGGCTCGCCCTCCGGGTGCACGTGGAGATAGCCCAGGTCGCCGACGCGCAGCGCCACCAGGTGCCCGTACGCGCCCAGGTAGGGCTGGAGGTCGGTGACGGGCCGCCCGTTCCGGCTGACGGTGAGGGTGAGGTCGCTCGCCTCGCCGGGCGCGAGTTCGCCGTTGAGGGTGACGGTGTACTCGCCGATGCGGGCGGTGCGGGTGTCCTCGGAGAGCGGGCGGGGCTCGTACCGCCCCGCGACCGAGCCGTCGATCCCCAGCGTCATGCTCCCGTCGTGGCCGACGGGGTGGATGTCGGCGAAGAATCTCCAGTCTCCCGGCTCCAGCGTCAGTCCGACGCTCCAGGTGCCCTTCCCGTCCATCACCGGGTGCACGTGCTGGAACCCGCTCGTGTCGCGCCGGACGGCGATGAGGTGCAGTTTCTTCTCGTGCTCGGGAGTGAACTCGGTGACCGGCCGGCCGTCGGGGCCGGTCACCCGGAAGGTCACCGTCTGCTCCCCGGCGGGAAGGATCGTCGAGTCGAATTCGAGGGTGTACCCGCTCTCGGAGACCGACAGTCCGCCGGGACGGGCGTCGCCGTGGCCGCTGTGGCCGGTCATGTCGTGGCCGGAATCGCTGTTCATCATGTCTCCACCTGTGGATCGGGTCGGCTTGCGTTGTCCGTATCTGAGGAACAGCATACCCCCCGGGGGTATTCCCGCAAGGGGAAGTCTCGACGGGCGGCGTGTCGTCGGGGGGATCCGTACCCGCGGCGCGGGGCCGAAGGCGGCGCTCTTCGGGTGGTGGGAAGCGCCGCCCGGCGATCTCGTGGTCCTCGGTGCGGGCCGCGCGGGGCGGCGGCCGGGCGCAGGGTGTGCGGGCGTACAGGGGTGCCGAAGGGTCCGGCCGGTCGGGCGATCCAGACCGGCGGGCCGTGCCGGAGACGGGCGGCCGCCCGGAAGAAGGCGGCCGGCTCCTGGTACGCGACCGCTGCGTCGTCCAGCCGCTCGCCGGGTTCCGAGCCCGCGTGGGGATGGATCCCCGCCTCCGCCGGCTCGGCCGGGGTGGTCCCGTCCGCGAGCCCCTCCGGCGTGTCGCCGGAGCGGTGCGCCCGGACCCGGCGGATTCGTGGTCCGGGAGCCGGAGGTCCGGTGCCACGGCGGCACGCCCGCCCCCGCGAGGCGGTCGGCGACCGCTCCGGTCGCCGGACCCGCGCGCGCCGCCACGCCCTGTGCGCGACCGAACAAGCTATCGATCGGAATGCGTGGACAGCCGATAACAAGCCGACATCACTGACCGGTACATCCCGAAACGACTCACCGCCCGGTCGCCTTTTCCAGGTGGTGACCGCATGTGCGGCAGTGGCATCGGGGCTGAAAAGAGTCCCGTCCATCACGGGCTTTCGTGTTCGAACGCGTGATCAGTCAAGGTCGGCGAAGGGCTACGCGGTGAAACGGGGGAAGCGCGACGAAACGGGGGAAGCATGGAACGGTACGGACCGCGGGCGAGCCCCGGCTTGCGCGGGGTGAACCGCGCGACCCGCTGGGCGGGCACGTCGCTGTGCTGCGCACACGCGGCCGCCATGGCCGCCACCGCCGCCGAGGTCCTGCTCGAACCGACGCCGAGCTGGTGGTCCTGGGCCCGGACGGCCTCCTGGGCCCTGACCGGCGCGCTCCTCATCGCCTGGGCCCTGCTGCGCGCCGCGCAGAAGCGCCGCCTCCGCGGGCTTGCCCGGAGCGAGGACGACGACGACTTCGGCGATGAGTTTCCGGAGGAGCCCACGCGCTACGACCAGGCCGCTTAGCCCGGCCCGGCGGCGGTTCAAGGGCCCTCCTCCCGTCATGGAACGGGGGTGGGCCCGGACCGTTCTCGGTCCGGGCCCACCCGTTCAGGGGCTCCCTGCCCCCGGCCCGCGCGTCAGCGGGCCTGGTGCACGGGGGCGTCGTCGCGGTCCGGAGTCCGCTCGGAGTCCTGCGGTGCGGCAGGTGTGGCAGGTCCGCCGGGCGGGGCGGCGGGTGAGGCGGCCGGGCGGGCGCCCTGGTCGAAGACCGCGCCGACGACGACCACGACGGCTCCGGCGATCAGGATGAGAGAGACGCCCCAGGTGGCGTGGGTCGCGCTGGCGCCGACGATGGCCAGGGCCGCCAGCGGGGCCAGACCGCCCGAGAGGGCGGCGCCCAGCTCCCGTCCGGTCCCGACCCCGCTGACCCGGACGTCCGCAGGGAACTGCCGCGAGAGGAAAGCGCCTTGCGGGGCGAACATGGCCGGGGCCAGCACACCCGTCGCGATGATCAGGCAGAGCCAGATCACGACGGAGTTCTGAGTGTCGAGCAGCACGAAGAACGGGAAGGCGAAGAGCGCCGAGGCGATGCCGCCGCCCGCGAGCACCTTCCGGCTGCCGAAGCGGTCGCTGGCCCAGCCGAAGAGCGGCACGGTGACGATGGCGGTGGCGCTGGCCAGGGTGACGCCGAACGCGCCGACGCTCGCCGAGACGTCCTGGAAGTCCGAGAGGTAGGCCAGCGAGAAGGTCTTGAAGATGTAGCTGAGCGCGTTGTATCCCAACGAGACGGCCAGGACTATGAGAAGACCGCGCCGCTGCTTGCGCAGCAGGGTGACGAAGGGCAACTGCGAGGGGCCCTCCCGCTCCTGCTTCTTCTTGCTGTCGTGGAAGTCGGGCGACTCGGGCACACGGCTGCGCACCCACAGACCCACGCCCGCGAGGGCGAAGCTCGCGACGAACGGGACGCGCCAGCCCCAGGTCAGCAGGATCTCCTCGTCCAGGCTGGTGAGCAGAGTGACGGTCAGCGACGACAGCAGCAGTCCGAGGTTGAGTCCCAGGGCCGGCCAGGCGCCCTGACGGCCGCGCCGGTTCTCGTCGGCGTGCTCGTAGGCGACCACCGCCGCACTGCTGTACTCGGCTCCGGCGCCGAGGCCCTGGAAGATGCGCAGGACCACCAGGGCGACGGGCGCCGCGACGCCGACGGTGTCGTACGTGGGCAGCAGCCCGATCAGACCGGTGGAGACGCCCATCAGAACGAAGGTGATGATCAGTACGTTCCGCCGGCCGATGCGGTCGGCGAGATGGCCGAACAGGACGCCGCCGAGCGGGCGGGCCAGGAATCCAGCCGCGAAGGTCGCGAAGGCGGCCATGGTGCCGGTCGCGTCGTCGCTCTGCGGGAAGAAGATCTTGCCGAAGACCAGCGCGGCCATCGAGGCGTAGAGATAGAAGTCGTACCACTCCAGCGCGGAGCCCACGATGGTGGCCGTGGCGACGCGGCGGCGGGCGACGGCGGGGGGCGGTCCGGGGTCCTGCGCGGCATTGTGCGGGGCGTTCGCCATGGGCTGTCCTCGATCACCGTTGAGAGGGAGGGGAAGAGACTGGGCAGAGAAGAGGGGGGTGGATTGGGTCGGCGGGGAGCGGTCAGGCCGCGGCGGACTCTTCGCGTACGGCCCGGGCGGCATCCCCGTGGCCGAGCTGTTCGAAGACGTCGGCCGCGATCCGGCTCCCGATGCGGAGGCTCGACGTGGCCGCGGGTGACGGCGCGTTGAGCACATGGACGGCGCGCGGAGTGCGGTTGATGACGAAGTCGTCGACCAGTCGTCCGTCCGCCGTGACGGCCTGCGCCCGTACGCCGCTGCCGTGCCGCCGCATGTCCCTGCTCTCGATCTCCGGGAGCAGCCTGCGGACATCGCGGACGAACAGCGGCCAGAACAGCGAGCGGCTGATCTCGGTCACCCCGTGCCGCCAGAAGCGCCGGGCGAGACCGCGCAGGGCCGGGTCGCACAGCAGCTCGCCCACCATGCGGGGATCGATGTCGCGCCAGCGGTAGCCCTGACGGGCCAGCGCGGGCACGGCGTTGGGGCCCACATGGACCGAGCCGTCGAGCATGGGGGTGATGTGCACGCCGAGGAAGGGAAGCTCGGGGTCGGGCACGGGGTACACGGGGTTGTTGACCAGCCCTCGGCGGCCGGGCCTCAGCTCGGCGTACTCGCCCCGGAACGGCATGATCCGTACCGTCGGGCGGTCGCCGGCCGCCGCCGCGATCTTGTCGCTGTGCAGGCCCGCGCAGTTCACGAGGGTCCGGGCCCGGATCTCCCCACCGGGCGTGTGGATCACGGTCCGGTCCTCGGCCGCGGTGAAGGAGAGGGCGGGTGACCGCGTACGCAGCTCGGCGCCGAGTTCCGTCAGCTCGGCCGCCAGCGCGCCGCACACCCGGCCGAAGTCGGTCATGGCGGTGTCGGCGACGGACAGCGCGGCCACCCCGGCGACATGCGGTTCCCGCTCGGCGAACTCGGCGCGGCTCAGCCGCCGCACCGTGACGCCGTTCGCCCGGCCGCGCTCCGCGAGCGCGTCCAGGCCGGGGAGCTGGGCCGCGGACGTGGCCACCACGAGCTTTCCGGTGCGCTTGACGGGCACCTCGTGCTGCTCGCAGTACCGGATCATCTCCTCCCCGCCGGCCCTGGCCAGCCGGGCCTTGAGGGAGCCGGGCGCGTAGTACAGGCCGCTGTGGATGACGTTGCTGTTGTGCCCGGACTGGTGGGCGCCCCAGCGTGCCTCCTTCTCCAGGACCGTGACGGACAGGCCGGGCCGGGCGCGCAGCAGGGCCCGGGCCGTGGCGAGCCCGAGCAGCCCTCCTCCGATGACGGCGACGTCGACGGCACGTGACATCCAGCAGCCCCTTCCGGTGGCGTGAGCGAGGAATGCGCAGCGACTGTATACATTCGCTGCGAGCGAAAGTGAATGTATATAGCCGCTGCGTAGGTGCGCAAGAGGTAGAGTCACGAGGTGACCCGAGCAGCCCGGACCCCCAGCACGAGCAACAGCGCCGGCGTCATCGCCGAACGGCTACGCACCTCCATCCGCGACGGCGGACTGCTCCCGGGCACCCGCCTGGTGCAGGAGAAGCTCGCCACCGAGCTGAAGGTGAGCCGCATCCCCCTGCGCGAGGCCCTGCACACGCTGGCCGCCGAGGGCCTGGTGGAAGTGCAGCCGCAGCGCGGCATGGTCGTCGCGGAACTCAGCCACGGCGAGATCGCCGAACTCTTCGAACTCCGCCTCCAGATGGAACCGCACCTGGCCGACGAGATCGTGCGCGGCTGCCGCGACCGCGACATCGACGAACTCCAGCGCCTCGCCGACGAGATGCGCCGCCTGGGCGCCGACGCGGCGGGCCGGGCCACCCTCAACTACGAGTTCCACCGACGCGTCTACGCCCTCTCCGAGCGGCGGCTCACCCTGCGCTTCGTCGACCAGCTGCTGCACCTCGTCGAGCCGTACAGCCGGCGCTGGGCGCGCTCGGGTCACGACCTCGAACGCATCGACGACGAACACCAGCGGATGGTCGACGCGCTGCGCGACCGCGACGCCGAGGCTCTGCGCCGCGTGATCACCGCGCACGTCGAAGGAGCCCGCGACCACGTCATGGCCGCGCAGCGCGGCGCGTGACCCTCGGACCGCGCTCCCGCTCGTAGGCGAGCGGTGGACTTGGGCGGCGTCCGAAAGGGTCGCCGCGCCGACGCGAAGCACCCGACCC
Organism: Streptomyces sp. NPDC014894; assembly: GCF_043080985.1. Classification (NCBI taxonomy): domain Bacteria; kingdom Bacillati; phylum Actinomycetota; class Actinomycetes; order Kitasatosporales; family Streptomycetaceae; genus Streptomyces; species Streptomyces sp. NPDC014894. The sequence continues at coordinate 78,636 of NZ_JBIBWD010000018.1, forward strand.
GCGAGACGGAACACCACCGGCGGGCCCCGGTCCCGACGGTCGCCCGGGCGCTCGGCAGCACCGGGAGGCGCCGGGCGGATGCGCGGCCGGTGGTCCCCCGGCGCGCGCTCCGGGCGGCCGGCGACCGGGGTACGCCGGCCCGCCGGTGCGAAGGGCACGGGTCCGGTCGTCCCTTTCCGAGGTCTGCCGACGCCGTTCGCGTCCGGCTGGAACCCGCCCCGGCTCAGCCGCGTCACAACGGCGGAACAAGCCCGTCGTACACCGTCCTCCAGGGGGACCTGTGCGCAGCAGAGCCTCACGCTCCGTCGTCCTGTCGGCAGGGGCCGCCCTGTCCGCCGTCGGCCTGGTGCTCGCCCACGGATGCGGCCGGGACGAATCCGGGAGCGGCAGGGAGACGCGGGAGCGGCGTGCCTCGCAGGTCGCCGCGGCCTGGGACGGGTCGGCCGCGGCATCCGAGTGGCGTTCCGGCTTCCACCCCATGGGCGACATGGTTCAGCTGCCGAAGGGCGGCCCGCGGAGCAAGGCCGACGCGCGGGCCGTGAGGGAACGCGGCTTCGTTCTGGAAGGCAGGTTGCCGGCCGCCCGGCCGCAGGACGGCCGAGTGGCCTGGGACGGCGGCGAATCGCTCGCGCGCCCCCTGGCCGGGGCGCACGAGTCGTTCGAGACGCTGACCGGCGCTCGCGTCGGCGGAAAGCCGCACCTCACGGTGACCGGGGCGAAGCTGGGCGAGATGACCGTGGCCACAAGCCGCGGCCCCGCCGTGGTCCCGGCCTGGCTGTTCCGGTTGAAGGGCTACGACTCTCCTCTCAAGCGGGCCGCCGTCGCCCCGTCGACACTCCCTCAGCCGCCGATCGAACAGGCTCGCGAAGACCCCGGACACCTCGACCGGCTGGTCGAGGTGTCCTCGGACGGACGGTCGGTGACCGTGGTCGCCCTGCGCGGCGCCTGCGACGGCGACTCGGTCGTGGAAGTGCTGGAGACACGGGGCAGCGTCGTGCTGTCCGCCACGGTCGAGGACCCTCAGAACGGCGGCGACTGCACCGCGCAGTTGCTGTCGCAGCAGGTGACGGTGACGCTGAAACGCCCCGTCGGCGACCGCGTTCTGCTCGACGCGCACACCGGCCGTCCGGTTGCCTGCAAACCATGGCTCGGGCCGTCGCCGAGCTGGAGCTGAGCCGCGCACCTCCCCACGGCGCGGACACGCTGCCGTCGTCCGCACCGGCTGTTCCGTACTGTCCGCCCTGGCCGCACCGGCTGTTCCGTACCGTCGAACCGTGGCCGCCGTCGTCGAGGACCGAGCGCTGTGGACGGCCGAGGGTCACGGACGGCGCGCCAGGAAGACGAACTCCTTCCCCGGCCGGTCGGGTGCATCGCGGACGTCCTCCACCGTGTAGCCGTGGTCGGCCAGATCCCGTTCGACTTCCTCCCGCTCGCGGAAGCGCAGCGTGGAGTCCGACGTCAGCACCGCTCCGTCCGCCGCGAACACGTAGGTCCAGCGGAATGTCACCAGAGGCAGGCTCACATCGGTCACCCGGCCCCAGCTCTCGACAGCGCCGACGCCCGGGATCTCTGTCACCTCACGGGTGTTCTCGCGGGTCCACTCCTCCCAGGCGCGTCCGGCCGGGTCGCGGGTCTCGAAGACCAGACGCCCGCCGGGGCGCAGTGCCTCGTAGGCTCCCCGCAGCGACTCGTGCCAGGTGTGCGGGTCGGCGACGGCCTGGGCGACGTTTCCCGTCATCGTCGCGAGGTCGACCCGCGACGGGGGAAGGTCTGTCGCGTCGCCGACGATCCAGCGAACGCGCTCGCCACCCGGCTTGGCCCGGGCGATGTCGATGGACGCCAGGGCGGGATCGACCCCGATGACGTCGATTCCGCGATCCGCCAGAAGAAGCGCGAACACCCCGGTGCCGCAGCCGATGTCCAGCACCCGGCGCGCCTCGCACTCTTCGGCGATCCGGAGGTACGCGTCCAGATCGCCCCGGTCGGAGTGGAGCGCATCGTAGATCGCGGCGAGCCGCGGACGCGCGAAACAGTCGTCAGCCATGCTGCCGAAGGTAGCCGTCGCCCGGCCCGAACAGCCACCCGGTTCCCGCCGGGCCGGCGACGCCAGGCCCGGTCGAATCCCGGTGCGGTGACGGCCCAGGACGCCGTGTCCTCCGTCGTCGGACCTCGCGCGTCGCCGTCGGGGTGTCGAGCGACGCGCGCCTCCGGCCTCCGGTCGAGGAGCCTCCGTAAAATCCGTTGGAGGACCCCGGCGACCGCTGCTAGCCTCCCGGAGGCCGTGGGAGAGAACGAGGAGGTGGTACCCGTGAACGCAGTATCGACATGGGTGCTCCCCTCCGGGGCCGCGGTCGGGCGGTAGATCGTCCGGGAGCGCCGTTCACAAGCGCTCCCGAAAGGCACGATCATGCGGTTCACTTCCGAGAAGCTCCTCGACGACGGCGTCCTCGAACGCGAATTCGCCTTCGGCGAGATCCCCGGCACCCTGTGGACGCCGGAGAACAGCGTCGCACCAACCCCGCTGATCCTGATGGCCCACAACAACGGCCTGCCGAAGAGGGATCCCCGGCTGGCGGCCCGGGCCCGGCACTCCGCGACGCACGGCTACGCGGTGGCCACGATCGACGCCGCCGGGTGCGGCGACCGGCCCCGTTCCGCCGCCGACGAGCGGGCCCGCGCGGACCTTCACCGAGCGTTCCAGTCCGGTGAACCGGCCGACGAGATCCTCGAATCCTTCATCGGTCCACTGGTCGAAAAAGCGGTCCCGGACTGGCGGACCACCCTCGACGCCCTCCTCGCGCTGCCCGGGATCGGCGGCCCGGTCGGGTACGCGGGGTGGACCGCCGTCGGCATCCGCCTCGCGGCGGCCGAGTCGCGCATCGCGGCCGCCGGACTCTTCGCCGGAGGCTATGTGCCCCGCGCCCAGCGCGAGGAGGCCCGGCGGATCGCCATTCCGCTGCTGTTCCTGCTGCAGTGGGACGACGAGGGCAACCCCCGGCAACGCGCCCTGGACCTGTTCGACGCCTTCGGCGCCAGGGAGAAGACGCTGCACGCCAACCCGGGCGGGCACACCGGCACCCCGTGGTTCGAGGTGGAGGACGGGAACCGGTTCTTCGACCGGCACCTGAAGCGAGGCCGGGCCGTCAGGGCGCCGGCAGAGGGCAGCCGGTGACGGCCGGGCCACCTCTCCCGCCGTGAGCGGTGGCCCGCAGCCGCGCCCCCGATCGCGCCGCCACCGGCGGCCGGCCGGGGGTGCTCGGCCGCAGGGGCCGTCCGAAGGAAGGGTCCCTCGCATCGGGAAACAGACCAGAGGGCCGCTCGCCTCTCCGACCAGCGCACAGGTCGACCCACCGAAGTAGTCGTCTCCGTCTTCGGCGGGGTCGGGCCATCGTTTCGGAGGACCCACGCCCGGTCGACGCGACGGCTGGAGACCTGAAGGCCGCGGTGGGCCGCGACCACGTGGCGGACACGGTCTTCGGGGTCGGAGGCCAGCTGCGCGGAGAGTTCCGGGGACAGATCCGGATTACGGGGCGCGACGGAGCGGAGCCGGGGGTCAGGGTCGGTGGCGAAACGGTTCAGGGCTGCCGGCGGGAACGTCGGGACCCCCGCCTTGTCCCACCAGAATGTGAACTTGTCCCGTCGAGGGCGGTAGCGGCGCTCGATGCTCTCGGCGGTCTCGGGATCGACCAGGTGCGGGGCGGTGTACGCCATGGTGAGACGGACGATCTCCTCCTCGTCGTCGAGCAACCGGGCCAGCCGACGCCGCCGGGCTTCGGCTCGCAGCGGTCAGGTCTCACTCGCCGGGTGTGACGCGGGCTGCTGACCACCGCCGCGTCCCCGTCGTTGCGCCATGACGGACGAGCGTCTCCCCGTAACAGCTTCCCGCACAGCTCCCCGCGCAGGACTTCCCGAAGCGCCTTCCCGAGGCGGTGGAATCCCGGCCCGGCGCGCCGCGGGACCGCTGCTCTGGCTTCAGCCGGATCCGGGTGAGTCCGTCCGACGCCGCGACGGCGTTCCACGCCGAGATCCAGGACACCAGCGCTCCGGGCCGGCTCCGGCTGCTGGAACCGATCGAAGGGCCGGTGTGCTCGCCCCCCGGCACCGGGGCCGGCATTCCCTGTGCGCACGGCCCGTTGTGGCCGTGCACACGTCGGGAGGCGCGCCGCCCGACGCTCCGGGAGCCGCCGAGGTGACGCCCCGACCGCGATCCCGCCGCAGGCCGGACCTCGCCCGTCGCGGGGCCGCGCGCCGGGAGCTCAGCGTCGGCGGCAGCGATCCCGCAGCTCCGCGATGACCGCCTTCTCGTGCGTGTTGAGATCCCCGTCGACCGTGGCGACCCGTTCGGCGGCGTGGACGACGTCCGTGAGGTCGCCGGGCTCGGCGTCGACGCGGTGCCATACCTCGTCCGGGTCGATGGTGACGACGTCGGCGAGTTGCTCGTCATCGACCTGATGCCGTTCCCGGGCAAGCCGTGTCAGTCGCTGGAACAGCAGGCGCTCGGCGTCGGAGATCTCGTCGTCCGCGTTGATGACGAGCCACGCGACCCACAGCATCAGCCTCGGGTGCCGCGTACGCCGGATCAAGGTCTCGGCGAGTTCGATCACCTCCGCCTCGCCGCGGAAGACGGATGTGGCGTGGCGTCCCGCGGCCACGGTCGTGTAGCGGTTCATGAGGATGGTGAGGGGGATCCCGACGCCGGGGATGCCGAACTTGATGACGTTGCGTTGCAGAAGATGCTTACCGACGAACGGAAGGCTCTTCGCGGCGGCGAGGACCGGACCGGAGTAGTACTTCTTGAGGGCTTGCCGGACCAGGCCGGGTACGAACTTCATGCTGCCGCGCGCGACCTCTCCGGCCTTGATGCCGAAGGCCACCCGGACGAGTTTCATCATGTCCTCGGGATCGTCCACGTCCAGCGGAATCCGGTAGATCACCGCGATGTCGTGGGCCAGGCGCATCTGCAGCTGGGTGATGTACGTCAGATCGACCATGAACGTCACGACACCCGCCGGAACAGTGGCGGCGCTGGCGCCGCCCAGCGACCCGATGGTCGCGGCGACGGTCCCGGTGTAGAGGCTGGAGGTGATCCCCCCTTGAATCATGGCGTTCTTCGCCGCCAGCTGGATCTGCCGCCCGACGATGCCGTCCGCGGGCACCCCCTGGTACTTCTCCTGGAAGTACTCCCACGTGGCCTTCTCCGTGTACGACCGCAGAGCCTGGGCGCAGAGTTTGGTGAACCAGCCGCCCGATGTGATGTCGTCCGAGCTGAGGCCTTGGACGAACTCGCGCAGTTTGGCGCGCTCCTGTTCGATGGCTTCGCGGTCGGCATCGTCGTCGGCGCCGACGGAGCCGGGCAGCACTTCGGTCACAGCGGGGTCCCCTCCCAGATGGTTCAGCGACCTGCCAGGCTGCCAGATGTGGGCGATCCGCAGGGGCCGATCGGACGACTGATGCCTGTGCCTGTGCCTGTGCCCGTGCCTGTGGACGTGGGCGCCGACCGGTCGGGATCTCGCCCGGTCTCCGTGGCGGTCGGCCCCCGGCCATGGTGGCGCCTGACGTGAATCGTCCTCCGCCGCGCAGATGCGGGTCGGGGCCGCGGACCGGGCCGAATCGGTCGCGGCCCAACCCCGGAAGATACTCCGATTAGGTTAAATGAATGAGTTAAACACGTGGGTAAGTGTTGATACTGTTCGGGCGGAGGGAGACAGACATGGCATCCGAGGAAGAGCTGTTCGCGAGCGTGGACGCGCTGCTGGCGGAGGAGCCGCAACTCCCGCCCCCGGCGGAGCGCGCCCGGCTGCGGGAGGCCGCGGGAATCACTCAGGCGCGCCTCGCGCAGGCCCTGAAGTCGACCGTGCAGACCGTCAAGAACTACGAGAACGGCCGCTCGGAGCCGAAAGAGCCGCGCCTGTCCGCGTATCAGCGACTGCTGAACGGCTGGGCGGCGAAGTATCCCGCCCACTCCGCGCATCCCGCCCACTCCGCTCAGGACACTTCCGTACCGCCAGCCCCTCCGGCCTCGGTGACCGTGCCTCAGCCGACCGCGCCGGAGACGTTCACCGGCCCGGCCGCGCCCGAGGCCGCCGCGCCGGAGACGACCACGCCGGCTCAGGCCCCGTCCCTCCAGACCGCGCCGGAGCGGTCCGCCGCCCGCCCGGTGACGCCGTCGCGCCGACCGGCCCGCAAGCGCGTGGTCCCGAACATCGCCGCGCCCCCGTACCAGCACGGCCCGCTCGCCGTCCTCGACGGCGACGGCTCCGCGTACGGGGTCGAAGGCATCGTGCTCGACTGCCCGGCGACCACCGTCCCGGAACTGGTGGAGTGGACGCTGAAGGAGTCCGGCCTCGGCGCCGCCAAGCTGAACCGCTACGGCAAGGACTCCGACCCGCTCATCGTCCTCACCGCGTCGGCGGCGGTGAAGCTCGGACTCCCGGAGCGCCTGGAGGGCCATGAGCAGCGCCGCTCCCTGCGCCTGCCCGAGGACCACCCCGTGGTCAAGCAGGTCGCCAAGGCGAAGTGGCAGCTCACCCAGCGCGGGTTCGGCCCCTGGGCACGGATCTACCGCAAGGCCCAGGGCAGGGAGAGGCAGTGCGTACAACTAGCCCTCCTCTCCTGGGACGCCCTCGACCCCCGGTCCTGGCCCGGCGTCGCGGACATGGAACCGGCCGACATCGCCCGCGTCCTCGGCGTCTACGCCACCCGCGTCATCACCCCGCGCGGCTCCACGGCCGTCTCCGGCCTGGAGCTGATGACCGCGCTGCGCCCGCCGACGAAGGCCGTACGCGACGAGGCGACCGGGAACTGGGTGTCCGGCCGCAACCCCGGCTCGCTCGGTACGGAGCCGATGGACCCGGCGCCGCCGGAGGCCACCCCGGAACACCCCGTGGTCGTGGACTCCGGCTGGACGGGCGGGTTCCTGAACGAGGAGGCGTACCAGTGGGTGCGCGACGTCGACCTGCTGACGGACGAGGAGTGCCTGCGCCCCTTCGCCGTCGGCCTGGACCTCAACACCGCGTTCCTCGCCGCCGCCGCCCGCCTCACGGTCGGGCTCTCCGCCCCGGACCACTTCCACACCCCGAAGTTCAACCCCAAGATCCCCGGCTCCTGGCTGGTCGACCTCTCCGGGATCGAGCTGGACCCGCGCCTGCCCTCCCCGTTCACACCGGACGGCAGCCGTCCGACCGGTCCGGCCTGGTACCAGACGCACACCGTCGCCTACGCCCAGGAACTGGGGCACGACGTGCACCCGATCGAGGCGTATCTGCGCCGCGAGACCGGCGCGTATCTGGATCCGTGGCACGACCGGCTCAAGGCCGCGTACGTCGACACCCTCGCCGACCTCGGCGTCACCAAGGCCCTGAACGACGTCGAGTTCCTGGCGGCGATGGAGCGGCACAAGCAGGTCGACCCGGCCCTGAACGCCGTACTCTCCGCGATCAAAGCGACGGTCAAGGGCGGCGTCGGGAAGCTGCGCGAGCGTCCGCAGGGCAGGAACTACCAGGACGGCGAGCGCTGGCCGGCCCTCCAGCGCCCGACCTGGCGACCCGACATCCGCGCCGCCGTCATCTCCAAGGCGCGGGTCAATATGCACCGCAAGCTCAACAACATGGTCAAGATGACGGGCCTGTACCCGCTCGCGGTGCTGTCCGACTGCGTCGTCTACCCGTCCCCGGGCGCGTCGCCGCTCGACTTCCTCCCCTACGCCGCCTCCGGCAAGCCGCAGCCCGGCGGATTCCGCCTCGGATCCACCCCGGGCCTGGCGAAGCTCGAAGGGGTGCAGCCGATGCTGTGGGCCGTCGACCTCATGGAGCAGGGCCTCAACCCCGCCCGCCACATCAAGGGCGACGGCCACGACGCCGTCCTCGACGAAGGGGAGTGACCCGTGGCTGAGATCGAGGACGCGATCGAGCGCGCCGACCGGGAGGGGTTCACCCGCGAACCGCCCAAGACGCTCCAGGGCCGCATCAACTTCCTCCTCCGCCGGCTCGGGTCCGCGAAGGCCGTCGCGGCGGAGCTGGGCGTCACCGCCGACTCCGTCAACCGCTACCGGCGCGGGGCCCGCAAGCACCCTCCCAAGGACATCGCGGCCAAAATCGACGACGCGGTCCGCTCCCGCTGGCAGCCCCGGATCCGCAAACGCCGCCGCGAACAGGCCGCCGCCACCGGCATCACCGTCGAGACCCGCGCCCGATTCGGCTACACCGCCTCCATCGGCTCCACCGACGACGGCCGCTTCCGCCGCCTCACCGTCCGTCTCCCCCCGGCGTACGCGCAGCGCCTCTTCGACGCCCGCGAGGCGGGGGAGGGCGACCAGCGGATGCGCGAGATCATCGCCGAGGGGTTCAAGGAGGTCTACTTCCAGGACGGCGGGGGCCGCGCCATGGGGCTGTCGGACGTCGCCATCAATGACATCGACTACCTGGATCTCGGCTACTGAGCTTCGGTGCCTTTCGAGGCGAGCGTCGGGCGGGCCGGCCAGCCGTGGAGAATGCGTTCGATCGGGCCCCTGCCCCCGGTCTACGCTGCTGCGATGGAACGTACGAACACGAATACGGGCACGATCACGGATGAGGAGTACTGCCGAATCTGCGGCTACGGGGACGGCGGGCTCATCTGGGAGAACGGCTGGCCCACGGCCGTCATCTGCCCCTGCTGCGGTACGGAGTCGGGCATCGGCGACATGGGTGATCCGGGCACCTGGGAAGGGCTCCGGGGCATTCGCGACTACCGCGGCTACTGGGTCGGCAACGGGGCCCGCTGGCACTCTCCCACGCTGCGTCCCAAGGAATGGGATCTGCTCGCCCAGCTCGCGGACATCCCGACCGTGTGGCGCTGAGGCGCACACACCGGACTCGCCTGCCCCGCCATCGTTCCCTGGGGCGGCTCCGTGCTCCCGCCACGGAGCAAGTCGCCGCGCCCGCCCCGCGTACGGCCCGGCTCACGGCCTCCGAGCGCGATCGGTCGGAAGTCTCCGGGGCCACCGTTCGCTCGGACGACTCCGCAACGGCGGACCGCGCCGGGTCTCGGCCGGACACGGCTGCCGGGGAGGGTGTCCGTTCGGACTCTCGGGGAAGCTCCTCTGACCTGGTGATTTCATGGCGTCTGCCTAGCCTGGGGAGTGCTGCTGGACACCACCGGAGAGGGACTTCATGACGAGGGACGCAAGCGGATTCGACGCGAGCCGCGTCCAAGTGCTGGAAGGGCCCGAAGCCGTGCGGAAGCGGGCCGGGATGTACGTCGGCTCGACCGGCGAACGGGGCCTGCATGAAATGGTGTTCGAGGTCGCCGGCCTGGCGGTGAACGCGGTCCTGCCCGGTCGCGTCGGCTACGTCGACGTGGCGCTCCTGCCCGACGGGGGAGTGCGGGTCGCCCACGACGGACCGGGCGTCCCCTTCCAGGCCGTGGACGACACCGCCGGTCCGGGCCTCGAGGCGCTGCTGACCCAGAGGTGCGCCGGGGCCGGGCCCCTGGGCCGCCACGTCGCGGCTGTGTCGCACCTCGGCCCCGGAAGGCTCTGCGTCGCCAACGCTCTGTCGAGCCGTCTGACGGCCGAGGCGCGGTACGAAGGAGTGCGCCGGGTGCAGGAGTACGCGCGCGGCGTCGCGGTCGCCCCGCCCGCCGTTGCGGGGCCGGCGACCGGAAGCGGAATCACCCTCGCCTTCTGGCCGGACGCCGACGTCTTCGAGACCGCGGAGTGCTCGTTCGCCGTGCTGGCGGAGCGCTTCAGAGAACTGGCCTTCCTGAACCGGGGCCTGGGCATCTCCCTGACCGACTCACGCACCCCTGGCGGGTCCCGATCGGCGCGGTTCCGGTTCCCGGCCGGGACGCGGGACTTCGTCGCGTTCCTCGACTCCAGGGCCGGGGAGCCCGTTCATCCGGACATCGTCGGGTTCGAACGGGAGGACCGCCGGATGGCGGGGACGATGGAGGTCGCCCTGCGGTGGTGCCACGCGCGCGACGCGCGGGTACGGAGCTTCGCCAACAGCCGGCCCACCCCCGAAGGCGGCACGCACGCCGAGGGCCTCCGCGACGGCGTGGCGGCCGCGGTCAACGCGTACGCGCGAAAGCGGCGACCGCTGACCGGAACCGGAACCGGAACCGGAACGGACACCGACCTCGGCGCCGACCGGATCGGCGAGGGCCTCACGGCGATCGTGTCGGTGAAGCTGGACCATCCCGAGTTCCTTGGTTCCACGCGCGGCCTGCTGGGCAGCACCGCGGTTCGCGCCTGTGTCGCGGAGGCCGTTCGGGAACACCTCGAAACGTGGCTGGAGGAGCACCCGGAACAGGCCGCCGCCATCGTCGGCCGAATGCCCTGGGGCATCTGAGAGGCCGCGCTCTCCCGATTGCTCGTCCTGATATGCGGACTTCGCTGGATGACGTCCGGCCGTGCCAGGGGCTGGTGGTCTCTCGGGTGCGGCAGCGGGGAGGCAGTTCGGGCACCCTGCGGTGGACCACTGCTTCGCAGCGGGCGGGAGCGCTCTCGGGCCGGACCCGGTGGAGCACCAGCCCGTCGTACGCCCACCGCTTCGGGATCGGTGCGAATCCTCACTCGTGGACCAGCTGATCGCCGTCGCGGACGGGGATCTCGCTGCCGCCCTCGTCGGCCGCGAGGAGCTGAGCCACGCCCGGGCGCGCACCCTGGCCGCCCGCGCCGCGAACGGCCTGTTCGGCTCGGAGTACACCTCGTAACCGCAGCCCCCGCACGCCGAACGAGCGGTGAGCGCCCCCCCACAGCCCCCACCGGCTCCCACTGCCCCCACCGCCTTCGCGCCATCACCGCGCTCGCTGGGCCGGGGCCGGGAGCGGGCCGTCGCCTCCCGGTGGTCCCGTCGAAGGACGCGCGGCGTACGGTCGGCGCATGCACGATCAGCGAGGCCAGGATCAAGGCGTCGGCGAGCCGGAGCGCAGGCAGGTGACCCCGTCTTCCGGTGCCACCGACGGGGCCCCGGGGGCCGAGGCGGTGGTGTTCGTCTGCGCGACGTGCGGCGTTTCGCTGACGGGGCCGCTCACACGGCTGCTCGAAGTTCCCGAGGCTCCCCACTACGCCTGGTGGGACGCCGACGAGTTGGGCCCGTCGCCCGCGACCGTGCCGTCGGGGTGCTGCGCGATCGAGACCGCCCCGTACGGCGGGCCCCGGGCCGTCGTTCAGACGTCCGGGCCGGTGATGCCTCGCCACGGAAGCCGGTGGAACGCGGAGGGCAAGCCCTTGGTGTCGCGGGGCCCGCGAGGCGGCATCGTCATCAACCCGGACGACGCGCGGGGTCTGGAGCTGCGTCACGTGTCTCCCGCCTGCTGCGGGGCGACCCCGGACGGCGGAATGAACCAGCTGTGCGCCTGCGGAACCCTCGTCGCGACCCTCTGCTCGGACTGCTGTCTGCCGTACGAACTCCATCTCGAGGCCGACCGCGTCCGAGCGGTTCGCTCCTGAGCCGCGAGCGGCTCCTTTTCTCACCGGCATGCCTTCGCCGGTCAAGCGCTGACCGGTGTCTGCCGCCGCTGCCGGATCTCGCCCATGAGGCGGTCCCGCAGGTCGTACCCGGGTCATCGAAGCCAGGCCGCCACGCCCACGCGGGCCGACACCTCGCGAAGGACCACCCGCGACCGCCAGTCGGCCCGGACGGGCCGTCAGGGCGGAGCGCTCGGCGCTACGGCGGCGTCCTGCGCCGGCGCCCGAATCCGCTGGGGAGCCGGGGCGGCCGGCTATCGGGGCCGGGACACTCGTCCGCCGGCCCCGGCAGGAGGCCCCGGGGCCGGCGGACGGCCCCCGGGGCCTACGCCTCCGGCTGGACCTCGTCGGCCTGCAACCCCTTCTGTCCCTGGACCGCCACGAAGGTGACCTTCTGGCCCTCCTTCAGGGACTTGAAGCCGTTGCCCTGGATCGCACGGAAATGCACGAACAGATCGGCTCCGGATTCCGGCGTGATGAAGCCGTATCCCTTTTCATCGTTGAACCACTTCACAGTGCCGTTCTGGCGCTCGGCCATGTCATCCCCCAGTCAGGAACAGGCGATCATCGTCGTCGGCGAAAAGCCGCAACGATCATGGCATGCGACAGTCCGCATGACTACGGAACATCACGGAATCACCCGATGGAGAGCATGGGCCGAAATCGTCCTCCCAAGACCTCGCCGCCGAGGTGCGCGCCGTCTGGAGCCAGGGCCTCGGGCGCGTCCGGGGCAGGGGCTTGGGCCTGTCGTTCGTCCGCCGCGCGCGCTACCGGACCGCTGTCGGCGAGTCAGGGCCGGCGATCCGGCGGGCCCGCCCGCCCGGGAGAAGGAGTGGGCGCGGGCTCCTGGCCGAACACCCATGGAGCGAGGACGACCATCCAGCCGTCGGGGTCCTGGAACAGGACGGCGCCGTACCGCGTCCAGTACGGGTTGGCCGCCTCCACCGGCCGGTGGCCGCGCTCCATCAGCCGGGCGGCGATCGTGTCCCGGGCGTCGGCGCCGCGCAGGTAGAGCACGAGCTGGTTCTCGGGGTCCGGTTCGGGAACGCGGGGCGGGCTGCCGTGCTGGGTGATCTCCATCTGCGCCGCCGCGCCGGGCAGACCGAACACAGCTCCGTCGTATCCATCGTGATCACGCCACGACGCGATCACCGGCAGGCCCAGATCCTCCCGGTAGAAGGCGAGGACATCGTCGAACCTGCCGGTGGGCCGCGCGAAGCGGATCGCGCCGACGGGCAGGTGCTCGGGCCAGATCTCAGTCATGACGACCACGTTGACACCCCACCGGCACCGGTCCCAGAGACCTTGGGCGGGCACGCTCTGCGTCTTAAGGCTTACTCCCTGCGACCATCGGTCCCGCGCCGGACCGGGCGCGGGGAGTACGACCGGCTGCGCGGTACGCCGCCCCGGCCGATGCGCCCGCCGGTTCGGGCCGTGGTCGTGTTCCTCGACGCCGGGCCCGATCCGGAGACGGTCCCCGACGCCCCCGCCGGGGCCGCGCCCGCGAGAACGCCCGAGCGACACGGCTCGCGGGCCCCCGTGCACCACGTCCTCCGCGCCCCCGGCGGACCGCGTCGACCAGGGCATCGGCCGGGTCATCGCCCCCGGCCCACGGATTTGACAGTGGATCTCCCCTCGATACATCCTTTCACTACTCAATTAGTGAAAGGATGTTTCTGTCGGATGCTCGAATACCGCATCGACCGGCGCAGCGGCGTTGCGACCTATCTGCAGATCGTCCAGCAGACCAAGCAGGCCCTGCGGCTCGGCCTGCTGGAGCCCGGGGACAAGCTCCCCGCGGCCCGCGAGGTCGTGGAGGCCACCGCCGTCAACCCGAACACGGTACTCAAGGCCTACCGCGAGCTGGAACGGGAGGGGCTGGTCGAGGCCCAGCGCGGGCTCGGCACCTTCGTCCGAAGATCGCTCGGCACCGCGTCGGGCGACTCCCCGCTGCGGGCCGAACTCGCCGAGTGGGCGCGGCGGGCCCGGGCGGACGGGCTGGAGCGGGACGACGTGGCCGCGTTCTTCACCGCCGTGCTGGACGAGTACTTCGAGAACATCCGAGAGGGACAGTGATGACAACGACCGCCATCGAGGCGACCGCGCTCGGCAAGCGGTTCGCGCGGCGCGGGGGCTGGGCGCTGCGCGACTGCACGTTCCGGCTCCCCGCCGGACGCGTCTGCGCGCTCGTGGGACCCAACGGTGCGGGCAAGTCGACGCTGATCGCCCTCGCCGCCGGGCTGATCGCCCCCACCGAGGGCACCGTCGCCGTGCTCGGCGGTCATCCGTCCGACGCCCGTCCCGGCATCGGGTTCGTCGCCCAGGACAAGCCGCTGTACCCGCGGCTCACCGTCGCCGAGACGCTCCGCATGGGCGCGGACCTGAACCCCGGCCGCTGGGACGCGGCCACCGGGGAGCGGGTCGTGGCCGACGGCGACCTGGACCCCGACGCCCGGATCCGTTCGCTCTCCGGCGGCCAGCGCACCCGCGTGGCGCTCGCCCTCGCCCTGGCGAAGCGGCCCGAGCTGCTGCTGCTGGACGAGCCGATGGCCGACGTCGACCCGCTGGCCCGGCACGAGCTGATGGGCGTCCTCATGGGCACGGCCGCCCGCCACGGCACCACGATCGTGCTGTCCTCGCACGTGATCGCCGAGCTGGAGAACTCCTGCGACCACCTGTTGCTGATCGGCGACGGCCGTGTCCGTCTGGCGGGCGGCATCGACGACCTGCTGGCCGCCCACCGCCTCGTCCACGGCCCCGCACAGGAGACGGCCACCGGCGCCGTCCGCGACCTGGGCCCGAACACCGTGGTGGTGTCCTCCCGCACCACCGGCCGTCAGCGCACCGCCCTCATCCGCCCCGCCGGCCCCCTGCCCGACGGCTGGCGGAGCAGCGAGCCCTCCCTGGAGGAGCTGGTCCTCGCCCACCTGCGCAGTCCGGCGGCGCCCGCGCTGGCCCTCGACCCCGCACGCATACCCGCCACGTCCCAGGAGACGACCGTATGACCGGCCCTGCCGCCGCCCCCGCGCCGACCCGGCGTCCGCCCGCGGCCGCGCCCCGCCAAGCCCGGTGGCTGCTGCGTCTGCACCGGCCGGCGCTGTGCGTCTGGGCGGGGCTGGTGATCGTGGTCTCGGCCGCGCTGCTGTGGCTGGGCGGCCCGCTCACCGACGCCGCCGCGACGGCGTGGCGGCAGTACGACGCGTGCGGCACGGCGGCGACGTGCGCGTACGACCAGCGCGCCATCCTGCGTTACCGGGACGTCTACCAGTACTCCATGGTCGCCGTCCTCGCCGTCCCCTTCCTCGTCGCCGCCTGGGCCGGGGCCTCGCTGACCGGCCGGGAGCTGGAGACGGGCACGGCCCGACTGGCCTGGACCCAGTCGGCGTCCCCGGCCCGCTGGCTCGCCGCCCGGCTCGCGGTCCCGGCCGCCCTCATCGCCGTCGGCACCGGCCTGTTGGCCGGGCTGTACCACCTCGCCCGGTCCGAGGGGCGGGGCCGCTCCATCGACACGGCCAAGTCCTGGCACGACAGCTCGAACTTCTTCGCGAGCGGCCCGACCGCCGTGGCCCTGGCCCTGACCGGCCTCGCCGCCGGAGCCCTGGCCGGCCTCGTCTGGCGCCGCTCCCTCCCGGCCCTCGTCACCTCGGTCGTCGCCACAGCCGGCGTGTTCGGCGTCGTCCAGTCGGCACTGCCCCGCCTGTGGCCCAGCACCACCCGGGTCAGCAGCCTGACGCTCGACGCCCCGGCAGGCACAGGACTGACGGTCGACGCGGGCGTCCTCACCTCCACCGGCACCCGGCTGCCCGACCCCGGCTGCGGCATCCACTGGACGAAGGCCGAGTGCCCCGCCGTGTACGACAGGCTCGGCGCCGTCAGCCACTACCGCGACTACCATCCGCTCTCGCACTACTGGCCCCTCCAGCTCACCGCGACCGCCCTCGTCCTCGCCGTCGGCGCCCTGCTGGTCCTCGCCGCGTTCCGCCTGCTGAAGCGCCGTACCGGCGGAACCCCGCCCCGTGCGAAAGCCGTCGCGTGAGCGCCGGCCCTCGCCGTCCGCGGCCGTCCCGCCGAACCGGCCGGCGGCACGGAGTCCCCGCCCGGCGGTCTGCGACCGTCTCCCGCCGTCCCGAGCCGCGAACGCACACCCGTGGGGCCTGTGCCCGGCGGCGCGGGATCCGTCGGGACAGCGCGCGGCACGCGCGCCCGTACGGCCGACGCCGCGGGGACGACGGTCCGATCCCGGCGAACACCGGCGGCGAGATCGCCGTCACGGCCTTACCGCACCCCCCGCGTGCCGACGCGTGACCGGGTTCACCGGCCGTCGACCGCGACGCCGGGCCCGCGGCCGTCCCCGATGAGACGCGCCGGCGGCGCTGACGCGGGAGCCGTACGCACGGTCGGCCGGCCCCGCCGCGCCGCCCGCTGACCGGACCTCCGGAGCCCGGCTCCCGGACGTCCGCGCCGCCGGACCGTCGCCGCGCCGCCGGACCGTCGCCACACCCTCGGCACCGTGCCGCGGAACGCCTCCCGGACGTGCTCCGACGCCGGGCGGACCTCCCTTGTCGCGAACCTCTCAACGATCCCCCCTGTCCTTCTCAAGAGATTGATCTCCGATGTCGATATCTGTTCGGGAGCAAGAGCCGAGTGCTCGCTCCGCAGGCGAGTCCTCCCGCGGCCGGCGGCGGTGGGACTGGCCTGTGCTGGTGATATGCGCGGTGTCGGCGCTCGTGGTGGGACTGCTGTCTCCGCCCGACACGGCCCAGCAGGCGTGGGGCCTGATCGCCTCGGCGGGATACGCGTGCGCCGCCCTGGTCGCGGCGAGGCAGTCCCTGTCGTGGGCCCGTACCCCCGCGACGATCGCGGTCGTCGGCGCGGCGGTCGTGCCCCTGCTGTACCTGATGGTGATCGGCAAGGCGCAGATGGAGGTCGGCGTCGTACAGCGGGCGGCCGACCTGCTGCTCTCCTCCGGGACCCCGTACAACACCGCCCTGCACGAGGTGAAGGACTTCAATCCCTACCTCCCCGGCATGGCGCTCTTCGGGATACCGCACGTGCTGTTCGGCGACAACCCGTTCACCAGCGCCCGCTTGTGGTTCGTCATCGGCTTCCTCGCCGCCGTGGCCGGCGCCGTACGGGTGCTGACCAAGGGCCGGGGCGCCGACGCCGGTCCGTACGGCACCGCGCAGGGCATCACGGCGTGGACGGGCGCGCTGTGGCTCGTCGCCTGCCCCGTCGTCGCGCTGCCCCTCGCCATCGGCGGCGTGGACCCGCCGGTCATGGGGCTGATCTGTCTGGCTCTGGCCTGCACGCACCGGGGCAGGGCCGGACGCGCGGGCCTGGCCGTGGGCGCGGCGGCGGCGCTGAAGTGGACCGCCTGGCCGGCCATCCCGGTGATCCTCGCCGTGCTCGCGGTACGCGAGGGGAAGCGCGCCGCGCTCACGTGCGCGGCGGTGGCCACGGCGATCCCCGTGCTCTCCGTCCTGCCCATGGTCCTGGTGGACAGCGACGCGTTCTACCAGAACGTCGTTCTCTATCCGCTGGGCCTCGGCCCCACGGCGTCGTCCGCGCAGAGCCCCTTGCTCGGGAGCCTGATCGTGTCGCTGGTCCCCAACGGCAAGGCCGTCACCGTGGCGCTCATCGGGCTGAGCGCCCTGGGCGTGGGGATATCACTCCTGGTCCGCCCGCCCCGGAACACCGTCGCCGCCGCCGACCGGATGGCGCTGGGTCTCATCCTGGCCATCGTGCTGTCCCCGGCCACCCGCGTCGGCTACGCCATCTACCCCATCGTCCTCCTCGTCTGGCCCCGCTTCGCCGCCGCCCTGTCGCCGGACCGGCCCGCCGATCGCCCTGACCCGGTCGAACGGGAAGCCGACCGGAAGACCTCGGAGCCGACCGGCTCCTGACACCCCGGCGGGTCGCGGTCCGGAGCGAGCGGCCGAGGGGAGACGCGCGGATCCGAACCGGCGGCACGCGCCCCGCACCGATGCTTCGCCGCTCGGCGGGGCCCAGTTCTCGTACCGCCGTGCCGGAACAGGGCCCCGCCGAGCGGCTCCCGCCAGTCGCCCTACGCCGCTCGCGGCCGCCGAAGGCCGTGTCTCGCCCCGCCGCGGCTCATCTCGGGGGCGACGGGGGAAGCCCGGGTCCCGAGAGCGGTCAGGTCCAGCCGAGTTCGGTGAAGACGCGACCGGCGCGGATTCCCTCGATCGCCGCGCGGGTGTACGGCACGATCGGCTCGGGCAGCGCGTCCAGGGGCCACCAGGCCCAGCCCGCGCACTGGTCCGGCTCACGGACCACCGCCTCCCCGTCCCAGGCACGGGCCCGGAAGACGAGCTGCACCCGGGGCAGGCCGCCGGACCGGTCGGGAGTGTGCACGACATGGACGAGTTCGAGATCCTCGGGCCGGATCCGAAGGCCCGCCTCCTCCCACGCCTCGCGCACCACGGCCCCGGTCGCCGGCTCCTGCTCGCAGTGCCCGGCCAGAAAGTGGTGGATGGATCCGGCGAACGACGAGTCCGGGTGACGCAGCCCCAGCAGCACCTGTCCGTCCCGTTCCAGATAGAGGTGGACGCCGACGATGTGCGGGCGGGTCCGGTTCACCGGCGCGGCGGCGGTGTCGGTCCGGGGCGGCGGGAGGGGCCGCTCGGCCCGGTGGAGGTCGATGACCCGCTGGGCCCACGGACACATCGTCAGATACGCGATGGTCGCGGTGTCGAACCACCGGTACATGATCCCCTCGGTCACGGGCAGAGCGTCGGCGTCCCCGTCCCAGGCTCCGAGATAGACCTGGATACGGCCCTTGGTGTGCCCGTCCGGCCCGACGGACTCGACGACGGTGAACGGTATGAGCCCGCGAACGGCCAGCCCGGTCTCCTCCGACAGCTCGCGCTCGGCGGCCTCAAAGGCTGTCTCCCCGCTCTCCCGGCCGCCTCCCGGAATGCTCCACGTACCCGGGTCGCAGATGTGCGGCTTGTTCGCGTCGCGCAGATGAAGCAGGTACTGACCGGCCGGGTTGACCAGCAGCACCGCTGCGCCCTGCGGCTCGGAGGGATCGTGCATGGGACCGCCTTGTCATCGGGGAGAACGAGTGGACGAGATCGCTGCCCGGCCACGGACACACCTCTTCGGAGGGGGTGACCGGCTGTCAGGGTACGGTCATCGCGTCGAGCGGCCGGGCGGGCCCGAACCCCGGCAGCACGGCGGACAGGACAGGCAGGCACGAGGCCGTCTCCGCGCTCGTCGCGGGGTCGATGCCCCGGCGATCAGGACGGCGGCCCGGCCCCCGGCCCTTTCCGGCGATCAGGACGGCGGCCCGCCCCCCGGCCCCTTCTGGCGGACAGCGGAGGCGCACTCCTCGGCCGGGCGGCGGCCCGGGGTGTCATCGGCGGGCCCCTTCCCGCGGGGCGTCCGCCCGCGGAGGGTCCCGCGCCCGCGGTCATGCCTCCTCCGCGCCGGCCGGCGCCTTCTGGTACCCGGCCGCCTGAAGGGCGAACATCTGGGCGTACTCGCCCTGTCGCTCCATGAGCTGCCGGTGTGAGCCGGACTCGATGATCTTCCCGCCGTCGAAGACGACGATCTTGTCGCACTCCACGACGGACGCCAGCCGGTGCGAGATGAGGACGGTGATCTGACCGGGCCGGCGGCCGCCCCGGAGGACGGCTTGGTAGACGGCGTGCTCGGCGCGTGGGTCCATGCTGGCGGTCGGCTCGTCGAGGAGGAGGACGGGCGCGCCCTTGTAGAGCCCGCGGGCGACCGCGATCTTGGCCCACTGTCCGGCGGAGAGTTCCTGCCCGCCCGCGAACCGCTTGGACAGCAGGGCCCGCCAGGTCGCGGGGAGACCGGCGATGACGGTGTCGGCGCCGGAGGCCACGGCTGCCGCGTGCGCTTCCTCGGGAACGGACTCGGTCAGTGACCCCCGCGAGACGGTGATGTTCGCCAGCGCGGTGAAGGGATAGTGCACCGGATCCTGCAACACCACGGCGACGCGCCGCTGGAGCGAGACCGGGTCGAGGGTCCGTGCGTCGGCGCCGTTCCAGGACACGGCTCCGGCGGACGGGTCGTACAGGCCGGCGATCAGCTTGGAACAGGTGGACTTGCCGCTGCCGTTGACGCCGACGAACGCCACGGTCTCCCCGGCCCTGAGCGTGAGGCTGACGCCGTCGAGCGCGGGGACGGACTTGTCCGGGTAGGTGAAGGAGACGTTGTCGAGGCGGATCTCCCGTACGGTCCCCGGGGCCGGTGCGCCGCCCGTGCGGGGGAGCAGACCGCGGCAGCGGGCCTGCACCGCGAGCAGATCCGACACCCACAGGGCCTGCTCGTACACCAGGTGCGCCGTGTTCACGAAGACGGTGAGCGAACGGTGGCTGGACTGGATGGCCAGCACGGCGCCGGCGCCGACGGCGAGGGGGATCCAGCCGCCGATCAGCATCGCGCACAGCGCCGCGTAGGTGACGCCGGTGCCCACGCCGCCGACCATGCGCCCGGCGAGATGGATCCGGGCCGCGCGGACGCCGAGCCGGGTGTCCTCGGCGGCGATCTTCTCCGTGAGCCGCCGGTGCTCCGCGAGCAGGGCGCCCTGGGTGGTGTTGGAACGGATCTCGGCCGCCGAGTCCTGGTCGAGCAGGATCCAGCTGAAGGTCCGCACCCGCCGCTGGAGGGCGTTCCACCGCATGTACGAGTGGAAGCGCTCCTTCGCCGCGCGGACGGCGGCTGCGCCGACCGGCAGCACGGACAGCGGCAGCATGAGGATCAGCAGCGGGTGGAGCACGGTGAGGACGGCCGCGGTGGCGACGAGGTCGAGGAGGGCGGCGGCCAGGGCGACGATCTGGCCGACGACCTGCCGCGCGAAGTACAGGCCCCGGTCGGAGGCCCGGTGGATGTCGTCGTGCCAGTTCGCGTCGTCGACCGCTTCGAGCCGTACGTGCGCGACCAGCCGGTAGAACTCCACTTCCAACGAGGTGCGGATCTTTGGGGTGAGGCGGGCCTCGGCGGTGGCCACCGCGGTCTCCAGCGCGGCCCGCAGCGACAGAAGCACCACCACCAGGGCCAGCTCGGGCAGCGCGGAGCGGATCTTGTCGGGTGTCGGCCCGGACGCGAACAGCGTGTGGAGGACGGCGACCGAGGCGACCAGCCCGAAGGCGTTCATCGCCGCCGACAGCAACTGGAGCACGGCGACCGCGACGGTGCCCCGGCGGTCCGCCCGCCAGGCCAGCGCCCCGACCTGCCGCACGATCCGGGGGAGCTGGACGAGGATCTCCCACACGCCGGCCTTCGCCGACGCCCCGTCGTGCACCGCCCAGTACGCGGTCTCCATCCCGTCGGTGATGTCGTCGCCGTCGGCGGGCCCGGCGGGCACCCGCGCCGGGGGAAGGCCCAGCCCGGACACCGCCCGGGGCGGCGGGACGTGCCCCCCGGCCGTCCGGCCGAACCCGTTCTGACCCCCGTTCTGAGCCCCGCTCCGCGCGTCGGTCATCCGCGCCTCCCCGGCGCGGGCTGCGGGCGCGGTGCTCCCCGGCGTCCTTGGACGGGCGGAGCCGCGGTGCGGGTCGTCGACGTCATCGGCGTTCTCCTTGATCTGTTCACGCGCCGAGGGGCGCGGGAGGGTCATCAGCCACTGGCCGGGTGGGGCGTCTCGGCTGTCGGTGACGCGGTATCGCCGCGGTATTCGGGACAACGATCCGGACCGCTCGTTCGAACACACGTCTTTCGGCCGGGCCGGGAACCGCATGAACAAGCGAATCTCCGAGGCTGTAGCGGCCACCGACCCGTACCGGGCCCGGGGCGGTGCCGGGGCCCGCGGTGGCCGAATCGCCGACGGCGATAGCCATGTGACGGATGGGATTTCCCGCCTGCCCGCCTGCCCGCCTGCCCGCCTGCCCGCGCCTACCGCCTGCCGCCCACCGCCCGGGGGCAGACTGACGGCATGAATCGCGACGATCCGCCGACCGTGACGACCTGTCCGACCGCGCCGACGGTCGACCACCGCCACGACACCCTCTGCCGACCGACGACCGGGAGCCCCCTGTGGACCGAGCAGCCCCCCCGCCGGCCCCGCGACCTCGCCGGAGCCCGGCCGTTCTCCGCTCGTCCGGCTGCTGGACCTCCGGCCCCACCCCGAGGGCGGCTGGTATCGCGAGACCTGGCGGACCGGACCCCACACCCGGCTCCGGCCCCCCGGCTACAGCGGCCTCCGTACCGCCGCGAGCGGGATCTACTACTGCCTGGAGCCCGGTGAGGAGTCGCGCTGGCACAGGGTCCTCTCGGACGAGCTGTGGCTCTGGCACCGCGGCGGCCCGCTGACGCTCCGGCTCGCCGGTGACGGGCCCGCCCCCGATCCCGGCCGGGAGACCACGGTGACCCTGGGACCGGAGATCGAGGCGGGACACCATCCGCAGTACTTGGTGCCCTCCGGTCACTGGCAGGCCGCCCGGCCCCGGTCGGGAGAAGAGGTCCTGGTCAGCTGTGTGGTGGCACCGGGCTTCGCGTACGAGGATTTCACCCTGGCCCAGGAACCGACGGGTCGCGGAACCCCGGCCGACACGGCCGAGTGACCATGGGAATCGGCGTTTTCGAAGGGAGCGCCGGGCGCACGCGCGTCTTCAGGCCGCTGCGCGCCGGATCGATGCCCTGACCACCGCCCGGACCGGCCCCGAGCCGACGCGGGCTCCCGCCCAGGAGCGTCCGGGGCGAGCCGAGTGCCGCGACCGCCACGGCCCGGGCCGCCGTACATCCGCCGGCCCGTACGACCTGTACGACCTGTACGACCTGTACGACCTGTACGACCGAAAAGTATGCCGAGATCCCCGGCCCGGCCCGTTGCCACCACTGCGGGCCCCGCCGTTGAGTGGGGACATGACCGACCCCCGGTACGCGGCCGCCGACCGGATCGTCCTGCGGATCGCGGCCCTCCCCGTCGGCGCGTTCGGCGTGTTCGACGGGCCGGGCCCGCGGGCCGTCCGGTGCGATCCGGAGGGGCCCGACGAGGAGACGGCGGCGTATGTGACGGCGCTGGCCTCCCACCCGGTGCTGCGCGAGGCGGTCGAGCTGGCCGGCGACTCACTCGCGCTGACGCTGCGCCAGATCGAGCGGGGCCGGGCGCCCCGGCACGGGCGGCTGGTCGCGGCGGCCGCGGCCCTGACGAAGTACGCGCTGCGGATCACCCGTCGCCCGACGCCCTTCGGCACGTTCGCCGGGGTCGCGCTCGCGGAGCTGACGCCCGTACCGTACGCCCGGATCGGCGCGGCGCACCGCAAGTCGGCGCGCCCGGACGCCGGATGGTTCGCCGGAGCCGTCGACGCGTGCGTGGCGGAGGGCGGGCCGGTCGACGACACGGAGGTGGTCGTCAACGATCTGTGCCTGATCCGCGGCGACCGGCTGCATCTGCCGTGGACGGGGTCGGCGGACGGCGCCGCGGCGCGGCGGGAGCGCTCGGTCCGGCTGGGCCCCGCGGTCCGGTTCGTGTACGAGCGCGCGGCGGTCCCCGTGCGGTTCGGCACGCTGGCCGGGGAGCTGGCGGAGCACGGGCCGGCGCCCTCCGCGAGGTGGGCCGATCTGCTGCTGCGCCGTCTCGTCACGGCCCGTTTCCTGCTCACCTCCCTGATGCCCGAGGTGATCGACGCCGCCGCCCTGGACGAGCTGCCGCACCGTACGGTCCCCGGTGCGCGCGCGGCGCCGGGCGGGGCGCGGGAGGCGCTGGACGCCTACGCCCGTACGCCGCCCGGCGAGGGGCTCGGGGAACTGCGGCGGGCGAAGGCCGTGCTGCGCGGGGTCCGCGAGTCGGTGCCGCCGCCGCTCCAGACCGACCTGCGGGCGGACGCCGAGGTGGGCCTCCCGCCCGCCGTCGGCCGTGAACTGGAGCACCTCGCGGCCTCCTTGTGGCGCATGTCGCCGCACCGCGGCATCCTGCCGCATCTCGACGCCTATGCCGAGTCCTTCGCCGAGCGGTACGGCGACGGGTCCGCGGTCCCCCTGCCCGAACTGACCGATCCGCACCGGGGCCTGGGGCTGCCGGACGCCGCCGCGCACCGCCGCCCCCGGCCGGAGGAGGAGCCCCGGCGGGCGGCGACACTGGCCCGGCTGGTGCACGACGCGCTGCGCGGCGGCGGGGACGCCCTGCTCGACGAGGAGACGCTGCGGCGGCTGGAGGTGACGCACGACGGCGAACCGGGCCCCGCGTCGCTCGAACTGTTCGCCCAGGTCCTCGCCCCGAGCCTGCCGGCGCTGGAGGCGGGCGACTTCACGCTGCTGCTGTCGCCGTCCGGCGGCTCGGAGAGCGCGGGCGCGTCGGCGGGTCGATTCGCCGGCCTCCTCGGGACCCGGGAGGTCGCGGACCTGCTGGCGGAGCCCGTGCCGCCCGGGGCGGTCCGCGCCCAGGTGATGTTCGAACCGGCCGGCGCCCGGCACCGCAACATCAGCCAGGTCCCCCGGCTGCTGGACCACGTCCTGCCCGTCGGGATCTTCGCCGACCGGTCGGCGCCCGGCACACTGGACTGGCGGCGGCTCGCCGTCGTCGCCGACCGGGGCCGGCTGCGGCTGGTGGAACCGGAGCGCGGACGGGAGATCGTCGTACGCAAACCGCATCTGCTGGGCGCGAGCGCGCTGCCGCCGCTGGTGCGGTTCCTTCTGGAGCTGTCGACGGCGCGCCAGTCGACCTGGTCGCCGTGGCGCTGGGGGGCGATGGACGCCCACCCGTTCCTGCCCCGCGTACGGCACGGGCGCGTGGTGGTCGCCCCGGCCCGGTGGCGGCCGTCGCCGGACATGCTCGGCACGGACGGTCCGACGGCGCGGTGGCGCGCGGCCTTCGAGGAGTGGCGCTCGTCGCTGGGCGTGGCCCGGCACGTGCTCGCGGCGGCCGGGGACCGGGTCTGCGCGCTCGACCTGGACGAGCCGCTGCACCGCGAGGTGCTCCGGCAGGAGCTGCGCGACGGCGGCGTTCGCGATGGCGTCGTTCGCGACGGCGGCGTCGAGGTGTACGAGGATCTGGCGGCCGGCCCCGGGGCCTTCGGCTGGCTCGGCGGACGCGCTCACGAGATCGCGGTGTCGCTGACCCGTCTGCCGGACCCCGCGCCGCCCCGGCCCGGGCCCGGCGGAGAGCCCTCGGATCGGCTCGTCCGAGCGCCGTCGCCCCGGCCCGCCGAACCGCCCCCGGTCCCGCCCGCCCGGGCGCAGCCCGCCGAACTCCCCCCGGCCCCGCCCCTCCCCGTCCACAGCCCCGGCGGCGAATGGCTCTGCCTCAAGCTGTACGCGGCCGCCCCGGAGCACGACCGGCTGCTGGCCGGACCGCTGGGCCGTCTCCTGGAGTCGGCGCGGGAGTCGGGGCACACCGACCGCTGGTTCTTCACCCGTTACCGGGACCCGGCCCCGCATCTGCGGCTGCGGCTGCACGGCGATCCCGCCGTGCTGCTGCGCGAGGTGCTGCCCGCGCTGCACACCGGCCTGACGCGGCTGAGGGATTCGGGGCTGGCGGGGGACTGGGTGCTGGACGGCTACCGCCCGGAGCGGCGGCGCTACGGCGGCCCGGCGGCGCTGGCGCTCGCGGAGGAGGTCTTCGCCCTCGACAGCCGGGCCGCGCTCGGCCTGATCCCGGTGTGCGCGGCGGCCGGCCCGGAACTGCCGTCGGAGATCGTGGCGGCGGCGCAGCACGGCGTTCTGCTCGACGCGCTGGGCGCCTGGCCGTGGTGGGAGTGGGTGGACCGCCACTACCCCAACACCGAGGAGGGCCGCCGCTTCTACCGCCGCCACCGCGCGGCGGCGCTCACCCGGATCGTCCCGGGCCGCTGCCTGCGGGCGTTCGCCGGGCTGCCGGGAGCCGGGGCGGCGGCGGAGCTGTGGGCAAGGAGCGCCGCGCCGCGCCGCTTCGGGGAGGCCGTGATCGGCGGGCGGCCCGGGGAGCGGGCCGCGACGGCCGTCGACGGGCTGCTGCACATGCAGCACAACCGGCTGATCGGCACGGACCGCGCGCACGAGACCCGTACGCTCGCGGTGCTGCGGGGCGTCGCGCGCGACCACCTCGGCCGCTCGCGGCACGGGAGCGCCGCCTCCGGCTGAGGGGCGGGCGGGCTCCCGGCCGACCGGCGGGCGGGTCAGCGCAGTTGGTGCCGCACCAGCCGGGCGAACGGGCCGCCGGCGTCGGCCGTCAGCATGGCGGGCGGGCCCTGCTGGACCACGCGGCCGGCGTCGAGCACGATGACGCGGTCGGCGTTCATGACGGTGGACAGCCGGTGGGCGATGACGATCCTGGTGGCGCGCTGCTTCAGCGTGCTGTCGGCGACGATCGCCTGGGTCATATTGTCGAGCGCGCTGGTGGCCTCGTCGAAGAACAGCACGCGGGGCCGTCTGATCAGGGCCTGGGCGATGGCCAGCCGCTGCCGCTGCCCGCCCGACAGGGCGCCGCCGTCGCTCAGGAACGTCTGCATGCCCATGGGCATGGCCGCGATGTCCTCGTCGAGTCCGGCGAGCCGGGCGGCCTCCCACGCCTCGTCGAGGCTGTGCCCGCGTTCGGCGGTGATGGCCTGGAGGATCGTGCCGTCGAGCGGCCGCGCGTGCTGGGTGACCACGCCGCACTGCCGCCGGACGGCGGCTCCGTCCAGGGCCGCCAGGTCGCGGCCGTCGTAGCGGATCACACCCGAGGAGGGCCGCTCGAAGCCGAGCAGCAGCCGCAGCAGGGTCGACTTTCCGCAGCCGCTGGGGCCCACCACGGCGAGCATCTCCCCCGGGCGTACCCGCAGCGAGACGTCGCGCAGCACCGGCACTCCGGGTTCGTAGCCGAAGGACACGTGCTCGACGGCGATGTCGCCGGTGAGCCGCCCGGGCGGCGCCGCGTCGGCGGCGGCCTCCAGGGGGTGGGCGAGCAGCGGGCGCAGCCGGGTGAACATCGGTACGGCGGCCAGGGCCGCGTTCAGCGCGCCGGCGACCTGTACGGCGCCGGTGACGGTCACGGCGAGGGAGGCGTAGAACGACAGGAACCGGGCCTCGGAGACCCCGGCCCGGGCGGGGCCGGACGCCAGGAAGACGACGGTCGCGCACAGCGGCAGACAGCCGGAGGCCAGCGCGGTCGCCGTGTTCTGGAGGCGTACCGCGCGGCGGGTCGCCCACTGCTGGTCGCGGTGGAGCATCGCCCAGTCCGCGACGACGCGGTCCTCCGCGCCCGCCCCCCGGATCTTGGCGTGCGCGCGCAGCAGGTGGAAGTCCCGGTCGGTCAGGGCGTTGCTGCGGGCGAGCAGTTCCTCCTGGGCCCGGGCCTGGAGCAGGCCGAGGCGGCCGAGGACGGCGGCGGCGGCGAGGATCGGGACGGTCGCGATCAGGGCGAGCGGCACGCTGATCCAGTACATGAGGGTCAGGCCGACCACGACGGTGACGGCCGAGTGCAGCAGCAGGGAGGTCAGGCCCGCCAGCGCGGTGCGTCCGGCGAGGACGCCGAGGACGGTGTGGGCGAGTTCCCCGGTGGAGCGGCGGCCGAAGAAGCGCGCGGGCAGCCGCAGGAGCCGGTCCCACAGCGCCGCTTGGGCGGTGGCCTCCAGCCGTCCCTCGATCCGCAGCAGGGCGGCGTTCTGGACCACCCCGAAGACCGCCGACGCCAGGCCGGCCGCGACCAGCGCCAGACAGAGCCGCGTGATGCTCCCGGTGCGCCCGGCGGGCACGTGGGAGCCGAGTACGACGCCGGTGGCCAGCGGTACGAGGAAGGCCAGGGCCACGGCGGCGAGCGCGGCGGCGGTCATCCGGACGGCGTCGGCGCGCGAACCGCGCAGCGCGTGGCGCAGCAGGTCGCGCAGTCGCAGCGGCCCGTCGGGCAGCGGGCGGTGGAAGGTGACAGCGGTCCGCTCCAGGGCGGCGGCGGTCCGCGCCGTGACGCGCGTACTGCCCCCGAGAGGGTCCCGCAGCCGGTAGCCGCCGCGCCGCCGCAGGAGGGCCACGGGGGTTCCGTCGGCCGTGCGGCGGCCCAGCAGCGGGCCGTGGTCGAAGCGCCACCAGGGCCCGGTCAGGGCGATCCGGCGGGCCCTGGCGCCGGTGCGGCGTTCCAGGTCCGCTATGGGATCGCTCGCGTCGCCGGGCCCGGCCGGGGGTCCGGCGGGGCCGAGGGGCAGTCCGAGGGCGACCGCGACGGCTGCGTAGCGGTCGGCGGGTTCCGCGCCGTCCGCGGGGACGGTGGGGAGCGGCCCGGGTGCGGCGGCGGCCCGCAGCGCTTCGGCGGTCCGCCGCCGGGCGTCCCGGTCGGCGCGGCGGGAGGCGGCGGCTTGACGGTCGCGGCGCCGCTCCCGGGCGTCGACGGCCGCCTCGGCTGCGCGCAGGGCGTCGGCGAGGCGCGCGGCGGCGCGGTCGCGTGCGGCGGCGCCGGTGCGGTCCGGTCCGCCCTGCCCGGCACCGGGGGGCGGCGCCGGGCAGGGGGCCGGATCCGGGGGACCGCACGGGCCCGCCGGGTTCGGCGCGGACGCGGCGGCGAAGTCGGCCAGCACGGCCAGGACCGCGTCGACGCCCCGGTCGAGGGCGGCCAGCTCGGGGCCGGTCAGCGGGTCGGCGGGATCCTCGGGGAGGTCGACGGCGCGCACCCTGGCGCCGGCCAGGGGGCGCAGCACGAGGCGGTGGCGGGGTCCGGCGGCGGGAGCGGCCAGGACCGCCCCGGGCCCCAGCCTGCCGAGGTGGTGCCAGGGACCTCCCGCGCCCTCCGGGTCGGCCGCGAAGAGGTCGGCGGATCCGGCGGCGACGAGCCACAGGACGCCGGGGGCGACGAGGGCGAGCGGTCGATGTCCGGCGGGTGAGCCGCGGCGGGCGAGGGCGTCCGCCGGGGAGGGGTCCGGCGGGGCGGTGGCGGTCCACGGTTCCATCTCAGCCCTCCTCGGCCAGCCGGCTGTACAGCCCGTCGGCGGCGAGCAGTTCGCCGTGGGTGCCCCGTTCGCGTACGCGTCCGCCGTCGAAGACGATGATCTCGTCGCTGTCGCGCACGGTGCTCAGCCGGTGGGCGATGACGACGATGGCGCAGCCCCGGCGGCGCAGCCGGTCGGTGATGACGGCCTCGGTCTCGGCGTCCAGGGCGCTGGTGGCCTCGTCCAGGACGAGCAGGCGGGGGTGGCGCACCAGCGCGCGGGCCAGCTCGAGGCGCTGGCGTTCACCGCCGGAGAAGTTGCGGCCGTCCTCGGCCACCCGGCAGCGGAGGCCGCCGGGGCGCGCGAGGACCGCGTCGAGGACGGCGGCGTCCCGCAGGGCGGCCATGACGTCCTCGTCCGGTACGGAGGGGTCCCACAGGGTGATGTTGTCCCGCAGGCTGGCCTCGAAGAGCACGACGTCCTGTTCGACGAAGGCGACGCCCGAGGTCAGGGCCTCGCGCGGCACATCGGCCCGGGGGCGGCCGTCGAGCGTGACCGCGCCGCTCCAGGGCCGGTGCAGGCCCAGCACCAGGCGGGCGACGGTGGACTTGCCGCTGCCGGACGGGCCGACGAGCGCGATCTGGCGGCCGGGCCGCACGGTCAGCGACACCTCGCGCAGCAGCGGGGGCCGGGTCGGGTTGTAGCCGAAGCTGACGCGGTCCAGGACCAGGTGACCGGTGAGTTCGCGGGGCGTGCCGTGCCCCTCGGACGGCGGCTCGGGCTCGGCGGGGACGTCCTCCACGTCCCGGAGGCGGGTGACGAGGACGCCGAAGTCCTGGATGCGGGCGGTGGAGGCGGTCAGCTGGGCCAGCGGGACGCCGAAGCCCGTGACGAAGATCTGGAAGGCGACCAGCGCCCCGACGGTCAGCTGCCCGTGGACCGCCTGCACTCCTCCGACGAGGAGCACCAGCGCTCCGTTGACGGCGGCCACCGTCGGGGCGACCGCCATGAGCAGTGAGCTGACGGCGTCGACGCGCTGGCGGCTCGTCACCACCGTGGCCAGCGCGCTCGTCCAGCGCCGGAAGTTCTCGGCCTCGCCGCCGGTCGCCTTGAGCACCTCGATCAGCTGGAGGCTGTTGACGGTGGTCGTGAAGAGCCTGGTCTCGTCCTCCGCCAGCCGGTTGGCGCCGTCGGCCCGGGCCCGGGCCGCCCGGCGCGCGGCGGCCAGGTTCACCAGGGACAGGGCCACGGTCACGCCGGTGAGCCAGGTGTCGTACGTCGCCAGCAGGGCGAGGTAGACCGCCGCCGTCAGCCCGTTGACGGCGAGGTTGGTGATGTCGGTGGACAGTACGGAGGCCACGGTGTCGTGGGAGGTCATGCGGCGGGTGAGGTCGGCGGTGCCGCGCCGGCCGTGGAAGGCGGCGGGCAGTCGCAGCAGATGCCGCAGGAAGCGCGCCGAGGAACGGGTGGCGACGATGAGACGGACGCGCAGGACGAGCGCCTGGCGCAGCGCGGTCACCGCCACGGTGAGGACCGTGGCGGTGACGAGGGCGAGAAGGAGGGTGCGGGGGAGGTCGCCGTGCGGGAGGGTCAGGTCGATGAATCCCCGGGTGAGCGCGGGCAGCGCGACGCCCGTGAGGGCGGCCAGGACGCCGCAGAGCAGGATGAGCCACATCAGGGGGACCGCGCCGGCGAGTCGTCCCCGCACCCCGGCGAACGGGCCGGGCCGCCTTCCGGCGCGTACGAAGCCGTCGCCGGGGCTCATGGTCAGGGCGAGGCCGGTGAAGTTCTCGTCGAACTCCTCGGCGGAGACCTTGCGGCGGCCGAAGGCGGGGTCGTTGAGGTGGACCAGGCGTCTGCCGAAGCGGTGGCCGAAGCGCTCGACGACGAGGAAGTGGTTGAACTGCCAGTACACGATGGCCGGTGAGCGCAGCGCGGCCAGCCGGTCGGGTTCCAGGCTCCGCCCCTGGGCGTTCATCCCGTAGCTCCGGGCGGCCTTGACCAGGGCGGCGGCGGTCGCGCCGTCCCGGGAGACGCCGCACGCGATCCGCAGCTCCTCCAGGGGCACATGGCGTCCGTAGTGTCCCAGCACGATGGCCAGGCTGGCCGGACCGCACTCCGTGGCCTCCATCTGCTGGACGCGCGGGGTGCGCGTCCGGCGGCGGACGGCCGCCGGCATCTAGGACACCACCAGGCTGAGCGGTCTGACCGGCGGCAGCCGGACGGCGGCGGTGACGTGGGTGCGGGTGTCGATCCGGTAGGGCGGCCCCTGGGGCGTGGACCAGCGGTAGCCGCTGGCCGTGCCGGCGGGCACGAGGCGCACGGTGACCCGGATCGGCTCGCCCCGTGAGGTGAGGTCGGCGGCGAGTTCGGGGTCGGCCAGGAAGGCCGTGAGCCGGCCGCGGCTCTGGGGGCGGGTCCCGACCGTCCGCACCACGCCGCGCACGGTGCCGTACTCCCGATCGGGGACCGATCGCACCGCGAGGTCGACGCGCTGGCCGGGCCGGACGCGGACGGCGTCGGCGGGCGGCAGATAGAGGGAGGCTTCGAGCGGGGAGTCGGCCGGACCCGGTTCGACGACGGCCAGAACGTCGCGGGCGGTCACCTCCTGGCCGACCACGGCCAGGAGGGAGGCCATCCGGCCGGCCGAGACCGCCCGTACCGCGTGCCGTCCTTCGGCGTCCGCGACGGTGAACAGCACCGCGCCCGGCCCGAACGCGGCGCCCTCGGGCACGGGCGCGCGGACGACCCGGCCGGTCACCGGGCTGTGCGAGGTCACGCTGCCGGCCGCCCGGGTCAGGACCCCGGACGCGTGCACGGTCTGCGGCAGCGATCCGGCGAAGGCCCACACGGAGCCGCCCGCCACGAGCACGGTGACCAGCACGAGCAGCAGCAGAGTACGGGTGCCCGCGAGCACCACCGGGACGTCCGGCTCATCGGCCCGGGCGAGTCGGGCCAGGGCGCGGCGGCGGAACTCCATACGCGTGCTCACCTTTCGCTTGCCCGGCGCCCGGCCCGGCGGCGAGCCGGAGAGAACCGGCCGCCGCCGGGCCGGGCGCCTCAAGGGATCAGTTGTTCAGCAGGCGCGGGATCGGCAGGGAGGCGCCGGAGACGTCCTCCAGCTCCTCCTCGGTGATGATGATCTCGGTCGACGCGAGTTCGGCGTCCACGTCCTGGGCGATGTCAGCGTCGTTCACAGCCATGGCCATTTCCTTTCTCGAAACCGAATGTCCTGGTCGGACGGCTCAAGGTAGGAACGGGCCTGATCGCGGGTCAACGGATTCCGGGAGATGTGACGGTAGTTCCCTCGGTGACGCCCGGCGTCCCGGTCGGGGCCGGTGTCCGGGCCGGGGCCGGTGTTCCGGTCGGAACCCGGTGTCCTGGTCCGGGCCGGTGTCCCGGTCAGGGCCGGCGAGCGTCCGGCCGGCGGACGACTCCCGCGCGGTGGAGGGTGCGGACGAACGCCACGGCCGCCTCCTCCCCGACGCCGTGCAGGTCGCGGGCGCACCAGGGGGAGCGGTCGTCCCGGCGCCACAGGTCCTCCAGGAACCGGGCCGCGGGACCGTGAAGCGTCAGGGACCGGTCGGCGAGGTCGAGCCGCAGCCTCCCGTCGTCGCACCGGACCACGTCGAACAGACCCTCGGGCGCCAGGACGACGAGGGCGCCGGCGTCGAGGGCGGGGCCGAGGGCGGCGGCGACGGGAGCGACGGACGGTTCGGGATAGCCGGACCGCACCGACCGGGCGACGCCCTCGGCGAAGGCGGCGGAGTCCACCCGGGCCAGCGCCTCGGCCAAGTCCCGCCGCACCTCGTCGGTCACCGCGGCCAGCCGGCCGGTGTCGCGGCCCAGGCCCCAGGGCAGCTCGCCCCGGAGTTCGGCGAACTCGCCCTTGAGGCTGCCCAGATGGCGTACGAGCTGCTCGGCGAGCCAGTGCCGGGTCAGCATCGGCACGAATCCGATGGTGACATGGGCCGAGGGCTGGTCGGTGGCCGTGCCGCTGTGCAGCCAGCCGCGCGGGATCCACAGCACGTCGCCGGGGTACAGGGTCGCCTCCAGCGCGGCGGGTTCGCGCGCGAACCGCTCCAACTGCGCCGCGGTGGGGGCGTTGTCGCGGGTGGTCTCGTGCGGCAGCGGGTCCGGGA
This sequence comes from Streptomyces sp. NPDC014894, assembly GCF_043080985.1. NCBI lineage: Bacteria > Bacillati > Actinomycetota > Actinomycetes > Kitasatosporales > Streptomycetaceae > Streptomyces > Streptomyces sp. NPDC014894. The sequence goes on from NZ_JBIBWD010000018.1 coordinate 111,023, forward strand.
AGGGCTGCTCACGCACCCGCCAGGTCTTGCTGCCGACGGTCTGGACCAGCAGATTGCCGCGTTCGTCGTAGTGGTACGGGAAGCCGGTGGTGCCGGGCGGGGTCAGGAACCCGGTGGCGGTGGCGGCCGTGCCGGCGTCGTGGGCGAGGGCGCGGCAGAAGTCGGCGACGGGCCGCCAGTACCGGTGGAGATTGTCCAGCACCAGGGTGGCGCCCCGGTCGAGCAGCCCGGTCACCGCGCCGGGACGCACCTGTCCGGCGAAGGACGGCTCCAGGGAGCGTTCGCCCCAGGTGTAGTCGGCGGCCGGGACCTCCCGGCCGCCCAGCACGACGCGGACGTTCGCCGCCGACACCCCGTCGCGCAGCAGGTCGTCGACGCCGTCGAGGCCGAACAGCCCGGTCAGTTCGCCGGCGGGCATCGACCACACCCGCGGGGCGGCGGGCGGGGCCGACAGGAACTTCTCGGGTGACGGCACGAGCTTCGCGAGTGCTCGGTAGCGCATGGTGCGGCCTCTCCGTTCCGGCGGGGGTCTCCGGGCGCGGCCTGCGCGCCCGGGGACGAGTGGAACAAGGAGGCGGAGGGCGGGCAAGACACGGCGGGGAAGACTGTGGTCCGCGTCTCGGGCGCGCCGGCCCGGCGGTCCGCCGGCGGGCGAGCGGCCGCGACGGGACCGCCGGCAGCGGCCGCGACGGGACCGCCGGCGGCGGGCGCGACGGGTCAGCCGGCGTCGGCGCGGCGCGCCACCCCCAGCCGCAGCAGGGTCCGTACGGCGTCGAGGGCGGCGCCCTCCCCGGCGAGCGGCGCGATGTCGAGGGCGCACCACGGCTGACCGGCGTCGGCGGACCACAGGCCCTCGACATGATCGGCGACGGCTCCGCGCAGTGTGAGGGTGGTGCTGCCCAGGTGCAGTCGCAGCCGGCCGGCGTCGCCGCGCTCGACGGCGGCGAGCGCCTCGGGCACCAGGACGACGCGGGTCGCCGGTCCGGTCGGGTCCGCGGTCGCGGAGACCGCCGGCGTCCCGGCCGGTTCCAGGAAGCTCTTGCGGAGGTCCCGTACCAGGGCGCCCGCCAGACCGTCCGCGTCGACCAGGGGCAGGGCCCCGGCGAACTCCTCGGCGACCTCGGCGACGACGGCGGCCAGCTCGTCGGGGCGGCGCATGACGCCCCAGGGCAGTTCCCGGCGGAATCCGGCGAACTCCGGCCGCCGCTCGTCCAGCCGCTCGGCGAGCTTCCCCGCCAGCCAGTAGCGGGTGAGCATGGGGACGAAGCCGACGGCGACATGCACGGAGGGCTCCCCGGTCGCGATCCCGCTGTGCAGCCAGCCGCGCGGGATCCACAGCACGTCGCCCGGCCGCAGGGTGGTCTCCAGGGCGGGCGGCCGCCCCGTCAGACGGGCGGATTCGGCCTCGTCGGGCTTGTTGCGCCGAAGGGTCTCGTGCGGCAGCGGGTCGGGGGCCAGGGGCTCGTGCACCCGCCACTCCTTGCTGCCCGAGGTCTGGATGAGCAGATTGCCGCCCTCGTCATGGTGATAGGGGAATCCGGGCTGGTCGGCCGGGGTGAGGAAGCCGGTCGCTGAGGCGGGCAGACCCACCTCGTGACCGAGGCGGCGGCAGAGGTCGCCGACCGGCTCCCAGAAGCGGTGCAGTACGTCGAGGACGATCGTGGAGCCGTCGCGCAACAGCGTGCCGACGGCGGCGGGCCGGACCGTGTCGGCGAACGGCCGCTCGATGGGACGGTCGCCCCAGACGTACTCGGCCGGATCCACGCCCCGGCCGTCGCGCACGGCGCGGAAGGCGGCGGCCGGCACGCCGGCGCGCAGCATCCGGTCGACGCCGGCCTGGTCCAGCAGCGGGCGCAGGGGTTCCGGCGGCATCGACCAGACCTGGGGCCTGGTCGGCGGGTTCGCCACGAAGTCCTCGGGCGACGGGACGATCTGTGACAGGGCGGTGAAACGCACGGCATCCTCCTCGAGTCGGCGGCCCGGACCGGTGACGGCGCCCCGGGCCCCGGGCGGCGGACCCCGCCGGGACGGGCGGCCGGTGCGGAACGCGACGGCCGCGCCCGGGGCGGGAGCGGGCCGTCGCGGGTACAGCCCACAGGCGGCGGCCCGATTCGACAACGGGACCGGGGCACATCCTGTGGTGAAGTTCTCGGGCCGGGGCCGGGGCCGGGGCCGGCCCGGATACGGGCCCGATCGCCGTCGCGTCCCGCTTCCGGCCCGGTCCGGGGAGCCCGGCCGCCTCCGCGTCCCGGCGGCCTCCGCGTCCGGGGCTCCCCGCCGCCGCGCCCCCGGCCGCGGAGCGCGACGCGCGGACCGAGAGATCACCGAAATCCCTGGGGCCGCGCCTTGCCCGGACGACAGGGCCTCTGGTCGACTCGGCGGCGTCCCCCAGTCGCGGAACAGGACCCGGAAGGGCAGGGCCCGGTGCGCTCATGAACGACGATCTGATCGCCAACCCACAGGTGACCCTGGAGGTGTTCCTCTCCGTTCGCAGACGCGGACGGCCGCTGGAACGCGTCAGGCTCAAGTCCCCCGCCGAACTGGCCCTCCTGCCCCCGCTGCTCGCCGGGCAGACGGCGACGCCCGAGGAGAAGCGGCAGGCGGCGGTGGACCTCGGCCTGTTGCTGCCGCCGGACGAGGCCCCCGCCCGGCTGGAGGAGCTGCGGCTGCGCTGCGACGTCGACGAGGACCTGCTCGCGCGGCTCCCCCCGGAGGCCGCCGGGCTGCCCGTGCCGGACGCCGCGCGGCTGCGGGTCAACCCCGGTCTGTACGTCCAGTACGGCCCGGACCTGCCGCCCGCCGTCGCCGCGGACGTGCCCGAGGGCCACGCGGTCGCCTCGGGCCCGGCGGAGTTCGCCGCCGAACGGCCCGTCGTCTGGGTGCGTGACGCCCGTTCGGGCGTCGTGGTGCCCTGGTGGTGCGACGGCACCTGGGGGCCGGACCTGCGGAGGGTCGCCCTGGAGGGCGCTCCCCCCTCGGAACTGGACCCCGAGGCGCGCCGGGCGCTGTGGCTGGCGGGAGTGCTCGTGCCCCGCGCCCTCCCGGAGGCGGCGGACGGGGCCGGGGACGGGGTACTCGTCCTGCGCGCGGTGTTCCCCCCGCTGTTCGCGGCGGCGCTGCGGCGGCACTTTCGCCGCCTGCGCCGGGAGGGCTGCTTCAGCACGGACCGCCGGCAGGTCCGCGACGGCCTGCGGGACGGCGTGTACTGCGACGCCGTCACCCTGTTCGTACAGCGGCAGCTCGCGCGGGCCGTCTCCGCGTGGACCGGCGGGCCGGTGCGGCCCTCGTACACCTGGGCGGTCACCTACCGGCCGGGGGCGGCCCTCGCGCCGCACCGGGACCGCCCGCAGTGCCGGTGGAACGTCTCGCTGTGCGTGGACGACGACCCGGCCGGCGAGGACCCGTGGCCGTTCCGCGTCCGGACCGCCGACCGTCTGCACGACATCGCGCTCGGCATCGGCGACGCGGTCGTCTACAGCGGCACCGACGACGAGCACTGGCGCGATCCGCTGCCCGCCGGCCGTCACGTCACGATGTGCCTGCTGCACTACGTCGCCCCGGACTTCACCGGCCCGCTCGACTGACCGCGCGCCCACCCGACCGACACCCGACGCCCACGAGAGCAGAACAGGAAACCGACGTGCGATACACCGCCCTCCAGCATCTCGTGCCGCGTCCGGGGGAATTCGCCGCCGCGCCGCCGGAGTCGCCCCGGAGCTGGTCGATGCCGGCCGGACCGCTGACCTCGCTCCTGGGCCTGACGGACATAGACGCGATCGTCCGCGCCGGCCTGCCGGCCGACAAGGCCCATGTCGTCCAGGAGGGCCGCGTCGTCGATCCCGCGCGCTACGCGTGGGACCGCAGGGCGGACTCCACCGGCTTCGCCGGACAGGTACGGGCCCCGGCCCTGGCCCGGCTGCTGGACGAGGGGGCGACCCTGGTCGTCCAGTCGTTGCAGCACAACCACCGGCCGGTCGGCGAGTTCTGCGCGCGGCTCGAACACGAGACCGGCCAGACCGTGTTCGCCGAGGCGTTCCTGACGCCGGGCCTCCGGCCCGGTCTGGAGGCGCACCACGACGAGGAGGACGTCTTCATCGTCCAGACGGCCGGCAGCAAGACCTGGAGCCTGCACGAGCCGGTGCTGAGACGCCCGCTGCAGCACGAGACCTATCAGCGGCTGGCCCTGGACGCCTCGGCCAGACGCCGGATCGCCGAGGCGCCGCCGGACCTGGAGGTGACGCTGCGGCCCGGTGACGTGCTGTGGATCCCCCGCGGCTGGCTGCACCGCGGGCAGGCCACGGACACGGCGTCCCTGCATGTGACGATCGGCTTTCCCGTGCTGACCCGCTACTGGCTCGCGCAGCGGATCGCCGAGCGGCTCAGTGTCCGGGACCCGGCCTCCCGGCCGCTGCGCGAGGAACTGCCGTGGAACGCCGCGAAGGACGCGGTACGGCTCGCGGGCCTGGCCCGTGACGTCGCGCGGGAGGTACGGGACGCGGTCGGCGCGCTGGATCCGGCGGAGCTGGCCCGCGACCTGGCCGACCTGGCCCTGGGCGGACGCCGGGAACCGGACGCGACGGCGTCGGTCACGGCCGGACTGCGCGCCCGGGAGGTGGGGCCGGAGACCTCGGTACGGCTCGTCCCCGAGGCCGTGCGCGCCACCACGCCCGTCCCCGGGCGCGGGGTACGGGTGCGGCTGCGGGACCGGTCGGCCGTCGTCCCGGAGCCCGTCGGCTCCTGGCTGCACCGCCGGTGGGAGGCGGGGGACGAGACACCCGTCACCGCCGCCCGGCTCGTTCCCGGACTCACGTCCGCCGCCGCCGTGGACGCCGTGAGACATCTGGTCCGGCTGGGCGTGCTCCGCCCGCTGGACCGGACCGCTCCGTGACCCGCACGGCCGCACAGCCGCCGGCCGCCCGGCGAGACTCCACGACACCCAGAAACCTACCCTCGGGGGACCGTATGAAGGTCAGACCGGAAAGCCGTACCTCCCTCGGACCGCTCTCCTTCGAGCCAGGGTCCGCGATGACCGAGGCGGGGCATGTGCGGGACTTCGCCGCGACATGGGAATGGCTCGAACCCCTGCTTCCCCGTGTGCCCATCACCCGGGTGTACGACGTGGCCCCCATCGACTTCATCGGCGTTCCGGTGTGGTCGGCCGTCACGCCGCTGGCCAGGGACCTGGCTGTGAGCATGGGCAAGGGCGCGACCGTCATCGCCGCGAAACTGAGCGCGGTGATGGAGGCCATCGAGCGCGTGTCGGCCGAGGAACTGCCGCCCGGCCGGATCGTCACCGGGTCCTATCGGGACCTCGCCCCCTCCGGAGCGGTGGACCCGACGGACTTCCACCTTCCGTCCGGGACCGCCTACCGGCCCGACGCGGTGTTCTCCTGGACGGGAGCCTACGATCTGATGGGGAGGAGGCACCGGCTCGTGCCGACCGACCTCGTTCTGAACCCGGCGAGCGAGGGAATGACCTCCCGCATCGAGACGAACGGACTGGCCTCGGGGAACACCTACTCGGAGGCCGTGCTCCACGCGCTGTACGAACTCGTCGAGCGGGACGCCGTATCCGAGGAGGACTTCTACACCGTTCACCACGACCCGGGGTTCTCGCCGCCCCGCCCGCTGCGCCTCGTCGATCCGGCCACCGTTCCGCCCGGGACCGCACGGGACTTCATCGAGAGGCTGGGCGATCAGGGGCTGACCGTACGCGTCCAGGAGATACCGAGCGTCGTCGACGTCCCGGTGTTCGGCGCGATTCTCATGGACAGCGACTTCTTCGGCTCCGAGGGCGAGCTGCGGACCTTCGGCGGATACGGCGCCGATCTCGATCCGTCGCGCGCGCTGCTCCGCGCCGTCACCGAAGCCTGTCAGGCGCACAGCGGTGTCGCCGCCGGCGCTCGCGATGTGTTCGAGAGCGTCCACTCACGGCGGAGACCCGCCGAGCAGAAGCGCCGGTCCGAGCTCTACTACGGCCCCGCGTCGGTGGCGTTCCCCCGGAGAAGGAGCGGCGGCGACGACGTTCTGCGGGACATCGAGGAGATCGTGAACCGGCTGCGCGCCGTGGACATAGCACAATGTCTGGTGACGGAGGTGACGCGCCCGGACCTCGACGTGCCCGTCGTCCGCGTTCTTGTGCCGGGATTCGCCTGTTCCTACGGCGAGACCTCGCGCACTCCGACTCTCCGCATGCTCGGATCGGTCGTCTGAGCGATGAGAACGACTGTCTTCACAGGCCCTTCCCTGTCACCCGGTCAGGCGCGGCGCATGCTGCCCTCGGCGGAGGTCCTCCCCCCGGCGAAGCGCGGAGACGTCTACCGCGCCCGGGAGAAGGGCAGCACCCGCATTCTCGTCGTGGACGGCGCCTTCGCGCATGAGCTTCCCATCACTCCCCGGGAGGTGGTGGACGTGGCCCGGGACGGCGCGCAGATCTTCGGCGCGTCCAGCATGGGGGCCATCCGGGCGGCGGAGTGCCGGCCCGCCGGCGTGCGGGGAGTGGGCGCGGTGTATCGCATGTACCGGATGGGACTTCTGGACTCCGACGACCCGGTCGCGGTCGCGACCGATCCCGACCAGGGCCATGCCGCCGTCAGCGTCGCTCTGATCAACATCCACGCGGCCGTCGGGAGACTCCGCGGCCTGCGCATGATCACGCCGTCCCAGCGGGCCGCGCTCCTCCAGTCCGCCGCCGCGCTCTACTACCCCGACAGGACATGGCGGCTGATCCTGAGACAGGCGGGGGTGAACGACCCGGACGGGGCGCTGCGGCGCGTCTGCGCCGCCGTCGACATCAAGCGCGCCGACGCGCTCAGCGCCGTTCGCCTGCTGGCCTCCCTGCCCGACCCCGCGGAGTCCGACAGCACGTTCCGTGCGCTCGACCGGGGCCCGCGGTACTTCTCGCACGATCCGCTGCTCGGGTACGACCGGCGGCGGCTCGACGACGACCTCCCCCGATTCATCGCCGGCAGCGGCCGCTACCGGAAGTACGTCCGCTGGCTGGTGGCTGATGAACCGGAATTCCACGGCATCGCCGCGAAGGACTGTCCGACGTCCCCGAGGGACCCTCTCGTGGAGAAGGCCCTCGCCCGTGTCTTCCGGAGCCGTCGGGGGATCGCCTGCTCCGTCATGGACAAGGTCGCCTCCTTCGGGCAGTTCGAGACGGAGGTGATGCTGTGGCACGCGGTCCTGCGGCTGAAGGCCGACAGGATCAGCCACGGCGTCGAGGTGTCGCCCGGTCATGAACGGCAGGTCAGGGACGGCGTCGCGCAACGCCACGGGTACCGGACGTGGGAGTCGCTCACCTCGGACCTGAGGGACGGCCGTCTCCCCAGCGGCATCCCCTTCGACTGGGTCGAGGAGGCGTGTGTGAGCCTGGTCCACGCGAGGGCGTAGAGCGCACGTCCCCGCCGTCGCCCGGGGCGGGCGCGGGCCGAGAACGAACAGGGCCGCCCGGCCCGGACCGCGCGAGCGGCCCGGGCCGGGCGGCCCGTCGTCATTCCCCGCTGTCGGCGCCGGTGTCCGTTTCGGCCGCGGCGAAGGCGGTGAGACGGCCGCGCGGGACCGGGACGTGGAGCCCGGCGGCGGTGCGCTCCGCCTGGGCGATCAGCTCCCGCGGCGAGAGGCGCTCCCACAGCAGCCGCAGCAGTTCGGCCATGGTCTCCTCGGTCTGCCGCCGGGCGGCGAACCCGGGCGGCAGCGCGCGCCGGAAGGCGACGTCCTCCTCGAAGACCCTGCGGATCCCGTCCTGGATGGCGGTGGCCCACAGCACCGGCTCGACGGCGATGGTCAGATGCAGGGAGGTGACGTCCTCGGTGGCCGCCGCGTGGATCGTGCCGCGCGGCAGATAGAGCAGGTCGCCGGCGCGCAGAACGATCTGCTCCTCGTACCGGGCGGCCCCCGGCCTGCTCTCCCGGAACATCCGCGCCTCGAAGGGCAGCGGGGTGCGCACGCCGTACAGACGCCAGCGTTTGGCGCCGTGGATCTGCGCGACCAGGACGTCGTGCCGGTCGCAGTGCGGAACGAAGCCCTGCGCGTTGCCGCCGGGGGTGAGATAGGCGTTGGCCCACACCTCGGCGCCCGCCCACTCGCCGAGGGCCTGGGTGAACCGCCGCAGGGGCTCCCAGCGGTGGTCGACGTGCTGCACCTGGAGCGTGGCGCCCGCCTCGAAGGCGTCGTAGAGGGTGTCGAGTCCGGTGCCCGGATCGACGGGGTCCTTGCGACCGGCGTGGACCACCCGGATCTGGTGGAAGTCGGGGCCGGACAGCGCGAGCAGTCTGTCGAAGCCGTCGAGGGTGAGCAGGTCCGCGTAGTGCTCCGGGCGATCGCGCGCGACATGCAGATGCCGCTGCTCGCGGACGTCGCGTTCGAACTCCTCGGCGGTGACCGGTGCGAGCAGTCGTGCCAGGTCGAATTCCTGCGGAGGCATCGCCGTCTACTTCCTCTCCTCGGCGGGGGCGCGGTCGGTGAACGGCTGGAGGTTGACTCTGCGCCGGTGCTCGGGGAACCGGTCGCCGTCATGGGTCTCGCCGCGCAGATAGTGGCGCTGGAACTGCTCCTGATGAGCGCGGGTGCCCGGGACCAGGCGTTCTTCGCTGAACCGGTCGCGGCTGGCGCTGAAGGTGTCGTAGCCCGCCTGCTCGGCGGATCCGGCCAGCGGAGCCGTCTCGGGCCGGAAACGGCTCAGTTCGTCGCGCCGCTGGGGCGCCAGGGCGCACACCGGCTCCCCGGCGCGGAACTCGATGGGGTGGTGCGGCCGGGTGACCTGCCAGTTCATGGTGAAGAAGGCGCTGGTCCAGTCGGTCTCGACAAGTCCCGACAGCGCCGTGATCCCGTCCTTGGGCAGGTTCGCCGGGCCGCGCACGATCAGATTCCATCCCGGCGGGGTGCGGAAGAGATAGGGCAGGTGGAAGGTGAGCACGCCGTGCCCGAAGTTGCTGAACGCCGAGCGGCGGGCGTGCTCGTCGGCGTAGCGCACCCGCAGGGCGGGGGCGTGCCGATTGCCCTCCCACTCGACGGTGAACGTGCTGTTGTTGAGGATCCACCACTCCGACTGGTTGGCCATCATCAGGGGCAGACAGCGACGGGCGAAGCCCTCGTCGGTCGCCGCGATCCACTCGCGGTGGACGGACGCGGGCACCAGCGGCATGTCGGGGCCGCCGTCGACGGTGTAGGCCGTCAGCGACAGGCGGCCACGCCCGTCGGCGGCCGGTGCGGCCGGGCCCGGAACCGGGCCGGGGGTGCGCGGCGGTGTGGTCATCGTTCCCGTCCTGTCGCGGATTCGTGGCCGCCGGGGCCCGCGGCGACGCGGTGGGCCCAGTCGGCGGAGTTGACGGGCTCCCAGCCGCTCGCGTCCGGCGGGCCCCCGGGGGAGGAGCCGTCCTCGGGGCGCGTTCCGAGCAGGAACTCGCCGAGGACGACCTCGCGGATCCCGTCCAGCCCGAGGGCCCCGGCGACCGTGTCCGGCTCGGCGACCCCGCGCAGCGCGCAGGGCGCGAGCCCCATGGCGGTCGCCACCAGATACATCGTCTGGTGCAGAACGCCGAGGTGCTGGAGGGTCAGCGCGTAGGCGATCGCTCCGTAGTTCCACGACAGCCGCCGCACGCGTGAGGTGACGGTGATCAGCAGATCGGGGGCGGCCCGGTGCCATCGGCCGACCCGGCGGATCAGCGCCTCCCCGGTCCGCTCGGGTTGTTCGACGGGGACGAGCGCGTGGCCGAGCGGGTCGTAGTGGTAGGTCCCCGCTGGCAGTCCGTCGCAGCGGCGGACGGTGACGTACAGCTCCAGTTCATGGATGCCGTCCGTGCCGGGATAGGGGCGGGAGGTGCGCTCGAACAGCGGGCGGGCGTCCCAGGCGTAGTACGGCCCGGGGCGTTCGCCGAGGCGGCCGCGGACGCGGGCCGTGCGGTAGAGGAACTCGCCCAGCGCGCGGGCGGTGACGGGCTCGTCCCCGTAGCGCTTCCAGGAACGCCGGGACTCCAGCGCGGCGGTCAGCGACGGGTCGTCGCGCAGCAGGTCCGCCAGCTCGGGCCGGGACAGCGGGACGCGGGTCGAGCCGGGCGGGTACGGGCGCAGCGCGGGCTGGGGCGGCAGCTCGTTGAGGAAGCGCGGCAGGGTGTCGCGGACCGGGGTGCTGCGGCCGGCGAAGAGCAGCTCGTGGAAGTCCCACTGGCGCAGCGCCGGATCGTCCTCCTCCCCGCCGGGGCCGGCGGTCTCCGCGAGGCCGAGACCGGTGAGCAGTCCGGCGAGCCGGGCCATGACGGCGGGGGTCGCGGCCGGGTCGCGGGGCCGGTCGACCAGGCCCGGCAGCTCCTCGGCGGTGCGGGGTTCGGCCAGTCGCAGGACGGCGGCGCGGGCGACGTCGCCGGTGAGCCGCAGCCGAGCCGGTGAGCGGGGCGATTCCAGGACGATGTCGCCGTCGTCGGCGCGCAGCAGGGCGAACCGGGAGAGCCGGACGGGAGTGCCCGCCGCCACCGGGGGCGGCAGGGACAGCGGCAGCGCCCGCAGGGGTTCGACGCGCAGCAGGGCGCCGCCGCCGGGGGCCCGGACGTCGCGCACCAGCAGATGACTGAGGCGTTCGAGCACCCGGGTGAGGTCCGGGTGGCGGGCCGCCCGGCCGGACGCGGGCTCCGCCGCCGCGCGATCGCCGGGCAGCGGCAGGGGAAGAGGCAGGGGCAGGGGATCGCGGGCGAGGCCGCACAGCACGTCGCGGAGCGCGGGCGGCAGGCCGCGCAGCACATAGGACCGCGGTGCGCGGTGGACGACGAGCCGATCGTCGTCGGGGTGGAGGCGCACGTCCGCGGCGAAGGAGACCGCCTGGTCCCCTTCGCCGCCGGCGCCCGGCTCGTTCTGCACTGGTCCGTCCCTTCGTCGTGAGGCGCGCCGGGGCTCCCGCTCGGCGTTGTGCGGAGATCGGCGTCGTGCGGAGAGTGGTGTGGTGCGGAGATCGGCATCGTGCGGAGGCCGGGCGGGCGGGGTCAAGGACCGGGGGAACTCTCTTCGGTCCGCCCTTCGGTGGTCCTCCCGGGGAGGCCGGGCGAGGGCCGGCAGGACTGCCGCAGCTGGTCGCGGCTCTCGATGCCCAGCTTGCGATAGGTGTTGGTCAGATGGATCTCCACGGTCCGCAGCTGGACGAACAGGAACTTGGAGATCTCCCGGTTCGTGTGGCCGCCCGCCGCGAGCGCGGCGACCTTGCGTTCGGCCGCGGTCAGGCTGTCGAGCCCCTTCCGCCGCGAACGCGGCATACGGCCCCCGGCCGCGGTGAGTTCGGCGGCGGCGCGCTCCAGTACGGGCGCGGCGCCGATGTCCTGGGCGAGGTGGACCGCCTCGCGCAGGGCCGCGCGGGCGGCGGGAGTGCGTCCGGCCCGGTGCAGCAGCACGCCCTGGTCGGTGAGGACCCGGGCCAGTTCATGGGGCGCTCCGTGGGCCCGCAGCAGGTTCACCGCCTCGTCCATGACCTCCGGCGCCGTGCCGCCGGCCGTCCGGGCGACGGCGGACAGGGCGAGTCCGAGGATCCCGGGGGCGTGGTGGGCGCGGGCCTCCTCCGCCTCTTCGAGGGCGAGTTCGCGGGCCTGCCCGTCCCGGCCCGCCTCCAGGAGGGCGCGGGCGGCCGAGGACCGCCAGGGCAGCAGCACGCCGGCGAGGCCGTGCTCCCGCAGACGCCGACCGCACTCCAGCAGGTCCCGGACGCCGTCCTCGGTGTAGCCGAGCGTGGTCTTCAGCTCGCCGCGCGCGAAGAGGTGCGTGGCGCCGGCGAGTCCGACCGGCGGACCGTCCGGGACGCCGGCGCGTTCGAGTTCCGCGCCCGCCTCCTCGCAGCGTCCGGCGAGGGTCAGCAGATGGACCAGGCGCGCCCGGACCAGGGTGGCGAGCGGCCCCGAGGGGGCGGCGGCGCAGGCGTGCAGTGTCGCGACGGCGGCACGGGCGTCGTCCAGGGCGGCGGCCGGGCCCTCGGCCGCCAGGAGCCGCAGGGACCGGAGGGACCGCGCGAGGGCCTCCAGGGGCCGGTGCCGCCATCGGCGGGTACGGATCAGCGCGGCCTCCAGCAGCGCGGCAGCCGCATCCGGGCGCCCTGTGTGGATCATCACCTCGGCCGCCCATAAATGGGACATGACGTGGGCGGGAGTGCTCGGGAACTCGGACCGCGCCGCCTTGTGCGCCTCGGCGAACGCGGCGGCGCTCTCCCCGTGCCGGCGCAGCCTGGTGAGGGCGGTCAGCGCCCCGGCGAACACGCCGCCGTCGTCCGGGCCCCCGCCGTCGTCCGTGTTCCCGTGACGGTCCGTGTCCCCGCCGGCGGCCGGGGACACGGACGGCGACGGCAGCGGTCCGCGTACACCGCAGTGGTACAGCCGCAGGGCGAGGGCCGGGTCGGCGTCGCGCGGCTGTGGGCCGGCGAGGGCGAGGGCCGTCTGCTCGGCCTGTTCCGGCGGCGCGCTCAGAAGCAGCAGATCGAGCAGGCCGGGAGTCCGGCGTACGGCGCGGCGGGCGTCGGGCGAGAGCCGGATCGCCTCGTCGAGGGCGGCGGCGGCCTCGGCCAGGTCGGTACGGGAGGCGGCCTCGGCGAGTTCCAGCAGGAGCGCGGCGCGTGGTTCGGGCGCGAGCGGCTCGGCCAGGGCGCGCCGCAGATGGCCGCAGGCCGCGTCGGGGTCCCCGGCGGCCGTACGGTCGGCGGCGCCGGCGCGCAGCGCTTCCAGGACCCAGGGTTCGCCGCTGGGCAGGGCGCGGGCGAGGTGCCGGGCGACCGCGTCGGGCGCCGCCTCGGCCCGGTGCAGCAGGCGGGCCGCCCTGCCGTGCAGCGCCTCGGCCTCGCCCGGGGCCAGCGCCGCCCTGACGGCGGTGGCCAGCACGGGGTGGCGTACGGTCACCCCGGCCGGGCCGGGGGCGAGGACGCCGAGGCGGACGAGGCGTTCGGCGATCGAGGCGACGACGGAGCGGCCGAGCCCGGTCAGTTCGGCGATCCGGGCCGGAGTGGCGGGGGAGTCGAGTACGACGAGTGCGCCGACGACGTGTGGCGCGTAGGGGGACAGCCGGCGCAGCTGGCCGTCGAAGGAGCGGGCTATGGAGTCGACCACGATGCCGGGCAGCGCGCTGGCGGCCCGGGCGTCGCAGCCGTGTCCGAGCTGGGCCAGCCGGGCGGCCAGCGAGGCCACCAGGTGGAGGTTGCCGCCGGTGGCGGCCATACACGCGTCGGTGAACTCCTCCTCGGGGCCGACCCCGAGGTGGTGTTCGAGGACCGCGGCGACCGAGGTCCGGCCGAGGTCGCGCAGCGGCAGTTCCCGGGACTGGGTGAGCGTCAGATCGGCCAGCAGACCGGCGCCGTGCTCCTCGGTGCCGGGGCAGAGGCTGAGCAGAAGGGTCAGCGGGGTGTCCCGGCAGCGTTCGGCCAGGCCCACCAGCCACCGCAGGGAGTCCTCGTCGGCCCAGTGCACATCGTCGACGGCCACCAGCAGCGGTCCGGCGGCCTCCGGTGCGGCCAGCCGGCCGAGGACGCCGTACAGGCCGCGCGGCGCGGCGGCGCGGGGGACGCCCTCTGCGGGCAGGCCTCGCAGCAGGTCCGCGGCCTGCCGGGCGATCGGGAACCAGAGGCGCTGTGCGCCGAGGCGGCAGGCGGACTGCGTGAGCCGCTGCGGGAGTTCCAGCGGCGTCTCACGGTCGGCGTAGCTGCACCGGACGTGCAGGACGGTGAATCCGCGCTGCCGGGCCGCGGTGGCGGCGTCGTCCAGCAGAATCGTTCTTCCTGTTCCGGCCGGCCCGGTGATCAGCAGGGAGCTGCCGGTGCCGCGAGCGCCCTGGTCGAGGGCCTGCTCGAGAGCGGCCCGCACATGCCCGTGCTCGGCCAGGAGCGGCACGGCGGGACGGTCGGGGGCCGGAGCCGGGGAGTCATGGACAGCGTGCGAGGTCAGGGAATCGACGAGGGGCGTCACTGCAACCTCTCCTCCTGGGCACTGCCTTCGTGCCTGCGTCGCCCGCCTCCGCGCTCGGTGCGGGCCTGGTCTGCTCGCCCTGCCGGGCTGCCGTCCGCCCGGCCCCTCTGTCACCCACGGTCATGGGACAGGGGGGCGGGGCGCGGTCGGGCGACCGGCGAGCGACAGGGGTGACACCCCCCGCCGGCAGCCCGCGCGCGGCGGCCCCGGGCCCGGCCGCCGGTTCTCACTCGCATGTTCTTCCTCGTCTCCTTCGGGGCCCGAGTGACCAACCAGCCACAGTGGTAAGGCTGTTCACCCCCGGCCTTGCTGGGAGGGAAGAGGCGGAACGCGTCCCGGAGGTTGCCTCGACGGGCCGGTCCGCGCCCGTGAGACGTGGTCGTCGGCCTGCGGGGTGCCGGGGCGGCCACACCGGGCCCCGCCATCCGGAGGGGCAGGGCCCGCGCCTCGGCGCCGTGCCGCCTTGCCCGGGACGGCGGCCCGGGACGGCGGAAGAGCCCGGGCCGTACGGCGCTCCCGGGGCCCGCCGTACGACGTCCGGACGCGGCTCACGCGGCTCACACGGCTCACGCGGACCGCGAGGCCCACGCGGTCCGCGCACCGCGACCCGGCGCGGCGGTTCCGCGCTCCGGGCCGCCGCCCGCCCTCCGTATGATCGTTCCATCGTCACGGGGAGGAACGGACACCATGGCATCGAGCCGGAAACGCGGCCGCGGGAAGAACACGGACGGCGAGGAGGAAGAGGAGGGCTGCTGCGTCGGCACGCTCGACACGCTGACGCACCCGTGCTGCTGCGGCGGCGGCATATCCGGGCAGATAGCCACGCTGTTCGCCGTCCTCAGCCACTCGGTCACGACCGCCGGCCACGGCGCCGATCCCGCCGCGCCCGCCCCGGGCGGCCGAGTCGCCGCCGCGATGTACCGATCCGTACGGCACTACCGCGTCACGGTCAGCCCGGCACGCCCTCCGTGCTGCCCCTACACCCCGAGCTGCTCCACCTACGCCGTCAAGGCCCTCCACCGCCACGGCGCCCTCCGCGGCGGCCGGCTGATCCTGTCGCGTCTCCTGCGCTGCCGCCCCGCCGCCGCCCGCCGCCGGGGCGCCCACGACCCGGTCCCGCCGGCCCGCGGCTGACCGCCGGCACCGCTCCGAGGCCGAGCTTCGGACCCGCCGGCGGCGCGCCGGAGAGCCGTCCCTGACGACCGTGCTCCGTCGGGCGGGCGGATCCGGACCGGCGAGCCGTCAGGACGGCACGGCGGGGCAGCCGCTGCCCCGCGGCGGGACCGCCAGGTCGGTGAGATAGCCGTCCACCGCGTCCTCCATGCACGGGCCGCTGGTGACGCTGCCGTGGCCGTGGCCCTCGTAGGTGAGGAGCACGCCGCCGCGCCCGAGCTGCCGGGCCACCGAGACCGCCCACGGGTAGCCGGTGGCGGGGTCGTGGAGCGCGTTGGACAACAGGATCGGCGGGGCGCCGCGTACCTCCAGACGGTGCTGCGGGTTCGCGGTCGGCGCGCCCAGACACGCCGCTGCCATGTGCAGCGGCAGCAGGTGGGGCAGGTCGGGCGCGGTCGTGTTCATCATGGCGACCAGCGAGGCGTACTCCCGGTAGTCGCGCACCGGCAGGCGCCAGTCGGAGCAGAAGACGGGCGTGGCCGCGGGCAGCGGCGCCGCCGACGTGGGCGACGGGGACAGCGGCCCGCTCGCGTCCATCCCCGCGATCGCCGCGGCCAGGCCCGCGTGGTCGGCCCGGTAGAACTTCCGGAACGCGATCTTGTTGACCAGGTCCGAAGTCGACAGCGAGGTGCCCCGGCTTCGCCGGATCCTCCAGCTCCCCCCGCCCGGCCCGCGCCAGCAGGCTCCGCCAGACCGCGCGGACGTCACGGCCGTGCAGCGCGCAGCCCGGCGCACCGTCGCACCACTTCACGAACTCCTGGAACGAATCCTGTGCCGCGGCCGCCGAGGACCGCAGAAAGGCGCGGGCGGTCGGGACGCTGTGGTCCATGACGCTCTCCAGCACCATCGCCCGCACGCGGCGCGGATAGGTCTCGACGTACCGCGCCCCGAGCAGCGTGCCGTACGAACTGCCGTGGAAGGTCAGTTTCCGCTCGCCGAGGGCAGCCCGGAGCGCGTCCAGGTCCCGGACCGTCCGGGCGGTGTCGAGATGGTCGAACACCGGCCCGGTACGGGCCCGGCAATCGGCGCGGAGCCGCTTGTTGTACGCCACGGTGGCGTCGAAGTCGGCCTGCCTCCTCAGCTCCGGTGACGGGCGCTCGGCGAGCAGATCGGCCGAGCAGGTCACCGGCTCGCTGCCGCCCACACCGCGCGGGTCGAAGCTGACGATGTCGAACCTCCGGCGGACCTCGGGGCTGAACCGGCTGATCCGGCGCACCACCGTCTCCACCCCCGAGTCGCCCGGCCCGCCGGGGCCGAACACCATCGAGCCGACGCGTGCGCCGGGGTCGGCGGCCTTGCGGCGGGCCACGGCCAGGTCGAATCTCGGCCCGCCCGGGCGCGCCCAGTCGACCGGCACCGAAAGCGCGGCGCACTCCGCTCCCGGCCTCGCCGGGTCGTCGCACGGCGCCCACCGCAGGGCCCCGACGGCGGACGGCGACGCGTGGAGCGCGGGAGCGGCGGCCAGACCCGTGATGACGACCATGGCTGCTCCCACGGCCATGGCCGTGCCCCGTCCGGCGATGCGCGGCGCGGATCTGCCCCTGAACGGCATGGATCCTCCTCCTGGAGAGAGCTGTCGCGTCAGGCGTGCGGACCCGGCCGGGGGCGCTCCTGTCACGTGAGACGCCATGCCGCCCGCCCGGTGCGCCTGTCGGGGACTCTTCCGGGTCGGATCAGGGACCGCTCAGGGGCGAAACGGGGCCGGGTCCTTGCCCGTCGCCGACCTGCTGCCGGAGAGCTACATCTGGGCAGACCACCAAACCGATACCGGATGACCTCACCGTCATGCTCGCCCCGAGGCTCGGCGCCGAGCGGGTCGACGCTCTGCTGCGGCCCGTCGGTTGGGCGGGCGGCCGGCGCCCGGTCCCGGCTTCGGCGCCCGGACCAGGCCCGCCGGGCCGGCCCTTTGCCCCGTTCCGGCGTGGCGCTTCAGCGGTTCGACGGCCCCGCTCGGTTTCATGGTCCTTGACCGGCTGTCCGGCGGTGGAGGAGCTGAAGTGGTGAGTGACGTTCCGGCGCGGGACGCGATGGATGTCCGGGTGAACCCGTCGCGTCGGCGGCTGCTGACCGCTGCGGCGGTGTCGCCGGTCCTGGCCGGCGCCGGCGCGAGGACGGCGACGGCGCAGACTGTACGACAGCAGGCTGTGCTGCCGGCGCCGACGGCGGAGGCGGACTGGTCCGAGGTGGCCGGCGTCCTGGGCCGTACGGGGAAGATGATGGACGGGTCGGTCTACCGGGTGCGCTTCGCCCGGCAGGATCTGCCGGTGGTCACCTACGGCGTCAGGCTGTTCCTGGGCTCCTACGCGGCGTTCACCCGCTACGGCGACGGCCGGGCTCTGGTGATGGGCAGCCTGGCGGTCACCGAGACCGAGCTGCAGCCCGCCGCCGACGCGCTCCGCACCGGCGGGCTGGAGCTGACCGCGGTCCACAAACACCTGCTCGCCCACGAGCCCGCCATGTGGTGGACCCACTTCCACGGACACGCCGAGGACCCTCGGACCCCGGCCCACGGCGTGAGGGCCGCTCTGGCCGTCACGACCACGCCCTCCACCCCGCCGGCCGCCTCGCAGCCGCAGATGGACCTGGACATCGCCGCCGTCGAGGAGGCGCTCCACGCGAAGGGCGTCAACGACAGCGGAATCCTCCGGTTCACCTTCAACCGCCGGGAGACGGTCACCGACCACGGACGCGTCCTGCCCCCGGCCATGGGCATGACCACGCTCATCAGCTTCCAGCCGGTCGGCGGCGGCCGGGCCGCGGTCCACGGCGACTTCGCCATGACCGCCGGCGAGGTGCGGAACGTGCTGGCGGCCCTGCGCCGAGGCGGAATCGACATCGTCGAGCTGCACAGCCACGGCCTCACCGAGGAACCCCGCTTGTTCTTCGCCCACTTCTGGGCGATCGAGGACGGCGCGACCCTGGCCCGCGCGCTGCGCGCGGCGCTCGACGCCACCCGTACCGCCCCGGCCGTCGAACTGCTGTGACCCGAGGCCCGGCGGACTCACGGCCCTTCGGAGGCCCGGCCGCCCCGGGTCCGGTACGGAGTCCCCGGCCGAGGCCGTCCGTCCGGCCGCTCTCCGCCGGCCGCGGCCCGCGTCGCCGAGCCGGCCCGCGCGGGCGGGCCCCGCCCCTCCCGGAGCCGCCGGCGTCACGACCGGACGCGCGATCACCGTACGGCGCGGCCTTCCGCTTGCATGGGACGTGGTCGTACGGGGCACATAGCCGCCAGTCGAGAGCTGGGTGGCGGCGATGGGGTGGGTGGCCGATGAGGGACTTTTCGCGGTCTGGTGGCTGCTGGGCTTCGCGGCGGTCAACGGCGTACTGGGCTGCCGCTGCCTGATCCGGGGATGGGGCGACCGCGCGACCGTGCGACGCGTCCGGCGAAACGGCATCGGGCCGGTGGAAGCGGCCTGGCAGGCGGACGGGGAGCGGGCGGCCGCGCGGACGGCCGTGGGCCTCCTCACCCTGCGGGGGGCCGTCGAGGTGTCGAAGAAGGGCGTGGTCACGGCCGTGCCCGACGCCCCCGAGCCGGCCGACCCGGTACTCTCCGCGCTCTTCGACGGCATTCGCCTCCGGAGCGCCCGGAAGACGCGGCTGTACGAGATCGTGGACGCGGCCGACTTCGAGGAGTACCGCGTCCGACTCGCCCGGCGCGTGCCTGATGTGCGCCGGTACGCCGAGCCCGGCCGGGTCGTCGCCCTCTTCGCCGCGTGCGGCGTCAGCCTCGGTCTGACCGCGCACGGCCTGGGCGCCGGGGTGCGCCTCCCCTTCCTGGGCGGGGATCCCGCCCTGTGGGTGGTGGTGTGGTGGCCCCTCTGGGGTCTGCTCGCGCTCTGCGCCGCGGCGTGGCCGGCCGAGCGCACCCGGCGCTGGCGGCGCTTCAACCGCTCCTGTCGGCGAGTGGCCGACGCCGCGCTGGAGGGACTTCCGGGCCGGACCCGCGTCGCACTGCGCAAGGGGGCGCTCCGCCCGGCCCCGCCCCGTCCACGGCAGGAACGGAAACGGTCCCGGCCGAAACGCGACGCTCCGACCCCCGGTGGCGGCGGTTGGGCCGACGACTCCGGGACGGACTCGTACGGGGGAGGCGGCTGCGGGGGCGGCGACTGAGCCTGTCGCCGGGACCGAGGCGCTTTCGGCGGTCGCGCCGCCGGCCGCACGGGGTCCGGAGCACGACCGGCGGCGCGGGGGCGGGGGCACCGGCGGCCGCCGCACGGCACGACCCCACCGGCCGCCCCTCACGCGCCGGCACGCCCCGCCCCTGCACCCTGCCGGCCGCCCGACATCGCGCCAGGAAACACCCCTTGCGCGTTCCTCGCTCAGGCTCCCTGCTCCGGCGGCTGCTCGTCGTCGGCGCGGTTCTCGTCCCGGGTCCTCTTCCGGGAGAGCTTCTCGACGACCGGTCCGCCGAGAGCGACGAGGAGTAGTCCGCCGGTGAAGTCGCTCAGCACGTCCCCCAGGAAGCCGCTCATGAGGTCCAACAGAAAGCTCGTAACCATGGTGTACTCCGCCGTAGTTGGGGATTCGACAGGTGCGCGCCCAGCGTGCCGAGAGGCCCGGTTGTCCGTTCGCCGCCGGCGTGAAGGCCGAGGTGAGCGGCGCGAGAGCTGGACATTGGACCGGTCGGAGCCGGACAACTCAGGAGGGCGCGATGGGCAAGGCGGGTCGGAACCGTAGATTCCACGGGTCGGACGCCGAGGTCGCCCTGGCCAGATTCCTGACCGAGATCACCGCAAGCGCCGGATTGGACACCGTCGCCAAGCTCGCCCAGCGCTTCCGCCACGGCGGAAGCCGCTCGACCTGGGCGGACTACCTCAACGGCAAGAAGCTCATCCTCCAGACGCTGCTGGGCGAGGTACTCCAGGAATTACGGAGGCAACGGCCGGAGCGGTGGAACGGCCGGCTCATCACCCAGGCCAACAGGCTCTGGAAAGAGGCCGCGAACGGCATCGCACCGAGCGAGGATTCCGGGGCCGAGGTCCTCAGCCTCCACCGCAAGCTCCACCAGACCCAGGACGCCCTGGTCAAAGCCCAGACGGTGACCGCGGGCAGCGAACGCGTCATTCAACTGCTGCTCCAGTTCTCCGGACAGCAGGAGACGAGGATCGCGGCCCTCACCTGCGAGATCGGCCACCTGCGCGACGGAGAGCGCGCGGCGGCCACCCACCGCCTGGACCAGGCGCGTTTCCGCCTCTCTCGCATCCAGACCGAGCTGGACCGCGCGCGGAACGACCGCTACACCGCCGAGCAGGCCCAGACCGTCCTGTTCAGGGAGCGGCGCGAAGTCATCAGGGAGATCGAGGCGCTCCAGCGGAGCACGGTCGTCCCGGATCAGCCGGAGGACGGGGCGTGGGCCCGGGCCTCGCTCCCAGCACCCGCGAGGGGGCCGGAGCTGTCCGTCGAGGAGCTGGACCGGCAGATGGACGAGCGGCTCGACGTCATCCGTACCAGGGGTGAGGAACGCGAGGCGCTGCTGTCCGAGGTGCTGTGGCAGGCCGACATGGACACCGGGACAGCGGAGGAGGGTTCCCGGACCCTTCCCGGAGCCCTCGTCGGCGAGGACTTCCCGGACGCGGACCCCGCGCCGCCTCCGCCGCCCGCTTCCGCCGGGCTCCGGGCCACTCCGAAGTCGACGACTGTGTGCTCGCTGTCCGAGAGGGCGACGCCGACCCTCTGCTCTCGGACGCCCTGACGCTCTACGGCTTCGCCGAGAAGTACCCGGACCTCACTGTCACGGGCAAGGCGCTCATGCCGGGCCGGGTGAACTACGGGCTCGCCATGCCCAAGGGCCGACTCGAGGAGTGCCTCCAGCTCAAGAAGGCGGTCAAGGGGTACATCAGATCCATCGAGTGGACCAAGGACATCAACGACCTGCCCCAGGTCTTCCGCAAAGACGATTGGACGGACTACCTTCCGGTCGCCCAACAGATCGATGAGCTTTCCTGCCGGGGCGAGACCGATTCCTGACGCCGTCGGCCGGCCTCGGCGCGGACTGTCGTTCTGCCGCTCCGACGCCGCCGGCGCCCGGCCGGGCAAGGCCGCGGCCGGGGCGGCTCAAGCACGGGCTTCCTGGCACCGCTGCTTCTCCGCCTCGGTCAGCGTGCCTGCGCGCCGGTGGACGCGCGGGCGGAAGACGGTGTCGGTGACATCGAACGCGCCGGTGATGACCCGCTTGTTCCCGGCCGCGCCGACGAGGCTGAAGGCTCCCTTCGCCGGGCCGTCCTGGACCTCAATCCAGGACGATTCCCCAGGCTGGACGGGCTCCTTTTGCGAACCGCTCGGGCGGTGGGAACGATCCGCTCCCCGGCGGCGGGCGCGTCGTTCGCGCCCCTACGCGGCCTCGGGCGCGCTGGGGGAGAACCGGTACCCGGCGAAGTCGCCGACGCGGACGTATCCGAGCCGCTGGTAGAGGGCGTTGCTGGTGGAGTTGTCCGGATCGGTGAACAGGACGACGTCCGTCGCGCCCGAGGCCAGCGCGGCCGCGCTCGCCGCGGCGGTCACGGCCGCCGCGTATCCGCGGCCCCTGTGGCGGGTCGGGGTGTAGACGGGGTCGATCCGGACCATTCCGCCGATGACGGAGGTCGCCGCCGCCATCGAGACGGGGGCGCCGTCCGGGGTCTCCCACAAGGTGAAGTGCCGGTCCCCGAAGCGCGAGTGGTCCCAGGAGCCGGCGTCGATCAGGTCGATGGAGGGCTGCTCCCCGACATCGACGCAGAACTCACGGCACCAGCTCACCACGTGCTCACGCTCCGCCCCGCCCGCGACACGGCCCGCGCCCTCGGGGTGCGGTCGCGGCGGGGTGAGCGTGCCGAGACGGTAGAGATGCGTACGCCAGAAGAGCGCCGACGCCGCGCCCGTCCGCCGCTGCCAGGCGTCGGCGAAAGAGGCGGCGGTGTCGGCGTCCGCGATGACGTTGGCGGGGGAGTGGCCGAGCCCGGCCAGGTGAGCGGCGAGCGCGTCGGTCCGCTCGGCGGAGAGAGGGGTGACGCCCAGCCGGCCGCGCGAGGTGAGATAGAAGACGGCGTGGACCGTGCTTCCCGTCTCCAGCCGGCCGAAGACGGCAGTGACGGGGCCGTGCGCGTCCGGCCTGCGTATGCGCAGCTTCTCGATGTCCGTGAGCGGCGTGTTGTGCAGGGCGGGGCGCGAGCGCAGGAAGTCTCCGGCCCGGTCGAGGAAGTCGTCTACGTCCTGAGTGAGGTGCCAGTGATCGGGGAGCATGCCTCATGATCGCGGATGTCCCCGCCCCGACGGGAGCACCTGTACGAAGACGCGCCAGAACCGGTATCCGCTCCGCCCGGGAACGGACTGGTGCCACGTGGACAGGCTGGGGGTCCCGGGGCGTCGGGCTGGTCTCCGCCTCGGGAAGGGGCGAACGCCCGAGCGGCTCGACCCTGGTGCCGGAGCCGCCTCCCGGCGTGCCGGCGGTACGGGTCGATCAGGACGCCGGACGGTGTCGGCGTTGTGGCGGTGGGCGTCAGTCGGCGCGGGGCCCTTGCCCTGGGGCCTGCCTTCCGCTGGGGAGACGAGTGGCCGGTAATCGCCGACGAGGTCGTGCTCGATCCGCGTTGGACCGGTAGGGGCGCAACTCGCTGGTCTCGGCCGATGGGCAAGACTGAGTCCATGAGAGACATCGTTTTCACCCGTGCAAGTGGCTGGATCCCAAACGTGGTCCGCGAGGACGGCGAGCTGAAGCTGATGCTCGGCGCCGGGGCCGACGCCAACCATGAGCCCCGCACGTTCACCTTCTCGATCGGGGAAGCCCATCTCGCGGTGATCCAGGAGGACCTGGCCAGACACCTGCTGCTGTGGAGTGCGGTTCTTCCGCTGTGCGACGCCGCCGGTACCCGTGGCCGGCTCGACGAGCACGCCGCCGCCGCGCTCCTGGACCCGATCCTCCTCTCCCCGCCCGCCGACGTCGACGCGTTCTTCCGGCGCATCCGGTGGGACAGGGCCCGCCTCATCGCCCACGGGGCCGACATCGGCCTGCTCGAACGCGGTCAGCTCTGCGCGGCGATGCGCGCGGCGACGGAGACGTCCAACGCGAAACGGGCTCAGAAGTACCACGCGGACCGCCGCCGCGCCGAGCGCGGAACCGTACTCGGTCCGCTCGACGCCGCCCTTCTGATGTACACGGGCCAGTACCTGCACGGTGCGACGGTTCCGAAGCGCCTGCCCGACGCCGTCGACCCCGCGCTGCTGCCCGAGGTCATACGGGTGATCACCACCGCGGAACAGGCGTGCGCCGGAATGCGGATCGGCCTCGATCCGCGCAAGGGTAAGCGCGCCACGGACAAGCGTGACTGGGACCGGATGACGGCGGCGGTCGACACGGCCGTACGCCGCGCCCGCCCCGAACTCGCCGACGACGCCGTGCGCACCGTGAGCTTCCTGATGTGCTCGGAGGCCGCGACCCGCGCCAGGAACACGCCCCTGGAGGATGACGAGGAAGCCGCCGGCGACCGCCCCGACTCCGGCGGCGGCGCGAGGAAGACGATCCTGTCGTTCACCGACGACAAGGGCGCCGAGAAGAAGTGGCTCGCGGACGGCCCCCGCTCCGCCACCGCTGAGTTCTGGGAGTTCGTCGCCGATCGCTCCGCCGCGGACAACGAGGTCTTCACCATCGAGGACGAGGAGATGGGCGAAGGGATCCAGCTCCACTTCTACGCGGACTCCATCGCCCGGATCACCACGGTCCGCGAGGCCGAAGGCGGCTCTGATCCGGAGTACCGGGTCGAGTACGGCCTGGTCGACGGCCTCGGCGCGTACCGGAGCCTGGTGACCGCCTTCGTCCGGGGCGGCTGCGCCGCACTCGATCAGCACGGCCCTTGGATACCCGACGCCGCCGAGTTCGAGCGCGCGCGCAAGCGGCGCGACACCGGGCAGAGGGAGCCCGCGCCCGTGCTGCCGGAAGACCCCGCGAAAGAGCGGACGCAAGAGTCCGTCCACTCTCCTACGCAGGCGGCTGACTCCGCCGCACCGCTCGACCCGGACCTGGTGGGGCGCTTCTGCCGGTTCTGGGCCGACACCGGGTACAACGACCCGACCGACTCGTACTACGTCCTCTTCGACAGCCGCACGCTCGACGAGACCGGCGAAGACCGGGACGAGCTTCTGCGACTGGTCCAGTCCCTCGGCCTCGAGACCGTCGACGCCCCGCCCGGCGCAGCCGACGGAGAGGTGTGGGTGCGCGTGGACCCACGCATCGACGCGGAGCTCGGGAACTGGGCCTGAGGGGGCGGCCCGATCTCGCGCGCCCCTGGGCGTTCTCCGGCCTCGGGCATTCGGCGCGAGTGATGTCCGGCACCTGACCGAGGCGGTAGAAAACGCTCCTGAACTGCACCGATACGACGGTAACCGGCCGGAAGCGAAGCACCGCCCAGGTGAGGAAGCGCATTGGATCCTGTTCATCTGTCCGTGCCAGGACAGCGGCCGCTCGGTCGTCTCGCGGTCCGGATCGGTGCCGCCGGTCGAGGCGGTCGGCCAGCCCGGGCTTGACCGGGTCGTACCGGCGGCCACGCTGCGCGACACTGACCCGACGGAAGCGGAATCTGGCACCCACCTGACGCGAGCGCCGGGCCCGCAACCAGCCGCGTACCGGGATCCGTCATTTCCGCGAGGAAAGGCCCCGTCGGGCCGCCGCCCCAGTACCGAAAGCGGGCACGACTCGGCCCGTCCAGGCGGTGCCACCCGGTGCGGGGCCGATGTCAGTGCCCTGTTCTACATTGACCGCATGATCGCCTTCACCGACTTCAACTTCAAGCTGCTCGTCATCGAAAAGCTCATGTACTGGGACGAGACGCTGACGCCGCAGTTCAGCCTGGGGGAGCACATGCGCCGACAGAGCGGAATCACCGACCTTCACCGGTACGCGGTCGACAACGACCTCGACTACAAGGTCTTCCCCGAGGCACGCGCCTACTTCGAGAAACTCGACATACCGGATGAACTGCTCCTCACGGTCGACGAACTGACCATCGACGGCGGTCACCAGGTCTACCAGGAGTGCGCGCCGGTCTGGGACGGCGAGGACGAGCTCTTCGATGTCCGCTCCCTCGCCGATCTCGCTCTCGTGCCCCATCTCCAACGCGTCATCGGCGCGGACGAGGCCCTGCTCGCGGTCCCGGACAAGCTCGACATCCTCGCGGCCCGCGGCATCGCCTCGGACTGACCAGGACCAGAGTCGGCCCGTTCACCATCGCGGGCCTCGATCTCGACGACGTGGGCGTCGCCACAGGAGGAGGGCTGGGCCGCGCCCAGACCCCTGGCCCCGGCTGGCGACGACTGCGCCGAGCCGAGCTTGCCCGGAGGACCGGCGACCCGGACCCGTGTCCGACGGGCCGATGCCCTCCTGCCGTTGCTTTCCCTTGGTCGAAAGGTCCTCCACGACCGCTGATCCCGCACCGCACGTCGGTCTGGACGGAGGCCACACTCCCGCCGGACTGCCGGCGCATCCCCGTCACCGTGCACCAGGCTGCCGGACCGGCCGTGGCCCGCGCGGTCGGCGACGCAGGCCTCCTCGGGCATGTCGTCTTGGAGGCTGCTCAATCGGTGGTCCGGCTCCACGGGGAGGACGGCCACAGGGCGAAGTGGGTTCGGCGCCCATTCCCCGTTGCTGTGCTGCAAGATCTCCGGCGGCTGCACTTGCAGTGCGACGGATGCGAACGCCGGCACGGCGGGCTGTCCGCCTGGACCACGGTCGGACGCGGGCTTGGCCTTCGCTGAACGGACGGTCGGCCGAGAGCGGCCGCGGAAGCCGCGGGAGCCTCCCCGTGACCCCGCGGCCGCAACGGGTGGTTTCTCTGGTGCGGGCGGTGAGCTGGACAGGCACAGGGGGAGGGGGCCTGATCCTTCTCCTGCTGGGTTTCGATCCGGGCTCGGCATCAGGCCTCGGGATTCAGCATCACCGCCGCGGTCGCCAGGTCGGCCTCGACGCCGGTGGTCAGCGCGTACAGGGCGTACCCGATCGGGGAGGCGTCCCACAGGCGCTTCGCCCGGGCGGCCAGACCGGGGCGGACGTCCCCGCCCGCCTGCTCGTACGCGGTGAGGGTGGCCTGCAGCATCTTCTCGCCCGCGGCGCCGTACTGGGCGGACAGGTCACGGGCGGGGTCGTCCACGCGGGCGGTGGTCCAGTCCAGGACCCCGGTGATCGTGCCGTCCTCGTCGAACAGCACGTGCGCGGGGTAGATCTCGCCGTGGGTCATCACGGTCTGCCCGGGCCAGCAGGTGTCGTCCTCGAGCCAGGCCTGCCAGGCCTCGGTCAGGGCGGGAGAGACAGTGAAGGCGTTACTCACACGGGCGATGTCGTCCCGCCACGCCTGACGCACCTGGGCCGAGGTGCGGACCTCGACGCCCGCGGTCCCGGCCTGCTCCGGGGTGATGGAGTGCAGACGTGCCAGCAGGCGCCCCAGGTGCCCGGCGTAGTCCGCGTCGGCAGGGTCCATGTGCCAGACGGGCTCCCCGGCGTCGGTCAGAGTCAGGCCGGGGGCGCCGGGAAGGGCCGGGTAGGCGATCAGCTCGGGGGAGCGGATCCGCCAGTCCGGGACCGCGACGCCGTCCTCGGCCAGGACGGGCGCGACCAGGCCGAGGACGCGCGTCTCGGCGGCCATGCCCTCGGAGACGTCGGCCCGCCGCGGTACGCGCAGCACCCATCTCCGGCCTGTCGCGTCGGAGGCCATGACGACGCGGTAGTCCAGGCCCGCCTCGTTCACTGTGGCGTCCCGCGCGGACAGGTGCGCGCCATGGGCTGCGGCCAGAGCGATGACGTCGTCGACGGTACTCATGGGGCCAGGCTCTCACCCGCGCCACTCCTCGTCGCCCGCCCCTGTCTCCTCGCGACCACCCCCGGCCGATGACGGGCCGTCACCGGCAAAGTGATCCGTCCGTGCGCGCGGGTCCGCCCGGCGGAGCCCGGCGTCCTGTGCCCTCGCGGAGGAACGCGAGGCAGGGCGCGCGCGGAGGTACACCGTCCTGGCCGGCGGGCCGCTGTACGGGGTGCCGCTCGGCATCACGGGCCGGAGGCCGGAGGAGGTCGAGGACGGTGTCGCCCTGACCACGGAACCGGAGCGGTGGCCCGGCGGCCGGGCGCCGCACGATCCGCACCCCGGCGACCTACGCCCGCCGGCCGGTCCGGGTGTGGCGTCCAGACGGCGGACGGGCGGCCGCCCGCGTGGCCTCCCCGCCCCGGTCGCCGTGGGCCGCTGCGGTGCCGGCGCGCCACCCCGCCGGACCAGGGGCGGCCCGGCGGCGGGCGGTCGTCAGTCGGCCGCCACGGCCTGGCGGTCCTTCAGCGCGCGCGACTTCGCGTTCTCGATGTGCTCCCGCATCCGGTCGGCGGCGCCCTCGGCGTCTCCGGCGGCCAGCGCGTCGTAGACGGCCGCGTGGTCGCGCGCGGGTGACTCGGCGTCGGAGGAGCCGAGTTCGGTGAACAGGCGGAATCGCTGCACATGGCCGCCGAGCGAGCGGTACGCCGACTCCAGGAAGGGGTTGGCCGACTGTTTGGCGATCAGGAAGTGGAAGCGCTCGTCGGCCGACAGATAGGCGCGGACCGACGTCGAGCCGCCCCCGGTCGCGCAGTGCCGCAGTTCCTCGATGCTGTCGGCCACGTCCTGGAGGAACTCGGGGGTGGTCCGGCGGCCCGCCTCGTAGGCGAGCGTCGGCTCCAGCACCAGGCGCGCGTCCATGAGTTTGATCAGCTCGGTCTCGCTGAAGAGCGGGGCCACGCGGTAGCCCTTGAGCGCCTCGCGGCGTACCAGACCTGTGTGTTCGAGCCGGGCGAGCGCCTCGCGCAGCGGGGTCTGGCTGACGTTCAACTCGCGCGAGAGCGCGCCGATGTTGAGCGGCCGGCCCGGTGACCACAGTCCGTCCATGAACTGCCCGAGCAGTACTTCGTACATCTGGTCGGCCAGGGGTTGCCGGTCGGACGGGCGCGTAGCCATGCGAGTTCTCCTTCGTCGCCCGATGGTAACGCGGGCTCCCCGCCTCTGATCGACTGGCTCCAGAACCGCTATAGCGTTTTACATAATCCTATACTATAGTCCGGATCTCTTCACTGAACGTGCCACTCAGAACGCAGAGGACCACCCTTGATGACGCAGCCGCCGAAGGAACGTGCGCTCCGTGTACTCGTGACAACGCCCTATCTCGAACCCGGCGGCGCGGTCGACCGGACGCTCCGGGACGCCGGTCTGGAGACCGTCTTCGCCCGGCGCGCCGACCGGGAGGCCACCGGGCGGGCCCTGACGGACTGCGTCAGGGATGTGGCGGGCGTCATCGCCGGCACCGACGCCTTCACCGCCGAGGTCATCGAGGCGGCGCCCGGACTGAGGGTCTTCGGCCGCTGCGGCGTCGGCTACGACAACATCGACGTCGCGGCCGCGACCCGGCGGGGCGTCGCCGTCACCATCACCCCCGGATCCAACCGGATATCCGTCGCCGAGCACGTCCTGGCGCTGATGCTGAACTGTGCCCGCCGCATCCCGCAGAACCTCGCCGCCGTACGCGACGGCGGCTGGACGCAGGACAGCGGGCGGGAACTGCACGGCACGACGCTCGGCGTCGTCGGCCTCGGCTCCATCGGCAAGACCGTCGCCCGCGCGGCGCTCGCCCTCGGCATGCGGGTCGTCGCCCACGACCCCCGGCAGGACGAGGAATTCCTGAAGGAGACCGGAGTCGAGGCGCGATCCCTCGACGGCGTGCTGGCGGCGGCGGACTTCCTCACCCTGCACCTCTCCCTCGACAACACCACCCGACATCTGATCGACGCCGCCGCGCTCCGCCGGATGAAGCCCGACGCGTATCTGATCAACACCGCCCGGGGCGGCGTCGTGGACGAGGACGCGCTCGCCGACGCGATCGAGGCCCGCCGGCTGGCGGGCGCCGCCCTGGACGTGGTCGAGCACGAGCCGCTGCGACCCGACAGCAGACTCCGCGCGCTCGACAGCGTCATCGTGACCGCCCACATCGGCGCGGCCACGACCGAGGCCCGCGCCAGGTCCGGTGACATGGCCGCCCGCCAGGTGATCGACCTGCTCGCCGGCCGCACCCCGGACCACCTGGTCAACCCCGAGTACGCGCACGCCCCGCACGCCGCCGGAGCCCGCTGATGCGGGCGCCGAACGGGCTGCGCCTCGACGCCAACCTGAAGTGGCTCTTCACCGAGGTCCCCTTCGAGGAACGGTTCGACGCCGCGGCCGCCGCCGGCTTCACCGGCGTCGAGTACGCCGACCCCTACCCGTACCCGGCCCCCCGGCTGCGCCGCCGCCTCACCGACGCGGGGCTCCACCAGGTGCTGATCAACGCCCCGATGGGCGAGCCCGGCACCCCGGAGCAGGCGGGCGTGGCCTGTCTGCCCGGCCACGCGCCCCGGTTCCGCGCCGATCTGGAGCGCGGCCTCGACTACGCGGCCGAGCTGGGCAGCGACTTCCTGCACGTGCCGGGCGGGATACGTCCGCCCGGCGTCGACCACGACCGCGCCTTCGCCGTCTTCGTCGCGAACCTCGCCTGGGCCGTCGAACGGGCCCGGGGCACCGGGGTACGCCTGGTGCTGGAGGCGCAGAACACCCGGGACGCGCCCGGCTTCCTGCTGGACACCCAGGCACGGGCCGCCGCGGTCGTGGAGGCGCTCGGCCCCGACGGCCTCGGGCTGCTCCTCGACGTCTACCACCTGCAGGTCCAGGAAGGCGACCTCGTCTCCACCCTCCGCGCGCTGCTGCCCGTGGTCGGTCACATCCAGGTCGCCGACCCGCCGGACCGCACCGAACCGGGCAGCGGCGAGATCGCCTGGCCGAGGGTCTTCGACACACTGCTGGACGCCTCCTACGCGGGCTGGATCGGCTGTGAGTACCGCCCGGCGAACGGCACGGCCCAGGGGCTGTCCTGGATCGCCGAGCTGGCCGGAACGGCGACGCGCGCCCGGGCGGTGGCCCCATGAGCGGCGGACGGGACGACCGGGCCCGGGACCGCGCTCCGAGGATCGCGCTGATCAGCGCCACGCCCACCGCCGTCGCCCCGGCGGTCGCGGGACTGGCCGAGGAGTTCCCGGCGGCCGAGCCCTGGAACCTCCTGGACGACCGGCTGCTCACCGACGCGCCGGACCACGGCCCCCTGCCGCCCCGCCTCGTGGACCGGATGCGCCGGCTGATCGGCCACGCCCTGGCCGGAGGGGCCGACGGAGTGCTGCTGACGTGTTCGCTGTACGGCCCGGTCGTGGACGGGATCGAGACGCCGGTACCGCTGCTGGCCCCCGACACGGCCGCTTTCGCGCAGGCGCTGGCGCTCTCCCCGGAGAGCGGCGGGGTGCTGGTCCTCGCCTCCTTCGAGGCCGCCCTGCGCGATACGACCGCCCGCTTCTCCGCCGCCGCCGCGGCGGCCGGCTCGGCGGCCGAACCGGTCGGCGCGGTCGCGCCCGACGCCTTCGGGGCGGCCCGGCGGGAAGACCCCGCCGCACTGTTCGAAGCGCTGCGGAACGCGTGCGCGCCGCACCGCGCCGACGTGGTCCTGCTCGCCCAGTACTCGCTGGCGCCCGCCGCCGCACCCCTGTCCACCGCGCTGGGCCTGCCCGTCGTCTCCGGCCCCCGGGCCGCGGCCGTCGCCCTGCGCTCCGCACTCACCGGGAGGCCCGTATGACCGAGCACCGGGACAGCCGCCCGCCGGCACACCCGACCGACCGCACCGCACCGCTCGGCGTCATCGCCGACGACTTCACCGGCGCGACGGACGTCGCCGTCGCCCTGCGCCGCGCCGGGCTGCGGACGCTGCTGTTCTTCGGAGTCCCGGACGGCACGGACGGACCGGACCACGGCAGCCCCGGGGGCCGGCTGCCGGAACACGAGGCGCTGGTCGTCGCGTTGAAGAGCAGGATGGCGCCCCCGGACGACGCGGTCGCCTCGTCCGCGGCCGCCCTGGAATGGCTGCGCGCACAGGGCGCCGGACAGATCTACCTCAAGTTCTGCTCCACCTTCGACTCCACCCCGCGCGGCAACATCGGACCCGTCCTGGACCGGCTGGCCCGGGCGACGGGCGCCGGTCCAGTGCCGCTGACGCCGAGTTCACCGGAACACCTGCGGACCCAGTACCAAGGCTGTCTGTTCGTGGACGACGTCCTGCTCGCCGAATCGCCGATGCGCGACCACCCGGTGACCCCCATGACGGACTCGTATCTGCCCCGGCTGCTGCGCGCCCAGACCCGCGAGCAGGTGGCCCTCGTCGCACTCCGCACCGTACGGGAGGGCCCGGCCGCGGTCCGCGCGGCGCTGGAACGCGCCGGAGCGCGGGGCGCGCGCTACGTCCTCGCCGACGGCATCGACGAGAGCGATCTGCGCACCCTCGGCAGGGCCGCCCTGGGCGCACCGCTCGTCGCGGGCGCCGCCGGACTGGCCGCCGGTCTGGCGCACGCGTACGCCGAGGAGCGCGCCGCCCGCCCGCCGGGCGCCGAGCGGTCCGCCGCCGGTGACGCCCCGGAGGCCGAGGCCGCCCCGAGCGCCCCGGACGGCCCGGCCGCGGTGCTCGCCGGAAGCTGCTCCCGCCGCACCCTGGAACAGCTCGCCGCGCTCATCGACGCGGGCCGGCCCTGGTACCGCCTGGACCCGGTGGCGACCCCGGATCCCGAGGCGCTCGCCGAGGCGGCGCTCGCCTGGTACGGCGCTCTGCCCCCGGGCGGCGGCGCCCCCGTCCTCTACTCCTCGGCCGCCCCCGGGAAACTGCGCGAGATACAGCGCGAGCTGGGCGTGGAGCGGTCGGCCGCCGTACTGGAGCGGGCGACCGGGCTGATCGCCGCCGGGCTGGCCGGACGCGGGGTGCGCCGGCTGGTCGCCGCCGGGGGCGAGACCTCGGGAGCGGTGGTCGCGGCACTCGGGATCACCGGCGCGCACGTCGGCGCGGAGGCCGCGCGCGGAGTGCCGTGGATCCATCCGCTGGGCGGCCGCCCGCCGGCGCTGCTGCTGAAGTCCGGCAACTTCGGCGGCCCCGGCCTGCTCCTCGACGCCTCGGCGGACCCCGTATGAGCGCGCGCCGCGACGAACCGGAGCGCCGCCGGCTGATCGCCCTCGCGCGAGCCGTCGCCGCCCGTTCGCTCACCCACGGAAGCACGGGCAATGTCTCGGTGCGCGCCGGCGAACACATCCTGGTGACGCCCACAGGGTCGAGTCTGGCCACCGTACGCGCCGGAGAACTGTCGGTCATCGACTCCGACGGGGCCCATGTGTCCGGCCCGGGGCCGTCCAAGGAAGCGTTCCTGCACGCCGCAGTGCTCCGCGCCCGGCCGCGGGCCGGAGCCGTGGTGCACACCCACTCCACCCACGCGGCGGCCGTCTCGTGCTTGGCCGGCGTCGACCGACGCGACGCCCTGCCGCCGTTGACCGCCTACTACGCGATGCGCGTCGGAAGTCTCCCGATGCTGCCGTACTTCGCCCCGGGCGACAGCCGGGCGGCCGCCGCCGTCCAAGCGCTCGCCCGCGACCATGCCGCGCTCCTGCTGAGCAACCACGGCCCGGTCGTCGCCGCCGCCGATCCCGAGGGCGCGCTGGCGGCGGCCGAGGAGATCGAGGAGACGGCGAAGCTCTTCCTGCTGCTCCGCGGCGACCGCACCCGGCCGCTGACACAGGCCCGGCGCACCGCCCTGCGCCCGGCCTCCCTCTGACCCACCCCCCCTGAAATCTCCTGAGGGAGCTGCGGGGACCCCCGGCGGAATCCCTGCCGGAACGCCCGCCTCCCCACCCTGGTGAAAGGACGAAGATGTCCACGGACACACCGAGCACGGTGTCGCTCTTCAGCGCGCTGGCGGTGAAGAAGGCCCTCGACGACGTCATTCTCGCGGCGTTCAGCGAGCGGACCGGGACCGCCGTCGAAGGCGTCTACGACCCGACGAACGTGCTGCTGCGGAGAATCGAGGCGGGTGACCGGCCGGAGGTCATGGTCGCGGTGACCGGCTCCTTCCCGGCGCTCTGTACGGCGGGGGTGATCGACCGGGCCTCCGTGCGGAGCGTCGCCCGGGTCGGCATCGGCCTGGCCGTGCCGCCCGGCGCGGAGCCGCCCGCGCTCGACACCGTCGACGCGCTGGTCACGGCGCTGCGTTCGGCCCGTTCGGTCGCCTACTCGCGAACCGGGGCCAGCGGCGTCCACTTCGCCGCTCTGCTGGAGCGGCTCGGCATGGCGGAGGAGGTCAACCGGCGGGCCACGATCGTGGAGAAGGGCTTCACCGCGCTGGCCGTGGTCGACGGCCGGGCCGATCTGGCCGTCCAGCAGATGAGCGAGCTGCTCTTCGTGCCCGAGGCCGAGGTGGCGGGCCCGCTGCCCGACGGGGCCCAGCACTTCACCGAACTCTCCGCCGCGCTGGGCGCCGCGGCCGCCGACCGGGCCGAGGCCCGCGCCCTGCACACCTTCCTCACCGGGAAGGAGGCCGCAGATGCGTACCGGAACGCGGGACTCGAAGCGCTGCCGCTGGACTGAACCGCGCCCGGCCCGCGGACCGTCCTCCCCCGAGCCCCTCGTACGCCGGGAGAGACGCCGATGAACGCGATACTCGCGCTGGTCGCCTTCATCGGAGCCATCATCGTGTGGAACGTCTGGGCCAGACGCAACATCGGCGAGGCGATGGTCGTCGGCTTCCTCGTCAGCGCCGCGTTCGCCGGCACGGACGCGCCCCGCGTCGCCTGGGAGAGCCTCCTGGAAGGGCTGCGGTCGGAGATCACCTTCGCCGCCCTGGCCTTCGTCTTCGTCAGCGAGCTGCTGACGAGAACGGGGCTCGTGCAGCGGATGATCGACATCCTCAGCTCCCTGCTCGGCCGCCGCGAGGGCGGCTCCGCCTACGCGGCGACGGTCTCGGCCGGTCTCTTCGGCGCCGTCGCGCACAACGGCGCGGCGATCGTGGCGACCATCGGGTCCATCACCATCCCGTGGATGAAACGCTCCAAGGCGAGCGGCGAGACCGCCGCGCTGGTCCTCTCCGGGAACGCGGGCGTCGGCGCCACCTTCCCGTTCAGCGGGGCCTTCTTCATCCTGCTCGCGGCCCCGACCGTCACGCCGGTCCTCCAGGCACGGGACGTGGTCGGAACGATCTTCGTCGTCGGCGCGTGGATGGTCGCGATGCGGCTGGTCATCGCCTATGTCATCGTCAAACGGCGAGGCGTGGGCGCGATGGCGCCGGAGGACATCCATCCGCTGCGCCGGTCCTTCGCGGCCGGCTGGACCTCGCTGCTGGTCCTGGCCGCGATCGCGGTGCCCATCGTGCTGACGGCTTCGCCGACCAGCGATCTCATCGGCGACCGGCTGGGCGGGCTGGACGTCTCCGACGCCGTGCCGCTGCTGGTCTGGCTGCCGGTGGTGATGCTGCTCGCCGGACTGCTGGTGGAGCGGCGGGCCCTGCCGCGCGGCGGTGGCCAGTGGTGGACACTGCTGTCGGAGATCAGCCCCAAGCTCGGGCTGATCGGCGTCACGATGGTCTCGGCCTTCGCCGCCTCCAACGTGCTGAGCACCCTGGGGATCGGCGAACAGCTCACCCCGTATCTGCGCGGTCTGGAAGGGGTGCCGCAGGTCGTCGCGGCGCTCGTCGTCGGACTGATCGTGGTGATCGTCGCGGGCCCGCTGAACACGACGTCCACCCTCGCGGCCGTCGGACCGGTGGCCTTCGCCGCGCTGACGGCCGCCGATGTGCCGCCGTACATCGCCTTCGCCGCCGTCATCGTGTGGGCCTCGTCCGAGGGCTGCTCGCCGCCGGGCGCCGCACCGCTGTACGTGGCCGCCGGCATCGCCTCCATCAACCCGGTGCGCATCTTCGTCCCGGTGACGCTCTACTACCTCGTGCCCTCCTACCTCATGGGCGTGCTGATGGTGGTGGGAGCCGTATGGATCCCCGGATAGGAGTACGAAGATGTACACGATCTGCCTGAACGCCTCCCGAGTGCTCGTCGCGCTCTTCCTCATCGCCGGAATCGTGGTGGTGGTGGGCCAGACGGTCGCCATCGCCGTCGGCTCCGCCGATTTGATGACCCGCTTCGGCACGGATGTCACCGACGTCGCCTGTGTCCTGGCCGGCCTGGCCGGAGTCTTCGCCTTCCTGCTGCTCTACACGGCGGAGGGGAAGGAGAAGGCGGGTGAGTGGGAGGAATGAGGCCGGCGCCGGCCGGCCGCTCCTGACCGGCCGGCTCGCCGAGTGAGGCATCCCGGTCCCGGCGGTCCGCGGCTGCGGCCCCCGGCCGTACGCGGATGTCGGCCCCGACCCCGCCCGCCGGCCGGCCGGTCCCGCCGCGGGCAGCGGAGCTACGGGTTCTGCACCTGGGCAGGGCTCGCGGAAGGGGAGGGGCTACCGGATCACCGTGGCGACGACGACCCCGCACCGGCTCACCCGTGACGGGCCGACCGACCGGTGCGGGGGGCGTCGGCCAGGGGGAGGACCGGCGTCCCCCTGGCCCCGCTGCCGAAGGCCCGGTGAGCACGGCGGCCCGGCCACCGCCGCCCCGGCAGCGGGGGAGCGCCCCCGGATTTCGTGTTGACGCCGGTGAGGATCCGAGGCCCTTGTCAGGGGTCCGGCGGCCGTCGTGTCACGGTGCCGGGGCGGTCCGTTCAGGAGTCCGGCTGTTCTCCGGCGGTCGCGCGGATCCGGGCGCGGGCGGTGTCGGCCTGTTGCCGGATGCGCTGTTGGACGTGGGCGGGGACGCCCTGGTCGTGGAAGTGGGTGACCAGGGTGTCGAGGGTGGCCTCGGCGCGTTCGAGGTCGCCCGCTTTGGCGTGGACGCCTGCGAGGCGGCGCAGGGCGGCGTTGAGGGTGAGGTTGTCGAGCCCGGTGTCCTGGTCGGCACGGGAGGTGGTGATCGCCTCGCCGAGCTGGGTGACCGACTCGGTGATGTCGGGCCGGCGGATCCGGAGGCGCCCGTCGCCGATGGTCTGGAAGTGGCGTCCGGCGTTCGCGCCCCGGGCGAGACGGGCGTACGCCGTGAGCGGGTGGTCGCCGTGTCGTTCGATCAGTTCCTGGAGGGCGTCGTTGCCGGCGGTGAGGTGGGGTGCGTCGGAGCCGAGGAAGGCCAGCAGGGTGCCCTGGTCGTCGCCGGTGAGGAGTTCGCCCACCTCCTGGTCGGCCCGGTCGAGCGGGGTGCGGACCCGCAGGGTGCGGGTGGGGGAGACGGTCCGGGCGCCGTCGAGGCCCGTGTGGACTGCGGTGACCCGGTAGGCGCCCGGTTCGGCAAAGTACAGTCCGTCGCTGCCGTAGCCGAGGTAGGCGGTCTCGTAGACGGCCGGGGCGGCCTCGGTGAGGGTGACGGTCCGCTCCTCGGGGCCGTGTCCCGTGCAGGCGCGGGCGATGGGGCGGAAGGCCCGGGTGCGCCCGTAGGGGTCGGTGATCACGATCGTGGTGCGCTCGCCCTTCGGGCCGATCGCCGCCGCCACGGTCACATCCCCGCGTACACCGGTCCGGGAGAGCCTCAGTTCGGCCATGACGGGCTCGCCGTAGCCGAAGACCTGCTTCCCGCCGAGCGAGAGGGTCAGGCCGGGGTCCTCGGGGGCGCCGGGCAGGACGAGCGCCTCCGGGGAGGGGGCGGGATTGATGAGTGCGGAGTTGCCGCCGAAGTCGCTGCCGCCGGGAACGATGTGGCGGTGGAAGGCGTGGCGCAGATGGCGCAGCTCGTCGTCGGTGAAGGCGTAGGGGAAGTCCTGCCAGAAGTGCCCGGCACCGGCGCGGACTCCGCTGTCGTAGGACGACGGGTAGTTCATCCAGGAGAGGTCGCCGTAGCCGTTGTTCGGGCCCAGCGGGGCCGGGGGTGTGCTCAGGCTCTTGTGGAAGGAGTGGTACAGGTTGAAGACGTGCCCCAGCTCATGGACGTACGTGAACAGCTCGAAGGCGCCGCCGATGCTCTGGGTGTCCCGCAGGTTGCTGTTGAAGATGGCCATGCCCTGGCGCTGACTGCCGAAGAAGTCGAACATGAGTCCGGCGGCGTCGTGGGCGTCGGAGCTGCGGTTGGCGACGAAGGTCCATACGCGCCACTGCTCCGCGTCCCGGTGGAGGCTGAAGTTGGCGGTCATGGCGGCGTGCAGCTCGGCGACGGACCATGCGAGGTCATCGCCCGAGGTGTTCGCCACCGCGTTGACCTGGCCCGCGTTCTTGAGCTCGATACCGGCCTCTGCGTAGGCGGAGGCGACGGTCGCCAGGCGGTTGCGGTAGCCGCGCGGCCCCTGGTGGCGTGAGGTGTCATAGCTCTGGAAGACCGCCTCGCCCGCCAGAGCATCCGTCTCCAGCTCCACCGACCGCAGCGCCGGCCCGCGTAGGAGCAGGAGAGCTGCAGCGAGGTGGTGGTGCCGGGGCCGAAGAGGGCGAGGTGAGTGGTGCGCGCGGGGCTGTTCACGGCGACACGGGGAAGCTGGACGGTGAGTTGCGTCCACGGTGAGTTGTTCGCCCAGGACAGGTTCGGGCTGGAGACGACGAAGTGGCTGCCGCCCGCTACGACACTCAGATCGGAGGGGGTGCGGAAGGAGTCGGTCCAGGTGTCGCCGGTGAACAGGTCGCCGCTGATCACTCCCAGGGACCGGTCGCCCTCCAGATCGACGCGCAGCTCGATCCGCTGGTTTCCCGTGGTGCCCGTCCAGCGGCCGGTGACCTGGCGGTGGGATCCGCGGTAGTGCTCGGGGAGCGCGGCGAGGCCCGGCACGCCGAGCCGGTCCAGTGCGCCGGAGGCCAGTACTCCGGTCTTCCAGTTCAGCAGGACGCCCTGGCCGCCCTTGATCAGCAGGCTCTGCCGGGTCCCGTCGGCCGCCGTTTTGTACGGCGCCACATGGTCCAGGCCGGA
Organism: Streptomyces sp. NPDC014894; assembly: GCF_043080985.1. Taxonomy (NCBI): domain Bacteria; kingdom Bacillati; phylum Actinomycetota; class Actinomycetes; order Kitasatosporales; family Streptomycetaceae; genus Streptomyces; species Streptomyces sp. NPDC014894. The sequence continues at coordinate 148,884 of NZ_JBIBWD010000018.1, forward strand.
GCGGAACTCTGCCGGGAGCCCGGCCCAGCCCGCGGAGCCCGACGCGTCCGGGCCGTCGGTGATCAGGGCCTCGCGCACCACGCCGGTGGACCAGTTGAGGGTGAGGACCCGCCCGGCCTTGAAGACGTACGTCTGCCGCGTTCCGCCCGTGCCGTCGGGCGCCTGTAACAGGGCGTCGATCTCCGAGCGACAGCCGGCGGGGAGCGCGGTGCCCCAGTTCGCCAGTGCCGTCCACGGCCCCTGGCCGACGATCCGTCCCTGCTCCCAGTCGTACCAGTAGTGGTTGTCGCCCGAGAAGAACAGACTCTGCCGGTTCTCACCCGGGCGGGACAGGAGTACGGCGCCGAGGGAGAGGCCCCGGTCCTGGAAGTTGAACAGCTGGGGCGCCAGCGCGGTGAGGTAGTCCGCCCCTATCCGCTGCTCTTCGCTGACCAGGGCGCCTTCCATGCCCTGCGAGAACAGCAGCCGCCACTCACTGCCCGCCGGATGCGCCAGCACCCAGCTGAAGCCCGTCGCCTTGTACCGCATGAATGCCATGATCCGTACTCCTCTCAGAGAAGGTGAAATCCGGGGGACGGATCGTCCGCCCCTGGAACAGGGAACGCGGCGAGGCCGGCCGTGCCCTGTCGGTGTGTGCGGCACTCCGGACGGGGAGACCGCGCCCAGCCCCCGGCCCCGCTGCCGGTCAGTGGCCGTGTCCGGCCGTGACGGCGTCGCGCGGACATCGCCCGCGAGCACCGCGTGGGGAACTCTCCGGCGCGGGACGGGAGAGCACCGGCCGTCTCGGCGGCCCACCCGCCACGTCCCCGCCCGTCCGGCCCGGCGGCCGCCGTCCGGCGCGGACGGCCACGGTGCCGGGGGAAGCGCGATCGCGGGCGCGGTCGCCGGAGATCTCCACGGGGCTCCGGTCAGCCATGGTCATGGACCGTCCGTTCTCGAACACCGCCCCCGCACGGGGAGCGGGGGCGGGGCGGGCTGTCGGGTGGGACGAACGCCGGGCAGGGAAGGGCGGCCGGCCGGTGCGGGGGCCACGGACGCCCGCCGGTCAGCGGGTGAAGAAGCGGTCATGCCGAGCCGGGCACAGCAGACCACACCTCGCGTTCACCAGAAATCGAACAGAAAGCCCATTGCTGTCGCACAGAGGTGGAATGGCGCATACCTCCCCTGTCCGGGGAAGTCGGCCTTCCCGGGGGCTGGGAAGCTCCCCCGGATCCCGCCGCTGTCGGGCACGGCCGCACACCGCCCCCGGGCCCGGATCCACCAGCCCGAACGGCCGCTCGCCCGGATGCGCGCCAGGTGCCCACCTGGGCCCGGAACTCCACGACGGGCCGCCCGGTTCCCCGCTCGCACGGAGCCGCACACCTCCGTCACCCCCCTGCGGCCCCGACAGAACGACCGGAACCCGTCCCCGGAGACCGGCGGCTACGTGCGAACCGGGTTGGGGGCGTACTTCGGAACGCGCTTCCGGGCCGCTGCGGCCCTCGCGATCGATGGCGGCCGCAGGAAGAGCCGTGGGCCGCGGCCAGGAATCGCTGTGGCCGGCAAGTGCCACTTGCCGACGAATCGTACGGAGCCGGACAGTGACGGAAGCCCACAGGACTCGACTCACAGGGGAGGGACCGGATGGCCATCAGCGCAGGGCGCAGCTACGTGCTCAGGAACCGCAAGTCGGGCATCGTTCTCAATGTGGCGGGGAATTCGACCCATGCCGGCAACAGGCTGGACACCTGGCGGCTCGACACCGGCCAGTACCGCACCAGTCAGGTATGGCACATCTTCCCCCTGGACGACGGCGGCCATCTGATCGCCAACAAGTTCAGCGGGCTGGTGGCCACGGTCGTGGACAGCAGCGCCGCACCCTCGGCCAAGCTGGAGCAGAACACCTTGCAGACCGGCCCCGCCGCGCTGCACACCTGGCTCGTACGGGAGGCTCCGGGCGGCGGCCACCACATCGTCAACCAGCGCACCGGCCTCTACCTGGGCCTCCAGGGCAACGCGACGGGCTCGGGAACGCAGACCCAGCAGGACTTCTTCCACCGTCCGCCGCAGGCGACGAACGTCTGGGATCTCGAACCCGAGGACGAGTACCGGCCGGTGCTCGATCTCGCGCCGGTACCGGCCGGCCCGAGCGACATCGGCGACGTGGTCCGGCTGACCGGCTTCGGGCAGCCGTCCCAGCAGCAGACCGCTCCCGTCCTGATCGGGCAGGTCGCCCTGCCGTTCCCGCTGATCACGGACTCCGCCCTGCCACGCACCCGGCTGGGCATCGAGAGCCCGTACTACCTGCTGAAGCGCCAGGGCTACTGGAAGCTGGCGCACTACTACGACCACAGCGGCGCCACCCAGCAGACCAGGACCCAGCAGATCGCCGTCGGCCTCACCACCCCCAACGCGCCCGCGGTCCAGACCGCCACCGGAATCTCCGTCACCGCCGACGCCTCCTTCGCCTACACGGGATTCACCGCCTCCCTCGGCACCACCATCAGCCGCGGCCTCAAGACCACCACCAGCTCCAGCGCCACGCCGGAGAGCAGCCGGACCCACACCCTCAACCGGATCTACCCCCAGGGCAGCCGGGTCGCCGAGGCCCTCTGGTACAAGGAGGACAAGTACACACTGACCAGGCTCGACGGCACGGTGGCCGTCGAATGGACCACCCGCGACCCCAACACCTGCGTCTCCGACGCCTGGACGAGCTGACCCGCGGCTCCCCGGCCCGTCCCCGTCGCGCGTGAGGGGTGACGGGGTCGATACGGGCGCGGCGGGCTCGGCATGCGGAGGCCGCCTCCGCATCCTCGACCACGAACCCGTCGACGCGCCCCCCACCTCCGGCACCCTGATCGCCCTCAGCGCGTGGGCAGCCTTCGAAACCGGCTGGACGTTCATCGCCGCGCCCTGACCACCCCACCCCTTCTCCCCATCCGTCCGGGCGCACCGGTGCCGAGGCAGAGCCCACCACGAGGTGCTCCCGAACGGATCCGTCCCGCCACGAGCACAGCGCGCCCGGCCGCCGCCCGGGCCGGGCCCGTCGGCGGGTGAGAGCTTCCCATCCCAAGACCTGGAGGGGATCCATCGATTCCGACCGCGAGGCGAAGCCGGACCGATCGAGCATGTCCTGGACCGTTTCCCCGACCGGGTCTTCGCGTCGACGAGTTCGGCCCACTCAGGATCCGGCCCACCGCAGGCTGGGGCTGGGCAGACCCGGAGCCCCGAACGGGGACGGTTCAGGAGAAGGACGGCACCAGAGGAGAATGACTCAGGAGGCGGACGGCTCGATCTCCCCCGCGAAGACGATGATCTGGTCGATGAGGCTCCGCCGCAGATGGACGACGTCCGTTCCCGCCAGGCGGGGGCCTCCATCCGGCGTCGTGAAGACCCACTGGTACCGGGCCCACTCGTCCGGCATGTCCACCGCCGAACAGCGCACCATCGTGCCGGTCCCCGCGGGGTGGCGCCGGATGTCCAGCACGAACCGCTCGACTGCCTCGATCCCCTCACTGCGGCCCAACGGTCCCCAGAAGACCACGTCCGAGGTGAGGGCCTGGGAGAGCAGCGCAGTCACATACCTGTCGTCCGAGGCGTTGAACGCGGAGATGAACGTGTCGATCGCGGACCGCGCGGTCTCTTCCTGCATGCACCAGTAATACCACCCGCCTCGCGGACCGCGCTCGTCTCGTGAGCCATCTCCCGACCACGGTGAACCAACCCCGGTCACAGCACTGGCGAAGTCCGTGTTCTACGGTCCCGCCCGCTCGGTCACGCGACCGCGTCTCCACCCAGGAGACCGGCGCGGCCGGACGGAGACGGCCGTCACCATGACCTTCATCGAGCCCGGTCTGCACGTACGCGACGGCTTCGCGGAGGGACCGCTCGCGGATGCCGCGCTGTCCCGCGCGGCCCGGCGACGCCCTGACCCTGGTGTCACGCCGGAACCGGCTGGGGCTCCTCCAGCACCCCGGCGGCCCTCCGCGTCGGCGCCGCCGCCAGAAGGCGTCCAAGCGAGCGGGCGAGCAATGCCGAGAGAGAGCGGCCCAGTACGCCGCACCGGACGACGCCGACGTGCCGTCGCGGCCGGTGCGCGCGGACGAGCAGCGGGCGCACCGTCCGCAGCAGCCCGGACGCCATCGCGGCCCGGGGGCCGGCCGTTGAGCGGATCCGGCGGGTGAGTCCACCGGCTGGGCCCGCTGGGCGGAGTGCTCTCCACCGGCGGGGAGTGAGCCTCCACCAACTTGAAGTCGCTGGTCAAAGGGCTGGTGTGACCCGTTCTCGGGGTGCTCACACTGGTCGTGGGCGATTGTCTGGGGTGTAGATCGTTGGTCAGCGGTCGGCTTGTCGGTTCTTGCGATACGCCTCGTCATCCCGGCCAGATGCTGGAAACGGGCTCGGGCGGCGAGGTTCGGGGCGGCGGCATGACGGCCCCTCGCGGAAGGGCGGATGCGCGCCTGGGATCATGAGTGGATGTCCGAGGAACCGAACCCGATCTCCAGCCTGTGGCCGCTCGTGCCGTCCGGGGCCACCGACTGGCTGCTGGAGCTGTGCGGTGACGGCCTGACCGGGTTCATGCCTCCGGCGATGCCTGACGCGGTGTGGGTGCTCAGCGCCATGTACGAGCACGAGCAGGGGCCGGCCGATGTGTCGTACCACGAGTACCACCAGGCACGTCTGGCAGACGGGAGCACCCCGCCCCACATCGTGGCGGGCATTGACCTCAACGCCGTGGGCGTCGCCACAGGAGGAGGGCTGGGCCGCGCCCAGCACCCGGGCCCCGGGTGGCGACGGCTGCGCTGGGCCGAACTCGCCCGGAGGACCGGCGACCCGGCCGTGCCCGACGGGCTGATGCCCTCCTACCGTTGCTTTCCCTCGGCGAGGAAGGAGGGCAGCTGGCCGCTGGGTCTGATCCCGCCGACCGAGGGGAGCCTGGACCGTGAGACCTGGAACCGGCTGATCACCATCCTCGCCCAGTACAGCCCCGCGGGCCCCGACACCCGCTGCCTGGCCTACTACAACCCGCTGATGCTCGGAGCCACCGACTTCGACAACCTCCACGTGCGGGCGGGTCGGCTCGGCGACGCCGAGATCCTTTACGACCAGTCCGATGCGGACTTCAGCCCGTCCAACCTCTGGGCCGATGACCGCTCCTGGGTCCTGTGCACCGACTACGACCTGTGGGCCACCAAGATCGCCGGGCCCCCGGCCCTCATTGACGCGTTGCTGAACGACTTTGAAATCGAGGCGGTTCGTCTGCCCTGGGCGCACTCGTGACGAGCCGCTTCGTCGCCATTCAATCTGGAGCGTAAGCGCATTCCAATTCCTGCCCGCTGGGGCCGGACGGCCCTCGACGATCCGGTGCATGCTGGATCCCGAGTCGCTGGAACGGATCACCGCGCGGCGCGGAACTGGACGAACTCGAAGAGGTGCTGGCCAAACAGCTGGCGGAAGTGCGGGCCGAGCGGGATGAACTCGCCGTCGCCGAACGTGTCCTTGAACGGATGACCGGGCAGCTCGCCAAGGAACGCGCCCAGGCCGGGCAGGTGGGCGGCCGGGCGGTGATGCTGATCCCGCATCGCGAACCGGGAGTGGGGGAGGACTCGCTCCCGTGGGACTACCAGCGCATCATCACCGCCGTGCGGCAGGCAGCTGAACCGCTCATGGCCCGTGAGGTCGGCGAGGTGGTGGGTGTGGACGTCGGCGTGCGGGCCAAGCTGGAACCGTTACGCGGCAAGCTGGTCAGACTTGTCGATCGCGGCCGGCTCCGCAAACTGCCCGACGGCCGGTTCACCACCCGCCTGTGACCAGGAGCACCGCCGCTCGGAGCGGCTCGGCACCGGCACAACCAGGGTGCCTCCGGCACCCGTTGGAATTGTGTGACGAATACCAAAGAGCGCGCCGAGGAAACCTGCCCGCTTGTTTACCAGCGCCGTCTGCCGCTGTCCACGCGCACCGTCAACCACCTCGCCGATCCGCTGCGGCGTCACCTGACGGAAATCCGGTCCAGGTGGCGGATCCTGCCGTCGGGGAAGATCGCGGTGATCGTCCTGGCCGTACCGCGCCACGACCAGCGCCCGGCCGACATGGCCGGCGGCGACGACGTGTCCGAATCCACCGTCCGCCGCTGGCGGGGCGAGCTGATCGGACTGCTCGCCGCCCAGGCCCCGCGCCTGGACCGAGCCCTGAAAAAGGTCGCCGAACAGGGCGGGGAGCTGGTCCTGATCGACGGCACCCTCATCCGCACCAGGCGCCGCACCGGCAAGGCCGACCGACGGAACTACTCCGGCGAGCACCGCAGCCATGGCCTGCACTTCCTCGCCCTGACCGACGAGAACGGCCGCCTGATCCGGATATCCGCCGCCCGGCCCGGCCGCACCCACGACACACCGCCGCCCGCCACGACCACATCCTGGCCTACCTGCGCGCCGCCGGCCTCGGAGCCTTGGCCGACCTCGGCTTCCGCGGCCTGGACAACGACATCCTCGCCCCCGTGATCATCACCGGCTACATACACCGCCACCCGCACCCACAAGCTCACCCCGAGCCAGAAGACCGCCAACCGCGTCCTCGCCGTCGGACGCGCCCCGGTCGGGCACAGCTTCGCCCACCTCAAGAACTGGCGGACCCTCACCAAACTCCGCACCGACCCCGCCCGCGCCCCCGACTCCTGCGTGCCCTGCTCGTCCTGACGAACCGCGAAGTCAACCGCTGACGGATGATCTTCTCCGCTGACTCCCGCCCACGATCAGCGTGAGCACCCCGAGAGCCGATCACACCAGCCCGTTGACCTGCGGCTTCAAGCTGACGGAGGCTCAGTGTGACGCATCGTGTCCCGCGCATCGCTCCAGGCACATGCTGTCGTGTCCACCGGGGCGCCACCGGCATCCGGCTGACGGTCGTTCATCGTCACCGTTCGGGGGTTCTGTGCTCCCGCTCGGTGAGACAGGCCCCGGGACAGGAGGCCGCGAAGACGGCTCGCGCCAACGCCGCCGTCCCCTGCCCCGCGCACTCTCTCCGGACCGCCTGGCCCATGGCCGACTCCCGGAGGGCCGGCATCAGCCGACCGACCGGGCTGGGACCTGTCTGGTCATTGGTCTTGGGAGAGGACCTGTCGGCTGTGGGCGTGGTCGCCCTTGGCGCGTCTGCCCCACCCGGTCAATCTGTCGGGTTCACCGGCCTCTTAGCATGCGCCCGCATACGAGCGGGCGTGAACAGGCTGTTTCGTACCCGGAAGAGTGAGCCCCGGGCGTTCCGGCGAGGTCGGTGCGGTCACAAGGTGATCATGGAGCGTTCGGCACGACCAGCCGTCACACGCGAGGAGACGTCGAAAAGTATGCCCAAGCCCGTCGTCAACATCTGGGGTACCCCTGAAGGGGCCGCGTCCGCGGCCGCGCAAGCCGCCCCCTGGGACGCCAAGTGGGACCTGCGCAACGCGTCCACCAGCGGGACCGCCTGGGTCTTCCACAGCTCACCCGGCCAGACGGCTCTCAAGCGGCCGGTGATCCTCGCCGACGGCTTCGCCCCCGGAGGGACCAACGTCGACGCTCTGTACGACGGTTTGGAGAACGGGGAGTACCCGTTCGTCTCCACTCTGCGCGCGGCGGGCTTCGACGTCGTCCTGCTGGGCTTCGCCGACCGCACCGCGTCCGTCATCGACAACGCCGAACTCGCGATCGAGTGCGTCATGCGGACGATCGCCGACCGCGAGGGCGACGCCAGGCTGACGGTGGGCGGCTTCAGCATGGGAGGACTGGTCACCCGCTACGCCCTGGCCAAGATGGAACGCCAGCGGATGCAGCACGAGGTCTCCACCTACCTCTCCTACGACACCCCGCACAACGGCGCGTGGCTGCCCCTGGGAGTCCAGGCGTTCGCCCACTACGTGAAGGAACACTGGGGAGGCCCCGCCACGCCGCTCTACAACTCCTTCTCCCATCTGGTCAACAGCCCCGCCGCACGCCAGATGCTGCGCTGGCACCTGGAGACCGCCGCCGGGACCACCCTCGACGCCGCCGACGGCCGGCACCAGGACCGGACCGACTTCCTGGCCGCGCTGGAGCGGATGGGCAACTGGCCCCAGATCCCCCGCCTGCTCGGCGTCGCCAACGGCACCGGCACCGGCGCCGGCAACAGCATCCCCGCCGGCGACACCGCGATGGCCGCCTACGGACCGGCACTGATCGGACAGCTCGACACCCAGGCCCGGGGCTCGCAGACCGTCGCCCGGATCGACAAGCCCGGCCAGGACCCGACCGAGATCCGCACCACCGGCTTCCCTGAACTCGACGGCGCTCCCGGCGGCCTCTTCCCCCAGGCCCCCGCCCTCGGCGACGCCGCCGGCTTCGGCATCGCCGCCATGCTCGCCGGCCGCGTCAACAGGACCGAGGCCGACCTCACGCACAACACTTCCACCTTCGTCCCCACCATCAGCGCCGTCGCGTCGGCCGACATCAACGACCACGACGCCCTCTACGCCAAGATCGACTCCGAGCGCAGCGACCTCCACGACTTCAAGTGCGCCACCACCAACGAAGGCCACACCACCATGACCCGCGAACTCGGCGAGTGGATCGTGACCAGGCTCAAGGAAGGGTGACGACCGGCCGGTCACCGGCGTGAGCGATACCCGTGTGGGGCCCGGGACCGACGGTCCCGGGCCCCACACTCGCCGCCGAGGCTGTGTGGATATCGCTCGTGACGTCGGTAACGAACATTTCGGTCGTTCAAGGAGTACTGGACGCTGGCCGGCAGTAGCCGCCAGACATCGGTCAAGGGGTGCGTCTGCACGGTGGGTCCGGCCGTGCGCAGGTTCGTGTGCGGGCCGGACGACTGCTGACCCGGCCCGCAGGCCGGAGGAAACCGAGGACACCCACGAACTGGTCGCCAAGCCGCGCCGGTACGACACCTACCACTGGATGATCACCGTCGGTGACTACGGTCAGGCGGTGCCCGTGGTCGTCACCACCCTGGAGCGGCTCCAGGAGCACGGCGCGGACGCGGTGGTGTGATGACGTTCGACAGAACCGGCGAGCAGATGCTGACCGCCGCGCTCGACAACCCCGACGGCGACTCCCTCTACCGCGGCCGGGCTGCCCGCGCCGACGCCGAGTACAAGCGGCGCCGTGCCGCCGAACGGGAGGCGCAGCGCTCCGTGTGCGGGGGTGTGGGGCGAAGTTCACGGATCAGCGCTGGGAGGAGGCCACCGTACACAGCCTGGTGCCGAAGGCCGGTGATCTGTCCGTGTGCGGGACGTGCCACTGTGACGACGCCGGCCGGAGGGCAGCCGCCGCAGAGGCCGAGTGTGTCGCCCGGCGACAGGCGGAGGAGCCTGCTGCCCGCGCGGCGGCGGGAGTGAAGAGCCGCCGCCTGTTCGGACGCCTCCGGTAGCCGGCCCCCCCGGGGGCGTACTCCGGACGGGCCGGGACGGCAGTCCGGCCGGAGGCGAGGATGAACACCGCGGACAGTGCCGTGAAGGACCGGGTCGACGTCAGCGCGAAGAGGGCGATCGTTTCCACCTGGTGCGTCGTTGAATTCCGGTAGGGGACTGAATGACGAAGCGGTTTCTGTCAACGGACAGCGGGCCGTCCGGGTGAACGGACGTCTCAGCTCCTTGTGTGCGGACAGTTGCCCTCCCTGGCCGGTACGACTATTCATCCCTCGGATGGGGGATATAGCGTCGCCATCATGAGACCCCTGACCGACACCGCCACCGATCAGGCGCCGGCTGATCCGGCCGCCACCGACGACATGCTGGCCACTCAGCCCATCGGATACTGGAGTGGCCTCGCGCATGCGGCCGTCACTCGGCAGCTGCGTGACGCTATGGCCAGGATCGACGTCACGCAGCCGCAGTACTGGGTGCTCAACCGGGTGAACGGCGGGTCCGCGACACCGAGCCGTGAGGAGGTCGTCATCCAGCTGACGCCCCTCGCGGACGGGCCGCACGAGATCGCTCGTGTCATCGACCAGCTGGTCCACCGCGGCTGGCTCAGAATCGACACCGGGCAGCGCCTGCAGCTCACCGATGCCGGGGAAGCTGCCAGGGTGCGGCTGCGCGAGCTGGTGACCCAGCTGCGCGGTGTGGTCCACGAGGGCATCAGCGACGAAGAGTACGTAGCCGCGCTCAAGGTGCTGCGCAGGATGGTCGCCAACGTCGAGGGCAGTAAAGCCTCCTGGCCAGGTTCTTCCTCTCGGCCGGCCGGCGAACCCGTCGGCGGAGACACGTTCTGACTCGGCCGGTTCAGCGGGACGGCGCCCTGGCCGGTGGTGGGTCAGCCGCGGGTAGCGCCGGCAGACCGGCCAGCACCACGGAGTCGACCGTCTGGTAGCGGACTTCGTCCGCAGTGAGCGCCGCTGGCCACCGGTTCACGCACCAGGACAACCGCCTCCTCCGGATCGGCTCGCCATCGCTCGACGACTTCGTCGGCGGCGGCGCTCACCAGACCCATCGCGGCGGACTGGTGCACTGTCGGCAGCGGCACCCCCGTGCTCACCAGGCGGCGGGTCGGCCCACTCCGTGAGCTCCCGGGCCTGCGCCACGGCGTACCGTGCGGCATAGGTCCCGGTGGTGCCTCCCCCCGCTCCCGCGTTGCGGCGGTCAGCCACCGGGCATCATCCTCGGCGCTGGCCCGGTCCAGCAGAAGGGCGGCGCTGAGACTGACCTGGATACACGGCCAGAGGGCCGCCTTCACTTTCTCCTGGCCGGGCGGCGCGGCACCGAAGCGGGCTGGTACACCGGGCCCGCCGCTTCGACACAGGCGCCGATCAGCGTGGTCGGAGCTGCGATCAGCCGCGCATGGCGGCGTCGGCGGACGGGGGGTAGAAGCGGCGTGCCCAGTGCCTGAAAGGGCCGATCGGTCCGTCGCCGTGGGCGAGACGGGGCGGCTGCCGGTACTGCTTGTGGTGCCAGACAGGGAAGTCCGCGGCGGTGAACTCGCAGCTGGCACGGAAAATCGTACGGTTCAGCAGCCGTGCGGCGGTCCGGCTCACCGCACGGGCGAGCGGACCCGGCAGCCGTTCCGGTTCGCTGAACGCGAGCCGGTTCAGCTGCCGGAACTGCATCCGGTTGGGGCCGATCGCGGTCGGCATCACCATCGTGCACATCCGCAGCCCGACCCGCGGCGTGTGCACATCGGCATGCAGACACCCCAGCCCGTATCCGTCCACCTCCACCTCGACCTCGAAGTCTCCCAGCAGCGGCGTCGATTCATGTGCCCGCAGCGACACATGGAAGCCCGCTCCGTCATAGGCGACCGGCCCGCCGACGTCCGCCCGTTTCCAGCCGTGGAGCGTGGCGAAGTGCCCGACGTCCACCGAGTTCTCGATCACTTCCTGCACATGCCCCGCCAGCTCCCACGCGGCGCTGCGGGCGGGCTGCCGGCCGATCACATGCCAGTCGGGAATCGACCAGTCCGGCGCACGCCCGTCGTGATGCCGCCACACGAACACGGCACCGTTGGCCTCGCGCACCGGCAGCGATTCCAGCCCCAACCTGGGCGGCGGGGTGCCGTAGCCCGTCCGCACACACGCTCCGTCGGGGCCGAACGCGAAGCGATGGAACGGACACACCAGATCGTCCCCCTCCACCCGCCCCAGACCGAGATGCGCACCCAGGTGCGGACAGTAGGGGCGCACGGCCCGCACCGCCCCCGTCCGCAACCGGTACAGCACCACGTCCTCCCCCGCGAGCGGCCGCGTCAGAACGGCGCCCGCCCGCACCTCGCCGCAGAACGCCAACGCGGACCAGCCACTCGGATACGGCAGAACCGGCGCCCCCGCCCTGTCCGCCGGAGTCGGCCCCTCACTGATCCCGTTCCCGTACTCACGTGAAAATCCCACCAGTCCCCCTCACGGATTCGGCTCCGTGAAGCCTGCCCACCCAGATCCGGCATCGTCCGGGCAGACCGCACATCACCCGAACGAGTAGCCCAGGACCTGGCAGGGAGGTGCCGAATCTGTCGGGGAAAGGAGCAGGCGCCCGCCGCGGTCATCGCTCTCCCGCCGACATGCGTCCGCACCCCGGCCGTGCCCGCCCGGTGCGATGAGAGGCGAAAGCTCTCGACCCGACCGAGCTCCGCCGCCTGGTTCCGGACGCCGTCGGCCCGTACATCGGCCGCGACGCCCTCGTGGGGGGTGAGACCGCACAGGCGGCAACCGAAGTTCGGAAGGAATGAATCCACCATGCCCAAGAAGACCTCGACTGTTCCCGCCCAGTGATCATGTGCGTTTGATGGGCTTCTGAGCTGGGGTGATCAGGTAGCTGGTTGGTGCTGGTGGGTCCGAGTCGAT